>JAFUJZ010000024.1 GCA_017467965.1 Clostridia bacterium
ACTCTATATCCGTCCCTTTATTTTTGCAACTGATGTATTTTTGGGCGTTCACCCCTCTCATACATACAAATTCATGGTTATCCTTTCTCCCGTAGGTCCTTACTACGCAGAAGGCTTGAACCCTGTTAAAATTTATGTTGAGGACGAATACGTTCGTGCAGTACGCGGCGGTATGGGCTTTGCAAAAGCTGCAGGTAACTACGCAGTTTCATTAAAGGGTCAGGTAGTGGCAGGCGAAAAGGGCTATTCCCAGGTGCTCTGGCTTGACGGTGTTGAACGTAAGTACATCGAAGAAGTTGGCGCAATGAACATCTTCTTTAAAATAGCAGGCGAAGTTGTAACACCCGCATTAAACGGCTCGATCCTCCCGGGAATCACACGCGACAGCGTTATTCAGGTGTTAAAGAGCAAGAACATCCCCGTAAGTGAAAAGAGAATTTCTATCGACGAAATCTTGGAAGCATACGATAACGGCACACTCGAAGAAGTATTCGGTACAGGTACAGCGGCTGTTATCTCACCCGTTGGCGAATTGTGCCACAAGGGCAAGAAGATGATTATCGGCGGCGGCGAAATCGGCGAAGTTTCTCAGATGCTTTACGATACAATTACAGGCATTCAGTCAGGTGTAATTGAAGACACCTTCGGTTGGACCCGCATTGTTGAATAACAAAGACCGCATTAAAATGCTCAGACCACACAAAACAAATTTTAAAAATTGCTAATTGAATTTTTTTAGTAATTTTTCTTATGAAACAACCCGACGAATTCGGGTTGTTTTGTTTTTATGTTTTGTGTTATCGGTCTTGCGAACCCGAGGCGTACACACGTACTGCCTCGGGCAACGGTCGAACGCGAGGCAGACATCGCATTCTCATTCGGTTTGTCCATTCTGTATCTAAACTCAATCAGCCCCAAAAAGAGGTTATTGCTTAACGCAACACCCTCTTTTTGTGTATAACTTTGCACAATTTACCAAATGGGGACAGACCCCTTTTGGTAAATTTTTGCCATTTGGGGTCTGTCCCCATTTGGTAAAAACATAAAAAATAAAAGAGGAACCCTCTTTTTATATATAAATTTATTCTTTCCTTCGTTTTGCGTTCTGCATTCTGCACTTATAATTTGTATATTATCACAAAAAATTAATACTTTTTACTCGCGGTTTTTATAGACATTTGTGCAATATGGTGGTATAATTATTGTGTATGGTTATGCACCTTACGCTATTACATATATTACAATTATTTTTAGGACGATGACTATGAAAACCATTTTCAAAAAGGGACTATCCCTATTCATATTTATAATACATATTTTTTCGCTTATGCCATTAGCTATATCAGCTAATGAGGACAGCATTATCACCAACGGTGATTTTGAGGCAGAAGATGCTGCCGATTTCTGGACGGGCGGTATGCGTGATTCATTTTGTGCCTACGAGGGCGAATGGGGCTTGCAGGTTATTAACCCCTTTGGTGATGAGGATTCCTCTACTTACGGGCATATTCTTGAATATAACGATTCTGTTCACCTTGAAGAGGGCAAATTTTATACGTTTTACGCATATGTTATGAACCCTGTCGGAGGCGAAACTACTCCCACAGCACAGGCGTACATAGGCAGAGGTGGCGATGAGCTTTATATTGACATATCCGACGTGGGGTTTGAATGGTCACTTGTTTCTGCATCCTTTATGGCAACTGAAAAATCTGACCCTTCTCTTATAATCACCTTTGACGGTGGCGATTCCCTCATAGGCTTTTCTATCGATTCTGTATCAATAGTTCCCGAAACCCGCGTTCCCGAATACACCAGTCTTTCGGGACCGGAAAGTGTATTTATTCCCGAAAACGGTTATGCTGATTATCACTACACTTTGACTATATACGATTCGGACGATGTACCGATAAACATCCTTGCAAAGAATTTAGAGGTATCTATTGACAATCTTCCCGACGGTATAGTTTTTGACGAATCCTCGGGTTATATGCGTGTTTATCCCGACGCTCCGGCAAATTGTCAGTTTACTATCACAGCATCGGCAGATGTAGGCAATGAGATTGAGACTGCCTCAATCACTGTTACAACAACAAAAAACCTGCTTTCTGACCCGGGCTTTGAGTCTCCATCATCTCTCTGGCAGTCAGATGATGACCTTAATTATATAGATGGTTGTCTTTCGCTTTTCGCATCAAACAGTGGCGAATGGGGCAAATTTGCATCGGTAAGCTATTCAAAACAGCTGCTTCTTCTGGCAGGGCATATGTATGTTTTCCGTGCCGATGTGAGAAGTGATGAAGAGTTCTCCTCTTCGCCTGTATATATTTCAAACCTTTCCTTTGCTTCCTCCGGTTATGCTGAAATCAACATCACGGGCATAGGCGGTGAGGAAAGCCGGGTTACAAGTGCGTTTTTGATTGAGGACACAGGTCTTTATGACCTCTCGCTCAATTTTTACGCCCCCTCCGACAGACCAATTTACGTTGACAATGTGTTCTTAGGGGTGGAAAGCGTTGCACCGTCCTCATTATCAATCCACGCACCGGGCAATATACAGATTCCTTCTGAAATGACTGTTCTGCCCTGTTATTCAAACGTTTTAAATCAGCTTGGCGAAATCATGGATGAATGCGAGCCTAAGGTTACAATAGCTCCAGAGGGCGAAGGCGTTTTCCTCGAAAATGGGGAAATCATCGTTCTAAACGATGCCAAATCCGGTGAGTATGTAATACGGTCCGAATTCGGCGAGCTTTCGCGCGAGCTTACTATATCTGTTTCAGAGGATGCAATCGGTGACGGCGGTTTTGAATTAAAAGATGCTAACGAATGGTGGACAGCCTCCGACGGTTCAGTTTTCTCAATTATTGACTACGACGGTGACAAGGCAGGGCATGTATATTCACCCGACAGCGAGTGTCTTGTTGTTAACAACTCGTATATGGAGCTTTTAGAGGGTGAGTATTATGTTTATTCAGCCGATGCAGGCTTTGGCGAAGGTACGATAACGGCATTTATTGCCGATGCGTACACAGGCGAATATATTCCCTTTGCACAATACAATCCTCTCGAGGATACTCGCATTCCTTTCAGTGTTGACGAAACAATTGTCGGAAGACTTGTGCTTCACATAAAGTCGGACGAATTTGTAGGTCTCATTTTTGACGATATTTCAATTATTCCCGCTGAGCTTTCCGCAACAGAAATAGTCGTTACAGGCGGTGAATACGGCGACTTTTTACGTGGCAGCTATGTTTACATCAACAACATGACCGATGCCCCCGATGCTGACATCAGTGCAACGAGGTGGTATATTTCATCAAGCTATGACGGTCATTACGAGCCTATCGGTATTCCCAATCAGGACTATCTTGAGTTTACAGAGGATATGGTTGGTCAGTATATTGTCTATGAGGTTACTCCCATATGCTCATACACAGGCGTTGTAAGCGATTCTCTTCGTTCGCTTCCGTTGCAGATTGCATCCGATTACGCCGATGACCCCCAAACCGAGGTTCCCCTCTCGCCCATGACACCCGTTGAACTTGAGGCAACAACGGAGCATCCCTTCCGTGACATTACCTCTCACTGGTGCGAGGGCATGATAGCCTCTCTTTATCAGGCAGGCATCGTATCGGGCAGAGAAGATATACGCTTTGTTCCGGATTATCACATAACAAGAGCTGAATTCACTGCAATGGTTGCAAGAGCGTTTTCTCTCGTATCAATGCCCTATTCAAATCAGTTTGAGGATGTTTCGGAAAATGCGTGGTATTCCGGCTGGATTGAAACATGCTACAAGCGCGGTATTATAAAAGGCATTGATGAAAACACCTTTGCTCCCAACGAGCGTATTACCCGTGAAGAAATGGCAACTATCATATTCCGTGCATATACCATTGCAAACGGTCCCATGCCCTATGATATGGAGCTTAGGTATTACGATAGCTTTATGATAAGCCCTTGGGCATATGACAGTGTTAAAAACTGTACAAACCTCAATATCCTCACAGGCAATGATGCAAATGTTTTCAAGCCTCAGGACCATGCCACACGCGCAGAAGCGGCGGCGTGTCTATACAGGGCATTAAAGAGCTTCTAATTTTTAGAAAAATATATATTATGAAAGGAAGAATGAAATGAAAAAGTTTATTTCATTGATGCTTGTAATGCTTATGGCAACATCAAGCGTGTCCGCATTTGCGGCAAATGTATCTGTTGTAGTTGACGGCGAAACTGTAACAGATAAAGCGTATCACAAAGGTTGGAGCACATATGCTCCTTTAGGCGAGCTTGACGGCAGTGATTCTACTGACGAAACAGCAGTACGTGACTATTTTGAAGACAAAGGTGCTTTCGTAGGCTGGGACCAGGAAAATCAGGCAGTATTGGTTTCCACACAGCCTTTCGGCAACTACTACCGCATTGTTAACCGCGCAACAGGCAACGTAATCATTGCTGAAGATTATAACAAAGAAAACCTTGCCAACATCGTAACAGAACCCTTTGATTACTACAATCGCGACCAGGTTTTCCGCTTTGCAAAGATTAACGATACACAGGGTTACTTTGTAAATATGCTCTCCGGACGTTCTCTTGACGTTCCCGACGCAAAGACTGAAGAGGGTGTACAGCTTATTCAGTACACATACTACTCCAACATTCAGCAGAAGATGACACTCACCAGCACAGGCGACGGTTACTATACAATCACTCCTGCACACTGTGACATGGTACTCACAGAAAAGGACGGCAAGGTTATTCAAGCAGCTGATAAGGATAGTGAACATGCACAGTGGAAGCTTGAATACGTATCGGGCCCCATTCTCTCCACTCTTTCACAGACTCCCGGTTACAAACTCTTGGACGCAAGATTACAGAGAGCGGCTGATGAATATTTCACAGACAAAATCTGGATTACTCAGCAGGCAATGGCAAATGCCGAAAACAAGTTTGCAGATGCTGACTACTTAAGCCTTTCTGCAGAGGAACAGGCAAACCTTATCAAGGAATGTCTTACATACACAGCTTCCTATCAGGTAGGCGGCACACTTGCATCCGATCATGTTGCAAAGTATGAAATCGTAAAGAAAACATATGAACCCGAATTTGACATTTGGCGCGGCCACAAGTGCCCCTGCTGGCTCTACGAAGTAGAAATGGAAGGCGACGCACCCGGTCAGGTACATAAGTTCACATTTGTAAGTAACGAAGAAGATGTTCCCATGGTTGAGCGTTCTATCGAAGCTATTGCAAGAACACCTTATGCTATCCGTCAGTACGTGCATATGCTCTACTGGAAGGCAGGCGACGGTGCTAACAGCTTTAACGGCGGCGGTAACGCAATCTGGATTCGTCTTAACTACGAGCCCCAGACAAGCCAGCAGATTACAAGCACACTCTGCCACGAGCTTGGTCATATCTTAGACTCTAACGTACTCCCCGACAACAACGTATGGAGCTACGCTGAAAGTATGGACGCTATTCCGATTTCCGGCTACGGTGCATCTAATCAGGCAGAGGACCTTGCTGAATTCAACAAGCTCTTCTTTATGAGCCGTGACACAGAAGCCTTTGAACATCTTGAAGAAATTTATCCCAACCGTTGTAACGTTCTCCGCGGTATGCTTTACCGTGCAGATAAGACATACTTTGCAGATTACGAAAAGTACGAAAAGTGCATTACAGACATTGAAGAAATCCTCTCTAAGAAGACAGAAGGCTCTGTTGCTTCCGAAATTGATGATTCTATGTATTACACAGTAAAGGATAAGGAAACAGGCAAGGTATGGACAGTTACAGACGCATCCTTAGACAACGAAACTCCCGTAATCTTAGCTGACTACGAAGAAGGCAATGCTTCTCAAAAATTTGCAATTGAAAAAACAAGCGATACAATCCGTTTCTTCGCAAAGCATTCCGGCTCTTCTCTCCAGCTTGACGACTCGGGTCTTCCCACAATGACAATCAATCAGTACGGCGGTACATGGGCAATCAACGAACAGTTTGCTGTATATCCCGCTGACGGCGGTTACACATTCGAAAGCGAAAGATATTCTCTTTCTATTGATGTTAAGGGCGACAACCTTGTTTCGGGCATCGAAGGAAACGGTAAGGTGTTTGAGCTTGTACCCGTTGAAAAGAATACATCCAACCTCGACTACACAATTAAGGTAAACGGTACTGAAAAATACCTCGGTGCAATTGACGGCGAAAACTATATGATAGTTAATGCGGTTGACGATGCGGCTAACTGGAAGATTAAAGAAATGGGCGAAGGTATCTGCACACTTGTTTACACACAGGAAGGCACACTTATTGATATTCTTGACCTTTCCCTTGACGCAGGCAAGGCAGCAATCCTTTGGAGTGCTACAGGTGCTGAAAACCAGATGTTTGTAAAAGAAGATGTAGAAGGCGGTGTAATGTTCAAGGCAGTACATAGTGAGCTTTACCTCACAGTAAATGCTGACAATTCCGTTACACAGGAAGCCAAGGACGCATCCAAAAACCAGATATTCACAGTAACAGCAGCTGAATAATACAACAAACAAAAAAGAGTTTGCATTATGCAAACTCTTTTTTTATGCAATAATCAAGCACTGCTTCCATTTGTTTTGATACCCATTTGTTTTTGTGGTACAAAAGCTGTTTCCATACTTCGATTTCAATATCCTCAACCTCAACGTATTTGAGCTCGCCTCTTTTAATCCTCTCATCTGTTACGTAGTCGGGCAATAAGCCTATACCCACGCCTTTTTTTATAATCTCGCAGATAATATCAGCATTGCCCGTCTCAAGCACGGGCTTAATCTCAAGAGATTTTTCAGCGAGCTGTTCTTCAAAAATTCTAATATAGCTCATACCCTTTTCAGTGAGGACAAAGGGGCAGTTGATGATATCCTTTATTTTTACCTTTCCTTTGATATCGCTGTCAGGTGCAGTGATAAAATGCACCCCGACCCGCTCTTCCTTGGCTATAATATAATCAGTATTATAAATATGGCTGTCGAGAGTAAGTATCATGTCAACCTCGTTATGGTCAAGCATCCTGAACATTTCTCCCGTTCCTGCCTCGATTACTTTTAAGGTTATATTTTTATGCTCCTTGTAAAAAGGTGCGTAGTTTTCGCCCAACATATTACGGCAAAGACTTGATGCCGTCGCCAAAGTAACATGCCCAGATGGTTCAATGTCGTTTGCCATGCCTTCTTTCAATTCATCGGTCATTTTTTTGACGCGGTGGGCATAATTAAGCAGCTCTCTGCCCTTTTCCGTAAGGCTTACCGAGTGATTTATCCTGTCAAAAAGCTGACAAGAAAGCTCGCTCTCAAGCTGTTTTATCTGAAAGGACACCGTTGACTGTGTATACCCCAATGCCTGCGCCGCCTTTGTAAAACTGTTCATCTCGGCTACATATATAAAAGTAGTCAATGTTTTAATGTCCATAACTTAACCCTCAATCTAATTTTTCTATCATGTTTACAAGTATTATCAATTTGACTTATTCTTGGTTATAGTATATACTGTCTTTGTTAAAATTTCAACAGAAAGGAACAGGAAAATGGATATTTTTAAAAAAATAATTGATTTTATTTATTACATTTTCTCGGATGCCAGCTTCATCACCTTTACTCTCCCCAATGGTTTTTCAATTGGCATCCCGCTTTTGGCAATCCTTTTGATTCCAACAGGCATTTATTTTACAGTTAAAACAAAGGCACTTATCGTGCGTTTCTTCCCCGAAATGCTCCGTCTCACAGTCGAAAAGAAACCCGACAACCAAAAGGGCGGTCTTTCGGGCTTGCAGGCACTTATCGTGTCCACCGCAACAAGAGTTGGTATGGGTAACCTTCTTGGTGTTGTAGCGGCTATCGCATTCGGCGGTGCGGGTAGTGTTTTCTGGATGTGGGTTACAGCTCTTCTAGGCACCTCCACAGCTTATATTGAAGCAACTCTTGCACAGCTCCACAAGGAAAAAGACCCTCTCTACGGCGGTTTCCGTGGCGGTCCTGCTCAGTATTTACACGCTCTTTTTGCAAAGGCACAGGGTAAGAAAAAATCCATAATTGCAGTTTTATTTGCTGTCAGCGCACTTTTGTGTTGGGGCGGTATCAGTCAGGTTATCGGCAATAGCGTTGCATCTGACCTTAAGTCTACATTTAATATTGACCCATTGTACACATCTATTGCACTTGTGGCTATCTGTGCTGTTATAGTTCTTCGTAAGAACACAACAGTAAAGGTTCTTGATATTATGGTCCCCATTATGGCTATATTGTACTTTGTTGCTACAATTATTTTCATGGTTATTAACTACCAGGCTATTCCCGGTGTGTTTGAGCGTATTTTTGACGAAGCATTCGGTTTAAGACCTGCTGTAGGTGGCACTTTGGGTGCGGTTATATCCATGGGCGCACAGCGCGGTCTTTTCTCCAACGAAGCAGGCTCCGGTTCAGCTCCCTGTGCGGCAGCTGCAGCAAATATTGACAACCCCGTAAAGGGCGGATTACTCCAAGCATTCGGCGTATTTATTGATACAATCGTTATTTGTACATGTACTGCAATGCTTGTACTTATCGCAAATCCTGCACATAGTGATGACCCCTCCATTATCTTAAACGAAGCTATGAACTTCCACATGGGCTATATAGGTGAAGTATTCATGTCCGTGATTTTGTTCCTCTTCTGCGTATCTACACTTTTGGGTGTACTTTTCTACGCAAGAAGCAACGTAGCATATCTCTTTGGAGACAACTGGACAAGTCAGACATTATACAAAATATTTGCACTCGCAATGCTTTTCATGGGCGGTCTTTCAACAGCTGCCGACACATGGCATCTTGCAGATATCGGCATTGCACTTATGACAGTATTCAATCTTATGGCACTTTTCCCCATGGCAAAAGAGCCTTTAAGATTACTCAAAGAATATAAAAAGATTAAAAAGTAATTGATTTTAAAAGCCTTTGAGAATATAATATTCTCAAAGGCTTTTTGTATGGGTCGATGCCCACATCGACCCGCAATTTTCCTGCATTCTTTGAAAGGCGGTTTTATTTATGAAGGTATTATTAATTAACGGCTCACCCCACAAGGAAGGCTGTACATATACCGCACTCTCTGCGGTAGCAAATGCACTGGGCGAGGACGGTATCGAAACTGAAATCATCAACATTTCAAAAACAAACTCAGGTTGTATGGGTTGCGGGTACTGCTTTAAAATGGGCAAATGCGTAAATGACACAGACTGCGTAAATGAGGTTATTGCCCGTCTTAACGAATTTGACGGCTTTGTTTTCGGTTCTCCTGTACATTATGCCTCTGCATCGGGTGCTATCACATGCTTTATGGATAGGCTCTTTTATTCCGGCAGTAAGGATTTACGCTATAAGCCCGGTGCTGTAGTTGCATCTGCTCGTCGCGGCGGCACAACAGCAACGCTTGACCAATTAACAAAGCACCTTACTATCTCCAATATGCCTGTGGTATCCTCATCATATTGGAACATGGTGCATGGCTCAACACCCGAGGATGTTTTAAAGGACGAAGAAGGCATGCAGACAATGCGGACCTTGGGTCACAATATGGCATGGCTTTTAAAGTGTATTGAATTGGGCAAAGAAAACGGCGTTCCCCACCCCACGCCAGAAACAAAGATTAAAACTAACTTTATAAGATAAAAAATGGTGCAAACTAAAAGTTTGCACCATTTTTTATTGTGAATTTTCAAACCTACTGTTTGAAGTGAAGTTAAGTTTGCACTTGGCCATAGGCGAAACTTCACTACGAAGCAACTTCACTTGCCCGTAGGGCAAACTTAGTCAACAAAGCTGCAGTGCAGATTTGTTAAATCATAACTGCATCAACGGCATCCTTAATAGATTTTTCCATTGCTTCCTTGCCGTATTTGTCAACTTCCATTTTATTTTTTACTTCGCTGTGAGTAAGACAGCCTGCACCGTTGATACATCCGCCCAAGCATGCCATACCTTCAATGAAATTGTATTCAGGCATCTGTCCTGCCTTAAGCTTCTTTGACGCTATCATAAGAGCCTTCATACATTCTTCAATACCGTTGCAAACCAAGGGCTTTGCTTCAAAGTCAATATTCTGTTCTTTTAATGCCTGTGCCGCAGCTTCACTTACGCCACCGCTACGGGCAAAAATTCTGCCGTAGTAGGACGCATTGTCAAGCACATCCTCGGGGAGACTTTCAAGCTCAATATCACGGCTGTCAAAAAGTGCCTGCAATTCTTCAAAGGTCAGCACCTCGTCTATATGCGGTCTGCTCTTTTCAAGCTTAGCTTCGCCCTTTTTAGCAGTACAGGGGCCTATAAACACGCATCTTGCGTCCTTGTCGGTTTCCTTTATGAACTTTGCCATTTCAACCATGGGCGAGAAATTGTGAGAAACATGCTCAACCATATCGGGCATTGCAGATTTGATATATGCCACAAATGCAGGACAGCAGGAGGTTGTCAAAAAGCCCTTTTCTGCTAATTCACGGCTTTCCTTAAGTGCGACCATATCGCCGCCTAACGCAGCCTCTACAACAGTGTGAAAGCCTAAGCTTTTAAGACCCGACACAACCTGTCCGAGCTTTGCATACTTGAACTGGCTGTAAATAGCAGGTGCAACGATTGCATAAACCTTGCCCTTGCCTTCCTTGCTCTTTTTAAGTATATCAATTACGTTGAGGATATAGCTCTTGTCCGTAATTGCACCAAAGGGGCACTTATATACGCACGCACCGCACTGAATACACTTGGAGTTATCAATGACAGCACTCTTACCGCCCTCGGCACTAATTGCCTTAACTTTGCAGGCTTTCATACAAGGACGTTCTCTCTTAACAATAGCGGAGAACGAGCAGTTTTGTGCACACTGACCGCAGTTTTTGCACTTATCCTTGTCGATATGAGCTCTGTGGTCACGGTCAAAATATACTGCACCGAACTTACAGGATTCTTCACAGCTGTGGGCAAGGCAGTTACGGCAGCTGTCTGCCACAACCTCGTAGCCACTCGCTGGGCACTTGTCACATGCCATAGGCAAAACCTCAATATTGTTAGGGTTTTCCCTTGTTCCTCCCATTGCCATTTTTACTCTTTCAAACAAAATGGCTCTTTCTTTATTGATACAGCAACGCATAGTGGGCTCTTCCCCGGGTACAATAATCTTGGGAATCTCCATAAAGTTTTCAAGTAAGGTATCGTCCCACGCCTGGCGGGCAACCTCTCTCAAAACTTTATATTTCAGATGCTGTACTTTAGTGTCAAATTTTCTCATAATTATTCACATAGCCTTTCTGCCACAAATAGAATTAGAAATAACTCACCTTGATTCTTTTACCCATTTGTCTCAAACTGGAGCTGAGCTCTTCAACAAGATTCATCTTGATGTTGAAATTAATGGGCAAATCGGGGTTCTGGTGCGCAGGGTTAATTGCTCTTCCCACATAAAAATTGATGTCTGTCGCCTCTTCAAAGAGTAGCCTCGAAATCAAAGCCGCACCGTCACGCTTAAAATTCCAGTTTTCATAAAGGCGGTTTTCGCCAATATAGTCCTTTGCGTATTCAACCACCTTGTTAATTGTGATAACGCCCTCCGTAACAAGGTCAACGCCTTCGATTTCGGCAATCGGAGGTATATCTGAGCGTTCAAAGTTAAGGCTCGCTTTAAGCGGCTTACCAAGGTATTTTGCTGCAATAGAGCTTGTAGTACCGCCGCATATAATATGCTTGCCTTCCTTTGAAAAGAACAGCGCCATCATGCGATTACAGTCATCACGGTTAAAGGGCGGTCCAAACAAAAGATTCATCGGTTCACGTTTTCTTATCCTTACAACGCAAGCCGTAGTATCGTCACCGGGTTTGTTGTTATAAAGCTTGTTGCATTCATCCACAAGGATTGTCGACAAATTCTTTGCCGTGTATCCGCAAATGCTCATCATTTCCATAAACTCGATGATTTCTTCTCTTTTCCAGCCAAAATTGTACGCCATACCAATCCCTGCATGAGGACAACCATCGCTCATTGCAATCAAAATATCGTTTTCGCACAGCTTTATGCTGGAGCGGAATATTTTTTTGCCGTCTATATTCATTTCTGTTTTGGGATAATCATAGTTTTTTCCGTCTCGGAGCATTATCACCTGAGGATTATCGTACTGGATAATGTCTGCGTTTTCGTCATCAATAAGATGAATAATCGTAAACGTCGAGTATGCAACGCCTCTTACGGAGCATACAGGAAGCGTTTCGGCAATGGTTTTTACACATTCTTCAATGCTCAAGCCTGCCGCCATCATGGTGGATATTATCTTTGATGTCAACGTGGAAAGAATACTTGCCTTTACGCCGCTTCCCAATCCGTCAGCAAGCACTATAACAGTCGAATTCTCGTCCTGTTGGGCTATATCCACGTGGTCTCCGCAGAGCTCTTCACCCCAGTGATTTATGCTTTTAAAGCCGATTTCAGCACATAAATCATTCATCAGTTATCGACTCCTTCAATTTTGAAAGTGCAATCTTTGTTTCTGCTGCAGTTTCACCCAAAAGGGATGCAATCTCCTGCACTATTCGCATCTGCTTTTCAACAACCTTATCTGCAACCTCAACAGTCTGACGACTGATAGATTCCTTCTTTTCTCTTTCGTTTTCTTCGTCTGTCACATCGCGGAGTATTGCAACTAGCATTCTGGATTCCTTGTCGTATACAATGGTCTGGTCTGCATACCTTTTATATTCCGCAAGATAAACCCTCTTGTTGCGTACCTCCTTGCCGCCGCTCAATACATCCAAAAAGTCCTTCGGGTCAAGGATGCGAACAACAGGCTCACCCAAAATATCCGACGCATAGCGTATGTTCATCATACGTCTTGCCGCTTCGTTTATCTGTTGAACTTCTAAACTCTCGTTAAGTGCGATAAGTCCGTTAGGTGTATTCTTAACAATAGTATCAGAAAAGCTCTCGGCTTTTTCCTTTAAGAAAGGCAAGCACATGCTTACCTCTGCCTTGCCCTGGCAAACAGCAGTTGCCTTGTCACGGCAGGTGTTGTAGCCGCAAAGTCCGCAATTGAGCTCGTCTCCTATCTTAAACTTGCCCATTTGACGAAGAACCGAGGCAATCTCGTCCTCTGTGGGCATTTGAAGTCTTCTTTCGATATATTCAAAATTCTTTCTCAAATCAAATGCACCCGGCTGATTTACATCATAATCTTCCCTGCCTGCAAAATTCTTTACATTAATATAATCTCTCACTGGAGAGTATTTTTTCTTGCCCATTGCAGGGCCGTTCACGCATCCGCCTGTGCAGGCTGACATTTCAATAAAGCACTTTGTAATATTGCCCTCTTCGATTTCCTTTAAAACCTCCATACAGTTTTCGATACCGTCGATTGCAATATAATCATAAGCGGGGTCCGTGCAGTCCATAGTCTTCAATACGCCGCCTGTCACAGGGAAAAACCTTGCTCTGCTCTTTTCCGAGGCTTCAACATTTTTCTCTAACTCAATGCCCTCTTCTCTGAACCAGTCCTCAAGCTCTTCAAATGTAAGCGTAGCATCAATAAATCCTTCGTAATGTTCTGCCTCATCCTTTTTTGCAATACAAGGTCCTATAAACACAACCTTTGCGTTTTCATAACGCTTTTTGATGTCAGCACCGTGAGCGAGCATGGGACTCAATACGTCCGCAAGATATCCAAGTGCCTTAGGATAATACTTTTGTATAAGTAAATTTATGCTATGACAACAGGAAGATATAATAATATCCCTGTTTTCTTCACGCAAAATTCTTTCGTATTCATTTTTTACAATTGTAGCACCTATGGCTGTTTCCTCCGCGTCAAAAAAGCCCAGCTTTTTAAGAGAATCTGCCATGGACTCAATGCCCACAGATTTAAACTTTGTTATAAAAGAGGGCGCAAGGCTTACAACAACAGGGGCACCTGACTGAATAAGCACCTTTACCTTTTCAACCTCGCCTACAACTACCTTTGCATCCTGAGGACAGACAGTATAGCATCTACCGCACAAAATACACTCATTACCGATAATATGAGCCTGATTTCCCGAAAAGCGTATCGCCTTAACAGGACAATTACGTATACATTTATAGCAATTTTTACAATTGCTTTTTTTGCTCGTCATACAGTTTGGCATAACAAATTTTCCTTTCGGTCAGTTTTTCTTTAAAACATGCTCGTTGAAAAACTCTTTAAATCCCTCAGGGGTAATCCCTGTATAGATTTCGTCATCAATCTGTACGGTTACTCCGTCACGGTTGCATCTGCCTGTACAAAAGCTGCCCGCAAGTGTAACCTCTGCTTCCAAATCGTGTGCTTCGATGGAATTTTTGAACTTTTCAACCAGCTCATACGAACCCTTTAAATGGCACGAACTGCCTATACAAATCTGAATAATCATTATATTCTCGTCATAACCTCTCTTGTAAAAAAGTCTTCCGTACTGTCTTGGGTCAATGAATAAATCTTGTTATCCATTTCCACACAAACGCCGTCACGGCACTGCCCGAGGCAGAAAGTGCCGCCAAGCTCAACCTTGTCACCAACATTATTCTCCGCGATAAGTCTCTGCAGGTTCTCAACAACACCTCTTGAGCCCTTAACATGGCAGGAGCTTCCGATACATACTGTAATTTTCATTTTCCATTCCCCTTTTTTATTAAAAATGAGATTTTTTTATCCAATCCAAAAGCTTTTCTTTGTCATCCGGATTTGCATCCGTACTGAGTGCCGCCGCAACAATCGGGAACCATTTTTTAACGTACTCTTTATCTGCCGAGTTCTTCTTGCAGTATAAATCAACGTATTTTTCCGAAAGGTCGCCTCTATCTGCAAGAGAGAACAAAATACACGTTCTTGCAACATCGGCAGCGGCATTGCCCTGTGCTGCGTGCGACCAGTCAATAATATACATCTTACCGTCCTCGGCAACAGCAATATTTGACGGTGTAAAATCTCCGTGACAAATTTTTGTACGTGTGGGCATTTCAATTATTTTTCTGCAAAAATCAAATCTTGTTATGGCGTCTAAATCACTTGCCATAATTTTGCCTGTCAGCTTGTCATGAAGTCTATTCATAATTCTGCAAGGCTTTGAAATGATTTCAATATGCAAATCTACCATTTGTTCCAAAAGTTCATCTTCTTTTTCGGGATTTTCCTCCATAAGCTGTAAAAGAGTTTTACCCTCAATATATTCAGACACAATAGCCCACTTACCGTCAATACATTCCACATCAATAATAGCGGGCACGTTAAGACCTGTTTCCTCAACCATTGCCTGATTAAGAGCCTCGTTCAAAACGTCAGCTTTTGTAAAGCTTTCATCAAACACTTTAATCTTTACGTCTCCGTCACGGTAAATCGTTTTATTGTTTCTTACTGCAACAACTTTTTCAAGTTTCATATGCAAGGCTCCTTTTCAAAGTTTTTCATATATACATATATTTTATTTTATCATACTGTTACGCTATTTTCAACGTCTTTCTACACAAAAAAACAAGAGAAAGTTTCCTACTTTCTCTTGTTTTTCTGTGCCGCGGCACTTGCTTCCTTCCAGCCCGAAATTCCTGCAGTGCACATAGCTGTAAAAAGCCTTTGCCTCAGTCCGGGGAATTTAGCTTCCATATCACGTAAAAGCTTTTTTACCTCTTCACGCATTGTATTGCCGTCTGCCTCGCATTTATTTTTTACAATGGGCAGTTCTTCTTTTTCTGCAAAGCTTTTTACAAACCACTCAGGCATATAAATCATAGGTCTTATAACCCAGACCTCCTTGCGGTCAAGGTATGTAACGGGCGAAAAGCACCCCAATCTGCCCTCAAAAATCTGATTCATCCAAAAGGTTTCCACAACGTCGTCATAGTGGTGCCCAAGTGCAACCTTGTTACTGCCTATCTCCTTTGCAGCCTCATTGAGTGCACCGCGACGCATGTTTGCACAAAGACTGCACGGATTTTTTTCGCGTCTTACATCAAATATGATTTCACGGATATCTGTCTTTTTAACATAATAGGGCACATCGAGCTTTTCACACAGCTCTTTAATAGGCGAAAAATCCATGCCCTCAAAGCCCATGTCGATACTTATTGCAGACAGTGTAAACTTTTCGGGATAAAACCTTTTTAGTGCCGCCAGCGTCACCAAAAGAGTAAGGCTGTCCTTGCCACCCGATATTCCTACAGTAATATGGTCGCCTTCCTTTATCATATTGTAATCTTCAACAGCTTTACGCATATAGCTCAAAGCTTTTCTCATATAATCACCTGCTTTTCAAGGCTCCCTTGTGTGAAGAGCGCTGTCGGCATCGCCGACTGAGGGATTGTCTAAATCCTCAAATCTTCTTTATTATACAACGAATATTATCTCTCTGCAACACAATTTTTTCATTTTGCCTCGCGAGAAAACGAGAGATTTAAAGAGAAAACAAGAGAAAACCAGAGATACTCAAGACTTTTTTATTTTTTTATAAAAAAGGTGTTGACATTTTTAACCCTGTGTATTAAAATACATCATGCTGAAAGAAAAAAACCACAAACCAAGGTTTATTTCAAATATACAAAAACGGAGGTAATTTCAATGAAAAGCTACATGGAAAATGCCGGCACAGTAAAGAGAAGCTGGTATATTATCGATGCTACAGGCAAGAGCTTAGGACGTGTTGCTGCAGAAGCTGCAAGCATCCTTCGCGGTAAGAACAAGCCCACATTCACACCTCACGCAGACTGTGGTGATCATGTAATCATCCTCAACTGCGATGCAGCTGTACTTACAGGTAACAAGCTTAACCAGAAAATGTACCGTCACCACACAGGTTGGGTAGGCGGCCTTAAGGAAGTATCCGCAAAGGATATGATGGCTAAGCATTCCGACAGAGCTATGTACATGGCTGTAAAGGGTATGCTCCCCAAGACAAGCCTTGGCGCTAAGGCACTTACTCGTCTTAGAGTATACAAAGGCGCAGAACACAACAACGCTGCTCAGATGCCCGTGGCATGGACAGGCGAAATTAAGTAAGGGAGGTAATTAACAATGGCAGTAACACAGTATTTCGGTACAGGTAGAAGAAAGAAGTCCGTTGCAAGAGTTCGTCTTGTACCCGGCACAGGTAATGTTATTATCAACAAGAGAAGCCTTGATGATTACTTCGGTCTTGAAACACTCAAGGTTATCGTTCGTCAGCCCCTCACACTTACAGGTACAGTTGACAAGTTCGACGTAATCTGTAACGTTCAGGGTGGCGGTTTTACAGGTCAGGCAGGTGCTATCCGTCACGGTGTAGCTCGTGCACTCCTTAAGGTAGACGAAGAAGCATACCGTTCCGACCTCAAGAAGGCAGGTTTCCTCACAAGAGACCCCAGAATGAAGGAAAGAAAGAAGTACGGTTTGAAGGCAGCTCGTCGTGCTCCTCAGTTCTCCAAGAGATAACAGATATACAGTTGTCTTTCTACAGCAGGTTTTCTCAGGAAAACCTGCTGTTTTTATATTCGCATAAGCATTTTGTACATTTTATTTTCAAAAGACAGAATAATTTTTTTTAATTTTACCGATTGAACTTTTTACATAAATGCGGTATAATTTATCCATCGAGCAGCAAATGCGTAAGTCCAGATTTGAGGACTTACGCATTTTTTGCGTTTTTAGGAGGTTTTTAAATGGAACAAATCAATCAGGATTTTCTCGTTACGGAAAAACTCGGAAAGCTTATGAGGAAATATGCAATACCTTGTATTATTTCCTTACTTGTAGGAGCATTGTATAATATTGTTGACCAGATATTTATTGCAAACGCAGATTATCTCGGTTCATACGGCAATGCCGCCAATACTGTTGTGTTTCCGCTTACAGTAATTGCTCTCGGCATCGCCGTCATGATTGGTGACGGCTCGTGTGCATTTGTCAGCATATCACTTGGCGCAAACAGAAGAGATGCTGCGCACAAAAGCGTGGGAAGTGCTGTTCTTTTATGTATTATCAGCAGTATTGTATTAACAGCAATATATCTGCTTTTTATGGACCCCATTTTGACCGTGTTCGGCGGAAGAGTAAATGAAGAAACATTTGCTCATGCAAAGGAATATTTCTTTTGGATAGCACTTGGTATTCCTTTTTACATATTCGGGCAGGCAATGAATCCGATTATCCGCTCAGACGGCAGCCCTAAATTTGCGATGTTTGCTATCCTTACCGGTGCAATAACAAATATTATTCTTGATCCTATATTTATTTATCCATTGAAAATGGGTATGATGGGTGCCGCAGTAGCAACAGTAATCGGGCAAATCCTTACGGCGTTGCTTTCTCTTTGGTATATCTGCCGTATGAAATCCTTAAAGCTTAGTAGACACAGCTTTGGATTTTTCGGTGGTATTATGAAAAGGTTTTTATCGCTTGGTCTTACGAGCTTTCTTGCACAGATTTCACTCGTTATTTCAATGGCGGCGGTACAGAATATGTGTACCAAATATGGTGCAATGGACAAAATTTTCGGTCAGCCTGAGTATTCACAAATACCTCTCGCAGTTTTAGGTATAGTAATGAAATTTTTCCAAATCGCAATTTCAATTTCTATAGGTCTTGCCGCAGGTTGTATTCCGATTGTCGGATACAACATTGGTGCGAACAGAAAAGACAGAGCAAAGAAGCTGTTCACCTACCTTCTTTTAGCTGAGGCAGCTATCGGTTTAATTGCATTATTTATTGTTGAAGTCTTTCCGCAACAGCTCATCGGCATTTTCGGTGCGGGAAACGAAAGCGTATATTATACTGAATTTGCAATTAAGAGTTTCCGTATTTACCTTTGCATGATGGTACTTGCAATGATAAACAAAGGCTCGTTTATATATTTACAGGCTCTTGGGAAAGCAGCTCTTTCTACAACAATATCTTTGACAAGAGAAATAATATTTGGCGTTTTTCTTCCGATTATTTTCCCTATTTTCTGGGGCTTGGACGGTATACTGTACTCTTTCCCTGCGGCAGATATACTAACTTTTGTTATAGCGGTCATTATTATACGCAAAACTTATAAAGAGCTAAATTCCAATCCGTTAAAAAACTAAATTTGTTATTTAATATTTTTAATTTACCTATTGACAAAGTAGGTGTTTAGTGTTATTATCATATCAAAGTTAATAAACTTAAACCGTTGAGACAGAAAAAAGTCAGTCACCAATTCTTCCAGCGAGCGGATTACGGTGTGAGTTCCGCAGAATTGCCTGAGTAATATGGGCTGTCGAGGGCGGCGTTAAATGCGCTGACGTTAACTCGCGTTAGGAGTCGGAGATGTGTTGGCATCTCGCAGAGGGGTTTCAAAGCCCGAACCAAGGTGGCACCGCGGAATTATAAATTTTCGCCCTTGAATTGTATGTTTTTATGCAATTCAAGGGTTTTTTAATTTCCGCAAAGAAAGGAAGGTGTATTTTTACAAGGGGTGTCATATTATATCAAGCAGCACAAATAAGGCCGTATTAAATAAAGAAAGGATGTATTAAAATGACAGAAAACAAAATTCCCTACAAAATTTATTTGAACGAAAATGAGATGCCCACTGCTTGGTACAATATGCGTGCAGACATGAAAACCAAGCCTGCCCCTTTATTAAATCCTGCAACACTTAAGCCTATGGGCAAAGAGGAGCTTTCCGGTGTGTTCTGTGAAGAGCTTGTCGAGCAGGAGCTTGACGATACCACAGCCTATTTCCCAATCCCCACCGAAATCCGTGATTTTTATAAGATGTACCGTCCTGCTCCGTTAGTTCGGGCATACTGCTTAGAAAAAAAGCTCGGCACACCTGCAAAAATCTACTACAAATTTGAAGGTAACAACACCTCTGGCAGTCACAAGCTCAATTCTGCCATTGCACAAGCCTATTACGCCAAAAAGCAGGGTCTCCGCGGCGTGACTACAGAAACAGGTGCAGGTCAGTGGGGCACGGCGCTTTCCATGGCATGTTCATACTTTGACCTTGACTGTAAGGTCTATATGGTAAAATGCTCATACGAGCAAAAACCCTTCCGCCGTGAGGTAATGCGTACCTACGGTGCATCTGTTACTCCCTCTCCCTCTATGGAAACACAGGTAGGTAAAAAGATTTTACAGGAGTTCCCCGGCACAACAGGCTCATTGGGCTGTGCAATAAGTGAGGCTGTTGAAAAGGCAACAACCAGCGAGGGTTATCGCTATGTATTGGGCAGTGTACTAAATCAAGTGCTTTTGCATCAGAGCATTATCGGTCTTGAAACAAAAGCCGCACTTGATAAATACAATATCAAGCCCGACATAATCATCGGCTGTGCAGGCGGCGGCAGTAACCTTGGCGGTCTTATAGCCCCCTTTATGGGCGAAAAACTCCGCGGCGAAAAGGACTATCGCATTATTGCAGTAGAACCTGCCTCCTGCCCCAGTTTTACAAGAGGCACATACGCATATGACTTCTGTGATACAGGCATGGTTTGTCCCCTTGCCAAGATGTATACCTTAGGAAGCGGATTTATCCCGTCTCCTAACCACGCAGGCGGGCTCAGATATCACGGTATGAGCTCCACTCTGTCTGAGCTTTATCACCAGGGCTTAATGGAAGCCGTGAGCGTAAAGCAGACAGATGTTTTTGAAGCCGCAGAGCAGTTTGCCCGCGTTGAAGGCATACTTCCCGCTCCCGAAAGCAGCCATGCAATACGTGTTGCCATTGACGAAGCGTTGAAATGCAAGGAAACAGGTGAAGAAAAGACAATCGTCTTCGGCTTAACAGGCACAGGCTACTTTGACATGGTAGCTTATGAAAAATTCCATGAGGGACAAATGAGCGACTATATTCCTACCGATGATGATTTAAAAAAGAGCCTTTCAAAGCTCCCTTATATTAGATAATAATGACGGTGATTTTATGAAAACTTCTGTACAAAAAACAGTATTTGCGTCACTTCTTGCAGCTCTGGTGTGCGTAGCTACGATGATTATTAAGCTGCCGTCTCCTTTGGGAGGCTATATGAACTTAGGTGATTGTGTAGTTCTCTTATCCGGTTGGATGCTAACTCCGTTCTACGGTTTTCTTGCCGCCGGTATAGGCTCGCTTCTTGCCGATATTTTCTCAGGCTTTATACTTTACGCCCCCATAACCTTTCTGACAAAAGGACTTATGGCAATCTGTGCACATTTTGTATTTAAGCTTACGGAGAAAAGAATGGGCAATTTCCCCTCAAGAATTTTAAGCGGCACCTTTTCAGAAATTATTATGATTTCCTCCTATTATATCTTCGAAGGCTTTTTATACGGATTTATACCTGCCTTGTCCAATATGCCTGCAAACATCATTCAAGGCGTTTTCGGATTAATTTTAGGTATTATTCTTATAAAAATTTTTGAGAAACACATTATTCATCAGTTATAAATCAACATAAAAACCGCGGCTAAGTTAGCCGCGGTTTTTCATTAAATCCTCAAGGGTGATATTATCGAAATATTCATTTGCCATTTTATGAAAACCCTTCCACATAGGAAGCGTGGGACATTTTTCTGCCTTTTCGCACTTGGGTGCATCACATTCAAGGCATGCAACAGGTGCCAAGCCGTCTGTAAGACGTAAGATATCGCCCACACGATATTCGTGCGGTGCTTTTGACAGCTTATATCCGCCGCCCTTACCATGAACGCCCTCCACCATGTTATTCTTCGTAAGAATAGGCATAATCCGTTCAATGTATTTAAGCGATAGCTCCAGTCTTTCGGCAACAGACTTCATGGGTATATACCCCTCGCTCCCATGCTCAGCAAGGTCGAGCAGTACTCTTAGGGCATATCGTCCTCTTGTCGAAATCATCATATCATTTTCCTCCTTAGTTATTTACCTAAAATATCTGAAAGATTGCTTTGTATTTTCTGAGCAACATCGGGGTTGTTCATGGAATATACATGCACATTTGTTATGTTGTTTGCATACAAATCTATAATCTGGTCCGTTGCATATGCAATACCTGCCTGCTTCATAGCGTTAGGGTCTGAGCCGAATTTGTCAACAATACTCTTAAATCGCTGTGGCATAAATGAGCCCGAAAGCTTGATTGCTCTTTCTACCTGCTTTGCGTTTGTAATCGGCATAATACCGGGTATAACAGGCACGGTTATGCCTGCTTCGCGGATTTTGTAAAGGAAATTGTATAAAAGGTTGTTATCAAAAAACATCTGTGTGGTCAAAAAATCACAGCCTGCATCAACCTTTTCCTTAAGATACTTTATATCCTCTTTTTGATTTATGCTCTCGGGATGTATCTCAGGATAGCACGCACCGCCTATGCAAAAATCACTGTTAGCACTTTTGAGCTCGTGGATCAGCTCAACCGCATGTTTATAGTCCCATTTTGACCGATCTGTACCTTCAAGCTCCTTTGGTATATCACCGCGAAGAGCCATAACATTCGTAATGCCTGCATCTTTAATCGCTTGGATTTTTTCATGTACGGTCTCCTTTGTGGACGAAACACAGGTAAGATGCGCCAGTGTAGGCACATTGTAGAGCTGTTTTATGTTTTTTGCAATATCAAGTGTATATTTACTCGTTCCGCCGCCTGCACCGTATGTAACGCTCATAAATGACGGTTTGAGCTTTGCAATCTCCTCCGTTGCACTCTTTACGCTTTCAAAGCCCATTTCGGTTTTGGGCGGGAAAACCTCAAAGGATAAAGACAGTGTATCTTTTGTAACTAAATCTATAATTTTCATTTTTTTGCTCCATTACTGCTTTTTATTTATTATACTACTTTTCAAGTAGGTTAGTCAACTGTAAAAATGCCGACACTCATGCTAAGTGTCGGCATTTGTTATTCTTGAAACAGCGGTGTCGAGAGGTATCTGTCTCCCGTATCAGGTAGCAGGACAACAATGTTTTTCCCTTCGTTTTCAGGGCGTAGTGCAAGCTGTATTGCCGCATAGGTTGCCGCGCCTGATGATATTCCTACAAGCACACCTTCGCTCTTGCCGATTAGTCTGCCTGTTTCAAAGGCATCCTCGTTTTCCACCGTTATTATTTCATCATAAACATCGGTATTCAAAACATCGGGTACAAAGCCTGCACCTATCCCCTGTATTTTGTGTGCTCCTGAGACTCCCGTTGACAACACGGGTGAATCCTTCGGCTCAACTGCCACAATTTTGACATCGGGATTTTTGGATTTTAAGTATTCACCCACACCTGTTATTGTGCCGCCCGTACCTACGCCGGCAACAAAAATATCAACCTTACCGTCCGTATCTGAGTATATTTCGGGGCCTGTTGTTTCTCGGTGTGCTTTAGGGTTATTGGGGTTTACAAACTGCCCCGGGATAAAGCTGTGAGGGATTTCATTTGCGAGCTCTTCGGCTTTTGCTATAGCTCCCTTCATGCCTTTTGCCCCCTCTGTTAAAACAAGCTCTGCACCGTAAGCCTTCATCAACTGACGGCGTTCAACGCTCATGGTTTCGGGCATAACAAGAATTATCCTATAGCCTCTTGCCGCGCTTACTGCTGCAAGCCCTATGCCGGTATTGCCGCTGGTCGGTTCAATAATGACACTGCCTTCTTTTAGTTTGCCTTCCTCTTCCGCTGCGTCAATCATCGCCTTTGCAATACGGTCCTTTACAGAGCCTGCGGGATTAAAATATTCAAGCTTTGCCAAAACCTTTGCCTTAAGCTTCAATTTCTTTTCAATATTGGAAAGCTCCAAAAGAGGTGTTTTTCCTACAATTTGATCCGCTGATGTATAAATACTCATTTTAACCCTCCTTAATTTGATTGAAAGCGTTTTCCAAGTCTGCAATAATATCATCAATATGCTCAGTACCAATCGAAAGACGGATAGTATTGTCCTTTATGCCCACACTTTCGAGTTCTTCCTTTGAAAGCTGGCTGTGAGTGGTGGTTGCAGGGTGTATTACAAGGCTCTTAACGTCTGCAACGTTGGCAAGCAGTGAAAAAATCTTCAAACTGTCAATAAACTCATGTGCTTCCTTTACACCGCCCTTGATTTCAAAAGTGAAAATCGAAGCCCCTCCGTTAGGGAAATAATATTGATACAGATTATGGTCCGGATGTTCAGAGAGAGAGGGATGATTTACCCTTTCAACTAAGGGATGCTTTGACAAATATTCAACAACCTTTTTTGTGTTTTCTGCGTGTCGTTCAAGTCTTAACGATAATGTTTCTGTCCCCTGCAGGAGCAAAAACGCCGCAAAAGGTGAAATTGCCGCTCCCGTATCACGCAAAAGGATTGCTCTTATATATGTAACAAAAGCCGCCTTTCCTACAGCTTTAGTAAACGAAACACCATGATAGCTGGGGTTAGGTTCGCTGATTTGAGGGTACTTGCCCGCCTTTTCCCAGTCAAACTTGCCCGAATCAACAATAATACCGCCCAATGTTGTTCCGTGTCCGCCTATAAACTTTGTTGCGGAATGCACAACAATATCTGCACCGTGTTCGATAGGACGGATAAGGAAAGGTGTTCCGAAGGTGTTGTCTACAACAAGAGGAATGTTATGCTTATGTGCCAGAAGTGCCAAAGCATCAATATCGGGGATATCGCTGTTAGGGTTACCAAGCGTTTCAATATATAAAGCCCTTGTGTTGTCCCTTATTGCCTTTTCAACCTCGGTAAGATCATGTATATTTACAAAGCTTGAAGTAATGCCGAAGTTTGGCAACGTATGTTCAAGAAGGTTATAGCTTCCGCCATAGATTGTTTTTTGTGCTACTATGTGTCCGCCGTTTTGTGCTAACGCCTGGAGGGTATATGTAATAGCTGCTGCCCCTGATGCAAGTGCAAGCGCTGCAACACCGCCCTCCAATGCGGCAATACGCTTTTCAAAAACATCCTGTGTTGAGTTTGTTAATCTACCATAGATATTGCCTGCATCTTCCAGATTAAATCTTGCCTTTGCGTGAGCGGAATTATGGAACACATAGCTTGTTGTTGCATAAATCGGCACAGCACGCGCATCTGTTGCCACATCGGGTTCTTCCTGTCCTACATGGAGCTGGAGTGTTTCAAATTTATATTCTGACATAATTGTTACTTCCTTTCGGTAATATAATTGTATGTTTTTTTATTTTAATACATACCTTCACATTCGACCAAAACGGAAGTTTTCTCTTAAAAGTTCTTCAAAATACCTTCCCATACTGACACTTCTTTCATTTACCTACTTTTTTGGTAGGTGGATTGTTTGTATTTTATCACCTTTTACCTACTTTGTCAATAGGTAAAATTAAAAATTTAAAAGCTTCGGAAAATTCCGAAGCTTTTTTTGCTATTATTTTAAAATAAAATACAATAACACTATGATGCCCAGTACAATTCTGTACCAGCCGAACACTTTGAAATCGTGCTTTTTGATATACCCCATCAAGAATTTGATTGCTATTACCGAAACCACAAACGCTACAATCATGCCCACAATAAGCACCATAAGCTCAATCTGTGTAAAATCAAAACCGAACTTTAAAAGCTTGAGTGCACTTGCACCAAACATAACTGGGATAGCCAAAAAGAAAGTGAACTCTGCAGCTAATTCTCTTGACGTGCCGATTAATATACCGCCAATAATCGTCGAGCCGGAGCGGCTTGTGCCGGGCACCAAGCTCAATACCTGAAAAACGCCTATCAAAAGCGCGTCTTTAAAGCTCAAGTCCTTAAGGCTTGCTATCCTCGGAGTACGTTTTTTATTGTAGTTTTCAATAAGTATAAATACCACGCCGTAGAAAATAAGTGCTATTGACACCACAATACCGTTATGTAAATGTTCATCCATCCAGTCATCAAGAGGCAAGCCTATAATCATTGCAGGCAAGCATGCAATAACAATCTTAAACCACAAAACTATTTTGTCCATGTAGCAATAATTGTTTAAAAGGCTATCCTTTGCGTTTTTGTCCCTGTTTTTCTTTGTATGGAAAGGCCACAGCTTACTCCAATAAAGCACTACAACAGCCAATATTGCACCCAGCTGAATTACAACGTTGAACATTTCCATAAACTCAGCACTCTGCTTAAGCTTGACGAATTCATCAACCAGTATAAGATGCCCCGTACTGCTTATGGGAAGCCATTCGGTAATACCTTCAATAATACCAAGCAATATAACCTTAAACCATTCTGCTATATTCACTCTAATCCCTTCCTCCATGTTTTTGTACTAATATAGTATACCATATTCACAGTAAAAGAACAAGATATATTTATAATAGAAAGATGCTGCTTAATGCAACATCTTGTTTGTCTATGGAGACGCAAAATCGATGCAGAGTGAAATAAAAGAGCTCTCGATTACTATGTGTACCTCAAGAGCTCTTTTTTGCTATGCGCGATTTATGCAAGCAATTTTTATTCTACGATTTCAACGGCAACCTTTTTGTTGTCCTTGTTTGCAGCGGCTTTCATAACTGTTCTGATAGCCTTTGCAATTCTGCCCTGACGGCCGATTACTTTGCCCATGTCGGAGGAAGCCACCTTTAAGGAAAGAAGGATTTCGCCGTCTTCCTTTTCAGTTTCTGTTATTTCAACTTCCATGGGTTTTTCAACCAAGGGGAGAACTATTGTCTTTAAAAGTTCTTTCATTTTCTTAGTCCTTTCGCCACAGTGACTTATTGGAAGTCATGTAAATTATTGCGGAAATTTCGTTCAGATTGTTCCTTTGAGTATCGGGTGCTGTGCTTTTGCACCGCCCCGAGGTTCAAAGGGGTAATATGGACAAAATTAACCAATAATTCCCTTCTTCTTAAGAAGAACCTTTACTGTATCTGTGGGCTGAGCACCCTTAGCCATCCACTGCTTAACCTTGTCAGCATCAACTGTGAATGTGGAAGGTTCTGTCATAGGATTGTAAGTACCTACTTCTTCGATGAATCTGCCGTCACGGGGATAACGGGAATCTGCTACTACTACACGGTAGAAAGGAGCCTTCTTAGCACCCATTCTTCTAAGTCTGATTTTTACTGCCATTTTAATACACCTCATTAAATAAAAATTTTTTATAGTAAACCGGGCTTTTGCCCTAATTTAAATCAAAAGGGGAATCTCATTTTCTTGAGTTTTTTCGGGTCGGAGAACATTTTCATCATTTTTCTCATCTGCTCAAACTGCTTAAGGAGCTGATTTACTTCAAAAACCTCTGTACCGCTACCCTTTGCGATACGCTGTTTTCTGCTGTGGTTAATGATGTCGGGGTTTTCCCTCTCCTTTTGGGTCATCGACTTGATAATAGCCTCAATATGTGCCATTTTCTTTTCGTCGACCTTTGCATTTTTGAGTGCCTTAGAATCAACACCCGGGAGAAGCTTTAACATGTTTTCCAAAGGACCCATGTTTTTCATTTGCTCGAGCTGTTCAAGATAATCGTTAAGGTCAAAGGTCTGTTCCTTGATTTTCTTTTCAAGCTCAATTGCCTTTTTCTCATCGATAGCTGCCTGTGCTTTATCAATAAGGCTCAAAACGTCGCCCATGCCCAGAATTCTCGATGCCATGCGGTCGGGATAGAAGGGATCAAGGTCTGTAAGCTTTTCGCCCATACCTGCAAACTTGATAGGCTTGCCTGTTACCGCCTTTACGCTCAGCGCCGCACCGCCACGAGTATCACCGTCAAGCTTTGTGAGCACAAGTGCATCGATACCTAACTGCTCGTTAAAGCTTTCGGCAACGTTTACCGCATCCTGACCTGCCATAGAGTCAATTACCAAAAGTATTTCCGCAGGATGAGTTTCATTTTTTATATCAACAAGCTCGTTCATAAGAGTTTCATCAATATGAAGTCGACCTGCTGTATCCAAAATTATAGTGTCATACTTTGACAAATCGCAGTTTTTAACTGCTTTTTTTGCAATGTTGACCGGGTTCTTTTCGTCGTAGTCTGCGTATACATCACAGCCTACCTGACTACCTACAACCTCGAGCTGCTTGATAGCCGCGGGACGATAAACGTCACAGCCTACCAACAAAACTCTCTTTCCGCCCTTTTTTAAAAGCGCACCGAGCTTTGCCGATGTGGTTGTTTTACCTGCACCCTGCAAGCCGACCATCATATAAACCGTCGGAGGCTTGGGAGACACAGTCAATTTGCTCACATTGCCGCCCATAAGCTCAGTGAGCTCATCGCGTACAATTTTGATAATCTGCTGACCGGGAGTAAGACTCTCCAGCACCTGACTGCCTACTGCTTTTTCAAAGACTCTTTTTTCAAAGTCCTTGACAACCTTGAAGCTTACGTCAGCCTCTAAAAGTGCCAGTCTGACTTCTCGCATGGCTTCCTTCAAGTCTTTTTCGGAAACCTTACCCTTGCCCGTCAGCTTTTTAAAGGTATTCTGTAGTTTTTCGCCGAGGGACTCAAAAGCCATTTACCTCTTCCTTTCTGTCATCTGAGTTTTTGTGCGGAGGTAACAATATCGCCTGCAAGAGTGTCGATAGTTTTGTTACTCCATGCGCCAAGGTTAATCTGTCTTATCTTTGCGGCGTTTTCTTCGATTTTTTCAATGAGTTTTGTTTTCTCGTACAAGCCGAGCTTTTCCTCATATAAATCCAAAAGCTCCTCGCCGCGCTTTATAAAATCTCTCACACCCTGACGGCTTATGCCTGTATTTTCGGCAATCTCACCTAAAGAAAGATCCTCGTCATAGTAGTATTCCATTGTGTCAAGCTGTTTTTCTGTTAAAAGTGCTCCGTATATTGACAAAAGGGCACTGTATCTGAGATTTTTTTCCATAATTTACACCTCGTGTAAAGCATTTTAACTTTACATCTCTGCTATTTTACACTACATTACCCCTCCTGTCAAGTGTTTTTTTCGATAATTTTTCACCTTTATTCGTCCTTATCGGTTGCATAATTTGTCACTTTTTGATATAATTTATATAATATTATTGAATCGAGGGATTATGATGGATAATCTTACAGTAAAGGCTTTTGCAAAAATCAATCTATCGCTTGATGTATTGGGCACTCTTCCCAATGGCTATCACGAGGTCAAAATGGTTATGCAGACAGTTTCGCTGTTTGATACGGTTGAGCTTACAAAAAAGGACGAGGGCATCAGCTTGGGCTGTTCGTTAAAGTTTTTGCCCACAGGACCCGAAAACCTTGCATACCGTGCCGCAGAGGCGTTTTTCCGTGAAAGCGGTATATCGGGCGGTGTAGATATTTATCTTAAAAAGCATATTCCCGTTGGGGCAGGCTTGGCAGGAGGCAGTAGCAATGCGGCGGCTGTGCTCACAGGTCTTAACCGTCTTTATGACGCACACCTTTCAACACACAAGCTTTGTGAAATCGGCAAAACATTAGGTGCCGACGTACCCTACTGCATTATAGGCGGCACACGCCTTGCAGAAGGCATCGGCGAAAAGTTATCTCCTCTTCCCAGACTTCCGAGATGCTACATTGTGCTTGTAAAGCCTCCGTTTTCAATTTCTACAAAATGGGCATACGATAACATTGACTCATGCCCCGACATTGTTCATCCCCCCACTGACAAGCTTATCGAAGCGTTGCATAATTGTGATATCCATGCAATATGTAATAATATGGGCAATGTATTGGAGGATGTAAGCATCGCTCACCACCCCATTCTCAGTGAAGTGAAGGAAAACCTTATCTCTTTAGGTGCAATCGGTGCACAGATGTCCGGCAGCGGCCCTACAGTTTTTGGCATTTTTGAAGACGAGGAAAAAGCCCGTGCCGCTAAAGATATTTTATGGAAAAAATATAAAACGGCGTACGTTTGCCGCGGTATAAACCCCTCAAACAGACGATAGGAGATTGAAAAGTGCAGCTTTCAGAATTTTTCAGTATTTTTAATCTTAATACTCCCAACATGGAAAAGGTGAACTATTACGTTTGTTCAAACGATTTTCAGAGTGCGAAGCGTGAGCTTTTGAACTATTTCATCTTCCGAAAAAAGAACCGCCTTTCCTCTTCTGAGCCTATACGTGAAAGCGACCGCAATTTTTCACAGGCTTACATTTCCCGTCATTTTATTCTCTCGGGTCCTAATGAGGCTGATTTGTACTTATCCTCCATGTTTTTGTCCGGCAGTGAAGAATATACAACAATGGACGTTTTGCCCTTTATACGTGAAAAACTTTCGTTTATGATAATGAGCAGACAAAAGGACAATAACGGTGCACTTTTATATTCGCCGTCGTCTATTTTTCCGCCCTATATTCTCATAACCGACAACGAAGGACAGGAAATTAAAATCGCTCCCGAAAAATACGCATACATATCCTCAGCGTCTCCTCATGCACCGCTTTCAGAGGAGGATATTTACGAAATATGCGAGGAAAGCGACGACCCTTCTTCCCCCTACGGCGAGCATACAGGCAGGGTTTATCTTGGCTTTGATTTTTCAAAAATCGATCTTTCTCTCATTAAGTCTGCCCGTTTTTGTGCCAAAATCACTCTTCCCTCATGTGAAATGAAGGAGCTGTTGTTTTTTAATATAAACGACTATTCATGGCAGAACAATCTCACATGGGCAAACGTCAAGGGCAATGTATATTCGTACGAGTCCTCCCCAACAGGTCCCGAATGGATACAGCCCGAATATGCCGATAGCGAGTATCTTAACGTTACCTGCCGCTTCTGGTTTGCACGGCCTATGGCATACCAGTATCTGTCTGACGTTGAAAAGAATGCAGTATACGGCGAAAAACTTCTTTTCCTTATGGATGCCTTTTCGTCAAAAAAAGAAGGTGGCTTCAACCGCGTGCTTGAAACGGGCGAAAGACTTTCGAATTTTGCCTCTGTGCTCAATGCACTTGTTGATACGCCGGCTATGACGCCCGATTATCTTATATCCATTTTGTGGATGATGTATCGGGATATGAAGCATCTTATCGAAAACCCTGATTTAGGCTGGAGCAACTGGGCGGTAGTACGCACTAGCGGACTGAGTAAGGCTATAGATTTCCTCCCGGAGCTAAAAGAGCACGAAGAATGGAAATCACATACCCGAAATATCATGAACGACCTTTTGGACAAAATGTACTCACCTGACTTTTCGTTCCGTGAATCGGGGCTTGCATATTCGTTCTGGTGTCTTAGTTTGTTTAGTTCGGCGTTTTATTCTGCCGAATTAAATAACGACCCTTACAGTGCATTCATGCGCAGTCGTCTTGAAAAGATTTTTGACGCATCAATCGACGCACTTTATCCCAATTTTTATGATACAAATATAGGTGATAGTAACTACAACGACAAAACAGGGTACCTCCGTGAGCTGAGTAATCTCTTTTCAACAAAAAAGCTCAAGGCATTTGTTGCGGGGTCAAATGACCAGTCAGTGCCCGCATCTATGGCATACCCCTACTCCGGCAGCGTTATTATGCGAAACGGCTTTGATAGGGATAAATCTGTTTATCTTGCCCTTCATGCGCTCAAATTTGACGGTCATGCCCACGACGATTTAGGCAACCTTATCCTTTATGCATACAACCGTCCGCTTGTATGTGATACGGGCAGATACGGCTATTCACACACGAGCATCGGCGATTATCTTAAGAGTGCCCGTGCACACAACACGGTGGAAATTGAAGGGGTAAAATACCTCCCCCATTCAAAGAGCAATGCAAATATTGACCGCTTTGTATCAAATTCCGCCTTTGACTTTGCGACGGTTTCATTTAACCCCTGTGAGGGCGTGCATCACGTACGCCGTGTGCTTTTTGTGAAAAATAATCCCTTTGCAATAGTCAGCGACTTTATCCAATCCGAGGAAGAGATAAAGATTAATCAGAACTGGCATTTTATGCCCCAAAGTAATTTAGCGGTAGATTTTAACAATCATATCAAAACCGACTTTAAAGAAGGTGCAAACATTAAAATAGTTTGTCCCGACTCCTGCATTGCAACAATCGAAGATGATATTTTTTCCTCAGGCTACGGCATGGCAGAGGCGTCTGAGAGGGCATCGTTTACTAAATTTGGCTCTGATTTATCTCTGACAACGCTTCTTTTGCCGTACACCGAGTCTGAGCCTAAGGTTTCGGCAGTGTCTTTATCTTCAACAGAGGCATCATCTGCGGCAGTTTTTGATATCAATACCACACGCGGTGTGTTCTATGTCAAAAATACTGATTGTGAAAATTTTGCTTTCTACTCCTTTGACGGAGATATGGCTTATATTTCCGGTGACCGTATATTTATTTCCGGCGGCAAAAAATTCATTGCAAACTCTGTTACGGTCATTGAAAGCCCCGACACAATAAACGATATGAGCGTACGCATATCAGGCGGCATTGTGGAGATTGAAAGCTCTTCTCTTTTGCCATCTACAAAACGCGAGGAAGCCGTGAAAATTTACTCACCTAAAACAACTCATGTACTCTTAAATGGCAAATCCGTGCCGTTTACATTGTATTCAGATTACGTGTATGCAGTAAAATCTAAATAAAAATAACAGCAAGGCGTTGCCTTGCTGTTATTTTTATTTAGATTTTTTAAAACAAACCTTTTTTAACCTTTACTTCGATAGGCTTAAAGCCTGCAAGCTCCACACAATCCATAAGTGCCTTGTCAACTACATTGCCCTCAAGCTTAAGGGTTGCACATTTATTTTTAAGGTCGATTTTGCAGCTTTCAACACCAACCATTTTTTCAAAAGCCTCTTTCATGCTCTTTGCACAGCCTTCGCACATCATGCCTTCAATATAAACTATCTTTTTCAAAAAATCACCCTCCAAAAAAACATTAACTTTATCTTTTGAGGTATTATATCATATCTTTACCGATTTTTCAATAATAATATTACGAAGCTTTTTTGGAGTGAGTCAATTGAAAAATCCTGTACAAATACACCCGTCAACCCTTGTATTTTTCACCATAATGTTTTTCACGCCTTACAAAAGCCGTTTCTTTGTTCTTTATTTTTTTATTTTACTTCATGAACTTACGCATATGCTCACAGCATTAATCCTCGGTGAAAAAATTTATAAAATACATCTTTTGCCCTTTGGCTGTATGCTCTCTTTATCAAGTGTGCCGTCAAATGCAAAAAGCCTTATTATTGCACTCTCGGGACCGCTTTTTAACATTTTAATGTTTGCGTTTGGGATTTTTCCTCGTGAAAACCTGACCCTTGCGCTTTTCAACCTTATTCCCGTATTGCCTCTTGACGGCGGCGTTATCTCAGGGGTGCTTTTTCCGCGTTTTTCTTTGTTGTTTTCGGTTTTGTCTGTTGTCGGATTGAGCATATTTTGTGTTGTAAGCCGCAAAAATCCCCTTCTTCCTATAACACTTTTTATAGTTCTTGTCATCTCGGAAAAGAATAAAATCGAAAAAAAAATCAATTCACGCGTTATAACTCATTTTTTTGTTGAAAAAAAGGCAGAAAAATTATATAATACAATAGATAAATTATGAAAGGAAATAAACTATGCTTAATATAGATAATATTTTGAAAAATGTACAAAAGCCTGCTGCATATACAGGCGGCGAATTAAACAGCGTTGTGAAAAATCCCGATGAGGTTAAAATCCGCTACGGTTTCTGCTTTCCAGATAATTACGAGGTAGGCATGAGCCATTTGGGCATCAAAATTCTTTATCATGATTTGAATCTTCGTCCCGACACATGGTGCGAAAGAGTTTTTGCACCATGGATTGACATGGAAGAGGAAATGCGTAGAACAAATACTCCTCTCTTCGCCTTAGAGAGCCGCGAGAGCGTAAGGCATTTTGATTTTTTAGGCTTTACTCTCCAGTACGAAATGAGCTATACAAATGTTCTCAATATGCTTGATTTGGCAGGCGTGCCGCTTTTGTCCCGCGACCGTGGCGAGGGCGACCCCTTTGTCAACGCAGGCGGCCCTTGTGCGTATAACCCTGAGCCTCTGGCTGAAATCTGTGACTTTTTCACCATGGGTGAAGGCGAAGAAGTTATAAACGAGCTTATGGACGCTTATATCGAATGGAAAAATGAAGGCGGCAAGCGTATTGACTACCTTAAGAAGATTGCAAAAATCGAAGGTATTTACGTACCTTGTCTTTACGATGTGGAATATAAAGAGGATAACACAATTAAATCCTTTACCCCCAACTGTCCCGAAGCACCTAAAAAGGTAACAAAGCGTATTATCCGTGAGCTTGATAAGGTTACTTTCCCCGACAAATTCATTGTTCCCTACACAAATATAGTACACGACCGTATTTCTATCGAGGTTTTCCGTGGTTGTATACGCGGTTGCCGTTTTTGTCAGGCAGGCATGATTTACCGTCCAGTACGTGAAAAGAACTACGAAACCCTTACAAAAGATGCAGTTAACCTCATTAACTCTACAGGCTATGAGGAATTAAGCCTTTGCTCGCTTTCCACAAGTGACTATACAGAGTTTGAGGATTTGGCAGAAAATCTTCTTAAGATTACCGAAAAAGAAAAAATCGGTCTTTCCCTTCCCTCACTTCGTGTAGACAATTTCTCCCTTGATTTAATGGAAAAGGTACAGAAAGTACGAAAGAGCGGTCTTACCTTTGCCCCCGAGGCAGGCACACAGCGTATGCGTGACGTTATAAATAAAAATGTTACCGAAGAGGATTTATTAAGAAGTGCCCGCCTTGCCTTCCGTGGCGGTTGGACAACCATTAAGCTCTACTTCATGATTGGTCTCCCCTACGAAACAGACGAGGATATCTTAGGCATTGCTGATTTGGCGCACAAGGTTGTTGAGGCATACTACGAGGTAACTCCCAACAAAAAACGTCCTCCCAGTGTAAACATAGGCGTATCGAGCTTTGTTCCCAAGCCCTTCACTCCCTTTGAGTGGGCTGCACAGAACACTCGCGAAGAATTAAGACGTAAACAGCAGCTCTTGAAGAGTGCTATCACAAACCGTCACGTAAAATACAGCTATCACGAAAGTGACGTGAGTGTATTGGAAGGCATTTTTGCCCGCGGTGACCGCAGGCTCAATCGTGTACTTATTGAGGCTAACAAGTTAGGCTGTAAGTTCGATGCCTGGAACGAAACCTTCTCTATGGAAAAATGGTATCAGGCATTTGAAAATGCAGGCGTTGACATGGCTTTCTATACACGTGAGCGTGATTATAGTGATTTATTCCCCTGGGATTTTGTAAATATCGGTGTTACAAAGGATTTCCTTATGCGTGAAAACGAAAAAGCAAAGGAAGCATCTACTACTCCCAACTGCCGTGAAAAATGCTCCGCTTGCGGTGCAAATACTCTTTGCGAAGGAGGAAAATGCAGTGTTACAAAATAATTTTTATGCCCGCTATAAAAAATTTGGCAGGGCAAAGTATATCTCTCATTTGGACATGGTGCGTGTTTTTAACCGTGTTTTCCGTCGCGGAGGGATTCCGGTAGCATATTCCGAGGGCTTTAACCCTCATCCCAAAATCTCCTTTGCGTTGCCGCTTTCTGTTTTTTACGAAAGCGAATGCGAAATTCTCTTGTTTTCCCTGTCTTCTCCCATGAGCACACAGGAGCTGACAGAAAGGTTTAACAGCGCAATGCCCGAAGGACTTGAGGTTATATCTGTTACAGAGGGTAAGCCCGACGTAAAGCATCTTTCCTATTGCCTTTACAATGTTTATTGCTCTCTTCCCACACAAGGTCAGCTTGACGCATTTTTGGCACTGGGCAACATGGTTGTGCCCAAGAAGACAAAAAGTGGCATAAAGGATACGGATATCAGATGCGATATTGCAGATATTAAAATAGAGGATAACTGTCTTAGCATGCTACTTAGTGCAGGAAGCAGTGCAAACCTCAAGCCCGATGTTGTTATAAAAGCCATGAATAAATATATCGAAGGCTATTCCTCGGGCGACTGCGAATATTTAAGAAAATCAATCTATACAAACGATATGGTGGAAATTTAAATGGATATTAATGAATTACGTGATTTAATAAACTATCATTCAAATCTTTACTACACACTTGACACTACGGAAATTTCCGACTTTGAGTACGACCAACTGATGAGTGAATTAAAGCGTATGGAGGCAGAAGACCCTTCCCTTATAACGCCTGATTCTCCCACTCAGCGCATAGGCGGCAAGATAGCCGAAGGCTTTGAAAGCGTAGTCCACACCGTGCGCATGGAGAGCCTCAATGACCTTTTCAGCCGTGAAGAGGTTATCGATTTTGGCAAAAAGGTTGAGAGCGTGTTAGATAATAAGGTTGAATACGTAACAGAGCTGAAAATTGACGGCTTAAGCGTATCACTCGAATACCGTGACGGCGTATTTTTCCGCGGTTCCACCCGCGGTGACGGCGATGTGGGTGAAGATGTTACCGAAAATTTAAAGACTATCCGCTCTATCCCGTTAAAGCTTAAAGAGCCCGTACCCTATCTTGAAGTACGCGGCGAGGTTTATATGCCTCACAAGAGTTTTGAGGCTCTCAACAAAAAGCAGGAGGAGTTAGGGTTAGAGCCTTTCAAAAATCCCCGCAATGTTGCATCGGGCACCTTAAAGCAGCTCGACAGTAGTGTCGTTGCATCGAGACGACTTGATATTTTTGTTTTCAATATTCAGCAAATCGAAGGCAAAATTCTTACAAACCACAAGGAATCTATCGATTATCTTGCTTTTCTTGGTTTTAAGACTATTCCTGTTGAAAAAACCTTTGATTCTATTGAAGAAGCCTTTGACGAGGTTTTATCAATCGGCGAAAAACGCGGGGAATTAGGCTTTGATATTGACGGTGCCGTAATCAAAATAAATTCCTTTGAGCAGAGAGATTCTCTCGGGTCAACAGCAAAATTTCCCCGTTGGGCGGCGGCATATAAGTACCCTCCCGAGCAAAAGGAAACGAAGCTTAACCGCATTGTAATACAGGTTGGCAGAACGGGTGTTTTAACTCCCAATGCAGAGTTTGACCCTATACGTCTTGCGGGCACAACAGTAAGTCGTGCAACACTCCACAACCTTGATTTCATACGTGAAAAGGACATCAAAATCGGCGACACAATCATTGTTCAAAAAGCGGGCGAAATCATCCCCGAGGTCGTAAGGTCACTCCCGGACAAGCGTACAGGCGATGAACTAAATTTTGAAATGCCCTCTCATTGCCCTGTTTGCGGCGCACCTGTGCACCGTGAAGAAGGCGAGGCGGCATACCGTTGCAGTGGCGGTGAATGTCCCGCTCAGCTTGCGAGAAATGTTATTCACTTTGCGTCAAAGGGGGCAATGGATATCGAAGGTCTCGGTCCTGCAGTTGTAAATCAGCTTTTGGACAATAACCTTATATCCTCTGCGGCAGATTTGTATTATCTTAAGCGTGAGGATATTGTTTCCCTTGAGAAAATGGGCGAAAAGAGTGCCGACAATCTTCTTTCCGCTATTGAAAAATCCAAGTCAAACGACCTATCCAGACTTATTTTTGCTCTCGGCATACGTAATATCGGACAAAAGGGAGGCAAAGAGCTTGCAAAGCGTTTTGATTCCCTCGATTCTCTCATGGCAGCTTCCGTTGAAGAGATTTCCTCCTGTGAGGATTTTGGCACAATCATGGCTGAAAGCATAAAAAGCTTTTTTGAAATTGAGCAGAACATGGATATTGTTGAAAAGCTTCGCACAGCAGGGGTTAACTTTATGTCTACACAAATGCCTCAGGGCAATATTTTCTCCGGCAAGACTTTTGTTTTAACCGGCACACTCCCCACCCTAAGCCGTGCAGAAGCTACAAAGCTTATTGAGGATAACGGCGGCAAAACATCTTCCTCAGTAAGCAAAAAGACGGACTATGTTCTTCTGGGCGAGGATGCGGGTAGCAAGCTTGAAAAGGCGTTAAAGCTTGGCATTCCCACAATAAGCGAGGAAGAATTCCTCACTATGCTCGGAGGTGCGGAAAATTGAAAACAGCATTTAAGCTATTAAAGGCGGCAAAAAAGTATCATTTGTTTCTTTATATAACCGCCATAGTCACTATTTTAAATTCAGTTTTATCTCTTTACACACCACGGCTTATTTCAAGCCTTGTAAATTTAATTGCAGATAACCCGTCAAAGCTTCCCAAGGAAGCACCAAAACTGGCAATAATTTTTCTTTTGATTGCCTTTGGTATTTTTGTGACACAGGCGATAAAGGTTTACGTAAGCCACTATGCGGCGTGGAATTTTGTTGAAGAAATGCGCAACAAGCTCTATGACCATATACAGCGTCTTTCTCCAAAATTTTTCTCCGACAAGCAGACAGGTCAGTTAATGAGCCGTGTTATAAACGATACTTTGACCTTGGAGCTTTTTACCGCACACTGTGCACCCGACATTTTAGCACATACGGTTATGTTTTTCGGCGTTATCATAATGCTTTTGTCCATGAATGTACGCCTTGCAATTTATGCAATTTTAACACTGCCCGTTGTTGGCGTATGCGTATGGTTTTACGCAAAAAAGGTGCGTCCGTTATTTAATAACCGTCACCAGACTGTTGCAGAAATCAACGGCACTCTGCAGGATAATTTCTCCGGTATAAAGGAAATCCAGGTTTTCAACTGCCTTGACCGTGAAAGAGACAAGTTTGCGTCCAGAACTAAAGAATACACCACCCTTACAATGTCCGCTTTCAAAAAGAGCAGTATTGTACATCCGTTCATAGCGTTTTTAAACCAAATGGGAACAGTACTTGTAATAGGCGTAGGCGGTATTATGGCGGCAAATGGCGACATTGACGCAGGTGAAGTTGTAGCGTTTTTGTTATATCTTTCATCGCTCTATGCACCCATTAACTCTCTCGCACGCACAAACGAGGATTTGCAGGATTCCCTTGCTGCAGGCGAGCGTATTTTTGAAATGCTCAGCATAAAAAGTGATGTTACCGACAAAGAAAACGCTATTAACATAGGCAACGTAAAGGGCGATATTGAGTTTGACAATGTGTCATTCTCATATAACGAGGCCGTTTCGGTTTTAACTGATTTTAATCTTAAAATAAAAAGCGGTGAAACCGTTGCGCTTGTAGGTTCAACAGGCGTAGGTAAAACCACGATCGCATCCTTGGTAACACGCTTCTACGACCCTACAAAGGGTGCAATCAAGCTTGACGGAGTAGATTTGAGAGACATCACACTTCATTCTCTCCACGAAAACATATCTATGGTATTGCAGGACGTATTCCTTTTCCACGGCACTGTTGCCGAAAACATCCGCTACGGAGCAAATGACGCAACCAACGAAGAGGTTTACGAGGCAGCCAGACTTTCCAACGCTGACAGCTTTATCTGTGAGCTTGAAAACGGCTACGACACAATCGTAGGCGAACGTGGTGTACGCCTTTCGGGTGGTCAAAAGCAGCGTATTGCCATTGCACGTGCTATACTTCGCAACAAGCCCATACTTATCCTTGACGAGGCTACAAGCGCCGTTGACAACCGCACAGAACGCCTTATCCACGAGGCTATTGATACGGTCATCAAAAACCGTACCACAATTATAATTGCTCACCGACTTTCCACAATAAGAAACGCCGACAAGATAGTAGTTATCGAGGACGGTGGTGTTAAGGAAATCGGCAGTCATGAAGAATTACTACAACTCGGCGGAGCATATAAAAAGCTCTATGAAACCGGACTAAACGCTTGATTAAAATAAAAATGGCATTGCTTTTGCAATGCCATTTTTATTTTGGTTTTATTCAACTGTTATCTGGATTTTTTCTTCTGTTCTGTTGCCTACAAAGTCTTCTACATAGATTATTACATCATATGTACCCTTTACGGTAACATCAAGATAAGATACATCTGCTTTTACAAAGCCCTTGAGGTCTACTCCGTTTACGTCCTCTGCAATTTCAACATACTGCTTTGCCCAGTCTACCGTTGAGGTATCTGTTTCAAGTGCAATGTTGGGTTTTGTTTCCTTAAGTACCAGCTTAGGTGTAACTGTGCTGTTTTCGTCGTAAATATATGCCGTAAAGTTACGTTCATATGTATTGCCGAAGGTATCAGTTACAGAAACATGTATTCCGTCAACATAGCCGCCCGTGGTATTAAAATCAACACCCGAGGCGTCAACAATCATCTTGTCTGCCATATAGTCCCACTTTTTCTTTGTAGTGGTATCATCAGAGAGAGGATTAGGTTTTATGAGTATCTTGCCGTCCTCCATTTTGAGGGTATATTCGCCGTCAACGTTATCGCTTGCCACAAAAACAGTCGTCCAGTCAATTTCGTCGGAGATTGTACCCTGCGGGAAAACTATCGGCACATTAGCATTTTTCTGTGCTACGCTCGGTGCCACGGCATCAACCGCATTTTCGCTCTTAAGAGATTTTGCTATATTATCAATTCGGTCCATAAGACCTGCTTTTTTGGATTTAACTGCAATAGGGTACTTGGGAGAGCCGTCAATACCGTAAACGCTCTTACCAAAAATATTTACGCCGTAGTCACCAAGAAGACCCATATTTTCACTGAATTCGTTTGCAGGGAGACTACCTAAAAGTTCAAACACCTTAAGGTTGTCTTCACCGCAGCCGGGGTGGAAAATATCTATACCAAATGTAAGTGCTTCACTGGGAGCCATAGATTCGCGGTATTCTGCAATAGAGTCAACTCTGCCCATATTCTTGTAAAGCTCCTGAGTATAGAGTACATACGCTTTTACCGCAAGGAGGCTTTCGTCGTGGTCAAAACCGCGGAGAAGACCGATAGCATCGCAGGCAGGCTTGCTGATTTCGTAACTGGAGGCACCGGGAATGTATTCTTCGCCTGTAAAGGGAACATCATCGGGACGAGGCCAGAAAATAATACCCATGCTTTCGCCACGTCCTGCCAGAACGTTACTTGCACCGCCCATTCTCCAACGAGCCATGTGTGTAAATACGGATTCGCTGTTACGGAAATAGCCGTCAATACCTGTACCGCCGTTTGCCGCAGAAGAACCGAAGGATGCCGCCGTACAGCTTACAAGACCTTTTTGCATCAGCATATCAAGATGCTCTGCCGCCTCAACTGCTTCGGGCGTATCAATGGGCATTGCATTACCGTCATAAATAGCAGCACCGTTTGAATGGAGCGCCATTTGGATAGCATATATATAGTTAGTGTTAAAAGGCACTATATCGTTACCTGCAACACCTTGTTTACCTGTGTAATAGTTTTTGATTTTTGTGAGATAATCTTCAAAAACACTCCATGTCCACTTACCCTCACGGTACAAATCGTAAGGATAAATTGTGTTACCTTCCTCGTCCTTTAAATCGGGCACTTCTTCAATAAGATTGATATTGAAAACCATAGGCCAGTCAGTAACATAGATAAGGTCACGTTCCATGAAATAATGGTTGCCGAAAACCTCGGGCATAAGTATCCATTCTGCATCTGGGCCTTCAAAAGCCTCAAGATACGGGTCAAGGGGCTGGAGTACGTTCTGAGTCAAAACCGTTGCCTGTGCACTACCTGACAAAACCGCCATGTGTGCATAGGGGTCACCTGCAAGCACTGTCTGCAAGCAGTCGCGTGTTGCACCGCCTACCCAGCCTTTCCATTTGATATCCACGCCGAGCTCTTCTTTAACTGTTGCAAGAGCAGCCAATGCACATTTCATTTTATCGGGTGCCATAGTAGGCTCACCTGTGATAGGGTCAACATATGTGGGGTCAATTTCCGGTATGTAGTGGTGTCCTATATAAATTGTATCAACAACCGGCCCTGTCTGTTCTTCTTTTTTTGCACATCCGGGCATAAAGGACACTGCCATTATAATCACTAAAATTAAGGCTGTTATTTCTTTTAATGCTTTTCTCATGCTCTTTTCCCTCCTAATAGTAACATATTAACACACTATCACATATTTGTAAATGTTATTTTGTTGTTCTTACTTATTAAAATATGGTTTTTCTGTATTTTTATTGTTTCATTTTTGTTAAATTTCACAAAACCTATTGCAATGAAAATAATATAATTGTATAATATACACAAAGAAAGATGTTTCTTTCTTAAAAGACACAAGGAGGCTACTGTATGAAGATTACTATCACAACAAGGAAAACATTCGTTAACGAACTCGACCGCGAAATGATCGAAAAAAAGATTGGCAAGCTGGCTAAATTTTTTAACGATGACGCAGAGGCAACAATTACAGTTTCCTCTCAGAAAAATGATAAAATTGTTGAAACCACAATTTTTGCAAATGGTATTGTTTACCGTGCTGAGGAACGCAATGAGGATTTACTTGACGCTGTGGACAAGGCTGAAATTGCTATCGACCGTCAGATAAGACGCAACAAGACAAGACTTGAAAAGGCTATCAGACGCGAAGCCCTTGCTCCCGAGGTTGAAGATGCTCCCGTTGAAGAAGAAAAGGAATTCAACATTATCCGTACAAAAACTCATTTCTTAAAACCTATGACACCCGAAGAGGCTATTTTGCAGATGAATCTTTTGGACCATGAGTTTTTCATTTTCTTTAACGCAAACAGCGAGTCTACAGATATCGTATACAAGAGAAAGGACGGTAACTACGGTCTTATCGAAACTAAGTTATGATTAAAATAAAAGAAGCTGTCATTGTTGAGGGTAAATACGATAAAATGCAGCTTAAGAAGGTGTGTGATGCCTTAATTATCACAACAGACGGCTTCCGCATCTTCCGTGACAAAGATAAGAGAGAGTTTTTAAAAGCCCTTGCCAAAAGGCAGGGGCTTTTAGTTCTGACTGATTCTGACCGTGCAGGCTTTGTCATAAGAGGGCATTTAAAGAGCTTTATACCCCCCGAACAAATAAAAAACATTTATATCCCCGATATACCCGGCAAGGAAAAACGCAAGGACAAGCCCTCCAAGGAGGGGCTTTTGGGCGTTGAGGGTATTGACGAGGAAACTCTTGCCTCTCTTTTGCAGGAAGCCGAAGCAACAAGCATGGATATAAAGGGGCCTCCTATCACAAAAGCCGATTTGTATGAGTTGGGGCTTTCGGGTCAGACGGGTGCAAACGCTCTCCGTCAGGCTCTTATCAAAGAGTTGTCGCTTCCTTCCCGTCTTACAACAAATTCCCTGCTCGAAATTCTTAACTCCGCTTTCACTCGGGATGAATTTTTTGATTTTGCACATAAAAACCGCTCATAGAGCGGTTTTTTAATTGACAAGCGTTTTTCTCTTTGGTACAATTTTATCAAACTGTAAAAGGACGAAAACAAATGAAAAAACGTATTATATCCGCAATTTTATCATTAATAATATTATTATCTGCGTGCAATACCGCTTTTGCAAAGGAGGATGTTTCCGTCACGGTGTCAAACGGCTTTGGCAAAGCTACAAGCACCACTATTGTTTCATGGGACGAGGGTTGGTTTTTGTCACCCTCTTCAAGCTACAACCACTCCCTTGCCGCCTTCAGTATGGCACTGAGCGGCGCGGCATATGTTGCCACATACAACAAAAGTCTCGAAACCCCGCTTATTAATTCGGGCTTTGGCAACGTTACGCCCTATTACTCAACTCCCACGCGTGATGACTGCGACACAGTGTCCTACACCTTTGCATCACAGTATCTTTCCGACAACAGCTTGCTTGTCGCCATTGTAATAAAAGGTACAAGCGGCAATGAAGAATGGTACAGTAATTTCAACATAGGCTACGACTTGACCCATACAGGCTTTAAAACAGCATCGGATAAACTTATCGAAAATTTCAACCTTTATATAGATTCCGTAAATACCGACAATTCTTCCGTTAAGGTGCTTGTAACAGGGCACAGTCGCGGCGGCGCAGTAGGTAATATTGTTGCCGCTTCCCTTACAGACGCTTTAGGCTCTGACAATGTTTACGCATACACCTTTGCAACACCCAACGTAACAGTGTCTGAAAATGCCCGTTCTGACAGCTATTCAAACATTTTCAACATCATAAACCCCGAGGACTTTGTCTCCAACGTCCCCCTTTCCGGCTGGGGCTACACACGCTACGGCGTAGATATGTATCTCCCCACCGTAAATGTGGATACATATGACAATTTCCCCATTTTATATGAACGCATGAAAGCAAGTTTTTACGCTATGACAGGCGAAGAATTTGACGGCTATGAGAACGGCACAAGGAAAATTGAAAGCCTTACACAAAAGGCTTTGAGACTTGCTCCCACAGTTAATGACTACTACACAAAAGAGCATTATCTTGTTTATCCTAATCCGATTTTTAAAGAGGCAGAATACGCAACCGCAAATGATTATTTCAATTTTCTTGCCGCTTTTTGTGCCGAAGGCGACCTTAATGCTCTCAAATCAATGGGCAAAGCTTTAACAGGTGAATTTGCCTCCATTTCAGCATTTTTTATCACCCAATCGGGTGCAGGAATAGGTGATTTAAAATTTAATGCAAGCGTGTGGTGCGCTCATTGCCCGGCTACTTATTTAAGCTGGCTGTTAACTTCTTCTGAATCAGAGCTTTTTGGCTATGAAAAAGCTTTCCCCTTCAATGATGTTCCTACATATTCCCCTTATTATGACTCAATATCTTACATGTACAAAAACAATTTAATGACAGGCATATCAGAGGCTACCTTCTCCCCCGCATCCTCTACCACAAGGTCAATGATTGTGACGATTCTTCACCGTGCGTCGGCATCTCCCAATGCTACAGTAAGCAATGCTTTTTTGGATGTTAAAAACGATTTCTGGTATACGGATGCCATTTGCTGGGCAAATGAAAATAGCATTGTAACAGGCTACGGCAATTCTAATTTCGGCCCCGACGATAACATAACACGCGAACAGCTTGTAACAATTTTGTACCGTTATGCCCTCTTAAAAGGCTTTGATACAAAGATATCCGATAAATTTACGAGCGACCTTGACGTAAGCGAATACGCAAAGGAAGCTTACGCATGGGCAATTTCAAAGGGGCTTATTGACCAGACCCTTTCTCCCAAGGCTGACGCAACCCGTGCCGAAGCTGCCTACGCCATAGCAAATTTAATAATAGCCAATTAACATCAACTTTGAAGACTAAAAAAAGAGCCTGTAGGCTCTTTTTTTAGTCTTCAAAGTTGAATTCGTCCTTATACTTTTCTTTGAATGCTTCGAATACAGCTGTAAGTGTTTCGTCATCTTCAACGGGAGAGTAAACATCCTCTTCGTCGTTAAGCTCTTCTAAAAGCATGATAACTACTTCGTTATCATCGGGAGGAAGCATAACAGCATAGCTGTCGCCTTCGTAATCGATAACATCCAAAAGCTCAAACTCGATTTCTGTACCGTCTTCATCAAAGAGGGAAACCATTTCGGGTTCGTATTCTTCCATGTTCATATCTTCATTGTTGTTGATATCTGCCATTTCTAAAACTCCTTTGCGTTTAATTACACTCATTATATAAAAACAACGGCAGATTGTCAAGGTCATATCAGTTTACGAACAGAACACGTGCTTCCCTATGGTGAGAATAATTGGTCGCGACCGTATCCATTTATTTGTGGCGGTCACAGGGTTATAGTAGTATATTGCCCCGCCAGTGGGATCCCAGCCGTTAAGCGCATCACGAGCGGCTCTCTCGCAGCTCGATGTCATCGCGGCATCAATCTGTCCGTCGTCAACAGCGGTGAAAGCCCCGGGCTGATATATGACCCCTGCAACAGTGTTGGGAAAAGACGGATGCTTAACACGGTTTAATATGACAGCACCCACTGCGACCTGTCCGGCATAAGGCTCACCGCGAGCCTCGCCGTTAATGGCTCTGGCTAAAAGATACACGTCATTATTTGCAGCACTTGACCCGGATACTGAGCTTATTCCCATTGCAGCCAAAGTTGCACTGCCTGCAATACCGTCAGCGGTAAGACCGTTTTTCTTTTGAAAATCCTTTACGGCTTTTTGTGTTTGTGAGCCGTACTTGCCATCAACCGAGCCTTTATAATAGCCCCAGTTTTTGAGCCTTGTCTGGATTTTGGTGACCTCGCTGCCTGTTGAACCGAGCCTGGAGAGTGCATCTGTGGTGCGGTTGTTATAAAAATGGGCACCTGTTAAGAGTAATGTACTTGCTATAATAAAAGAAATAATTTTTTTCATAAGAAAAAACCTCCTCGGTGGTTAGTCTTTACCACAGAGGAGGTTTATATTCATTTATCTTGTTTTATTTGCGATTTCTTCCATAAGAGCAAGGATAAAGTCATTAACCTTCATGCTGCCCTTGTCGCCTTCCTTACGGCTACGTACAGCTACTGCGCCATCTTCCATTTCCTTGTCGCCTACAACAAGCATGTAAGGAACCTTTTCAAGCTGAGCTTCACGAATCTTGTAACCGATTTTTTCGCTTCTGTCGTCAACTTCACTACGGATGCCCATGTTTATAAGGCGAGTATTAAGCTCACGGCAGTATTCGCGGTGGCCTTCACCGATAGGAAGCAACTTAACCTGAACGGGTGCCATCCATGTGGGGAACGCACCTGCATACTTTTCAATAAGAAGAGCAAGTGTTCTTTCATAGCAACCGATACTTGTACGGTGGATGATGTAAGGATGCTTCTTTGTGCCGTCAGCATCTGTATAAACCATACCGAACTTTTCTGCAAGCATCTGGTCAATCTGAAGAGTTATGAGAGTATCTTCCTTACCGTGAACGTTCTTAATCTGAATATCAAGCTTAGGACCATAGAAAGCTGCTTCGCCGATACCTACAACATAAGGAATTTCAAGGTTGTCCAAAATTTCCTTCATCATGCTCTGAGCTTCAGCCCACTGTTCGTCTGTACCGATATACTTTTCACGGTCGTCGGGATCCCACTGACTGAAGCGGTAGGAAACGTCCTCGTAAAGCCCGAGAGTTTTAAGCATATAGATTGCCAATTCAAGACAGCTCTTGAATTCATCTGCGAGCTGTTCGGGAGTACACATAAGGTGACCTTCACTGATTGTGAACTGTCTTACACGGATAAGTCCGTGCATTTCGCCACTTGCCTCATTGCGGAAAAGAGTACTTGTTTCACCGTAGCGGAGGGGCAAATCACGGTAGGAACGGGCACGGTTAAGATATGCCTGATACTGGAAGGGGCATGTCATGGGACGGAGTGCAAAAACTTCCTTGTCCTTATCTTCATCGCCCAAAACAAACATACCGTCCTTGTAATGGTCCCAGTGACCTGAAATCTTATAAAGATCGCTCTTTGCCATGAAGGGTGTTTTTGTTCTAAGCCAGCCACGTCTTGTTTCTTCATCTTCTACAAAACGCTGCAAGGTCTGCATGATTGCAACACCCTTGGGAAGCATAATCGGAAGACCCTGACCGATAACCTCGCTTGTTGTGAAGAGCTCAAGCTCACGTCCTAATTTATTATGGTCGCGCTTTTTAGCCTCTTCAACCTGTGCGAGATATTCTTCCATATCAGCCTTCTTTGTAAAAGCTGTTGCGTAAATACGTGTAAGCATCTTGTTCTTTTCACTTCCGCGCCAGTAAGCACCTGCAGTGGAAGTAATCTTGAACGCTTTTACTGCACCAGTACTGGGCACATGAGGACCTGCACAAAGGTCAGTAAATTCGCCCTGCTTATAGAAAGAAATTACTTCTCCTTCGGGCAAATCGTTTATGAGCTCAACCTTATAGGGTTCATTTGCTTCTTCCATAAGCTTAAGTGCTTCTTCACGAGGAAGTTCAAAGCGGACAATGGGATGATTTTCCTTAACAATCTTCTTCATTTCAGCTTCAATCTTTGACAAATCATCAGGAGAGAAGCCCTTGTCGAGGTCAAAATCGTAATAAAAACCGTTTTCAATGGCGGGACCGATAGCAAGTTTTGCTTCGGGGAAAATACGCTTTACTGCCTGAGCGAGCACATGGCTTGCACTGTGGCGGAGTGTATTTTTACCCTCGGGGGTATCAAAACCTTTAAATTCAACGGTTGCATCAGTGGTAAGGGTTTCATACAACCCTACTGTTTCTCCGTCTTTTGTTGCGCAAAGAACGTTTCTTGCTAAGCCTTCAGAAATGCTCTTTGCAATGTCCATATACGTAACAGGTGCTTCAAATTCACGCACATCGTCACGCAATGTAACCTTAATTACCATACTGATCAACTCCTTAATTATTTTAATATACCATATTATTTTATCCCTTTAAATTTAAATTGTCAACACATATTTTCCGTCTATGCAAACACCCGAGAGGCTGTTATTCTCGGTTAAGGTATATGTGATACCCGCTTTTTCAAAATATGCGAGATTTTCTTTTTTTTGACCGAGCACCTTGCTCAAAAAACGCTTGTTATATTCAATATGGGCACACCCCACCGCCGCAACTTTATGGCGAATTACTCTTGAATACACAATTTCGCCCAGGGCATCGTGGTAGAAACCTCCCACAACGCTCTCTTTGAGCCCTTCTGAATTTTGCAGTCCTATTCTTAAAATTTTAACATTGTTTTCAAAAAATATACTGTAACAGTCAGCCGCAGTATCAATAGCCTCGTCAAAGCTCATGGGGATATATTCTTTATCATTGTACATTTTTTCAAGGTGTGTATCCTTTATGATAACGGTGGGATAAATCCTCACCTCATCTGCCCCAAGTTCAACAAACCGTTTTGCGGTGTTAAGGCTTTTTTCATATGTATCCGAGGGAAGTCCTATCATCATCTGAAGCCCCAGCTTTATATTGCGCTTCTTTATCATCCTCGCCGCTTTTTCAACATCCTCTGCGCTGTGACCTCGTCTTGCGGCACAAAGCACCTCGTCGTCAAGGCTTTGGGCACCAAGCTCAATATTCGTAACCGAGTATTTTTCAAGTGTATCGAGGATTTTTTCGTCTATATAATCGGGTCTTGTGGAAAGTCTTATGCCGCTTATAAGCCCTTTAGCTACATATTTATGTGCAACACGGAGATACCCTTCCATTAAATCCTCACCAATGCCCGTAAAGCTGCCGCCGAAAAAAGCAATCTTATTGTCGTTACCCTCTAAGGTAGAGAGGTTTTCTTCTATTATTTTTTCCGTCTCTTCAAAGCTCGGAGCCACTACTTTACCAGTAATGGATTTTTGATTGCAAAAAGCGCAGTCGTTTTTGCAGCCCACATGGGGTATAAAAATAGGAATATTTGACATTTTACATTTCTCCCAAGGCTTTTTTTGCAGCCTGCTGCTGTGCCTCCTGTTTCGTTCTGCCGCTTCCTTCTCCAAGCACTTTCCCCCACGCAGATACGCTCATGGTAAAACGCTTATCGTGAGCAGGCCCCTCCTCACCGGTTAAGGTATATTCAATCTTTACGCTGCCCTTTTGCTGCAATTTTTCCTGCAGAGCCGTTTTATAGTCGGTATTAAGTTTACCCTGCGCGGCATTTTCAATAATATGTCCGTAGGCGTCGAAAATAATCTCCCTCGCCTTGTCTATGCCTCCGTCAAGGTACACCGCAGCTAAAGTTGCTTCCACCATATCAGCCAAGATAGACGGGCGGTTTCGTCCGCCTGTAAGCTCCTCGCCCTTGCCGAGCCTTGCATGCTCATTAATGCCTATTTTGTACGCAATCTGCGAAAGCGTTGCCTCGCATACAATATTTGCACGCATCTTGCTCATTTTACCCTCGGGGAATTTAGGATAATTCACATATATATACCTGCTCGTTAGCATTTGGAGCACCGCATCACCCAAAAACTCAAGCCTTTCATAGCTCTCAACCCCACGCTCGTTTGCGTATGAAGTATGCGTAAGCGCAGTTTCAATCAGATTTTTATCTTTAAACTCATAACCGAGTTTTTTTTCGAATTCTTTTATGTCCATAGCTATCCCTCTATATCAAATTATTAGCTACTGATATTTTATAACATTTCCATTTAAAGGTCAATATTTTTTAAAACAAGCCAAACTCCCCATTTTTCGGCATTTTCCGCGGGTTGGTTTTTAAAAATAATTATGTAAACCTTTGCGTTTTTGCAAAAAATTCACCCTGTGGAAGTTTTGAGTTTTCCACAAGGTGAAAATGCTTATTTGGCGGTTTTGAACAGACTTTTCCACATCTTCCACAATTAAAACAATCGTTTTTTGTGGAAAGTTTGAAGTTTTCCAAACCCCCAAAACCCAGTAAAATAAAGGTTTACATAATTAGTTTTTCTTTTGATTTTTCAAAACATTTCATCGCTTTGTATTTTTATGCAGGTCTCATAAAAATAGGTGTTGCAAAATCCTTTAAATAGGGATATAATGTAATTTAATAATATTTTTTTCAAAAAAGGAGTCATTTAGTATGAATATTTATAAACTTTCCGAAATGTCTGCTTGTGATAAGGCTCGCATCATGAAGCGTGCTGAAACAGATATCACAGAGCAGATGAAGCTGGCAAAAGAGGTTTCCGACGATGTTCGTGACAACGGCGATGCCGCAGTCTTGAAATATACCGAAAAATTTGACAAGGTTACTCTCACACAGGACAGAATCAAGGTAACAGAAGAAGAAATCGAAACAGCTTATAACCGTCTTGACAAAGAAACAAGAGAAGCTATCGAATACGCATACAAAAACATTTACGATTTCCACGAAAAGCAGCTCCCTGAGGAAATGTGGTTCACAAACGTTGATAAAGGTCTCATGGTAGGCGAAAAGACAACTCCCATAGTTGACGTTTGCCTTTATGTTCCCGGCGGCAAGGGCAGTTTCCCCTCGGTACTTCTTATGCTTGGCGTTCCTGCTCGAGTTGCAGGGGTAGAAAAAATCGTTGTTGTAACACCTCCCAATTCTAAGGGTGAGGTTGACGACGCAATCCTCACAGCAGCAAAGATTATCGGCATTAAGGAAATATACAAGGTAGGCGGTATTCAGGCAGTAGCAGCCGTTGCTTACGGTACGGAAACTATCCCCAAGTGCCACAAGATTATAGGCCCCGGCAACAGCTACGCAACAGCCGCAAAGAGAGTGCTCGCTCAGCAGATTGACGCAGGTCTGCCCGCAGGCCCCAGTGAAGTTATCATCTTAGCCGATGAAAAGGCAGACCCCGAAAAGGTTGCCCTTGACTGGATGATTGAAGCAGAACACGGTCCCGATTCGTCCGCACTTTTGGTTACTCACTCAAAGGAGCTTGTGGACAAGGTTCTTCCCATTATCGAAAGACAGAAAGAAAAAATCTCCGAAAGAAGACGCATGTTCATCGAAACTGTTGAAAATAACTATGGTGGTGTAATTCTTACAGATTCTCTTTCTGAGAGCGTACAGTTTGTCAACGACTATGCTCCCGAGCACATGGAGGTTATGTGTGATAAGCCCTTCGACGTTTTGCCCGATATCAAAAACGCCGGTGAAATCCTCTTGGGTGAATACACACCCGTAACACTCTGCAACTTCCTTTTAGGTCCTAATGCAATTCTTCCTACAGGTGGTTTTGCAAAGACATATTCTTCTGTATCCGTATTTGACTTTTTAAAGCGTTCTTCCATTGGCTACGCATCTCGTGAAGGCTTTGAAAGAGTACGTGATTACGCATATAAGATGGCAACAGTTGAAGGCTTTGATACTCACGGCTTAGCCGTTAAGGAGAGAAAATAATGATTAAGGTTACGCGCAAAACTTCTGAGAGCACAATGCAGGTAATTCTTTCCGACGGGCCTGTAAAAAAGGACTACAGAAGCAAAATAAAAACTCCACTCCCCTTTTTAAACCACATGATTGAGCAGACAGTATGGAGATCGGGCTTCAATATCGAAGCTGAAGTTAACCTTACTGATTTTTGCCTTGCTCACCTTGTAACAGAAGATTTGGGACAGGCACTGGGTAAGGCTTTTGCCAAAAAGCTCGAGACAACAGATGCTGTTATGGGCTTTGGTGATGCCTTTGGTATGATTGATGAAGCACTTGCTCATACAACCATAAGCTTTGAACAGAGAGCGTTTTTCGGTTTTTATCCGTCTGTTACTATCCCCGAAAACGTTGAAGGCATGGCAAGCGAAGAGCTTCTTGTTTTCCTTGACGCATTTTGTCAAGGTGCATGCTGTACAGTGCAGATTGACCTTACAAGAGGTGAAAACACTCACCACATCTGGGAGGCTGTTTTCCGTTCCTTTGGTTCTGCGCTCAAAAACGCATTTACCGTTGATGAAAGCCGCCAAGGTATGACAAGCGGTGTAGCAGGCAAGGTTACGTTTGAAGTAGAGGAAATCTGATGACTAAAGTTGCACCCTTTTTAGACAAATACGAATATATCATTTTTGACATGGACGGTGTTATCACCAGCGAGCAAAATTACTGGGACATCGCCGCACTTACGGTATACGAGCTTTTAAATGGAGCACACTATTACGGAAACGAAAAATTTGACCCCGTTAACGCCCTCTGCCGTGTTAAAGAAATAAGAAACGATGTTTTTTACGGCGATAAAACAATCACTCTCGTAAAAGAACGCGGGGTGAATTCAAACTGGGATTTAGGCTATATTGTATTTGCGTATATTCTCACAGGTAAATGCCCACATTACAAAGCTGTTTATGACTATATATCCCAAAGCAGTCTTATGGCGTTTGACCTTTATGAGGAATGCGCCCGTCTTTTATCTGAAAAGCTCAACTTACCCATTGAGGTGTGTCGCAGGAATGAGCCTATCTGGAATATGTGCCGAGACTGTTTTCAGGAATGGTATTTCGGAAGTGGCGAGTTTGAGGTTTTTTATAACACCAAGCCCCGCTTGGCAAATAAAGCATCCATGGAAATGCGTGAAATTCCCGCAATAGAGCTTGAGGATATTATCTTGGTTTTAGAAACACTTAAGCAAAACGGCAAAAAGCTTATGATTGCCACAGGCAGAAGTGACCGAGATGTTTCAAACCCCATGAAGCTCTGGAATATAAGAGGTTATTTTGAAGCCGATGCAATTGCGACCTACACCCATATTATGAAAGCTGAGGAGCATTTTTCCTCGATGGGCAAAAAGGTGCTTCTCACAAAGCCCGAGCCTTATATTTTCCTTAAGGCTCTCTGTAGAACAGATTTCCCCGACGAAAAAATCATAGCGGGCGAATATGATAAGAGCCTTCTTTCGAAAACACTTGTTGTAGGCGATGCAGGCAGCGACCTTTTTGCGGCAAAGCGCATGGGCTGTGACTTTTTGGCGGTTTTGACAGGCGTCAGTGGCAAAAAGGCACAAAGCTTTTTTGAAAATGAAAATGCTGAGTATATTCTTCCCTCAATTAAGGGAATGATTACATATTGACTTTTTAGTTAATAATGAATATAATTGTGTAAAGCAAATTTTTTAATGGAGGTATTTACTATGGCACAGGTAACTAAGGATACAATTATTATGGACGTTTTGAGAATTGACCCCGAAACAGCTCCTATTTTCTTTGAGATCGGCATGCACTGCCTCGGTTGCCCCTCTGCAAGCGGCGAAAGCTTGGAGCAGGCAGCACTTGTTCACGGTGTTGACCCCGATGAACTTGTACAGAAGATTAACGATTTTCTTGCAAGCAAGTAATACAAAAGAGTGCGAATTATCGCACTCTTTTTATTATATAGGAAATCGCGCGCAAAATGTGCGCATATTTGCTTATAAAATAAAAGCTTACCTTTTCATCCCCCAAGATTGGGAGACGAGGGGGTTGAAGCATTGAAAATGCTTTTTTATTTTACGGAAAATCAAGCATCCGCTTACTATTACACAAACCGCACATAAACTAAGTACCAGCACATCAAAACGACCTTTCATCACAAGCAGTGTGCTGTATGTAAAGATATATGCAAAAACCCCCGTCAGGGCTTTTCCCACAATGCACCTTGTCATTTTAAAATTATGCTTCGCACACACGGCGCCGCACTGTACAAAAACGCTTACTCCCCCAAAGGCAAAAAACAGTGCCGCAAGAGAAAGGCTATTTACCTCCGAGGCGTAGTTAACGCCCTTTACAATTTCACAAAGTCCTGCCAAAAACGGGTACCTTTCCAATCCTATCGCCTCTATTAAGGCATAAAAAACAACAAAAGCCGACACTATATTTATAAGCATTACCCCTCCCGATGCAATGCTTTTTCCAAAAACCGCCATATATGACGGTTTTTCTTTTTTGCATTTTTCTATCCGTGCTGTAATATCTACGGTTTTTACGCTTCCCCTTGACATTATACACCCTGTAAGCAGTGCACCTAAAAGCTGAAACACCCACACCAAAACACCTGCAAAGATGCTTGAAAACGCTATTTTCCCGATAATATTTATCGCAAAAATTATACCTCCGTTATTTGCGTAGGCGAGAATATCCTCCGCTTCTTCTTTGCCAATAAGCCTTTCTTCGTACATATCGCACACAGCACCCGCCCCTGTGGGGTACCCACCCAATGCGGAAGAAAAAAACGCAACTGAGCCGTAAGGGTTAAGGCGAAGCTTTTTAAAAAATGGTGAGCACAGCGCACCTATAACCCGCCCTTGTCCCGAGCGTATCAGTGCCGACGCCGCCACCGCAAAAGGAAGAACGGAGCACACAACCGTATTAAAACCCACCTCTAAGCCTTCTCGTGCCCCCTCTGCCGCCGCGTCGGGAAAAATAAGCAAAACAATACACACGATTAAAAACATAATATCCTCCTTCCTTTAATAAATATATGTAAAGTTTATCTTTGCATACCGAAAGGATGATTATATTGAAATTTAATGCACTCCGAAATTCTCTACTTTCAAAAACCGAAGCCGCACTTGATATGCCCGAGGGTATTTTGCGCGACGCACCTAACATTGTACTCTACGGCACATCGCTTGCCGAGATTGACAATTTTAAAGGGCTTATAGATTTTTCGGACAGCTCTATGCGTATCAATACAACCTCAGGGCTTATCCGTATTGACGGAGTGTCGCTTTTTATATCCTCCATGACGGACGACAACCTTTGCGTAAAGGGTACGATAAAAAACATCAGCTTTGAATAAAGGGGACGATTTTTCTGAAAATGCAGTTAATGGATTTTGTCCGCGGCAGGTGGGAATTATGTGCCGAGGGCACTTTTTGTGAGCGTATCATAAACATTACCAAGGAAATGGGCATTTTTATACAGGGCATAAAGTCCGACGGCGATAAAAAAATCCTTTTCACCGTAAGTTACAAGGGTGCAATGAAGCTTTTTTCATCACCTTTACCGGAGGATATTACCCTTTGGGTAAAAAGCCGTAAGGGACTTCCTGCCATACTTGAAAACAACAAAAAGCGTTACGCCCTTTTTTTGTGTCCGGTTTTTATATTCCTGCTTATATTTTTGTCAACTAACATCATTTGGCATGTAAATATCATAGATGCAGACAGAGAAACCGAAGAGTTTTTATTACAAGAGCTTGAAAAGCTCGGCGTAAAAAAAGGTGCGTTTACTTTTCTTATAGACCAAAGCGATGTTAAAAATCAAATGCTTATAAAGCATGAAAAGCTTCAATGGATATGGGTGGATATAAAAGGGGGTACTGCGCTTGTCAGGTTTTCTTTTAGGACAATGCCACCTGACGTTTTTGACGAGGATGCTTTTTATAACGTATGTGCAACCCATGACGCCACCATCACCCGCGTTTTGGCGACAAACGGCGAAAGCCGTGTAAAGGAAGGCGACAAGGTTTTCAAGGGGCAGATTTTGATAGAAGGTGTTATGCCAAAGGATAGTGAGGAGAAAAAATTCATCCATGCCTCGGGCAAGGTTTTCGGCATAGCTGAGTTTGAAAAAACCATAACTGTTCCCTCAAAAACACAAATCCGCACCCCAACAGGAGAAAAAATCGAACATTTATCAATAAATTTTTTAAATTTTAACATAAAACTTTTCATAAACAGTAGAATTTTGTACCCGGAATATGATATTATAGAGTATAATAGGCATATAGGCTTTTTGCCCGTCAGCTTCAACAAAAAAGTTATACAAGAGGTGGATGTGTCCTACAAGGAAAACGACATACATCTTATGGCACAGAAAAGTGAGGCAAACTTTAAGAAAGAGCTTGAAAACGAAGGCAAAAAGATAACCTATATCGAAACTTTTACTTCTCAAAGCGGCGATGAATATATTATCACAACACATGCTCTTTGTGAGTTTGACATCGCCCAGGAACGGAGGATTAACCTTGGAGAAAATTATCCAGTCACAGACAATTGACGAAACTATTGCCCTGTTCGGCAGTTTTGATTTTAATGTAAAGCTTATTGAAAAAGCCTTTAACGTAAGGATTTCAAACCGCGGCGAAATCATCAAGATAACAGGTGATGACGAAAACGTTGAAAAAGCCTCAAACGTGTTTGAAAATCTTTTTGCTCTTTACCGTAACGATGAAGAGGTTAACGAGCAGGCTGTGCGCTATGCTATTGATATGGCGCAGGCGGGGCTTAGTCCCGATTATGCAAAAAGTGCCGACACCATCTGCATCTCCAGCAAAGGCAGACCCGTAAAGTGTAAAACAAAAGGTCAGCAGAGCTATGTTAACAAAATCAAAGACAACACAGTTGTAATTGCAATAGGCCCTGCAGGTACAGGTAAAACATACCTTGCCGTTGCAATGGCTGTAGACGCTTTCCGTAAAAAAGAGGTGTCGCGTATTATCCTAACACGTCCTGCTGTGGAAGCAGGCGAAAAGCTCGGCTTTTTGCCCGGCGACTTACAGATGAAGGTTGACCCCTATTTAAGACCATTGTACGACGCACTTTCCGATATGCTCGGTTTTGAAAACTATCAGAAATACGTAGAGCGCGGCTCTATCGAGGTTGCACCACTTGCGTATATGCGAGGCAGAACACTTGACGATGCCTTTATTATCCTTGACGAAGCGCAGAATACTACTCCCGAGCAGATGAAAATGTTCCTCACACGTATCGGCTTTGGTTCAAAATGCGTCATCACAGGTGACGTTACGCAGATTGACCTTCCCGACGGTAAACGCAGCGGCCTGAAAGAAGCCGTTAAAATATTAAAGGGTATTGAAGGATTGGAGATATGTCATCTTTCCGCATCCGATATCGTCCGTCATCCTCTTGTACAAAAAATCATCGCAGCATATGAACGCTTCGAATCAAAACGTAACACAAGATAAGGAGGTTTTCAGATGTCACTCACATTACGTCAGAGAATTATATGCCTGTCCCTTGTTGCCATTACTGCACTGGCTCTTGTGGCAACGGTTGTTGCTCTTGGTCTTCCCAAGCAGTACGAGATTGCCGTAGGCGATTTTTCTCCCGAGACTATTTATGCCTCAAGACAAATCAACGACACTGTTACAACTGAGGAAAGGCGAAAAGCCGCTTCCGATATGATAACAGAGCAGTACAATCTTGACTTTACCGCATCGGAAAAAGCTATCAAAAATTTCGGTGCCGATATTACTGCCCTTACAACCGCAAGAGATAATCAAGGCATTGAAATTGACAATGCACTGCCCCTTCCCTTGCCCGTGACAAACAACTCGTCACTTTCGCAGGCGCTTTTCAACAAAGCTATCAAGCTTTCTGATACCAATTTCAACATATTGAAAAACCATATTCCCACAATATTTGAAACCGTCATAAACGAAGGCGTTACAGACTCTACTACAGGTATCGAAAGCTTTACGGCATATCTTGACAAGCAAAACATCACGAACTCTGATGTACGCGAAATTGCAATTGCACTCTGCACAACATCTATCGAGGTAAACAAAATCCCCGACCCCGAAAAGACAAAATCCATGCGTGCTGCAGAGGCTAACGGCGTGGAAACGGTTGTTTACCAGAAAAATCAGATTATCGTTGAAAAAGGTGAAAAAATCACAGAAGCACAATTCAGGATGCTCTCTGAACTCGGCTATGTAAAAGGTAAAAGCTACATTGATATTGTGCATGCGGTAAGCTCTGCTGCTCTTGCGCTTTTGGTGTTTGCACTGGTTATTGCGTATTACGTAATGGTGGGCAAAAATAATATGTCCACCTCCCACGTAACGGTTACAATTATCTGCACCTCTCTTATCATCTTAGGTGCACTCATGGTTTTCCTTGCAGGCAAAATGTCCGTTACCGTTATGTACATTCTTCCGGTGTCGGTTATTCCTGCCCTTATTGCGCTACTGCTTAATGCAAATCTTGCAAGCATGGTCAATATTATTATCGCCGTGCTTGTGGGCATACGTCTCAATGACTTTTCCGCATCCTTGGCAGTTATTATAGCAGGTACTGCAACGGCATACCTTTTTGCACAGGTAAGACGCCGTGCGCATCTCCTTCCTGCTACACTTATCAGTGCTCTTATTTATTCATTCATGTATACAATCGCGCTTATGGATACTTCCAAGGGTGTTTTAGGATTCTTCTTGATGCTTGTTTATTCCTTCCTCGGCGGTTTCCTCGGCGGTATTTTGACAATAGGCACTATCCCCTTCATGGAGGCAATATTTGACGTTATCACTCCCATGAAGTTAGGCGAGCTTAGTAATCCCGAGCACAAGCTTCTTAAAAAGCTGTTACTTAAAGCTCCCGGCAGTTACCACCACGCACTTACCGTTGCCAACATGGCGGACGCCGCCGCGGCAGCTATCAACGCAAACGCACTTTTGGCACGAGTGGGTGCATATTATCACGACATAGGCAAAATGGAAAACCCCTACTATTTCAAGGAAAACCAGTTTGCTGACGAAAACCCCCACGATGAGCTGCCTCCCGAGGAAAGTGCTCAGATTATCATAAGCCACGTATCTGACGGCGTACATTTGGCAACACAGTACCGCCTCCCCAGCATAGTGCGCGATATAATCATGCAGCACCACGGTACAACAACCGCGTCATTCTTCCTTTACAAGGCACGTGAGAAAAATCCCAACGTAGACCCCTCTATTTTCACATATGACGGTCCTACTCCCCAGAGCAAGGAAGCAACAATTATCATGCTTGCAGACGCCTGCGAAGCAGCAGTACGAGCTATGCGTGAAAAAGGTTATGAGGATGTCTCCAAGATAGTAAATGACATTGTAGCGTCCCGAATTTCGGACGGTCAGCTTGCATCGAGCGAGCTTACCTTCTCGGATCTTGACAAGGTAAAAGCATCCTTTGTCACAACGCTTGAGCAGTATTTCCACAAGCGTATAATCTATCCTCAGAACAAATAATAACCAAAAGAGGTATTATAATGGTTGAATTTATTTTTGAAAACGAGCAGGACAAGCTCCCCTTTACAGATGAACTTGAACAAGTTATCCGCCAAGCTGTCGAGACAACACTTGAGGTTTTGGAATGGGGCGACGTGCTCTGCCAGGTCAGCGTTACCGTAACCGACAACGAAAAAATACGCGAAATCAACTCCATTTACCGCAAGATTGACCGCGAAACTGATGTCTTGAGCTTTCCTATAATTGAGTTTTCACCTGACGGCGAAGCTCTTGTAACCGAAGGCGACTATGCAGGTGATACGCTTCTTTTAGGGGATATTATGCTCTCACTTGAAAAAGCAAAGGAGCAAAGTGAGGAATACGGTCATTCCCTTATCCGCGAGGTTGGGTTCCTTACATTACATTCTGCACTCCACCTTATGGGCTTTGACCACATGGAGGAGGAAGACGCAGTCGTTATGCGTAAGTTTGAAAAGGAAATTGCAGAAAAAATGGATTTGAGGAGATAATATGAAAAACAAAAGCTTTTTCTCCAGCTTTAAATATGCACTGAAAGGTCTTTGTACTGTTATTCGTGAAGAGCGTAACTTCCGTTTTGATTTGGTTATGGCTTTGCTCGTTGTTATATGTTCCTTTATGTTTCCGCTTTTAAAATGGGAGAAATGCGTAGTATACGCCCTTTGTGCCCTTTGCCTTTTTGCAGAGTGTACCAACAGTGCCATTGAAAAGCTGACAGACCTTGCATCGCCCGACTTTCACCCACTTGCAGGACAAGCCAAGGACATTGCCGCGGCAGCGGCACTCATATGTGCACTTTTTTCGGCTTGTGTGGGGCTTTACATATTTGTGCCCTATGGTTTAGACTGGCTCAGTACGCTATTTTAAGGAGGAATACATATGAACGAAAAAACACTTTCACTGGATTTTGTGGTCAAAAGCTCAAACCTTTGTAGCTTTCTTTCCTCCGAAAAATCCGAAAACCTTATCTCAAAAAAGTTTTTTGATGCTGTGTGCCTTTTGTCGGAATGTGCATATTCAATAAAAAATCCACAGCTTTCCAAGGCAGAGACGGCAACGCTCCGAAAAGATGCGTCTCTTGCCTCCGACAGGATACAAATGTATCTTAACGTGCTTTACATGACAGGCTATCTGAGTGAAGCCCAAAAGGACAGCATGCTTCATTCACTTGGTACATTAAAAAAAGAAATCAATATATAAGAGGTAAAAATATGAATAACTTCAAATCAGGCTTTGTTACAATCGTCGGTCGTCCCAACGTGGGCAAATCCACACTTTTAAATGCTCTCACAGGCGAAAAAATCGCTATTGTATCAAACAAGCCTCAGACAACACGTTCAAAGGTGCTTACTATTCTTACAGACGATACGTCACAGATAGTTTTTGTTGACACTCCCGGTGTACATGCTCCCCGCACAAAGCTCGGCGAGTATATGAACAAGGTTGTCATCGACGCGGTAGACAGCGTGGATGCAGTGCTTTTTGTAACCGAGGCAGGTCAAAAGCTTCAAAACAATGAAAAAGAAATGCTCGAATCGCTTTTTTCAAAAAAGCTTCCAGTTATTCTTATCATCAACAAAGCCGACACGGTAAAAAACAAAGAAGACATGCTCATGCAGATTGCCGATGCCTCCCAGTGTGGCCAGTTCAGTGCAATAGTGCCGATTTCGGCGCTCAAAAAAGACGGCGTAAAGCTTGTTTTGGAGGAAATCAAGCGTCTTCTTCCCGAGGGACCCATGTATTACCCCGAAGATATGATTACTGACCAGACCGAACGTGAAATAGTAAGTGAAATCATCCGTGAAAAAATGCTCCGTCTTCTTGATAAGGAGGTTCCCCACGGAACAGCCGTTGAAATCGAATATATGAAAGAGGGCGACACGCTAACAAAAATCGGTGCCGTTATCTACTGCGAAAAAGCAAGCCACAAGGGCATTATCATAGGCAAGGGTGGCGAGATGTTAAAGCGCATCGGTTCATATTCAAGAACAGATATCGAAAAACTGCTCGATAAAAAAGTATTCCTCGAATTATGGGTAAAGGTTAAGGAGGATTGGCGCAACTCCAATTTCCTCTTAAAAGAATTCGGCTATCAGGAATCCGAAGAGTAACAAACATACCACCTGCTGTTGCAGGTGGTATGTTTGTTTTTGTGTAAAGATATCACAATTTTTAGAATCTTTTCAAGCCTTGATTTACATTCAAATCTATTGACATTTCTCTCCAAAAGTTATATACTGATACTTAGTCTCAATTTCAAAGAAAGAGGTGTCCGAAATGTCGGTTCATTACAATACAAAGCAAAAAACTATTATTCTTGAAGCTTTGGAAAACAATCCAAATCATATAACAGCAGAAGAGCTTATCACTCTTCTCCACTCTTCCGGCGAAAAGGTTGGCAGAGCAACTGTTTACCGTTATCTTCGTGAGCTTGAGGAAATCGGCAAAGTGCGAAAATATACCCTCGGCGAAAAAAATACAGCCTACTATCAGTACACAGGCGAAGATACCACATGCCACGGTCATTATCACTTAATGTGCGATATATGCGGCAGATTAGAGCATCTTGACAATACCGTTGCAGAGGCTTTTGCAAAAAGTGCACGCGAGAACTACGGATTTGAAGTTGATTGCAGTCGTACGGTATTTTACGGCAAGTGCAAACAGTGTCAGGAGGCGTAATCATGAAAAAAATACTCGCTTTATTGCTTATCCTTACGATGCTTCCTTTGGCAGGCTGTGGTTGCTCACTGGGGCAAGATACAGGCAAAATCAAGGTTGTGGCAACGCTTTTCCCTCAGTATGACTTTGCCCGTCACATTGGCGGTAACAAGGTTGAGGTTACACTTCTTTTGCCTCCGGGCACAGAGAGCCACCATTATGACCCCTCTCCTTCTGACATGGTTTCCATTGCGGAAAGTCGGCTTTTTATATACACAGGCGACATGATGGAGGGTTGGGCAGGCGATATTGCTTCCTCTGTGGGTGACAGTGTTACAATCCTTGACGCATCGCGTGGTATTACTCTTTCAGCCGCAGACTTGTCTCACGACCATGACCATGCGTTAGACCCCCACATTTGGCTTGATTTTGACAAAGCCGCAAAAATGTGCGACAACATTGCCGAAGAGCTCATAGCCGCATCTCCTGAGGACGAAGCGTATTTTAGGGCAAATCTTGAAAACTACAAGAAAAAGCTTGCCACACTTGATGCAGAATATGCCGCCACCTTTGCCCAAAAACCCTCTAAAGACCTTGTTTTCGGCGGTCGCTTTGCGCTTGGGTATCTTGTGGACAAATATTCTATCCCTCACAGGAGTGCTTATGATTCCTGCAGTGCAAATGACGAGCCAAGTCCCCAGACAATAGCTGCTCTTTCAGACTATGTCCGCGATAACGATGTTAAGGTCGTTTACTGCGAGGAATTTTCTGACCCTAAGGTTGCACGCGAAATCGCCAAGGCAAACAACGCCGAGGTGCTTGTACTTCATTCGGCACACAACCTCAGTAAAGACGAGCGCGACAAAGGGGTAACCTTTATATCCATAATGGAACAAAATCTCGAAAATATCAGAAAGGGGCTTGAATAATGGAAATTTTATCAGCCTCACACGTCAGTATAAATTACGGTGCGGTAGTAGCCGTTGACGATGCAACATTCAGTGTAAACGAGGGCGATTACTTTTGCATTGCAGGCAGCAACGGTAGTGGCAAGTCCACCCTTTTAAAGGGGATTATAGGTCTTGCGCCCATAAAAAACGGACATCTGCATGTTAATCTTCCCAAAGAGCAGATATCCTATCTTTCCCAGACAAACCGTGCCGACCGTGACTTTCCCGCAACTGTTTGGGAAATCATCCTCTCCGGTACACAAAAATCAGGCAAAAAGATTCCCTTTTATACAAAGGATGATAAACAGCGTGCAGAGGAATCCATGATTAAGCTTGGTATGGAAAAGTTCAAGAACACACGTATCGGCAATCTTTCGGGCGGTCAGCAGCAGAGAGCACTCCTTGCCCGTGCGTTGTGCAAATCTCCAAAGCTGATGCTTCTTGACGAGCCCTTTGCAGGGCTTGACAGTGCAATTTCGGAGGAATTGTACGAGCTTTACAAAAACCTCAACAAAAATGGCGTAACAATAATCATGGCATCCCACGATTATCAGGCGATAGGCAACTTTGCCTCCCGCGTTATGCTTATGAATAACTCACACGTGGATTTCGTGGGCACAAATGATGAATGGAGGGAAAAACTGTGGCAGAAATCTTGAGACTTTTATCCTATCCTTTCATATCACGAGCACTTATAACAGGTACGGCTATTTCCTTTTGTGCGGCACTTTTGGGCGTTATACTTGTTTTAAAACGATATTCCATGATTGGTCACGGTCTTGCAGACGTTGCCTTTTGTGCAGTAAGTCTTGCGGTAACGCTTGGCCTTTCACCCACTGAACACATCCTTGTAACCTTGCCTGTTGTAATAATCGCCTCCTTTGTTATTATGAGCATCACAAAAAAAGGCGGCAAGGGCGACATTGCTATAGGTATGGTTTCAACGGGTGCACTTGCACTGGGTATTATCATAACCCGACTTGGCTCGGGCTTTAACGTTGACGTTACCGACTATATGTTCGGCAGTATACTTGCCTCCTCCGATACAGATATGTACATGAGCATTATACTTGTTATAATTGTTCTTGTTATGTTTGTTATCTTTTATAACAGACTTTTCCTCATCACATATGACGAAAGCTTTGCCGAGGCGAGTGGCATCAACGTTACGTTTTATCAGTTCCTTATATCGTTTCTGACGGCACTTACGATTGTAATTGGCATGCGTATAATGGGTACTCTTCTTATTTCGAGCCTCATTATTTTCCCGGCTGTTACAAGCCGTCGTATTGTAAAAAGCTTCCGCTCGCTGATACTTTTGTCTGCGGCAATATCGGTTGTATGCTTCCTTGTAGGCTTTTTTGCATCCTACTATCTGGATTTACCTACGGGTGCGTCTATCGTAGGTGCAAATATTGTTGTCTGCACCGTTGTTACACTTTGCACATTACGAAAAAACAGTTAAGGAGTATATTATGGACATAAACGAACTTAAAAGAAAAGTACACTCTACCGAGCTCTACTTTGAGAGCAGTGAGTTTTTAGGTGAGCAGCGTGACTGTCTGGAGCTTTTGTATGATTTCAATCAGACACGCCCCTCTGAATATAAAAAACGTCAGGAGCTTTTGAAAAAAATGTTTGCTGAGCTTGGGGAAGGCTGTTACATAGAGCCTCCGCTTAGGTCCAACTGGGGCGGAAAGCATATTCATTTCGGCAATCACGTATATGCAAACTTTAACCTCACTGCAGTTGACGATACACATATATACGTAGGCGACAACACAATGTTTGGCCCCAACGTCACAATTGCAACAGCCGCACATCCCATATATGTGCCTCTTCGCGAAAGGGGCTGTCAGTTCAATGCACCTGTTAAAATAGGCAAATGCTGTTGGATTGGTGCCGGAAGCATTATTCTTCCCGGTGTTACAATCGGTGACGGCACGGTAATCGGTGCAGGCAGTGTTGTAACACGCGACATCCCTGCAAATGTTGTCGCAGTGGGCAATCCCTGCCGCGTTATGCGACCTATCGGCGACAAAGACAAAGAATACTATTTCAAGGATTTGAAAATCCCCGAGGAATTAAAATGAAACTTAACTACAACCACACTCTCTATGCCTGCTTTATAGGCTATATAACACAAGCGGTGGTCAATAATTTTGCGCCGCTTCTTTTTCTTATTTTCCACACCCAGCTTGATATTAACCTTACAAATATTACACTGCTTGTAACGGTCAACTTTTTAGTTCAGCTGACGGTTGATTTTATCTCTCCGTTTTTTGTGGACAAAATCGGCTATAAGCCAAGCATCATAATCGCACACATTTTTTCGGCGGCAGGTCTTATTATGCTAGGTACTCTGCCCTATATATTGCCGCCGTTTCCCGCTCTTTTAATATCAGTTATTGTGTATGCTGTAGGTGGCGGTATTATCGAGGTTTTGATAAGCCCTATTGCCGAAGCTTGCCCTACTGATAACAAGGCGTCTGTTATGAGCCTGCTTCATTCTTTCTACTGCTGGGGCACAATGGCTGTTGTTATAATCTCCACGGCTTTTTTGTATTTTTTCGGCAAGGAAAGCTGGTATATCCTCTCCTGTATATGGGCGTTTCTCCCAATATTTAACGCCTTTTACTTTGCTTTAGTACCCGTTAATCAGCTTACGGAAGAATCCAGTCAAATGAGCCTTAGAGACCTTTTTTCGGCAAAGGCATTTATATTATTTATTTTTCTTATGATAAGTGCAGGCGCAAGCGAGCAGGCAATGAGCCAGTGGGCATCCTTCTTTGTTGAAAGTGCTTTAGGAGTACCCAAAGCCTTGGGCGACCTTTTAGGCATTACAACTTTTGCACTTATGATGGGCATTGCACGCTTGGGATATTCAAAGCTTGGACATAAGCTCAACATAAAAAAAGCGCTTATAATAAGCGGACTTTTAAGCGTTGTGTCATATATAGGTGTTTCTATTTCGCCCGTGCCTGTGCTGTCGCTTGTTTTTTGTGCATTGTGCGGTTTGTCGGCAGGCATTCTTTGGCCGGGAGTTTTCTCCATGGCGTCGGAGCATTTTCCCACAGGTGGTACACTCATGTTTGCCTACCTTGCTTTAGCCGGTGATTTAGGTTGCAGTGCAGGTCCTACGCTGACGGGCTTTGTATCGTCAATGTTTTCCGACAACCTTAACATAGGACTGCTTTCCGCAACAGTTTTCCCGTTAATATTAATACTTTCTGCATTAGCATTAAAAAAGCGTAAGTCCTAAGACTTACGCTTTTCCTTACTTATTCCCTCAAAGCTTTAAAGTTTTGATCTATCGTCACCCATAAAGAACAGTGCCAATGTCCCCTGACCTGTATGAGATGCGATAATAGTACCTATATCAAAAATCCTAACTTCAACATTCTTAAACTTTTCTTCAATCATTGCTTTGACAGTGTTTGCATCGTCAAGACAATTCGCATGACAGATAAAGCACTTGCCGGAATAGTTATATCCGTTCTGTGCATGCTCTTCCATTACCTTTACAGTTTCTATCATAGCTTTTTTCTTACTGCGAACCTTGCCGTAAGCAAAAATGCTGCCTTCAGCATTCAGTCTCATAATAGGGCAAATACCCAGGATTGTACCGAGCATTGCCGCAGGACCGGACACTCTGCCGCCACGCTTTAAATGGAAAAGGTCTGTTGCATATATCTGGTGATGCAAATTGAGACGGTTTTCGAGCACCCATGCTTCGATTTCTTCCATAGTGCTACCGGCATCACGCATATCTGCCGCATAGTCAACAAGCATACCGTAACCTGATGCACTTGCCAAAGTATCAACAACAATAAGCTTTTTATCTGGGTACTTTTCTCTCAATTCGTTTGCCGCGTTCTGCGCATTGACAACAGATGCTGACATGCCTCTTCCGAAAGCCAGATGCAACACGTCACCCTTCTGGAGAAGCTCTTCAAAATATTCAAGGTAAGTGTAATGATTAATCTGAGATGTTGAGGGCATCTTACCTTCTTTGAGCATACGGTGGAATTTGGGTAGTGCTTCGGGGTCTCTGCCCATATCGTCAACATATACTTCACCGTCAACGGTATAAGTATAAAAAGTAACAGCGATATCTCTTCCTGTTATATAAGAATAGGGCATGTCTACAGTGGATTCGCACGACAGCTGGAATTTACTCATAAAATCACCTCATATAATCCTCTTTTGTTAATTTTATCATTTGTGCGAATGCTTTTCAATAAACAATTTAAAACAGAGTGTTGAAAATTCAACACTCTGTTTATTTTTACCAGCCTTTTCGACCGCCACCAAAGCCGCCAAAACCGCCTGCGTTACCTACAAGCGTTACATTGGTTGTCATTTCAATTGTGTGCACTGTTTCGCCGATTGTAACGGTATATGTTTCACCAACCTTAAGCTTGTCGGAGGAATACACAACGCTGTTGCCTGTCTTTTGGGTAGTGTAAGAATATATTTCTTCGCCTTGTGCGTTCTTTATAACAATTTTACTGCCCGCGGTAATATTAGCGTCTGTTACAAGACGGAAGCACGCCTGCATTGAATCACTGTCGGGTACTTCTGCCATGCCTGATGCGCCAAGCGCAATAAGTGTACCACCGTTCATCTTAATAACACCGCCGGAATCAAGAGAACCGTTGCCGTTATTTGTGGGGCCTTCCACAATAATGTCGCCGCCCGTAATAATCATCCTGCCGTTAGCGTCAAGACCGTCACCCTGTGCGTTTACAAAAATAGTACCGCCATTGATTGTAAGGTCATGACCTGTTGCAGCATTTTTGTCGTTGCGGTTTACAACGTCTCTGCCGCCTGTACCGCCTGCATTGATGCCGTCGTCGGAGCCTGTTATATTGATAATGCCGCCGTTAATTGTAAGGTTGGTTTTGCTTTCCAAACCTTCGGAGGATTTAATGATATTGATTGTTCCGTCCTGAATTACAACATCACCGTGTGCGGAAATACCCTTGCCTTTGTCGCTTGACAGATTCATTTCGCCGCCTTTAATGGTAAGAGTAGCAGCACAATGAATTGCATGGTCTGCACTGTTAACGGTTATCTTGCCGCCCTCAATTATGATATCGGTACCTGCCTTGATGCCTTTTGTTGCGGTTGCTTCATCCTCTGCAGCGGCATCAGTGGTCTGACTTTGCATCTCTCTGCCAAAGCCTTCGGGAGGCGTCATGCCTTCCATTCCTTCGGGAGGCATCATGCCTTCCATGCCCTCGGGAGGCATCATATCTTCCATGCCCTCGGGAGGTGTCATACCTTCCATTCCCTCGGGAGGTGTCATGTTTTCGTTACGGTTAAAACGGTCTTTTCCGCCTCTACCACCAAAACCGCCCTGAGGCATTTCTCCGCCAAAATCGTTCTTGTTACCCCAACCGCCCATGGAATTTACGACTTCGCCCGTGGTGGTAACATTGATTTCACCGTCTTCAACAATAATATTTTCTTCTGCCTGTATACCGTCGCCATAGGCTGTAACGGTTATACTGCCTCCTTTTATTTTGATTTCGTTATTTGCGTGAATACCGTCTTTTTTGTCGGCAGTAAGCACCAGTGTACCCTCTTCGATTTTTATGTCGTCATCACTTGCAATGGCATGATGAGCTTTACTTGTAACGTACAAAGCACCTGCACCTTTAATCTCAATATCATCGTTTGAGAAGATTGCCGCCTTTGCGTCAACAGAATATTCTTCGCCGTCTGTTACAAAGTTTTCGCTCTCTTTGCTGATAGTTATAAGAGCCTCGCCTACATTTTCAAAGAAAATTGCAGGACCTGTGGGGTTTGTCAGTTTAATGCCCGACAGTCTCAGCTTTACCTTTTCCTTTGTATCAACGTATATCATGGCGTTTCCGTTTTCACCTGTTATGGTAAAGTCGCCGCCGTCAGTGATTTTAATTACGTTATCTGTAACGGAGGCACCCATACCTGTTACCGAAAGCTCGGTAAGGTCAATTGTACCGAGGTTTTCTTTCCATTCGTCCTTACTTGCCTCGTATTCTGCCGTTGTAATCTCAACGCGACGCTTTTCATTATTCCATACAACCTCTGCGTCAAGGCTTTCGCTGACAGCTCTCACTGGGACAAGTGTTGTATCGGATGCAATATAGGGTGCAACATCCATTTCCACCTTTTCGCCGTTAACATAAAGTGTTTTTTCGCCCACAGTCAGCTTTATAACGCTGTCACCCTTTGTTGCGGTAACGCTTTTTTCTTCGTTATTCCATTCAACGTCCATGCCGAAAGCTTCAAAAATCGCACGCATGGGAACCATAGTACGACCGTTTTCTATTCGGGCAGGCACCGGACATTCAACTTTTTCGTCATCAAGTCTGATGGTTATTTCTTCAGCAAAGCTCACCGTTTGAAAACTTACAATAAGCATGCTTACAAGTAAAATTGCACATATGATTTTTTTAGTTTTCATGTCAATCTACCCCCTTGTCTTAAGAATACCAATTCATTATCTACGCTTTGACACGCAAAAATGAACAATTTGTTAATTAATAAGAGCAACAGCTCTTGTTTCGATACCTTCTTCTCTGCCGGTAAAGCCCATATGCTCATTCGTCTTTGCCTTTACATTTATCTGCGATGGGTCAATCCCCAAGGTTTTTGCCAGTGTTTCTGCCATAAGAGCTTTATAGGGAGCCATTTTGGGTTTTTGTGCAATAATAATCGTATCAATATTTACGATTTCATAGCCTGCCGCTTTGACTCTCCTGCCCGCTTCCTCCAAAAGTATTAAGGATGATATATCCTTGTACTTCATGTCTGTATCTGGGAAAAGCGTGCCTATATCGCCTAAGCCTGCCGCACCTAAGAGTGCATCGATTACAGCATGGGTCAGTGCGTCTGCATCCGAATGACCCAAAAGCCCCTTTGTGTGTTCTATCTCAACTCCGCCCAAAATAAGCTTTCTGCCCTCTGTAAGGCGGTGAGTATCGCATCCTATACCTATTCTCATAACTGTCTCCTTTTTATAATGTGCCTCTTCTTCTGAGTATTTCCTGCATATAAAGTACGTCCTCGGGATATGTAAGCTTTATATTTTCACGTCCTGTTATAACTGTTTTAATGGGATGATTGCATCTTTCCACAAGCATACATTCGTCCGTGCCTTCAAAGCCGTCCATGAGTGCTTTTTTGTGAGCTTCAAGAAGTATCTCCTTTTTAAACATCTGAGGTGTTCTCACCTGTACGGTTTTTTCGCGGTCAACGGTTGAAACTATAAGTCCGTTTTCATCAATGCCCTTAAGTGTGTCAACGCTCATGACAGATGCCACAGCACCGCCGTACTCTATAGCTGCCTCGGCAACCAGCTTTATGGATTCGTCCTTAATAAGAGGTCTTGCACCGTCATGCACCGCTATGTATTCGCACTCGTCGCTGATTGCTTCTAGTGCATTTTTAACACTTTCTTGCCTTGATGCACCGCCTGCTACAATCGCTGACACTTTACCGTAACCGTTCTTTTTTACGATTTCACGGTAATCTGCGGTAGTTTCATGCGGTGTCGCAATAATAATCTCGTCTATAACATCGGATTCTTCAAAGGCTTCTACAGTGCGTTCAAAAACAGTTTTGCTGCCAATGGGTAAAAGCATTTTGTTATATCCCATTCGCTCAGATTTGCCCGCAGAGAGAATAATCGCCGTAAAAAACTTTTTTTCCAATCAAATCACACCTTTCTGTATAATGAATATTATATGCCTCTTTTACGTAAAAATGCGACCGCACACGGCGGTCGCACAGGTATCAATCTAACATAAACCGCCTTAATCGGCTTTTTGTTCCTGCAGCATTTCGTTTTCTACAATCGCACGAAGCTCTTTATCCACAACCTCGTACGTTGTATTTTTCGAAATAACAATTTCACTTATTAAAATTTGTTTTGCGTTTGCAAGCATTTTTCTTTCGCCTGTTGAAAGCCCCTTTTGCTTATCACGCATCATAAGGCTCTTTACAACCGAGGCTACCTCATAAATGTTGCCGCTTTTGATTTTCACCATATTTTCGCGGAACCGTTTATTCCAGTTAAGCCCTGCATCACATTCAACAATTTTGAACTCTTCAATAACCTTATCGGCTTCTTCCTCGGTGATGATATCTCTCACGCCGATTTTTTCGGCACTATCTACAGGGATAAGAACTTTCATATCCCCTAAAGGTATGCGCATGGCATAATAACGGTGCATAAGGCCCGAAACCTCACGCTCTTCAATAGCTTCAATTGTTCCCGCTCCGTGCAAGGGATAAACAACGCTGTCGCCTATGCCGTACATACTCTTATCACACCCTTTCTAATTTACCACCGAACACCTTAATTATAGCACATTTTGAAAGATTTGTCAAAGAGATTTTTTTGAGAATTTGTTATAGTATCATATTACAATCTAAAAAGCAAGTCTTTTTTGTGACAATTCATATTTTTTTAAAGTTTCCCGCATATTTGTAGCTTTTTGCGTACTTTTTGAGCTCGTCCAATGCTTTTTTCATGTTTTCGTCATTGATATTACCCTCAAGCTCTGCGAAGAAGAGGTATTCGCCTATGCGGTCAATAACAGGTCTTGATTCCAGCTTTGCAAGGTTTACGCTGTTACGTGCAAAAATCTGCAACGCAGATACAAGTGATCCCGATACATGGGGTACCGAGAAAATAACAGCTGCCCTTGTTGATGTAGTATCAACCACAGGG
>JAFUJZ010000025.1 GCA_017467965.1 Clostridia bacterium
AGTCAAGGTCACGGAGTGCATCTTCACCAACATTGGGGATATCACGTGTGATTTCTTCGGGACCGAGCTTTGTATCACGAGACTCGGACTCGTATTCTTCCACGTGGATAGATGTGTACCAGTCATCACGAACAAGGTGTTCGTTAAGAAGTACAGCATCTTCGTAGTTATAACCTTCCCATGTCATAAAGCCGATAAGAACGTTACGTCCGAGTGCGATTTCGCCGTTGTCTGTAGAAGGACCGTCAGCGATGATGTCACCCTTTTCAACTCTTTCGCCTGCCTCTACAATGGGACGCTGGTTGATACATGTGCTCTGGTTGGAGCGTTTGAACTTAAGAAGATTATATGTGTGCTTTTCGCCGTTATCGTCACGGATAACAACCTGGTCTGCACTTACCTTATCAATTACACCGCTTTGTTTTGCAAGGACAACAACACCGGAGTCCTTAGCAGCCTTATATTCCATACCTGTACCGATAATGGGGCTTTCGGGCTTAAGAAGCGGAACTGCCTGACGCTGCATGTTAGAACCCATGAGGGCACGGTTCGCGTCGTCGTTTTCAAGGAAGGGAATCATTGCTGTAGCAACGGACACAACCTGCTTGGGGCTAACGTCCATGTAGTCGATATCCTTTGCGGGGATTTCGAGGATTTCTTCCTTATGACGTGCAGATACCTTTGCACGGACAAACTTGCCGTTTTCATCAAGGGGTTCATTCGCCTGAGCAACAACGTAGTTATCTTCAACGTCAGCTGTCATATATTCGATTTCGTCTGTTACGATGCCTTCGCCCTTAATAACCTTACGGTAAGGAGATTCAATAAAGCCGTACTCGTTGATTCTCGCAAAGGAGGAAAGAGACGAAATAAGACCGATGTTAGGACCTTCGGGAGATTCGATAGGACACATTCTGCCGTAGTGAGTATAGTGTACGTCTCGAACCTGGAAGCCTGCTCTTTCTCTGGAAAGACCACCAGGACCGAGGGCGGAAAGTCTTCTCTTATGAGTAAGTTCGCCCAAGGGGTTTGTCTGGTCCATGAACTGAGAAAGCTGAGAAGAACCGAAGAATTCCTTAATAGCCGCAACAATGGGACGGATGTTTACAAGAGACTGAGGAGTTACGATGTCGAGTTCCTGAGTGCTCATTCTTTCCTTAACACCACGGTCCATACGTGCAAGACCTATTCTGAACTGGTTCTGTAAAAGCTCACCAACAGAGCGGAGACGACGGTTACCGAGGTGGTCGATATCGTCAGCCTGACCGATGCCGTCAGCAAGGTTAGATGCGTAGTTAATAGAAGAAAGGATATCGTCAACTGTAATGTGCTTGGGAACGAGCTCGTCGATGCGTCTTTCCATTGCCTTGCGGATATCTGCTTCTTCTGTATATTCATTAAGGATTTCGTCAAGAACGCTCTTAACAACCTTTTCCTTTGTGATGTTTGTAACATCAAAGGGAAGATGGAATTTGGGGTCAACAGTGTTGTTACCGAAAACAACAACATCACGGTCTTCAACCTTAAGAATTACACGGTTGATACCTGCGTTCTGGATTTCTGTTGCCTGGGCAAAGGAAATCTTTTCGCCTTCCTTAACAAAAAGTTCACCGCTTTCGGGGTCTATAATATCGCAAGCTGCAACGTGGTTTGCAATTCGTCTTGCAAGTGCAAGCTTCATATTATATTTATAGCGACCAACCTTTGCAAGGTCATAACGCTTTGCGTCAAAGAAAAGATTTGTAATAAGTGTTGTAGCACTTTCAACCGTAGGAGGTTCGCCGGGACGAAGCTTACGGTAGATTTCAAGAAGACCTTCTTCGCGGTTCTTTGTGGGATACTTGTCAAGAGTTGTACGAAGACGGATATCGTCACCGAACAAATCAAAGATTTCAGCATCTGTTTCAAGACCTAATGCCTTGATAAGAACAGTCACGGGAAGTTTTCTTGTTCTGTCTATTCTTACATGGAAAATATCGTTAGAGTCTGTTTCGTATTCAAGCCATGCACCACGGTTGGGGATAACAGTAGAAGCAATGAGCTTTTTACCGCTCTTGTCAAACTTCTGTTCATAATAAATACCGGGTGAACGAACAAGCTGGGTTACGATAACACGTTCAGCACCGTTGATGATGAATGTGCCCTGCTCTGTCATAAGGGGGAAATCACCCATAAAGATTTCCTGTTCCTTGATTTCGCCTGTTTCGTTGTTGATGAGTCTTGCGTTAACTCTTAAGGGAGCGGCGTAGTTAACGTCACGTTCCTTACATTCTTCAATAGAATACTTGGGTGCTTCGTCGATACGGTAATCACCGAATTCCAAACGAAGGTTGCCCGAATAGTCTGTAATGGGAGATACATCGTGGAAAACCTCTTTAAGGCCTTCTTCGATAAACCATTCGTAGCTCTTTTTCTGCAAGTCGATAAGATTGGGCATTTCCAATACTTCCTGAATCTTGGAAAAGCTCATTCTTTCGTTTTTCCCTAATTTTATCGGATGCAAACCAATCACCTCTTAAAATAAATTTTTTAAAAGATTTACACTTGGTGCCGGGAATTTGCTTCCCGAAAGCATTAAACGATGCTTCGTCCTCTCAAAAAATGTATAGAATGTACAAGTTTCGAGTGTGTAAAAAGCTCTTATTTTGACATATTTTTGACACCAAAACCCCAAAAAAGCGCTATGCTTCCAGTTTATGGTGCAGTATAGTATTATAGCATAGCATTTTTTATCTGTCAATAGGCTTTTCCACTTTTATGTGATGATTTTTCTTCATATTAATATGGCACAGATATAGCTCTCTTTCCCTATTCATTATACATGTATAAATGTATAAACAGGCAAAATGCACCGTTTTTTAAAAGTAGATGTATTTTTATTAGAAAATTATTGATTTATTCACCAATAGAGCGTATAATTATACATAGATTGTATTATAGGGAGGTTTGCTATGAAAATAGCTATTCTTTCAAACGTGTTAAAATCAAATCCCACGGAGGCTGCACGCTCATTTTTGAACGTGATAGGTGATTCGTGCGAGGTTTTTATTGCAAAGGAACTGGAGAATATTATCCCTTCAAAAACATATTACGATGACGAGGAGCTTTTCAAAAAGGTTGACGTTGCGGTAGTTTTTGGCGGAGACGGCACAACACTTACAGCCGCACGAAGAGCCGCACCGTACAACATCCCCGTATTGAGCATCAACACAGGGCATCTTGGCTTTTTGGCAACAGTCAGTGCACAGGATGCAAAAAAAGCTGCTGAGTGCCTTTTAAGAGATAATCTTTCATTGTCCGAAAGGCTTATGCTTAACGTAAAAGTTGTCCGCAACAATGAGACCGTTTTTGATGCTGTGGCGCTTAACGATGTTGTTGTAAGGCGCACCATGGGCAAGCTTGCAAACATATTGGTAAAATACCAGAACTGTCCTGCGGCTGACTACCGAGCTGACGGAGCTATTATTTCGACCCCGACAGGCTCGACGGCATATTCCCTCTCTTGCGGCGGTCCTCTAGTTATGCCCGGGCTTGACCTTTTTGTGATTGCGCCTATATGCCCGCATTTTCTTGCATCAAGACCGATGATTGTATCCTCAGAGGGTGAGATTGAACTGACCCTTGCTTCAAATTGCGGTGCAGCAGATATTTCTGCCGACGGACAGGAGGATTTTTCTGTTATTTCGGGCGACAGAATTATCATTACAAAATCGCCTTATAAGGCAAAGCTTTTGACCCTTAAGGAACAGAACTTTTTTAATCTTGTCAGACAAAAACTTACATTAGACTAAGGATGGGAAATAAAAATGAGAATAGAAAGACACAACGCAATACTTCGTATTATAAATGATTATCAGATAGAAACTCAGTACGATTTAACAGAAGAGCTCAAAAAGCACGGCTTTGATGTTACTCAGGCGACGGTATCCCGTGATATAAAGGAATTACGCCTTGTTAAAAAACAAGCAGAAAACGGCAAAAGCATTTACACCAAGAATACTGATTCTGTCTATTCGGACATTGATTCGCGCTTTGCAATCATTTTCCAAAAATGCGTGACAAATGTCGAGTACGCAGTTAATAACATTGTTATTAAGACCCTGCCCGGCATGGCACAGGCTGCAGGCGCGGCTGTTGACAGCATGGATTTCCCCGAGGTTGTCGGCTCTATTGCAGGTGATGACACTGTTATGATGGTAGTGAGAAGCGAAGAGTCCGCCCGCCGTCTGGTCTACAAATTACGTTCTATGACCGAATAAAAGATTTTCGCACAGCGCAAATCCTCTAAAATTATTCATTTTTCATTTAAAAACGGAGTTTTTAATATGCTTATAAACTTATCCATAAATAACGTAGCCGTTATTGAAAAGGCAAATGCTGATTTTTCTGATGGCTTTAACATATTAACAGGCGAAACAGGCGCAGGTAAGAGCTTGCTTATAGATTCGCTTTCAATGGTGCTGGGTATGCGTACCAGCCGAGAGCTTATCCGTCAGGGTGCACCCTTCGCCTCTGTAACGGCTCTTTTTTCGTCTGATATTTCCCTTGAGGAATTTGATATCACTCCCGAGGAGGACGGCAGTATTCTGCTGTCACGAAAAATATCATCAGACGGCAAAAACATATGCAAAATCAATTCCGAGACTGTTACATTGTCCACGCTTAAAGCAGTAGGCGAAAAGCTTGTTTCAATACATGGTCAGCACGATAACATTTCGCTTTTAAAGCCCTCGTATCATCTTTCACTCCTTGACGAATATGCAGAATGTAAAAGCCTTCTTGATGAGTACACCACTCTTTACAATGAAGCTGTCTCTGCCCGCGAAAAGCTCGAAACGATGAAAACAAGCGAGAGCGAAAGAGAAATGAAAAAGGATACGCTTAACTTCCGTATTGAAGAAATCAAGGCAGTTAACCCTAATGAAAACGAGGACGAGCTTCTCGCATCACGCCGTGACGCATTGAGGAATTTTTCAACCGTCATGGCAAGCTTAGAATCAGCATCCCAAGCACTCACAAGCCCCGGTGGCGCAAAGGACTGTCTTTATTCGTCCATGCGCTCTCTTGCTAATATTGCTTCCATTGACACCGATTTGGAAAAAATCAGCGAACGCGTTACCGATTTATACTATAACTGCGAAGACGTAGCATCCGAGGTCAATTCTTATATATCACGCATGAGCTTTTCACCCGAGGAGCTTGACGACATTGAAGACAGGCTCGACAAAATAACAAGACTTAAGAAAAAATACGGACCCGAGCTTTGTGATGTATTAAACAACCTCGCCTTGTGGGAGGATGAATACGGCGCACTTTTGTTTTACGATGACAACATTGCCGAACTTGAGAAAAAAGCTGAAAATGCCAATCAAGCAATGCTTAATGCGGGCAAAAAGCTCCATGAGGCAAGAGTAGCGGCGGCAAACAAGTTGTCAAAGGCTATTGAGGAAGAATTGAGCTTTCTTGATATGCCCCGCGTGAGGTTTGAGGTTTTGTTTACAGAGCACAATCCTACGGCAAAGGGACTTTTTGATGCAGAATTCATGATTGCCACCAATCCGTCTGAGAGCGTAAAGCCTCTCAATAAGATTGCCTCGGGCGGCGAAATGAGCCGTATAATGCTGGCGTTAAAATCTGCACTTTCCGACATCGACGATGTGGGGGTTCTTCTCTTTGATGAAATAGACGCAGGCGTCAGCGGCAGAGCGGCTGTTAAAATTGCAGAAAAATTAAAACGCCTTTCCGAAAAACGTCAGGTTATCTGCATTACGCATCTTCCGCAAATGGCGTCAAAGGCACACTGTCATCTTCTTGTGTCAAAGGACACTTCGTCAGATTCGTTCCGCGCAGATGTAAAGGTGCTCGACTACCAAGGCAGAGTAGACGAGCTGACAAGACTTATATCCGGCGGCGAAAATACTGTTGCGGCACGGCTTGCCGCACGTGAAATGCTCGAAGGCTAACTTAAAGGAGAAGAAAATGAAAAAGTACGGCGAAATAACAGCCATTTATAATCATACAGCTACTGTGCGTATATATAAAATTAAGAGAAACGAAGAAGCTGTCTCCACAGCGAAAACGCTTACAGCGTCGCTTGCCACAGAGGCATCGGTGGGCGACATGGCAGAAATTGAGGTTAACAGAGCTCTTCTTTTTCTGTCTACTGTAATAGGCTACCTCTTCCCCGTTTTTACAGGGGTATTTGTGCACGGTGTAGCCGCAATGCTGACTGATAATCTTATCATTATGCAGTCGCTCTTTATGCTTGCTCTTATGATTACATATATTTTTGCATCGCACATCAGCAAAAAAACATTTTTTAAAAATCTCCCCATATGCACGGTTACGAAAATCGTTGAAATTGAATAATAAAATAGCGTGTCGAATATCGACACGCTATTTTATTATTCAATTACAGTCTCTTGAGGATTGTCACGCTCAGAAAGCTTTTGACGAACCTTCTGGTCGATTTCCTCTGCAATTTCAGGATGCTCTATAATAAACTGCTTTGCATTTTCTCTACCTTGACCGATACGCATATCGCCATAAGCAAACCATGCACCGCTCTTTTGTACAATACCGAGCATAACGCCCATATCAACCAAACTGCCTTCCTTTGAAATACCCTTGCCGTACATCATATCAAATTCGGCTTCCTTGAAGGGAGGCGCAACCTTGTTTTTAACAACCTTTACTCTTGTGCGGTTGCCGACAAATTCACTGCCGTTTTTAAGGGTTTCAATCCTTCTTACGTCCATACGTACAGATGCGTAGAATTTAAGCGCACGACCGCCAGAAGTGGTTTCGGGGTTTCCATACATAACGCCAACTTTTTCACGGAGCTGGTTTATAAAGATACATACGGTGTTTGTCTTTGCAAGCACGCCTGCAAGCTTTCTCATCGCCTGGCTCATAAGTCTTGCCTGCAAGCCTACATGGCTGTCGCCCATTTCGCCATCGATTTCGGCCTTGGGAACAAGAGCCGCTACAGAGTCAACTACTATAACGTCCAATGCACCGCTTCGTACCAAAGCTTCGGCAATTTCCAATGCCTGTTCACCTGTGTCGGGCTGTGCAACGATTAAAGAGTCAACATCTACACCGATATTTTTTGCATATGTAGGGTCTAAGGCGTGTTCAGCGTCGATAAACGCTGCTTCGCCGCCTTTTTTCTGTGCTTCGGCAATAATATGGAGTGCGATTGTTGTTTTACCACTGGATTCAGGACCGTAGATTTCTACAATTCTGCCCTTGGGCACACCACCGATACCAAGTGCCACGTCAAGCGCAAGGCTACCTGTAGGAATAGCATCCACATTTAAATGTGCATTGCTGCCCAGCTTCATAACACTGCCTTTACCGAACTGTTTTTCTATCTGACTCATTGCTATGGCAAGAGCTTCCTTTTTTTCAATTGACATTTTAATTCCCTCTTTCTTAAAGAAGTATTTGTACGAACATCTGTTCTCATTATACAGTATGTTTTTTTGTTTGTCAATAGGTTATTTTAATTTGTACACATTAAAGGAAATCGGAGGTACGGTAAGATTTACTTCCCTGCTTCCGCCTACGGGACGTGTGAGAGACTTGGGTGCAACGCGGTTTTTGTCCTGCATAGTATTTACATCGGAAAGGTTTTCGCTTGTAAGATTGATTTCCTCGATTGTGTCAACACCTTCGGGAAGACTTAAGACAACGTCTTTTTTGCCCGAACGGTTTGCTACCTTTAATATATATCCGTGTTTTTCGCTGTAACCTGCGCTGATATACACGTCATTGTCTTCTTCACGTTCAAAAAGAAGCGTATAGTCGGGCAGATTATTGCCGTACATTGCCTGTACATGGTAAGAGGGGGTAAGCATAATTTCGTGATTGTTGACAAAAATCATATCTGGACGCCACTGGGTGTAGTTTTCCCTTGCAAAAAGCGGAGCATAGCTTGCCAATACTACCACATCGGCATTTCTTTCAAAGCCAGTCATCATTGCGCCTTCGGCAATTGCCGCTTCTAAATTATTGGGCTTTGGTTGCTCGTCGCCAATATGACAAGCGTATTCGCCTGCAAAAACCTTAATCCCGTCACGGGAATATTTATCATAACGGTTTGCGTTATCAAACATCCATTCGCTCTTTACGTAATAGTGCTCGTCAACTGCATATGCAAAGTCCTGTCCTTTACCATCAAGCCACTTGTAAGCTGCATCAAATTCTTTACCCTGTGCGAAGGGGCCTGATGATGTTATGAGCTTTATGTCAGGATAAAGAGGCGCAATCACCTTTTGGAAAGCTTCATAGCGTTCAAAGTAGTTTTCTTCCCACTGCTCGTTGCCGATGCCTAAATACACAAGGTTAAAGGGCTCGGGATGTCCCATTTGAGCACGTATTGCAGCCCACTTGTTTTCCTCGGGATTCCCGTTTGCAAATTCAATCAAATCTATTGCATCCTGAATATATTCGTCAAGCTCGTCCATGGGAGCACATTCGCCTGTTTTGTACTGACACGCCATACCGCAGTTAAGCACGGGAAGAGGCTGGGCCCCTATATCCTCACAAAGGAGGAAGTACTCATAAAAGCCTAAGCCGTAGCTCTGGAAATAATCATGTGCTGTAACGCCTACGTTGCCGTCCTGCCAACGGTTCCAGTTGATTTTTCTCTCTTCAACAGGACCGATTGTGTCTTTCCATCTGTAGCGGTTTTCAAGAACTGTTCCCTCTACGATACATCCTCCAGGAAAACGTACAAAGCCGGGCTTTATATCCTTTAATGCCTGCGCCATGTCAGCTCTCAAACCGTTCTTTCTGCCCATGAAGGTATCACGGGGAAAAAGAGAAACCATATCTATATCACATTCGCCACTTTCTTCAAATGTAAGGTAAAGCTTTGCATTGTAAGCGGTTTCAGATGCTTCAATTTCAAAGGAGTATTTTGTCCAGTCACCCTTGGTTTCAAAGCTGACTTCTCCGCAGCTTGCCTCATCTGTCCTAATTTCAGCCTTAAGCTTTGCCTCGCCCTTTACGTACAAGGAAAAGTCATACTTTTTGCCATTTTCGCAGAAAATGCCCTCATAGGCACGGTTTACAATACCTTCACCCGCGTTGCCCTTTATATGCGCGTACTGAGGATTGATATTATTCATAGGGCTTTTTGTTTCGCTTGTAAATTCAGCCTCACCAACTGTGCTCCATGCCGCCAGAGGTGAAATATCGTCAAACTCCATTGTGGGGAAAAAGTCAAATGAACGGTTTTCGAGTAGCTCTGCATATAAACCACCGTCTGCACCATAGTTGATGTCTTCAAAGAAAAGACCTATCATATGTGGATTAACATCAACACCTTTTTTATTTGTAATTGTTATTTTCATTGTTTTCTCTCCTTTTTTTCAGACATAGGTATCTGTGCTAAAATTATTGCTGCAAACATAATCACACAGCCTGTTATTTGCCTTGAGTTCATACTCTGATTAAGTATGCGCCAGCCTGCAATTACACTGACACACGCCTCAAGGCTCATAATAAGTGATGCAACAGTAGGATTCAAATCCTTTTGCGCCACTATCTGCAAAGTATATGCAACACCGCTGGACAAAATACCCGCATAAAGTATTGCAATCCATGCGTTAGGTGCAAGTGAGCATTGTATGTCATTTACCGCAAAGCCGCATGCAAGACTTATTATACCTGTGGTTGCGAATTCGATACACGCAAGCTTTACGCCGTCAACCACGGGCGAATACTTGTCCACTAAAAGTATCTGCACGGTAAAAACAAGCGCACATATAAACACCAATACATCGGCGCTTTCAACCCTAAAGCCCACACCCTTGGGTATGCAGAGGATATAAAGCCCCACTGTTGCAAGAGCTGCCGCCGCCCATGCAAGAGGCGAGCATTTTCTTTTGACAAATATACCTGCAATGGGTACAAGTACTATGTAAAACGCCGTTATAAAGCCTGCCTTGCCGGCGTCAACGCCTGCCGCAATACCAAATTGTTGGAAATTTGTTGCCAAGCACAGCGCAATACCGCAAAGCACACCGCCAATAAGTAAATTTTTGTTACTCCATTTGCATGCCGCCTGACCTTTTTGTCTATCACGGATAAATATGAAAGGTAACAGCACCAACGCACCAATTATACTGCGTATTCCGTTAAAAGCAAAAGGGCTCCAGTAATCCATGCCCACATCCTGAGCAACAAAGGCAACGCCCCATATAATTGCTGTAATCAGAAGCAGAAAAGAACTTCTTATTTGTTTGTTCATGATTAAACCTCTTTCCAAAACAAACGGGCGACCTGCAGGTCGCCCCCAGACTGTAAAAAACTTATTTTTCCCATACGTTCCACGGAGCCTTGCCGCTATTCCACATAGCCTCCAATGCTTCGTGTTCCTTCTTTGAATCCATTGGCTTCCAGAAGCCGTTATGAACATATGCCTTAAGCTGACCTTCTTCGGAAAGCTTTGTAAGTGTTTTTTCCTCCAAAACGGTTTCGTCTCCGTCTATGTAATCAAAAACCTCGGGATTAAAGACCATGTAGCCGCCATTGATACGTGCCGCATCATATGCCGCTTTTTCGCGGAAGGAATAAATAGAACTTTCGTTATCAATACCCAATATGCCAAACCTTTGTTCCATTGTAACAGCACTGATTGTGGCAATTTTGCCGTGACTTTCGTGAAAAGCCTTAAGCTTTGTTATGTCGATATCACAAAGTCCGTCACCGTAAGTGAGCATAAAGGGTTCATCGCCAACGTATTTTTGAATTCTCTTAACCCTTCCGCCCGTCATGGTATCATAGCCTGTATCAATAACAGTTACCTTCCACGGCTCAGCAGTCTGATTGTGCACAACCACCTTATTACCCTGCGTAAAATCAAAGGTTACATCGCTTGTATGCAAAAAATAGTCTGCAAACCATTCCTTTATAACATGCTGTTTGTAGCCTGCACAGATAATAAAATCATTGAACCCGTAATGGGAATATGTTTTCATAATATGCCAGAGTATGGGCATTCCGCCGATTTCAACCATAGGCTTGGGACGGAAAATACTCTCTTCGCTTATACGGGTGCCGAAGCCCCCTGCAAGTATTACAACTTTCATTGCTTTACTCCTTTAATATGCTATAAATATCTATTTTAAATTATAGCATCTGTCATATATAATGTCAAACAAAAAAGGTTAGCCGCCAAAGGGGCGGGGGATTCGTGTTCAAATATACTAAATCAAAAAGGACATCCAATGGATGTCCTTTTTGATTTGGCGTGCTTGGAGGGATTCGAACCCCCGACCCTTTGGTTCGTAGCCAAATACTCTATCCAACTGAGCTACAAGCACAAAATATTTGTTTTTCAAACGCAAGGGTTATATTAACATACTTTTTTTGAAAATGCAACTACTTTTTTAAAAAAATTTTAAATTTTTTATATTTATATAGTTTTATGCCGTCTTCTCCACTAATTAAAACCTTTACAGAAAATTTTTTATGTGATACAATTATGCTATATAATTGTCACTTTTTTCAGGAGGCGCTAATTATGGCTAAAATCGAAATCTCCAACCCGATAGTTCCTATCGAGCTTAATTTTATCAATAAATATCTTCCGCAGGCTAATCCAACCCATGTTATGGTATATATTTATGCTTTGGGGCTTTGTTATTCAAACAAGCCTTCTGACAACGCATCTATTGCTGAAGCGTTGGATATTTTGGAGTCCGACGTTATCAAAGCGTGGAAATACTGGGTAAAAACAGGGCTTATTGCACTGGGTGAAGACGGCACGGTTACTTTCCTGTCAACCCATTGTGAACCTGTAGGTGAAAAGGATTCTCCCAAGCCTCAGGCAAAAGAGACACCAAAGACAGAACAGCCCGCCACAACCCGCCGTGATATTTCCATGCGTGAAATCACCGCAAAAATGGAAATAGACAAGTCACTGTCCGACACACTTAAAATGGCACAGCTTATTTGGGGCAAGCCTCTTACTCAAAGCGAAATCAAGGCTCTCTATTCGTTCCTTGAGTGGTATTCGTTCTCTTACGAGGTGCTTTTGATGCTTATTGAATACTGCGCTGCAGAGGAAAAAACAAAAAATATTAAATATATGGAAGCTGTTGCAGATGCTTGGGCAAACGACGGTATTACAACCGTAACCATGGCGGAAAAGGTTATAAAGCGCAAGGAAAAGGAAAGAAGCATGCTCAAAAAATGCTCACAGATTTTCGGTCTCGGCAGAGCTTTTTCCGAGCGTGAGGTTGAATATATTTCTGACTGGACGAACAACCTTGGTATGAGTGAAGCCATGATAAAAGAAGCTTACGCAAGGACAACCCTTAACACAGGCAAGTTAAGTTTTCAGTATATGAATAAAATTCTTATTTCGTGGGCAAAGGACGGCATCAAGACTGTTGCCGCTTTGAAGGAAGCAGACAGCGCACGCAAGGGCGCAAAGCCCTCTGCCACTCAGCAAGACCCGCATTATGACTTTGACGATATTGAACGTCTTGCTCTTGAACGCCGCATGAAGAAAAACTGATTAAAGGGAGAAAAAACATGTTTTATCAAAACGCTGTTGATGTGATAGACAAGCGCCGCGAAGACCGCGCCGCACTTATAAATCAGAGAAAAAATGAAATTTACAGTCGCATTCCTCGTATAGCAGAGCTCGAAAACAGATTGTCTGCTACAGGCATGATGCTTCTTACCCGCGTAGCAGAGGAAGCCACGTCTCCACAGGAGGCTGTCAGCCGCATAATGGCAGAGAACCGTGAATATACAGAAGAAATCGCAAGACTTCTCACTGAGAACGGTTACAGCACAGATTATCTTAATCCTCCTTATGTATGTCCGCTTTGCCGCGACACGGGCTATGTAGATTCAAAGCTTTGTAGCTGCCTCAAGTCCGAAATTACAAACAAAGCCCTCAAAGAAGCTAATCTTACGCGTCACATGGCAGGACAAACCTTCGATAAGTTTGACCTTTCGTATTATGACAACTCCATAAAAAACAGTCAGGGTATAGGTGCAAGAGAAAACGCCTCCATAATACTCCGCTCTGCAAAAAAGTTTGTTGAAGACTTTGATTTATCTGATACAAATCTGCTTTTTTACGGTGCAAGCGGTCTTGGAAAAACGTTTTTATCCTCAGCCATTGCAACGGAGCTGATTTCCCGCGGAAAAGACGTTTTATACATAAGCGCAAACTCTCTTTTCCCTATGCTTGAAAACCTTCATTTCGGCAGAGGCGATGAAAAAAGCAGCTACATTGCCGAAAAGGCACTTGATTCAGACCTTCTTATCTTAGACGATTTGGGTGCTGAGTTTATGACCCAGTTTACCGTGTCTGAGCTTTTCAGGATTATGAACCAGAGGCTTTTAACAGGCAAAAAAATGGTATTCTCCACTAACCTCAATCTCTCCGAGATTAAATCAAGCTATTCAGAGAGGATTGTATCTCGGCTTATCGGGAACTTTGACCCTATTCTCTTTTTCGGAGAGGATATCCGCAAGCAAAAAACATTTGAATGAGGTGCGTTATGACTTACAAAGATCTTATTGAAAAACATATTGACGAGCTTGGCAAGATTTTGATTGCTTTTGAATTGAAATCTCCCGCCGCAATCAGAATGCTCGCAGACGAAAAGAAGGCACTTACTTTAAAATACGACATTGATGACCCTGCGGGGTATGATATGTATGTCCCCGCTTGCTACAACGCTCTTGCGGTTATCCGCTCGGCTATTGAGCAGGACAAGCCCAACAGCCAGCTTATAAGCTACGTAAAAGACGCAAAGGATGAGCTTACGGCAATATATGAGTATATGTGTGAGGAAGCTTAAGGAGGCTTTATATGTTAGTTATTGCACTTGTGCTTATGGCACTGAGCCTTATTTTTGCAAACAAAGTAAAAAGACGCCTCGGCTTATGGGCTCCTGCGTGTCTTTTTCTGATTGTATGTTTTCTGTGTGAATTTTTATGCTTTAATTTTGAATCGATTCGCAGTCGCACCTATGACAGTGTAGACAATTTTTCCATAACAAGCACTGCGGCGGTTGCATCAAACGGCAGGTATATATTCGATTCACCAACGGATTTTATCGAAATAAGTGACCTCGACTGCGAGGTTGACAATATTCATATTTCTACCGATAATGCGTATCATACGCTCAGAATTTTAGCAATCGATGATGCTAACTCAAACTGGTATGTGGCAGGCACATGCCCCGTATCCGGCACAGCAAAATCCACAGCATTTATTCCGACACATTTTTCGGGCAATGTTCACCGCATACGCATATCTATCCCAGATATAGAAAAGGAAACTATTGCACTCTCCGACATAGGACTTAATGTTCCCAAGAGTATTCATTTTAGTGCATTGCGTGTGCTTATCTGTTTTGTTCTTTTATCCTTTATCTACTATTTTATAATACTTAAGGATTTTTGGCAGATTATTTACAACCCCAAAAGTAACAAGCAGAACACCGTGACAGTTGCTGTAGCCTTTGCGTTGGCAGCGTTGTTTCTACTTATTCCTTTTACAAACCTGAGCTTTGTGGTGCCCAAATGGAAGCACCACAATCAATATAACGAACTTGCCCAGGCTTTTTTGGACGGACAGTTACATCTTGAAAAGGAAGCCCCCCAAGAGCTTATTGATATGGAAAATCCCTACGACAGAGCCGAAAGGGCACGCGTTCTGACAAAAGCAGGTATCCCTTCCGGAGACCAGCCTTGGGACATTGCTTATTACGAAGGAAAGTATTACGTTTATTTCGGAGTTCTGCCGGCACTTATTTTCTATTTACCATTTAATGCGCTAGGCATTCCGTTCCCCAATTTTTTGGGGGTAGTCGCCTTTTCATGGGTGTTGATTGCCGCGATTTTCCTTTTGTACCGTGAATTTATCAAGCATTACAAAAAGGAAGTCCCGTATCTTTTATACCTCTTGTTGGCAGTTGCTACGGCATTTTCTGGTGGCGTCGTTTATATGATAAAACGCCCGGACTTTTACAGCATACCTATAATGGGGGCACTGGCGTTTACGGTTATGGGCTTTTATTTCTGGCTAAGTGCCAAGGGTGAAAATGGTGTTCTCAAGCCTTCAAAGCTGATGATAGGTTCAATCTTTATGGCATCTGTTATCGCCCTTCGTCCCAACCTCATTTTCTTCTCCTGTGCGGCTTTTGTGATTTTCTGGAACAGCGTGTTCCGTGACCGTGAGCTTTTGAGTATTAATTCCCGCATTACGGACAAAAGGTTCCAAGGTGTTAAAAACACTCTTTATTTCTGTATGCCTTACCTTATCATAGGCGGACTTGTGATGATGTATAACGCGGCGCGTTTCTCCTCACCTTTTGACTTTGGTGCAGGCTACAATCTTACTGTATCCGATATGACTCTTCGCGGGTTTGAAATGGACCGCTTCGGACTCGGTATATTTGAATACCTTTTCCGTCCCCCGACAATAACGTCGGAATTTCCGTTCCTTTCACCCTCCACACCTAAAACAGCCTATATCGGCTACACCAGCCGTGAAAACATGTACGGCGGTATTTTTGCCACTCATGCTATATTGCTGGCACTTTTCGGCATATATAAAATCCGCAAGGAAAAACCTTTTAAATTTGCAGTGTTCCTTATTGTGACCGCATTTATGGTTTGTCTTGTGGATATTCAGGCAGGTGGCATTTATCCCAGATATACTTCTGACTTTGCAATTTTCTTTGTAATGGCAGCTGTATTGGTATTGTTCCTCATCTATGAAGAGCATACCCGGTTCACAGGCAAATTTGTGGCAGTGTGCCTTTTGTGCATGATTTTCTATGATATATTGCTCATCGTCGGAAGCGGCGCGGCAACAACCGCAGATTTACGTGAAAACCTTTATTCCACTGTTTTTTCTGAATTAGTATTTTTCTTATAAGCAATTTTCCCATTGTCAAGCCACTTTTTGCCAATGGGAAAAATTTTTTGAAAAAAATTAAAAATCAATGCAACTTTTCGGCTATCTCAAAAGTATTATAGGTGTAAGGCCTTTGAGCCTTACCCATAACGCAGGGAATTTTGGGCAACATGCAGCCCTCAACGGTGTAGCCGAAAGGCATGCTTTCTGCACAGTTGTTCCATTGCGGTTGTCCTCACGGGTTCTGCCCTCCTCCAACGCGGAACCCTAAAGGATAACCTTCCCTTTTACATAGATTTAAGAAAGAAAGGATTTAAAATTATGAATATTTTGAAAAAAGGTACGGTTTTTGCTCTTTGCGCAACAACACTTTTATCCACTACAGCTTTTGCCAAGGAAGCAGTTCTCCCTGTAAGAGAAACTCTCGAAGAAAAAGGCTATGAGGTTAATTGGGTACAGGAAACAAAAACAGTTGTTATCAGCGACGGTGGTTTCGTTGTTGAAGAAGCTGTAGGCGATACTATCTCTCTTAACTACGATACTACATACGCACATGAAAGCTTCTTTACAAATATTGACGAACAGAGAAAGGCTTACGAGGAATATTCCACAAAGGCCACAGTTAAAGAACTCGGCGAAGGCTATTTCCTTGCTGATACAGAAAAACTTGGCGAAGTAATGTTCCGCTACGACGACAAAACTCATTTCCACCATGAAACGAACCGTATGCTTTACAAGGCAAATGACCTTGCAGTAGGCAGTTCACTCAAGGTTTACTTTGACCAGGCAATGACAGCATCTATTCCTCCCCAGGTTTATGCAATTGAGGTGGTATTCTTGAACAGTGAAGGAAAGCTTGCAGTAAACGAAAACTCTCAGGTATTCACAGTTACTGAAAAAGGCGAAGGCTACATCCTTGCAACAAACGAAAAAATGGGCGAAGTTATGTTCAAGGTTGATGAAAACACATCTTTCCGTCACGAAATGAACCGCAGACTTTACCGTCTTGAAGATGTTGAAGTTGGCTCTAACCTTCAGATTACTTTTGCTGACGCTATGACAGCTTCGATCCCTCCTCAGGTTTATGCGTCTGACATTGTTTTTGTTGCATCCGCTGAATCTTCCGAGAAGCTTACAACAAAGGCTACAGTAACAGAAATTGGTGACGATTACATCTTGGCTGAAAGTGAAAAGCTTGGCGAAGTAAAATTCATGGTTGACGAAAACACTCTCATCCGCAGCGAAAAGAACAAAATGCTTTATATGCTCTCTGATGTTATAGTAGGCTTGGAGGTTACAGTTTTCTATGCTGATGCTATGACAATGAGCCTTCCTCCTCAGGTTTACGCATATGAGGTTGTTCTTCCCGCAGTTGTTGACGCACCGCTGGGAGAACTGACAACAGCAGGCAAGATTACAGAAATTGGCGAAGGTTATTTTGTTATAGAAGGCGAAAACGGTGAAGTTCGGTTTAACGTAAGCGATGAAACTTTCTATCACCACACAATGAACCGTATGCTCTATGTTTTTGAAAGCCTCGAGGTTGGTATGGAAGTTGAAGTAAAGCATCTTGATGCTGCAACATTCTCCCTTCCTCCTCAGATGAGTGCAATCGAAGTTATTATTAAATAAGCACACACGTAAAACACATATACGAAAAGGGCTATCTCTCGAAAGAGGATAGCCCTTTTCATTAAAAGACGAAGAGGACTATCAATTGATAGTCCTCTTCGTCTTTTAATGTTGCCGCTGAAAACGGATTGATTTTTTACGCATTATGCGCAAAAGGCAACCGTTTTTAGTGAGCAGCCTTCCATTCCTTAGCCTTAGCTTCAGACATTCTTGTAATCTTTTCTGTAGGATAGATGGATTCTGCACCGCCGTTAGTATAAAGGAAATACTTACCTGTGGGTGTTACATAAAGAATTTCTTCATAACCTGTAGCGTCACCGAATTCACCGCTTGTGTAGCTTGCTACTACTTCAGCTGTTTCTGTGTCGTACTCAACCTTACAAATAATCTGCTTCATTGGAGAATCATCCTTTCTTTATAATGATGTAGAATATACTTAGATGTCATAAATTCCTGTTAACACTATTATATCTCGTTTTTATCCGTTATTCAACACCATTTTTTAAAAATTTTATCCAAAGATTGTAAATTATTTTTGACCTAAACAGTGATTTTTACTATTTTTTGTCGAAAATTCCGACCATTTTCATTTTACATATTACTCGTAATGTATTATAATTAACATATAACAACTAATGGAGGCGATACAATGTTAAGAAAAATAATTAAAATAGATGAAGCAAAATGCAACGGTTGCGGTGCATGTGCGGCAGCCTGTCACGAAGGTGCAATTGAAATGGTAAACGGCAAAGCCAAGTTAACCCGTGAGGATTACTGTGACGGTTTGGGCGACTGCTTGCCTGCATGCCCCATGGACGCAATCAGCTTTGAAGAAAGAGAGGCTCCTGCTTACGATGAGGCGGCAGTTAAAGCTGCACAGGCAAAGAAGAAGGCTACAGCTCTTCCCTGCGGCTGTCCCGGAACTGCAAGCAAAGCAATTCAAAGAGAGGTGGAAGCCATAGCCCCTACTCATAGCGTAAGTCAGCTTAGCCAGTGGCCTGTACAGATAAAACTCGTACCCATCAATGCGCCCTATTTTGAAGGTGCAAATCTTTTAATTGCTGCAGACTGCACAGCTTATGCGTATGGTAATTTTCATAATGAGTTTATCCGTAAACATATAACACTCATCGGTTGCCCCAAGCTTGATGATGTTGACTACACAGAAAAGCTTACGGCAATCATCAAAAACAACAACATAAAAAGTGTTACAGTTACACGTATGGCGGTGCCCTGCTGCGGCGGTATTGAAAACGCTGTAAAGCGTGCACTTATGGAAAGCGGCAAGTTTATCCCGTGGAGAGTTGTGACAATTTCTACTGACGGCAGAATATTAGACTAAACAGCCAAAATCCCGATGCAATTGCATCGGGATTTTTTGCTTACTTATTTATAATTTCCTTTGCCATTTCCACAAGCTCGTCTTTTGTAAGCTTGCCGTTAATCTGCATAAGGGAATGTCTTATTCCGTCTTTTTCAAAGCTTATAGCCTGCACTGTTACAATTTCAACCTTTGAGCTTCCGTAGCTGAACACAAGTTCACCGTTTGCCTCTGCTACTTTGTCTTCCTTGGTCATCTGGTAATTTCCCGGCACGTTTTTGTTGCGATAAGATGTATAATACATTGCAACGCCGTTTTCTTCCGCTACTTTATCGCCGTCGAAAGGCACTTCAGACTCAAACTTATCCTGAGAATAAATCACTCTGTCGCCGTCCTTTTTATATTCAAAGGATGTTGACTTGAATTTTTCAACGGTATTACTGTTCTCATCCTCAAGTCGATTATCAATCACATTGCCACGTTCAAACACATATCCGTTTTCAAACTCTTCAATAAGCACAATATTATAGCCGATTTCCTTGGTGATATTTTCACTTTCGGGTAATTCGTAAAACGCATCTGCAAGACTTGATGACGAATACCATGTTTTAATCATTCCTGTTGCCGCAAAGGCTGTTATCCCCAAAACAAGTGCCACACATACTGCAACGAGTGTAATTTTCTTTTTATGTGTCATAATATTAACCTTCCTTTCTCCGCGGGAAGAATCAGTATTAATTTCGTTCAGAACTCTACTTTTGATTTTTGAAATATCAGCCTTAAAATCTACGGTATCATTAAAGCTGGTTATATCAATATCATCAAAAAGGTTTCTTTTCATAATGTTTCCTCCTCGCAACTTAAAATCTTTTTAAGCCTTACTTTTCCTCTCGAAAGCCTGGTTTTTACAGTTGACAGCTTCATCCCCATGACGCGGGCAATATAACTTAGCTTTTCGCCGTATTTGTAAAACCGTACAAAAATCTCGCAATCAGGCTCACCAAGCTCCATTACAGCCTGCCACAAAAATTTACTCATCACTTCATCATCCAAAGTGTTTTCGCCTATGATATCCACGTTTTCAATATTCTCGTATGTAAAACGGCTATTCAATTTTTTCAACACACCGTTTCTGGCACACGCCGCAATATACGAGCGAATAGTACCTTTTTTCAAATCAATGGTATCGGCATTTTTCCACAGCGTTACAAAAACATCTGCCACAACTTCTTCCACATCTTCTTTTAAAAGACTTACTCCTGCCATATTAAAAATCACGGTGGATATGTATGGTGTGTAAATTTCAACAGCCTTTTCAATTGCACTGTTTTGTTTTTGCCTTAGCCCGTCAAGGAGCTTTTTTTCATCAATCATAAAAACCAACCCTCTAAAAAGTCAAACGCGTTTAATCTTTTCACTATTATATATCATAAAAACATTAAAAAAGTTTCAAAAATTATTTTAAGCAAACAAAAAGCCGATGCAAAGCATCGGTTCTTGTTATCTCAAATTTCATTTTACGCCTTTTTGCCCACCACCGTAAATATAAAGCCCTTTACCTTTTCCGACGAAACAACGCTAAAGCCACACTTTGTCATCAGCTTTTCAATATCTTTTCTGCTGTATGCGGCATAATCTCCGGATTTCATAAAATGTCTGAATACAAAGTTGTCAAAGTACTTTGCTATTCCGCTGCAGCCTGTATCGGAAAGTATATACAAACCGCCATTATTCAGTACACGGTATGCTTCACTCATTGCCTTTTCGGGGTAGGGGTAGTGATGAAAGCTCTGAACACAGCACACAACATCAAATGTATTGTCGTCATAGGGCAGTTTATCTGCCGAGCCTTCTGCAAGCTGCACATCACTGTCAAACTTACACCTTGCAACCTTAATCATTTCGGGAGATAAATCAAGTCCGTAATACCGGGCATCTTTTTGTTTTTTCAAAAGCTCTATCAAAAATCCTGTTCCGCAGCCAATGTCAAGCAGTTTTTTATAATCATAGTTTTTAAGTCTGTCGGCAACATCACGACAGCTCACCTTTGGGAATTTGGAATAGTACACTGTTTCCTTTTGGTCATAATCTTTTGCCTGTGCGTCAAAATGCTTTTTTGACATTGCTTCAAAGTCTCTCATTATTGCCACCTCATTGCCGTATTGTAATTACTCCTGTGAGCATTTGACTAAGGTGTATCCGTTTTTCTTGATAATATCTGCAATTTCGTCTTCGCTCATTTTAGTATTAGTCCAAATTTCGGCAGATTTGTTTTTCAGATTAACCTTTGCATAGCAATCCGCCAGAGAATTAAACGCGTTTTCCACCCTTACCTTGCAGCCGTCACAGGTCATACCTTCAATATATGCAGTTACTTTGTACGCGTAATCAGCTGTGTTTGAGTTCTTTGGCTTAACCTTTTTTGGTTTACTACCGCCACTGCCGCAGCAACCGCCTTTCAATCTTTTCCTTGCACCACTCAGCGCAAAAATCAAAACCACAGCAAGAATCAGTATAACAATAAAGTCCTTCATATTGTAACTTCCTTTACTTGTTTTTAAGTTAGGCATCGCTAACTGTAGTTTATATTATAGCCAAAAAGCTATTATTTGTCAACAAATTGCACTGTTTCTACAAAATAAAAATATTTGCAAAATCAGCCTTTGATGATATACAACAAAAAAGCCAATAATTTGAGATTTCTCTACAAACTATCGGCTTCACACTTGACTTTTTATAATACAGAAATCAATCTGTAATCAACCTTATATCTTCTGAATCATCATTAGAATTATCAGTATTGTGTTCTTCAATGCTTTCTGTTTCGTCATCCCAACCCTCTTTTAATTCTATAAGATACTGTGTAGCTTTTTCTATGTCAGCTTTCGATTTGTCAACCGCAAGTTCAAACAGTATATTTGTTCCTCTGTATTCTTCTTTTACTGTTATCTCGCCGGAATTTTCATCAATAGCAAAGTGTTCATTACTGATAAACATACTGTCGGTTACTGCCATATAGATTTTTTGGTCAGCAAAACATTCTATACTGTCCATTTCAATAATACGATATAAAACGCCGTCAATAACATTTTCGGTATAACTACCATGCATTGAAGCCATATTGTATTCCCAAGGCTTTAGCCCTTGTATAAGCGGAGTAACCATTATAGGTTCACCAATAGTCATAGGGGTTTTGTCTGTCTTTTCAACAGCTACAACTGCGTAAGTTCTTTCAGGAATAATATCCCATGCAGAGCCTTTAAAGTCACTTAAATTTTCGCCGGAAACAACCCCCAATATTGATGCTGTATATTTACCGTCTGTCACAGTTTCAACAGCATAGTTGCTGTTTTCAAACGAAGCAGCCAACTTTACATCTCCAAAATTTTCAGCAACTTCGCTCGGCGTTAAAAAATGTATAGCGGCAGAAACAGTTGTACCAATTACGCATATAATGGCTGCCGCAAGTAATATGGATTTTTTGATATTAAATTTTTTCTTTGTCATTACAAATTCCTCCGTTTTTATATCGAAAGGAGCTGCCATTACGTATTTCGTTACCTCAGCGTGTTTTTGCAATCTGCTTTCCATTTCAGATATTTTCATTTACAACATCTCCTTCCAAATGTTTTTTTAGTTCCAATAATGCTTTTTTTGTTTTGTATTTTACTGTTGAAACAGGCTGTTTCAATGCCTTTGCCACTTCTTCATAAGTCATTTCATTATAAAATCGAAGTGTTATGTAGATTGACATTTTCGGATTTAATTTGCATATGCAATCCATAATACCTATTTCTTCCGTTGGCATATCGTAAAATACATTGAGTGTATCTGTCAGTTCTTCCGTAAATCTTCGCTTTTTTATAAAATCTTTGCTTTTATTTATAACAATGCGAGTAATCCAAGTTTTGAAATATTCTTGACTCTTTAAATTATTAAATGCTTTCAACGCTGATAAAACGGCTTCTTGAACACAATCTTTTGCATCTTCTGTATTATGCAAATAACCTATTGCAACCAAGAACAATGATTTTTCACATTCTTTATATTTCTGTTCGAACAGTTCGTACAAATTTTACCCTCCTTTCGTCTTTGTAAAAGCCTTTACACTTATTAGACGATTTACAAACGAAAAAAGTCAAAAAGGTTAATTTTTTTGTATTATTTATAAGTGTGCTCCCGCTCCGCGGTGGCAAACAAAAACCGATGCTTTTGCATCGGTATGATTCAAGCTTTATCTAAATGTCACAACAAAACGGCAAAGCTTTTACCCTGCCATCACTTTTATTTATTTCCGATTGTTTTCTCCCCAAACGCAAAGTTGGTCAAGCACTTCCATCAACGACTTTCCCCGCTCAGTAAGGCTGTACTCAACCTTTGGCGGTATTTGAGTGTATTCCATTCTCCTTATAAGCTCATCTGCTTCCAATTCTTTAAGGTTAGAGCTTAACGTCTTGTCGGTAACTTTTTTTAAATATCTCCGCATCTCGTTAAACCGAACAGTACCAAATTCCATCAAACAATACAGTATCACCATTTTATGCTTCCCGCTAATAAGAGAAAGCGTGTAACTAAAACCGGTATCCTCAAAGTTTGCGTTTTCAATATAATTCTTAATCATAGCTCAATCACTTTCTTTTAGTATAGTACCTATCAATTATGACAGTACTTTACAAAGTTTTTGTATATGTTATAATTATAGCAAAGGCAACAACACAAGTCAATATTAAGTCTCTGGAGGAATCATTATGGCAAAGAAAATTGTTATATTAAACGGTAGCCCCCGTGCAAAGGGTAATACATCGGAACTTATTAAATCTTTTACAGAAGGCGCAGAAAGCGCAGGACACATCGTTACTTTCTTTGATCTGCAGAAAATGAACATCCATCCTTGCCTCGGATGCTGTGGCGGCGGTAAAGACCCCGAAAGTCCTTGTGTACAGAAGGATGATATGGACAAAATCTATCCCTTCTATAAAGAAGCAGATATGGTAGTGCTTGCTTCTCCCTTGTATTACTGGACAATCAGCGGTCAGTTAAAATGTGCGTTTGACCGTCTTTTCGCAGTAGCTGAATGTAACGAAAACTACGCTAATCCAAAAAAAGAATGTGCCTTAATTATGGCTGCAGAAGGTAACGGCTATGAAGAAACCTTGTATTGGTACGACCGTTTGATGAAGCATCTCGGCTGGGATGACAAAGGCAAGGTGCTCTGCAGTGGCGTATTCAATATAGGTGATATCAAAGACAATCCCAAGCTTGAAGAGGCATATAATTTTGGTACGTCTCTGTAATCAAATCTGCACTCTATATAGGCAAAATAAAAATCCTGACATTACGTCAGGATTTTGTATTTCGCAAGGTACCCGTTTGCTGTTCACGATTTTGTCAGTTCACATCCGTTTGTGAAAAATCTTATTCCCATTCAATTGTACCAATGGGCTTGGGAGTGAGGTCAAGAAGTACACGGTTGATACCGTCAACTTCATGTGTAATTCTGTCTGTGATATGGTGAAGAATGCTATAGGGGATTTCTTCAATTGTAGCTGTCATAGCATCAGTTGTATTGACAGCACGGATGATTGCGGGCCAGCCTTCGTAGCGCTTAGAATCCTTAACGCCTACGCTCTTAATATCGGGCACAGCAATAAAGTACTGCCATACCTTACCTGCAAGACCGTTCTTGTCAAATTCTTCACGAAGGATTGCGTCAGCTTCACGGAGAGCATGAAGACGGTCACGTGTGATTGCACCTAAGCATCTTACGCCAAGACCGGGGCCGGGGAAGGGCTGACGGTAAACCATTTCATCAGGAAGACCCAATGCACTGCCTACGATTCTTACTTCGTCCTTATAAAGAAGCTTTACGGGTTCAACAAGCTTAAGATCCATTTCTTCGGGAAGACCGCCAACATTATGGTGAGCCTTAACACCGTCAGATTCCAATATATCGGGATAAATTGTACCCTGTGCAAGGAACTTGATGTCTGTCATCTTAAGAGCTTCTTCGTTAAATACTTCGATGAACTCGCCACCGATAATCTTTCTCTTCGTTTCTGGGTCTGCTACATCCTTGAGTTTATCGAGGAAACGGTCAGTCGCGTCGATATAAATAAGGTTTGCGTCGAGCCCATTCTTGAAAACTTCGATAACGTTTTCGCTTTCGCCCTTACGCATAAGTCCATGGTTAACGTGCACGCATACAAGCTGCTTGCCGATAGCCTTGATTAAAAGTGCCGCTACTACGGAAGAGTCAACACCGCCACTAAGTGCAAGAAGCACCTTCTTGTCGCCTACCTGCTTACGTGTGAACTCAACAAGCTCATCAATATAAGCTTCTGCCTGAGCTTTTGTTGTAATTCTTTCCATTGATTCGGGTCTTACATTCGAATTCCAATCCATAAATCGTTTCCTCCTAATGTGTTTTATTAAATACACTCAAAAAGGGTGTTATTCAAACAAAGGTGTAGAGAAATATCTCTCTGCGGTGTCGGGAAGCACAGTTACAACGGTTTTACCCTTACCTAACTTTTTTGCCATTTTTATTGCGGCGGCAACGTTTGTGCCACTTGATATACCGCACATGATGCCTTCACGGCTTGCAAGCTCTTTTGCTGTGCGGATTGCCTCTTCATCGTTTATGATACAAATATCGTTGTAGATTTCGGTGTTCAAAATATCGGGAATAAGACCGTCGCCAATACCCATTTGGATATGAGTTCCGATACTACCTCCCGAGAGTATTGCCGCGTGCTCAGGTTCAACTGCCCAGATTTCCATATCGGGGTTTTCTTTTTTCAATGCTTCGCCTATACCTGTAATAGTACCGCCTGTGCCTATGCCCGAACAAAAGCCGTGAATAGGCTTGCCAACCTGCACAAGGATTTCCTGTGCGGTTACATTACGCTGGATTTCGGGGTTTGCAGGGTTTTCAAACTGCTGAGGCACAAAAACGTTGGGATTTTCCTTTTGCATTTTAAGTGCTGTTTGCAAGCATTCATCAATACAAGCACCGATGTTGCCCGCGTCATGAATAAGGATTACCTCTGCACCGTAATGCTCAACTAATTTGCGTCTTTCTTCGCTAACGGAGTCAGGCATAATGATAACTGTTTTGTAGCCACGTACCGCACCTACAAGTGCAAGACCAATACCCTGATTGCCGCTTGTGGGCTCGACAATTATTGTGTCAGCGTTGATTTTGCCTTCCTCTTCGGCTTTTTTTATCATATTAAATGCCGTTCTTGTTTTGATTGAGCCACCCACATTCAAGCCCTCAAATTTCACAAGGATTTCGGCACTGTCGTTATCTGCCAATCTATTAAGTTTTATAATTGGAGTATTACCCATTGCTTCTAAAATATTATTACAAATCATACTATACCTCCGGGAACATTCCATACATTATATTCAAAAAAGTCCCCATTGTCTTTATTTAGAAAATTATAGCACAGTTTATTTTCATTTTCAACATTTTTTATTGAGTTTCCCGATTGCAATTTAAACAAAAAAACTGCAGTAAAAAAAGTATTTTTACTGCAGTTTATATTACTTTTGCTTTTTTCTTCCGGGACGCTTTTTCATCATACGGTCCGTAAGTGCAAACAGACAATCCCAGATTACAAACACACCCAAGGATACAAAGCTTGCCGCAGCACCTACTATAATAAGGCTTGTACCCATAAGTAAAGGATAAAGTATAATACGCACAACTCCGATGCCGCCTATGTAGCCGAGGCAGTAATACAGATAATCATATACCTTGCCGTCGTGCAAAATAGCATGTGCAATAGATGCAACCGCATAAAACATGGGGCCTACAACAACGCCTGCAAAATCCAAAACAAGTGCAAAAACAATATTGAGCTCAACATCTTTTGTGAAGCGGAAATAAATCATGGCAATAAATACAGCTGCATGATAAATCGCCGGTATAATCAAAGATTTTTTAAGTTTATCCATAATCCACCTCAAAACAAAAAAGATTGCAGATTTCTCCGCAATCTTAATTATATAATTTAACCTTTAGTTTGTCAACCTGCAATGTAATCCATAGGGTCAACAAAGACATCGTTAAGAAGCACCTCAAAATGAAGATGTGCACCTGTTACCCTGCCTGTTTTGCCCACTGTACCGATTTTGTCGCCTACAGAAACCATTTGACCTTCTGTAACATTGATTGAGTTCATGTGTGCATATGTTGTTGTATAGCCTTCGCCGTGGTCGATAATAACAAAATTACCATAACCCGACCTTACGCCTGCAAAGGTTACCTTGCCGTAGCAGGGAGCATATATACTTGTGCCTGTCTTTGCAGCCAAGTCAATACCATTATGATTTCTTCCCCACCTTGCACCGAATTCAGATGTAAAAGTACCTGCTGTAGGCCAAGGAAGCGAATTTTCGGTAAGACCAACCATTGTACCCGTACCTACATGTACAATACGGTCAACCGGTGCTTCCACCACGAGAACCGACGGAGCAACGTCATGCTTCTTTTCGCCGTTTTCATAGAAAACAACGCTTGTTTCAATACCCTTACCGTTTGAGCCCTCCTGCTTGACAACACTCAAGCCTACGGAAATAGTGGGGTCTTCAACAACTGTTTCTTTATAGGGGATTGCAACGTCACGCTTTGTTTCGTCCTTATAAACCACTTTTATAGCGTCTGTTTCACCCATTAACTTTACAGCATCTTCAACGGATAATATACGTGTAATGATATCTGTGGAAGGCACTATATTGTAACCTGTAAAAATCTCAGCATCTGCACGGTTGAAGCTTTCGCGGAAAAGTCTCAACGCTTCCTCGGCTTCTTCGTATGTACCAAGCTTTATAGCCGAGCCGTTGTCTGTTTTGATACTGTAACAGCTAACCTCGCCCTCTGCCGCTACCACAATGCCTCTGTAAATGTCATTTACATTCATTCGGTTAACGGGAGCAATTGTCATAACAAACTCCAAATCATAATAAAAGCTGTTACCGTTAAGCTTTGCTACATCTGTCTGTGCTGCATTATATGCCTTTATTGCCTCGTCCTTATTACCTATTACACCAACGTTAACATCGCCGTAATAAACATCGTAACCCAATGTGTAATATTTTGTAATAATTCCGAAACTTGTTAAAAGCATTACTATAGAAACTACTGCTGAAAGCAGTTTTGTATCAATATTCTTGATTATGCCGAAACACTCTTTGGTGGCAGTTTTTACGGACGTTATTCTTTTGTAAAAATCCGATTTCTGCATCAAATTAACACCTCACAATTTTTCTACACGTTTACTATTATACACAAAATTTCCCTTTTGTAAACCCTTTTTGTAAAACTTTTTTAACAATTACGTAATTTTTCAAACTTTGTTCACAAAATGCAGGCATAATTTGGCGCTAAACTTGACCAAAAACACAATTTATGATACAATATAAAGGATTGGTGCGATGCCCACATCGCCTTGAAAAAATCATTCTGTGGGCAGAAAGGCGTGCATTTTCAAATGGAATATGAAGTAAACAAACAACATATTACAAAAACACTTGAAGAAAACTATATGCCCTATGCTATGAGTGTTATTGTCTCCCGTGCAATTCCCGAAATTGACGGTTTTAAACCCTCCCACAGAAAGCTTTTGTACACAATGTACTCAATGGGTTTGCTCAAAAACGGAAGGACGAAAAGCGCCAACGTTGTAGGTCAGACAATGCGATTAAATCCTCACGGTGATATGGCGATTTATGAAACCATGGTTCGTCTGACTGAGGGCCATGAGGCACTGCTCCATCCCTTTGTTGATTCAAAGGGTAACTTTGGCAAGCAATACAGCCGCGACATGGCATTTGCCGCTTCCCGTTATACCGAGGTTAAGCTTTCGCCCATTGCAGCAGAGGTTTTCCGTGATATTGACAAAAACACCGTTGAATTTGTTGATAACTACGATTCCACTATGAAAGAGCCCGCACTTTTGCCTTCGGCTTTTCCTAACATCCTTGTAAACCCCAATCAGGGTATTGCGGTAGGTATGGCATCTAATATCGCATCATTTAACCTTAGGGAGGTTTGTCTTGCGGCAAAAGCTCTCATGAAGGATGACAAGGCTGTTATATCCGACTATATTACAGGTCCCGATTTTTCAACGGGCGGTTTCCTTATCCGTGATGACGATACCTTTAATCAGATTTATGAAACCGGCAGAGGTAGTGTAAAGCTTCGTGCAAAGTATCAATATGACAAGAAAAATAACCTTATCGAAATAACCGAAATCCCCTACACCACATCAACAGAAGCTATCATTGACAAATTGGCTGAGCTTATAAAGGCAGGCAAGCTCCGCGAAATCAACGACGTGCGTGACGAAACCGACAAGACAGGTTTGAAGCTTACGATTGAATTAAAGCGTTCAACCGACCCGGAAAAGCTCATGGTAAAGCTTTTCAAGCTGACACCTTTGGAGGAATCCTTCAGTTGCAACTTCAATGTGCTCATAAACGGCGAGCCTATGGTTTTGGGTGTAAGAGGTATTCTCCGTAACTGGATAAGCTTCCGTATGGATTGCACAAAGCGTCGTCTTATATTTGACGCCGAGAAAAAAGAAGCAAGACTTCACCTTTTGCTTGGCTTGGAAAAAATACTTTTGGACATTGACAAGGCTATTTATATTGTACGTAACACCGAAGAAGACTCTCAGGTTGTTCCCAACCTTATGGAAGGCTTCGGTATTGATAAAATCCAGGCTGAATATGTGGCTGAAATCAAGCTTCGTAATCTTAACCGCGACTATATCTTAAAGCGTATTGACGAGATCGAAAATCTCACAAAGGAAGTAAAGGACTTAAGAGAAGCAAGCGAAAGCACACGCCGCATTAAGAAGATCATTTCAGATGAGCTTACCGAGATTGCGGACAAGTTCGGCCGCGACCGTAAAACTATATTAATTGACATGGTTGATTCACCCGAGGAGGACTATACTCCCGAAATTCCCGACTACAATGTCAAGGTCTTTATGACAAAGGAAAACTACTTTAAAAAGATTACGCTAGTGTCACTGCGTGCAGGCGGCGAGCATAAATTTAAAGAAGGCGACAGCATGATGCTTGAATTTGATGCTTCCAACAAAATGGAAATGCTGTTCTTCTCAGATATGCAGAACGTGTACAAGATGCGTCTTAACGACATAAAGGATACTAAAGCTAGTGCTATGGGCGATTATCTGCCCAACCTTCTCAACATGGAAAAGGACGAAAAGATAGTTTATTGCATACCCACAAGTGATTATACAGGCTTTATGCTCTTTGCGTTTACAAACGGCAAGGTTGCCAAGATTGACATGCAGGGCTACGCTACAAAGACAAACCGAAAGAGACTTACTGGCGGATACTCTGACAAAGCTCCCCTTGCATGCGCATTATATATAAAAGAAGATACATTTGTTGCCGCATTTTCTAATAACGGCAAATGCGTTGTATTTGACTCAAAGGATGTACTCACAAAGACAAGCCGTACAAGTCAGGGCGTGCAGGTGATGACCCTCAGAAAAAAAGCCTCGCTGGAATCTATAGGCATTGCAACTGATGTTCTCACCGACCCGTCTGGTTACAAGGCTCGTTCTCTTCCCTCTGCGGGATATTTCTTAAAGGATGAAGACTCGGGCAAAAAACAACTGACTTTATTTAGTGAATAAACACGTAGGGGCGACCATTGGTCGCCCGTTCTTATACAAGGAGGTTTTTTATGTTATATTTCAAAAATGACTATTCAGAAGGTGCTCATCCCAAGGTTTTGGAACATCTTTTAAAAACAAATCTTGAAAAGCTTGACGGCTACGGCGAGGATACATACTCTTCTCTCGCAAAGGACAAAATCAGAAAAGCAGCAAACTGCCCCGATGCAGATATTTACTTTATCTCGGGCGGCACACAGACAAATCAGGTGGTTATTGCTACAATGCTTTCTCGTTTCGAGGGGGTTGTATGTGCAAAGACCGGTCACGTTGCATGTCACGAGGCAGGTGCTATTGAATACACAGGGCACAAGGTTATCACACTTCCCGAATACGAGGGCAAAATTAAAACAGATGACCTTGTCACACTTGTAGAAAACTTTTATGCCGACGACAGCCATGAGCATATGGTTTTCCCCGGCATGGTATATATATCTCACCCTACTGAATACGGCACGCTTTACACAAAGGACGAGCTTACAAGATTAAGTGAAGTGTGCAGAAAATATAACCTGCCGCTGTTTTTGGACGGCGCACGACTTGGCTACGCGTTGGCATCAGACACTGACATTTCTCTTTCTGACATCGCGTCACTTTGCGATGTGTTCTACATAGGCGGCACAAAATGCGGCGCACTCTGCGGCGAAGCAGTTGTTTTCACAAAAAACAATTGCCCCAAGCACTTTGTAAATCTTATAAAACAGCACGGTGCACTTATGGCAAAGGGCAGAATGTTGGGCGTACAGTTTGATGCACTTTTTACAGATAACCTCTACATTGAGCTTTCAAAAAATGCTATTGAAACAGCACAAACGCTCAAGGACGCATTTACAAAAAAGGGCTATAAGTTCTTTATCAATTCGCCCACCAACCAGATTTTTATCATCCTTGAAAACGAATATAAAAAGAAAATTGAAGAAAACGTATGTATTAGCTTTTGGGAAAAATATGACGACAGTCACTCTGTTGTCCGCTTTGCAACAAGCTGGGCAACAACCAAAGAAGATGTGCAAAAGCTTATAGAGCTTTTGTAATTTTCTTCGCAGCGATGTAAATCCCTTGCGCACATATAGCAAAAACAGGCTACCAATTCTTTGTTTAATTGGTAGCCTATTTTAATCCCTCGTACATTTTTTACAAGGCTCGTAATAATATTTTATTTTATTATATGGCACCTGTTTTGCACGTTTCCCTGCACATGTCGTACTAAAATGAAATTTGTGTCCTTTCGGCGTTATATAAACACGCGGTCCTTCGTCATAACTGTCCTCGACGGTTTTGTTCATACATGAGCAAAACAAACTTGCTATAATTACCGTACACATAAATGCTGTTATTGCTTTTTTCATTCATTAATTCTCCTTTAGCACATATTTACCCTCTATATGGTAATCCTTAAAAAGGGAAATGTCAACAAGGTAATCCTTTGTTAGAATGTTTTTGGAGGGATACCTATGAACGAATTTAATAGTATTATGAACATAAAACAATACGGAAAAATAAGAATAAAACTTTCTGAAGTTATGAATCGCAAGGGGATAACTCGAAATAAAATGCGTACATTGACCGGCGTCAAATATGAAGTTATCGACAGATACTACAAGGCAGAAAATGTAGAAAGAGTTGACCTTGACTTTCTTGCAAAGGCATGCTTTGTTCTTAACTGCTCTATCTCGGACTTATTAGAATATGAAAATTAACAAAAAGCTGTTACAAAGAGTTAACCTCTCTTTGTAACAGCTTTTTTACTTTCCCAGTATTTCGTCTATGCAAAAATCACACAGTTCTTTGGCGGTTTCGTAGCTTGTGCCCTCGCCTACAATATGGCACACCTCTTTATTGGTATCTGTCATTACAACAACCCAGCCTTTGTCTAGAGTTATTTTTACGCCTTCTTCACTTTCGGTATTATTACTGAGATGCTTTATTTTTCCCATAACCTTTTCTATTTCGCCTTTGGGTATCTCAATAACAGTTTTTGCAATTGTAATAGGTGGTATCTGATTTATTAAATCCCCAATATCCTCCTCGGAGAAAAAATCCACCAGTTTTATTACCGAACCTACGGCATCGTAACGGAATACATACTCGTCCGAAACGGTATCCTTGCCCTTTATGCTGTCATCGGGAGTAAGAGGCGTTCTGACTATTTCGCAGCCGTGTTTTTCTGCCAGCATATCAATGGCAGAGGAAGCCGTGAGCGGAACGTGTATTGTTGCACCTTTGTGTTTTTTCATTATTACAAGACAGGTAAGTGCCAGATATGTGTCAGCATCAAGGGTACGTTTTTCGGGTAGTACTACGGTGAGCTTTTCGCATTTGGCGTCTATGATAAAGCCTATGTCAAAGCCCCCTATATCAACGCTTTCTTCAAAAGCTTTTTTCTGCGCAGGGCTTATTACATCATATGGCATATACATACTCACCGAGCAGTTGAAATCCGCCATAGCAGAGCTTACAAGTCTTCTCCCCCATACTGCAGGGCAGGCAAGGAGTATTTTATAGGGCTGACGCTTCTTTTTGGTGTAGCCTACAAGGCTTTTAAGGTAGTGTATTTTATACTCAAAAAGATACTCGCTCTCTCGTATCTTTTTACTCTCGGGATAAAGGAAATCTCCTTTTTCAAAATAATCCTCCATGCGCTGTTTGGCATTTTCGTCAATTTCCAATCCGTCAGAGCCTATGATGTCTATCGCCGCCACATCTTCGCCATCTTTTTCAGTTATACTTATGCTTATTGCGCCTTTAAGCATGTAAAAAAGTACGCCGCGCCGTGTTATGGAGAGCGGCTGTTCGCCGAAATCCTTTACACGACATCCCATTCCCAAAAGCCCTGCCGTTACAGCGTCCCGCACCATTGCCCCTGCCGCACTGCCGTCGGTTGCAACACCGATTTCACCTCCGTCAAAGCCTGCAGCCACGCATTCGCCAAGCATAGTGCAAAACCTTGGTGTTATATCAACGTTAACTACCCCTTCAATAACGCCTTTTTTGTACAGGCGTGTTCTCTTTTTCTGTCCCCACAAAAGGTTTTCCGAAACCGTGGTGCAATCCTCAAGTGTCTTTTCGGGCCATATTTTCACAAAAGAACGTACAGTGACTGCCTCGCCGATTTTTGTCCCCTTGCCTATAACTGCCTGCTCAAGTACGGTTGTATTGTCACCTATTATAACCCCTTCATCTGCAATGCAGCCTCTGAGCGACACATTTTTGCCAATGCGGCAACCTTTTAAAACAATGCTTCGTTTGATGCTCGCACCTTCTTTTACAACGGTGCCCTCACCTATGTGGGAATATGCTCCCACCTTTGCCCCCTTGTGGATGTGTGCATTTTTGCCGATATAGCACGGCGCCTCCAAAAGTGCACCCTTTTCAACTGTTGCCTCTTCACTGACACTTATGCCCTTGGGGTATTCCTTTTTGAGGCATTCTAAAAAACTGAATCCCGCACGCATAAAGGAAGTTATATCCTCTATACTTATGACTGTGTCCGATATGTTCATCGCATATATGCTTTTGCCAGCTCTCACAAGAGAGGGAAAAACGTTTTCAAAAAGGTCGGTATTCATTTCTTCTGGAATAAAACGGATTATGTCACGCTTGAGCATGTATATTCCCGTGCCCTTTTCATCACCGGAAATACTGTTCCAAAGGCGTTTTTCCTCAATACGGCTGACACGGCTGTCACCACCTACAAGAAGACGACCACCCCGGTTTTTTGACATAAGGATTGTTGCATAGGCCCCTTTTTGTCGGTGGAATTTGACAATACGGGAGAGGTCTGCCTCAGTATAAACAAGCTTTGAAAAATACAAAAACTCATTTTCGAGAATATCGGAATGTGTTTTAAGTCCACCGTCCCCGCAGTCGGTTTTGACAAACCTGAGATTTATGCCGTCATACGTATCACCGAGGCTTTTTTTAACCTCGTCACCCATGTAGCCCGTTATGATGACAATATCATTAACGGCGAGCTTTTTTAAATTTTCGATAAGCCTTTGTATGAGATATTTGTCCCCGAGAGTTATGAGTCCCGAGGGCTTGGTACAGCTCAATGGTCTCAATCTTGTTCCTTCAGAGGATATATTTATAACCGCCTGCATATATTTTTCAGTACCCTTCTATAATATATTTGAAATTTTAATTTTGTTCCTTTTGTATATATGCTCAAACTGCAACCTTAGCTTTTCAATCGTCATAAAAGACCCGTTGGCATTTTCCTGCCTTATATTTTCGCCAAGCTCCGTCATCAGAAGATTTACCGCATCGGTATCCTCATGAGATGTGATATAGCTTAAAATTTCCTCATCGTGTGCCCATTTTTCCTCGGTGGCTGAAAAGGTGTCCTTTGCCGCTTCAAAGCTGTTTTTTTTAACGTCTGCTTCTATTTTTTCAAGCTCAGTAAGGTTTGATTGATACACACTTTCCATTTTTCCGCTTTCGTACAGGCATATGGTAACTATCAAAAAAAGTATTACTGCCGCAACAGTCATTCTACGCATTTTTCTTTTCGTCCCTTTCCTGCACGCATATTATTTTTGAATCAAGGGCACTTAAATATAAGATATCCCGTATATGCTTAATTTTTCTTTTTCGCATTTCTCTTTCGATATCCTTTACGCTGATTTTGGCCTCATTAAGGTCTCTAGGGCGTATTTTGCCGTCTGCCACAACAATAAAGGGAGTTATATTTTCCTCGCCTTCGATATCAACATCACCTATTTTAACAGGAGATGCCTCTTTTTTTGCAATTACAGACACCTGCCCGTTTGTCTCAATGACGATTTCGGATATCTCCTCAAGACTTGTATACCCGTTGATACGTATTTGCTCTTCGATATCGTCTACGGTAACCCTTAATTGTCGCATCTGCTTTTCGCACAACTTCCCACGTCTTACAACTCTGCAGCTGTGCCCTACCAGTATGCGGCGTATGAGCCTGCTTTTAAGCACAAGATATGCAAACACAAGCTCAAGCACCACAAGGGTAAAAATGGGGATGATTCCGTCAGTCAAGGGTGCCGATTTTGACTGCATGGGAACCGTTGCAAGGTCTGATATCATAATTGAAACCACAAGCTCCGTAGGGTGCATTTCGCCTATGGTGCGCTTGCCCATAATCCGCATTGCAAGTATTACCGAAATGTACAGTATTATTGTTCTTATAAACGACAAACTCATCATTTTACCTCCAAACGGTAAATTCACTGTATATTGTGCCCTTAAGGTAAAAATTTATTCTGCCCGCGGTGCCTTTATGTTGACATTTTGTGCATTTTCGGGTTATAATATACTGTGTATGTGTATATACCTATTTCTTTAAGAAAGTGGTGTTTTTATATAAATGGAAAATTTACGTGTTTGTGGCGGTAATCGTTTATACGGTGAAATAGTTACAGGTGGCGCAAAGAACGCAGCTGTTGCTATTATCCCTGCTGCACTTCTCGTTGATGGCGTATGCCGTATCGAAAACGTGCCCGATATCCGTGACGTTAATCTTATACTTGAAATGCTTTCGTTCTTAGGTGCCAAGGTTACAAAATTGGACACCAACACTGTAGAAATTGACTCGTCCTGTGTGTCAACCCACAAGGCTCCTTATGACCTTGCAAGCCGTATGCGTGCGTCCTACTATCTTTTAGGCGCACTTTTAGGTAGGTTTGGCAAGGCTGAGGTTGCACTCCCCGGCGGTTGCAATTTTGGCGAAAGACCTATTGACCTTCATATGAAGGGTTTCCGCGCTTTGGGTGCCGAGGTTGATATTGTCCGCGGTCAGGTTGAAGCTAAGGCTGATTCTCTCCACGGTGCAAGCGTTTACCTTGATAAGGTAAGCGTAGGCGCAACGATGAATATTATCCTGGCGGCAACACTTGCAAGTGGCAGGACAATTATTGAAAATGCGGCAAAAGAGCCTCATATTGTTGATTTGGCAAACTTCCTCAACGCAATGGGTGCAAGAATCCGCGGTGCAGGTACCGATACTATCCGTATTGACGGCGTTGAACGCCTTTCGGGTGGTAGCTATGCTATTATTCCCGACCAGATTGAGGCGGGTACTTTTATGATTATGGCCGCAGCTGCAGGCGGCGACGTTCTTGTGAAAAACCTTATCCCCAAGCATATGGCATCGCTTGTTTCCAAGCTTGAGGAAATGGGCGTTGAAGTCGAAGAATACGATGACGCTATCCGTATAAGACGTGAAAAGCCTTTGCGTCCCTGTGATGTACGCACAATGCCTTACCCGGGCTTCCCAACAGACCTGCAGCCTCAGATTGTGGCACTTTTGACCCTTGCAGAAGGTACAAGCAAAGTGACCGAGGATGTATGGGATAACCGTTTCCAGTATGTTGGTGAGTTAAAAAGATTGGGTGCGGATATTTCAGTGCAGGGCAAAACTGCGATTATTGAAGGCGGCAGTACTCTTTATGGTGCACCCGTAAGAGCAACTGACCTTCGTGCAGGCGCGGCGCTTATCATAGCGGCACTTGCGGCAGAGGGCGTTACCGTTATCAATGACCCTATCTATATTGACCGAGGCTACGAAAACATCGAGGGCAGGCTTTCCCGCATAGGTGCATCGATAGAAAGAGTGTATATTTCCAATGGTTGAAATCTGTAGTCTTTTTTCAGGCAGTAGCGGCAACTCGACCTTTGTCAAAGCAGGCGACACCAACATTTTGGTGGATTGCGGTGACAGTGGCAGCCGCGTTGAAGAATCTCTTCGCCAAATAGGTGTTGACCCGAGGAGTCTTCACTGTATTTTCATAACACACGAGCATATTGACCACATCAAGGGTGCAGGCATAATGTCGAGGCGGTATGACCTTCCCATTTATGCCTCCTACGGCACGTGGCAAAAAATGATATCAAAAATCGGTAAAATCAACATAGACAATATCCGTTACATACAAGGCAGTGTTCCCTTTGGGGTTCGTGATGCGGTTGTAACACCGTTTTCTACTCCCCATGACAGCACGGAAAGCGTGGGCTTTACGATTGAGCATAACGAAAAAAGGATATCTGTTGCAACAGACATAGGCGTTATGAACAAAACTGTTTATGACAACATCCGTCACAGCGACATTGTGCTCCTTGAATCCAACCACGATGTTGACATGCTCCTTAACGGGCCGTATTCGCCTGATTTAAAAAGGCGCGTCCGCTCAAGCGTGGGGCATTTATCAAATGACGACTGTGCGCTTACCTGTGCTCATCTTTTAAATGAGGGTGTAAAACATATTATATTGGGACACTTGAGCCTTGACAACAACACCCCCCGCATTGCATATTCCACAACGGAGGAAAGCCTTATAAATATGGGCGCAAAAATAGGCAGCGACGTAACACTGGAGGTTGCCTCCCGCTATACGCTCTCTGCCAAATACTCACTATAAAGGTGTGACAGTATGCCAAACGTAACTGTTATCTCAGTAGGTAAAATTAAAGAAAAATTTATCAAAGACGCTCTTACGGAATACGAAAAGCGTCTTTCGCGTTTTTGCAAGTTCAAAACGATAGAAATCAATGACCGCCCTATCCCCGACAATGCTTCTCACGCTGAGGAGGTTGCCGTGCTTGTAAAGGAAGGCGGCGACATACTTTCAAAAATTGATAAGAGCGACTATGTTATCAGCATGTGTATTGAGGGCAAAAAGCTTTCGAGCCCCCAATTGGCAAAAAAGCTGTCCGATGCTTTCATGACATCATCCAACATTACTTTTATTATAGGCGGGTCTCTGGGCTTATCCGACACTGTTAAAGCACGCAGTGATTTTCGTCTTAGCATGTCGGACATGACTTTTCCGCATAATCTTGCCAAATTAATGCTCACAGAGCAGATTTACCGTGCATTTAAGATAAATGCTAATGAAAACTATCATAAGTAAAAGAAAGAGAACCGCAGTGCGGTTCTCTTTCTTTTACTTTATCTGACTTCTTTCTTCGCCGAAGTACTTATCTATAAGTACTTTTGTTTCGTTTGCATTTGTTTTAATTGTAGAATGCGTGTCGATTGCCCTTTCGGGGAAAACAAGCCTTACTTTATCGATACCCTTTTTTGAGAGAACAATACGTCTTAAATCATCAAGACGGGTTATGTCGCTCTCGTTAAGTCTGATTTCCAGCGTCTTGCCCATGCCGCTCTCTGCGGCGCGGTTGTCCGCCTTTTCAACAGGTGCAACAGTGTCCATTATAAGCTTGGGCTGTGCTTCTTCCTTGGCATCAATCCTTGCGGCAAGCCTTACGATTTCCCCTTCCTTCAATATGCTGTCGCATTTTGAAAGCGTTTTCGGGAAAACTATTGTCTCAATACTGCCTGTAAAGTCTTCAATTACAATAAAGCTCATGAGGGTGTTGTTTTTTGTTATTTTGTCACGCCTTGAGGTGATGATGCCTGCAACGGTGACGTTGTCGCCGTCAGAATAGTCACTTTCGTCACTACCTGCACCCATTACCTCCGCTATACGTGTATAGCGTGAATCTGATATGACAGCACGGTATTCGTCAAGAGGATGCCCTGAAAAATACATGCCTGCCCATTCCTTTTCCATTTCAAGTACAATAGCCTTGGGAAGCTCAGGGGCATTAGGCAGCTCGTCCTTTTGTTCCTCGCTCATCCCCAAAATATCGCCGAAGAGATTAATCTGACCTTCGATATTACTGCGTTTTTCGCTCATGGCAGAGTCTATCATGTCTTCAAAGCCTGCAATTAGCTTGTTGCGCTCGGGCACAACAGAGTCAAACGCACCAACACGGATAATGCCTTCAACCGCACGCTTGTTAAGCTCATGCTTACTCATGCGTTTAGCAAAGTCGGAAAAGGATTTGAAATTACCGTTTTGCTTTCTTTCTGCCACCACCTTATCCATAAAGGCGATTCCCACATTTTTGACTGTACCGAGACCGAAACGGATGTTATTTCCCTCAACGCTGAAGGAGGACAAACTTTTATTGATGTCGGGAGGCAAAATGTCGATACCCATCATGCGGCACTTTTCCACATAAAGAGCAACCTTTTCGCTTTCGTCCATAAAGCCGGTGATAAGTGCCGCCATGAAATACACAGGATAAAAGCACTTAAGGTAAGCTGTCTGATAAGCTATGACTGCATATGCCGCCGCATGAGATTTGTTGAACGCATATTTTGCAAAAGCGTCCATATCGTCAAAAATGCTTATCGCTGTTTTTTCGTCAATGCCTCTTCTCAAACAACCGTCAATTATAACGTTGCCGTTTTCATCATCTTCACCGTAGATAAAGTTTTTACGGGCTTTTTCCATTTCGTGAGCTTTTTTCTTACTCATGGCACGTCTGACCATATCTGCACCGCCCAAGGAAAAGCCTGCAAGCTCTCTTACGATTTCCATAACCTGCTCCTGATATACTATACAGCCGTATGTATCACGAAGGATTTTTTCCAGTGCAGGATGCTTGTATGTGATAAGAGAGGGGTTTTGCTTGTTACGGATATACTGGGGGATAAAGTCCATGGGACCGGGACGGTAAAGGGAGATACCTGCGATAATATCCTCAAGATTGCCCGGCTCAAGCTTACGCATGAAGTTTGTCATGCCGCCACTTTCAAGCTGGAACACACCCTCGGTATCACCCTGGGAAATCATGCGGTAAACCTCGGGAGAATCATAGGGGATTTTTTCCAGGTCAATATTTATGCCCTGTGCTGACGCAATCTCAAGACAGTTGCGGATAATGGTCAGGTTTTTAAGACCTAAAAAGTCCATTTTAAGAAGACCAAGCTCCTCAACGGTATCCTTGGTAAACTGTGTTACAACCACGTCATCATTTTTTGACAGGGGAATGTTTTCGTCTAGTCTTTCGCCGCAGATAACAACGCCTGCCGCATGAGTACCGCTGGATTTGGGAAGTCCTTCAATGCTCATGGCGGTATCAACAAGCTTTTTTACCTGCTCATCGGACTCGTAAGCTTCTTTAAGCTTTGGGGTTTTGAGTGCCTCCTCCAATGTTACGTTTAACGTTTTGGGAACAGCTTTTGCCACAAGGTCAACATCGGAGTAAGGTATGCCCATTACTCTGCCCGAATCACGGATTGCACCGCGTGCCTTCATCGTGCCGAAGGTTACAATCTGGCATACGTTGTCCTTGCCGTATTTGTTGACAACATAGTCGATAACCTCTCCACGGCGTTCGATACAAAAGTCGATATCGATATCGGGCATTGATACACGTTCAGGGTTTAAAAATCGTTCAAAAAGAAGATTGTATTTTATGGGGTCAATATCTGTTATGCGAAGCGAATAGGAAACCACACTGCCTGCCGCACTACCTCGTCCGGGTCCTACATAAATACCGTTTCGCTTTGCGTAGCCCACAAAGTCAGACACTATCAAAAAGTAGTCGGTAAAGCCCATGGAGTTAATAACAGAAAGCTCGTATTCGAGCCTTTTTATTACATCCTCTGAAGGATTTTCGCCGTAGCGGGACTTCAAGCCCTCACGGCACAAATGCTCGAGATAGCCTTCCTTTGTAAATCCTTCGGGCACATCAAACTGAGGAAGCAGTTTTTTGTGGAATTCAAATTCAAAATTGCACATGTCAGCAATTTTTTGAGTGTTATCGATTGCCTCGGGTACAAAAGCGAAAAGAGATTTCATTTCCTCTTCGCTTTTTATATAAAATTCATCCGTTTCAAACCTCATGCGGTTTTCGTCGGAAAGGTTTTTGCCTGTCTGAATACAGAGAAGCACGTCCTGATATGTTGCATCCTCTTTTTTTACGTAGTGTACGTCGTTTGTTGCAACCAAGGGTGTATTGGTTTCCTGTGCAAGACGCAAAAGCTGGGGCATAATATCCCGCTGTTCTTGGATATTATGGTCCTGTAATTCAAGATAAAAGTCTTCAAATATTGATTTGTACTCTAAAAGAGCTTCCTTAGCTCCTTTATAATCCCCGTCCACAAGACGTGAGGGGATAATGCCTGCAAGACAAGCAGACAATGCCACAAGACCTTTTGAATACTTTTTAAGCTCGCTTATATCTGTTCTGGGACGGTAATAAAAACCGTCTACAGCCGCTTTTGACACAATTTTGCACAGGTTTTTGTAGCCCTCCGCGTTTTTTGCCAAAAGCACCAGATGAAAGTTGTACGCATCTTCTTTTGTTGCTTTGTCATAAAGAGAGCGGGGCGCAACATAAACCTCACAGCCTATAATTGGCTTTATGCCTTCCTTTTTGCATGCCTTGTAAAAATCCACAACGCCGTACATTACGCCGTGGTCTGTAAGAGCCATTGCTGTCTGTCCAAGTTCTTTTGCCCTTTTCGGCAAATCACTGACTCTTGCCGCACCGTCAAGAAGGCTGTATTCACTATGTACATGTAAATGTGTAAACATAGGTTACTCTCCTAATTCCTCTGCTATTTTAATAAGCTTGTTTAGTCTATTGTTAAGTGTACTTTTGGGGATAGGCGGGTCAAAAAGTGCCGCCAGCTCCTTTAAGGATGCTCCCTCGTTTTCAAGGCGCATCATCGCTGTTTGTCTGAGCTTTGGCTTTAAAAAGTCAAGCCCTGCTGTTTTTTCAATAAATTTAATTGCCTGTGTTTCGCGGTAGGAGTTTTCACTTGCTCTGTCAGCGTTTGCCATGTCGCAGTTTATGACACGGTTTGTTTCGTTGCGCTTGTCCTTTAACACTCTTGCTTCAAGAATTTTGAAAACTGCCTGCGAAGATTCGGTCACCTTGAGCATATCGGAAACTGATTCGCTTTTGTTTGTATACACAACAAAAAGATTTTTTCGCTTGGTTTCCTTTGCATCAACGCCCATAACCGATAATACGGCTTTCAAATAATTTGCCGCTTCTTCATTTTCGGTAAATATCTCCATTCGGTAGGATTTTTCCGGGTTTGACAAGCTGCCTGCCACCAAAAATGCACCTCTTACAAATGCTTTTATACAGCAGGCAGAAAGCTCCGTCTCCCCAACAAAGCTGACTGAATTTTCCGCTTTAAGACTAAGCTCAGTTAAAATATCGTCGGGGATTAAAAACTTGTAGCCCTCGGCGTTTTCGCTTAAGCGGTCGGGATAATTAATGTGGCAGGTTTTTCTTAAAAAACTGCTCACACGCTTTGCAAGCAAAAAGCTTTCAGTGCCGAATATGACGTTACCTTCATAGGGGACTGAACCAAACATAAGCACCCCTTGAAGCTCCGCTATCATACAACAGTGGTTTTTTATTCGAATGTTTAAAAGCTCGTCTTTTACTTCTTCAAGAAATGTCATATGCTTTCCTCGTTATTATTTACGTTCGATGTCACGATGTGAGCTCTTGGCTTTGATGCCGTTCTTTTCAAAAATCTGCCTGAGAAGCTCACATATTGCTACACTGCGGTGTTTACCGCCTGTACAGCCTATGGAAATTGTAATTTGTCGTCTGCCGTCACGGATGTAAAGAGGGATAAGATAAATTATCATGTCCGAATATCTTTTCACAAATTCTTTGCACTCTTCATTGTCCGTAACAAACTTATATATGTCCTCTTCAAGACCTGTCCTGTGACGCATGTTTTCGTTGTAGTAGGGGTTTGGCAAAAACCTTACGTCCATAACAAGGTCGGTAGAGTTAGGGATACCGTATTTGAACCCAAAGCTCATGATGTTTACCGAGAAGAACTCCTTTTCCTCTCTGCCGTCTCCGAATTTTTCTCTGACGATTTCGCCAAGCTCGCGGGTCAAAAGATTTGATGTATTGATAATATGATCTGCTTTTTTGCGTATGGAGGAGAGTATTTCTTTTTCAAGAGTAATACCTCTTTCTACAGGACCGTCGGGGGCAAGAGGATGTGCGCGCCTCGTTTCTTTATAGCGTCTTACGAGTGACGGGTCGTCGGCCTCTAAGAAAACTATTTCATACGGGCACTTTTCCTTTGATATTTTCGACAATTCCTCGTCAATATTGGAAAACGCTTCACCACCTCGTATGTCGGTAACAACTGCCACGTTATCCGCTTTGATTTTTGAATCTGCACATGCAGTTGCAAAAGCCGACAGGAAAAGTACTGGCATATTGTCAATACAATAATAGCCCATATCCTCCAAAAAATGGAGTACCTGTGTCTTGCCTGCGCCCGAAACACCTGTTAAGATTAAAAACCTCATATTCCTCATCCTTTTATTTCCACAGCTTTACCTCGGCTTCAAGTTCAACTCCGAAGGTATCATAAACTGTTTTTTTCACTTTTTCCATTAGTTGAAGCACGTCGTCCGTTGTTGCATTGCCGGTATTAATAATAAAGCCCGAGTGCTTTTCGCTTACAGCTGCACCGCCTACGCTCTCGCCCTTAAGGTTTGCCTGTTCGATAAGTGCCGCGGCAAAATGCCCTTCGGGGCGTTTGAATGTACTGCCCGCCGAGGGGTACTCAAGCGGCTGCTTTGAACGGCGTTTTTCGCCCAGCTCTTTCATTTTAGCAAGGATTTCGTCACTGTTTGCCTTGTTTAGCTTGACGCACACTGCTGTCACCACATAGTTTTTATCTGAAAAAAAGCTTTTTCGGTAACCAAAAGCTGCGCTGTCGTTATCCATGCGGTAGACCTCGCCCGAAGGGGAGGCATAGTCAATCCAGTCCACAATATCCTTCATCTCGCCTCCGTAGGCACCTGCATTCATACACACAGCACCACCGATACTGCCGGGAATGCCATGGGCAAATTCCATTCCACCAAGGGAGTTTTTGTATGCGACCTGGCTCACATATGATAAAAGTGCACCTGCCTGACAAATAAGCCTGTCGCCGTCCACCTTTACCTCGCTCATTTGCTTGCCGATATGGATAATGGGAGTTTCTATCCCCTCATCGGCAACAAGGAGGTTGCTTCCGTTGCCAAGTACATACGGCGCAACTGAGTTTTCGTTAAGTACCCTCAAGGCACGTGCCACCGAAATAGCATCAGAGGGTTCTATCATCATTTTTGCAATACCTCCTGTTTTAAAGGAGGTATAATCTTTCATATTTACATTTTCTCGTATTGTGCAGTTTTCAAGATTATACACCATTATCACCGCCAAATTATTTTTGTGTATAAAGAAAGCTTGCTCCCACGACACCAGCATCATTAAAAAGTTTTGAAACCTGTATCTCGGTCTGAGGAAGAGATGAAATCTTCCCTGTCATGGAATTTTCACTAACAAACTTTTTCACGGGGGTTAAGATTTTGTCGCCTTCACGGCTAACACCGCCGCCTATTACAATAAGCCCGGGTTGGAATATATTTACCATATCACAGATACCCTCTGCCACGTATTCAAGCCATTTATCCAAAACCTTCACTGCTCTCTCATCGCCTTTTTCGGCAAGAGAGAAAGCTGTTCTGCCGTCAACCTCGCCTGTGATGCCTGCGTTTTTGGTTTGTCTCACAAGCGCCGACACAGAGGCGTAGCGCTCCCAGCAGCCTTGTCTTCCGCAGTTACAAACCTCGCCGTCCTTTTCGATTATAACGTGACCGATTTCACCGCCGCCGCAATTAATACCGCGGAGGATTTTGCCCGATAAAATAATACCGCCGCCTACGCCGGTGCCAAGTGTTATAAAAATAAAGCTTTCGGGTTTGTCTTCGGACACAATATATTCACCCAATGCGGCACAGTTTGCATCGTTATCAAGGAAAGCACTCTTACCAAGCGTGGCTTCTACCTCTTCGCATATGTGGGTATCGTCGTAGTTTTCAATATTAGCAGAGCTTATAACAATGCCGCGTTTGCTGTCACAAACACCTGTTGTGCCTATGCCTACGGAATTTATCTCATCCCAGTTAAGGTTTGCTTTTGAAACAAGCTCCCGGCAAGATGATATAACCGCACGGGGAATATCCTTACCGTTTTTGGGTGTGGGAGTTTTTGCAGATATGATAACCTTGCCCTTTTTGTCAACTATTGCACTTTTAATAAAAGTACCGCCTATGTCTATGCCGATATTTTTCACATTAATCTTCCTTATATTTCAACTTTTAAATAATCACACAGCTTTTTGAGAGATGTGTTGAGTATCAATTCTTCGGGATAACCGATATCTTCCAAAAGCTCTGCGCTTTTGGGAACAATACCGATTTCGCCTGAGAAATGAGCGTCGGTACTTAGTACTACGGGCACTTGATACTTTTTGCACAAAAGCGCAATCTCCCTGCAGTTTTCATTACTGCCCTCTCTTACGCGAAAAGAGTGATTATTTATCTCTATTATCTTGCCCGTTTCTTTTGCTTTTTTTACAACGGCTTCGTAATCACACTTATATCTGCCGTCACCCATATGACCCAAAACGTCAACATGAGGGTTGTCAAGAGTGTTGAGCCACGCCTTTGTAACGTCTTCTTCCTTTTGGTAGGGTGCAAAGCAAGGTGTATGAAAGCTTGCGATTACCAGTTCAAGGTTTTGAAGATATTTATCCTCAATGTCGAGGGTTCCGTCAGTGTCCATGATATCTGCCTCGGCTCCTGTTAAAAGTCTCACGCCGTTTATATATTTAGGCAGATGCCTTGCAGACTTGAAATGAAACCACACTGCACCGTCACCAAGATCGGGTCCGTGATTTGTCATTGCAATACCTTCAAGACCCATTTTTGCCGCCGCGGCAAGGTTTTCCTCCAATGTGGAAAAAGCATGCACCGAAACATTTGTATGTGTATGTGTGTCTACTGTAATTTTAATCATAGGTTATCTCTCCAATGGAAAGAAACTCGCTCGCGAGTTTCCACCTTAATTATTCACTATTCACTGCATAATTTAAGCTATGCTTAAATTATGCTTGTTGCGTCCATGTTAATCTGCTTTGATAATCTTTCGCTCAGCTCTTCTGCGGCATTGTAGCCCATTTTTTGCTGACGGTAATTCATCGCCGCAATCTCGATAATAACGGCAAGGTTTCGACCTGGACGAACGGGGATTGTGACAGAGGGTACATCAATACCAAGTATATTCGTATACTGCTTATCAATGCCTAATCTTTCGTAATTTTTGCCTTCCTTCCAAAGCTCAAAATTAACTACAAGATTAATGTTTTCGGTGTCCTTAACAGCACCCATACCAAAAATCTTTTTAACGTCAATAATGCCTATACCGCGAAGCTCGATAAAGTGACGGATGATTTCAGGAGATGAGCCTACAAGAGTTTTTGACGAAACACGTTTAATTTCAACAGCGTCATCTGCCACAAGACGGTGACCTCTTTTTACAAGTTCAACAGCGGTTTCGCTCTTACCTACACCGCTTTCGCCTAAAAGGAGTACACCTTCACCGTAAATCTCCATAAGAACGCCGTGACGTGTGATGAACGGTGCGAGGATAACATTCATTGTGGAAATATATGACGACACAAACTGGCTTGTGTTTTCCTCTGTACGGAGCACTGCTACGCTGTTTTCCTTTGCCGCACAAATAAGCTCGGGGAAAACATCAAATTTACGTGTTACAACGATTGCAGGCACTTTCTTTTGACAAAGATTTGAAAGAATACGGTATCTTTCTTCAGAGGACTTTTCCATAAGATAAAAGATTTCCGCCTTGCCTAATACCTGAATTCTGTTCTGGTCAAAATATTCGTAATAATCTGCCGCAAACTGAATACCCGGACGGTGAATATCCGAACAGTCAATCCAGATTTCGTTCATTTTTTCGGGCACATATACAATCTCGAGCTTGAACTCGTCAATAACCCTCTGCAATAAAACTTTTTCTTTTGATTTTGAATACATCAACCATTCTCTCCCTTCAGCTTTTCGCTCTGATAAAATGTAGCAAGAGCGTCCACCAATTCATCGATTTCGCCGTTCATGATAGAATCAATTTTGTACAATGTGAGATTAATTCTGTGGTCTGTAACTCTTCCCTGGGGGAAATTATATGTTCTTATGCGTTCACTTCTGTCGCCTGAACCTACCTGGCTTTTTCTTTCTGCGGCGATAGATGCGTTTCTTTCAGCTTCCATAAGCTCGTAAAGCCTACTGCGGAGAACCTTCAACGCCTTATCCTTGTTTTTGTGCTGGCTCTTTTCGTCCTGGCAAGATACCACCAGTCCTGTGGGAAGGTGCGTGATGCGTACTGCAGAGTCTGTAGTGTTAACGCACTGACCGCCAGGGCCGCCTGCACGGAAAACGTCTATTTTTAAATCGTTCTGGTTAATTTCAAGTTCAACCTCTTCCACCTCAGGAAGCACTGCAACTGATGCCGCAGAGGTCTGAATTCTGCCTTGGGATTCGGTTTCGGGAACACGCTGTACACGGTGTACTCCGCTTTCGTATTTAAAACGGCTGTATGCACCTTGTCCGTTTACGGAAAAGGAGATTTCCTTATACCCGCCAAGCTCTGTAGCATTAGAGTTCATGATTTCGATTTTCCAACGCTTTTTTTCTGCATACATGGAATACATACGGAAAAGTGCCGCCGCAAAAAGTGCCGCTTCTTCACCGCCCGTACCGCCACGGATTTCCACAATAACGCTCTTGTCATCGTTGGGGTCCTTGGGGATAAGAAGTATTTTGAGTTCCTCCTCAATAGAGGGGATTTGTGCCTTGGCATCGTTCATTTCTTCTCTGAGAAGCTCTTCAAATTCGGCATCCTGCTTTTCGGAAAGCATTTCCTCGGCGTCACTAATAGTCTGTTTCACAGCCTTATACTCGCGATATTTTTCAACAATAGGGGTCATATCGCTGTGCTCTTTCATAAGAGAGCGCCATGTGTTAATATCGGCTATAACGTCCGGGTCGGATATTTTGAGGGAAAGCTCCTCGTATTTTTCTTCAATAAATGCAAGTTTGTCAAACATTGTTGTGCCTCTCTCAACGTGATTTTAATATACAAAATAGAACAAAAGTCCTATTACAAAGCCAAGCAGACTCCCCATAACAACCTGAAAGGGGCTGTGACCGAGGATTTCCTTGAGAGCTTTTTCTCCGCCCATTTGGGTGTTTTCCTTCAAGGCTTCGATAATATTGTTAAGAACCTTAGCCTGCTCACCAACAGCTCGTCTTACACCGCAGGCATCGTACATTACAACAAGTGAAAAAGCCGCCGCAACGGCAAAGGCAGCACTACCCAATCCGTGCTGTGCACCGATTACAACCGCAAGTGCCGTTACAAACGCACTGTGAGATGACGGCATACCGCCCGAAGCAAAAATACTTTCCCATGCAAAGCGTCGTGCCATAACCGAGTTTACAAAAACTTTTATTATCTGAGCTATTGCCCAGCCGGCAAGAGCCGCCATAAGAGGCTCATTGCCAAGTAAGCTCATTACGTATTTCATCATTGGGTTATCTCACCTTTCTAATCAGTTTTCTCTTTCGAGGAGCAGCAGAGCAAGGTCTTTCAAAAATCCTCCGTTTGTGCCGAAAGCGCAACATGCCTTGATTGCTTTGTCGGTTTCTCGTTTAAGCTCTGCTTTTGCTTTATCAATACCAAGTATTGTAACAAAGGTAGATTTTTCGGAATCAATATCCTTCATAAGAGTTTTGCCCATTTTTTCGGCTTCGCCCTCAACGTCCAATATATCGTCCTTAATCTGGAAAGCAAGACCTACGCTCTTGGTATAATCCTCACAAAACGAGCTATCCTTGCCTGCCGCAATCGCACCTGCGGCACCTGCACAGTTGATGAGTGCCCCTGTTTTGCGTGCATGAATGCTCATAAGCTCACTAAGGCTTGCTCTTTCGGTTTCGGCTTTGATATCATCCGTCTGTCCGCCTACCATGCCGTCAATGCCTGCACCGTAGGAAAGATATTTTATAAAGTTAAATGCACGGGAGACATTTTTGACCTTTTTTGTAATATAGCAGAAAGCATACGTCAAAAGTCCGTCCCCTGCCAAAAGGGCATATGCCTCGCCGTATTTTACATGGCAAGTAGGCATACCACGTCTTAAGGTGTCGTTATCCATACAGGGTAAATCGTCATGGATGAGCGAATAGGTGTGTATCATCTCAAGCGCACAGCCAAAATAAAGTGCCTCTTCCATGTTGCCGCCCAATGCGTCACACACACCAAGTGCAATGACAGGACGGATTCTTTTGCCGCCTGCAAGAAGCGAATATGCCATAGCCTCAGACACTATATTGTCCTTGGGGAAATCACGGACTGCATTTTCAAGTTCGGCATTAATTCTATCGGTATAATCCTTGAGCTTTTCGTTAAAAGTCATGATATATCTCCTTCTGCGAAATCTTCGCTGCCTTCCTCTGTGACCTTTTTAACCTTGAGCTGTGCTTCGTCAAGCATTTTGCGGCAGTCCTTTGTAAGGCTGACGCCTTTTTCAAAAAGAGTCATAGATTCTTCAAGTGTTGTTTCGCCGTTTTCAAGCTTTTTAACTATTTCTTCAAGCTCCTTTAAGCTTTCTTCAAAAGTCATGATCAATCCCTCGCTTATTTATCTATTCTTATAACCTGTGCTTCGGCACTGCCGTCACAAAGCACAAGGGTGATATTATCGTTTTCTTTAAGCTCGTTAACACTCTTTATTGCCTTATCGCCCTTATAGGATATACTGTAGCCACGTTCAAAAACCTTGAGCGGACTGAGAGCGGAGAGCTTTGCAACATTTTCTTTAAGCTCATTCAGCTTTTTGTCGCATTTTGTATTGTAAGACTTCACCAGAAAATCAAAAGTACGGTCTGTTAATTGCATAAGATTTTCTATTTTGCGGTTAAAGCTTTCGGGCGACACTCTTTCCGATATGAGCCTGAGACGCGTTTCCCTATCTTCGGCTTTTGCAACAAGAAGGCTTTTAAGCCTTTGGCGGTATTTTTGCAAAGACAAATTTATCTCGCCTGCATCAGGAACGGCAAGCTCTGCCGCCGCCGAAGGTGTAGGCGCTCTCAAATCCGCCACTGCGTCGGATAAGGTAAAGTCGGTTTCATGACCGACTGCCGAAATAACGGGGATAGAAGATGCAAAAATCGCCCTTACGGTAGCTTCCTCATTAAATGCCCATAAATCCTCTATGCTACCGCCGCCACGACCGACAATCATAACGTCAACCATGTTTTCGCGATTAAAAAATTCAATACCCTTTACTATGCTCGGTACTGCACTAACTCCCTGTACCAATGCAGGGTACAAATAAACCTCACAAAGAGGATAGCGGCGTTTCAAAATATTGAGTATGTCTCTCACTGCCGCGCCCGTGGGGCTTGTGACAACGCCAACCTTTTTAGGGAAGCGTGGTATAGGCTTTTTGTACTTATCGTCAAAAATGCCTTCCTCGGAAAGTTTCTTTTTTAATTCCTCAAGCTTTTTGTATAAGTCACCCTGACCAGACTGCTCCATGTTTTCTATGTAGAGCTGATAAGCACCGTCGCGTTCAAATACGCCTATGCGTCCGTTGGCAGAAACTTTCATGCCATTTTCCATTTTAAAGGGAAGACGCATTACAGCACCCTTGAACATTACTGCCCTCAGCGCTGCACCCTCGTCCTTTAAAGTGAGGTACACATGACCCGAGGAATGATACTTGAGGTTACTTATCTCGCCTTTGATCCAGATATTTTGTAAAACCTCGGTACGTTCAATAATGGCTTTGATGTAGTTATTAATTTGTGTTACGGTTGCTTCACGACGCTGTACCATTATTGAACCTCCATTTCATATTAATTTGATATGCAAATCCAAAAGAAAATCGTTCAGATTGCCGCTTTGGGCATCGGGTGCTATGCTATGTGCACCGCCCCTAGGGACAAAGTGGTGAGATGGACGATTTTACTTGGATTTCAAATATTCTGCCAACACACCATTAATAAATTTATAGGTATCGTCTTCACCGTATTTTTTCGCAAGCTCAACGGCTTCGTTTACGGCAACACGGTCGGGAACATCGTCCATATTATCGATTTCATAGATTGCAAGCTGCAGAATTGCAAGGCTTACCTTGGGAAGACGAGCAACATCCCATTTTTTGAGGAGGGGAGCAATTTTTTCGTTGAGTGCATCCTTTGCTTCTGCGGCACCAAATACAACATTTTTCATGTATTCGATATCCTTTTTGCTCATAGCTTCCTCTGCCCATAATTCATCCTTCATGGTTTCCTCAAAATAAAGGCACATATCGTGAGGAGGCTCTTTCATTAGAGCACAGTTATATATGATTTTAAAAGCGTTTTCTCTTGCTGATGATCTACTCATTTGTATCGTCCTTTCTTAAAAAAGCTTCGTAATATCAGAATACATTACAAATATACCAAGCCCGAGTATCAGTGCCAATCCGATAAGATTGATATAGCCTAAAACCTCTTGCTTGAGTTTTTTGCGAGTTACAAGCTCAATTGCCGCAAAAATTATACTGCCGCCGTCAAGAGCCGGGAACGGCAAAAGATTAAATACACCTAAATTAACACTTATCATTGCAAAAAGGTTAAGAAGGTTTAAGAACACGTTGATACCGCCGTACGCCTTTGACTGCTCGGTTGTGTCATCTACAACCTGCACAATGCCCACAGGTCCCGACATATCGCTCACTTTTGCCTCGCCTGTAAAGAGCATCTTTATGGATGCAAATACGGCTTTTACAACAAAGCGCGTGTCGTAATAGGACTGTTCAAAGGTTTCTATAAAGCTGAGCTTTTTAATATCCGGGCTAAAGCCCAAAAGTGCACCGCCTCTAACTTTTTCGGGGATAATATTCACAGTATGTTTTTCGCCGTTACGGATATACTCCACATCAATATTTTCGGGAGCAGACATCATAAAAAGCTTGATGTCTGCATAGGTATCGACGTTTGTATTGTTAAGCTTTACGATTTCATCCCCAACCCGCAAGCCTGCCTCGGCTACCTTTGAGGTTTCCGTAAAACCACCTATGCTGTTTGTATACACATATCCGCCAATGTTGTTTATAACCACAAAGCACAAAAAGCCTAAAAGAATATTCATAACAGCACCCATTACAAGGATAACTATCCTCTTTATGGGAGATATGTTTGAAAAGGCTCTGGGGTTGTCGCTTTCTTCGTCCTCGCCTTCAAGCTTTACATAGCCACCCAATGGTAAAAGCCTTAAGGAATACTGTGTCTCGCCCTTGCCCCATTTGAAAATACAAGGGCCCATGCCGATAGAAAACTCGTGCACTGTTACGCCAAATTTTTTTGCCGTTACAAAATGCCCCAGCTCATGGAGTATGACCATTACGCCAAAAGCAAATATTGTAACTATAATGGATAAAGCCATCAGAAAACCTCCGAAAAATTATACGCCTGCCGCTTCTTGGACCATACGTCTTGCAAAGCGGTCTGCTTCTTCGATATTTGAAATAGTGGTTTCGTACACTATATTATGTTTTTCCATTGCGTAAGAAATATACTCCGTAATGTCGCCAAAACGGCATTTGCCCTTAAGGAACATTGCAACAGCCTCTTCGTTTGCGCCGTTGAATACAGCAGGCATTGTGCCACCCTTTTTAGCCGCCCATTTTGCCATGTTAACTGCAGGAAACGCCTCGTGGTCAATCTCAGCAAAGGTAAGTGTGCCGATTTTTGCCAAATCAAGCTTTTCGCTTACTTTAATACTACGGTCGGGGTAATGAAGTGCGTAGCTAATGGGCAATTTCATGTCCGGTACTCCGAACTGACCAATAACGGAGCCGTCGCAAAACTCAACGAGGGAGTGCACTATGCTCTGGCGGTGAACAACGGGGATAATGTTATCCACATCTACACCGAAAAGGTGCATAGCCTCAATAATTTCGAGACCTTTATTGACAAGAGTAGAGCTGTCGATTGTAATTTTTGCACCCATTGACCAGTTGGGATGCTTTAGTGCATCGGCAGCGGTTACGTCCCGGAGCTCTTCTTTTTTCTTGCCGAAGAAGGGGCCGCCCGATGCTGTAATAATAATCTTTTCCAAAAACTTGCCTTGGTCGGCTATAGACTGGAAAATTGCACTGTGCTCTGAGTCAACAGGCACAATCTTGACGTTTTTTTCTTTGGCAAAGTTCATCACATAGTCGCCTGCGGTAACAAGGGTTTCCTTATTACTGAGGGCTATGTCGCTGCCCGATTCAATTGCAGCTAAAGTGGGTCTTAATCCTGCTATGCCTACAATTGCAGTAACAGCCATGTCACCACACCTTGCACATTCACACACGCCCTCTTCGCCCATAAGCACCTTTGTATCAGTATCCTTTACTCTGTCGCGGAGGTCTTTTGCACACTCCTCGTCATACATGGCCGCATAAAGGGGTTTGTATTTTCGTATCTGGGCTTCTAATAAATCTGTGTTTTTGTAAGCCGTCAAGGATGCAACCTTTAATTCGTTATCTATATCTACTACATCAAGGCTCTGTGTACCGATAGAACCTGTTGAACCTAAAATTGCAATGTTTTTCATATCAATCACCTTATTATTAACCTACAAGTGTAAACCACTCATTCATATAATATACAAAAGGAGCTGTGAGTAAAACGCTGTCAAATCTGTCAAGCACACCGCCGTGACCGGGGAACAAATTGCCGAAATCCTTCACGCCGAATTCGCGTTTTATTGCGCTGGTTGCAATGTCAGATATGGGACCGAGCACCGCACAGCCAACGCCTGTAAGAAGCATGCCGACAAAATTGATTTTGATTTTGAGTATAACGCCTGTTATAAACGCAATTATAAGCATGCCTATAACACTTCCGAGCAAGCCGCCGAAAGCACCTTCAACGGTCTTTTTGGGACTAAGCGTGGGAGCAAGCTTTGTCTTACCAAAGCGGATACCGATAAAGTATGCACCGCCGTCGCCACACCATGTGCCTGCAAAAAGAATGAGCACAAGATAAATGCCCAAGGCATCCTCGCGCAAAGGTATGAGGAAGGAATAAAAAAGTCCTATAAAAACAGACATGAAGAACCCTGTCGCCGCATCATGGAGTTTGATGTCTTTATGACAAAAAACCATAAGTGCCAAAAGAGTAGCGGCATGAAGCGTGATGCACAAAAGGCAGATATCCATGGGTATTGCCAGACTGTTGAGGTGCATGCACCCTAAGAGCGCGCACCACAAAACACCAAAGCACCCAGTTATCGCCAAGGGAACTTTTTTAATAATGCCTGTTACGGAATATGCCTCATACGTTGCAATGCCCGCAACAATAATCACCGCCGCCTGAAAAACAATCGGAGGTGAAAAAAGCACCGTTAAAAACAGTATTGCACCTATAAACGCTGTTATAAGTCTTGTTTTCATAAAACTCAAGCCTTTCTTTGCGCCAAGACGGCGGCGTATTACACACCGCCAAAGCGTCTTGTACGTTTCTGATAATCATATATAGCCTGCAACAAATCTTCGTTTGAAAAGTCAGGCCACAATATATTGGAAAACCATAATTCGCTGTATGCACCTTGCCAGAGGAAAAAGTTACTTAATCGATACTCACCCGAAGGACGGATAATGAGGTCAGGGTCAGGCTGAGAGGCAGTGTATGTTCTCTTGGAGATTTCCTCCTCGGAAATATCACTGACATCCATTTCACCACTCTTAACCAGCTCTGCAATCTCACGGACTGCTTTGACCACTTCATCACGACCGCCGTAGTTTAAGGCAACATTAAGCAAAAGACCACTGTTTTTTTCAGTGGCCTTTTCCATATAGAGCTGTTTTTCGCGGAACGACTCTGAAAAGGCACTTCTGTCCCCTATAAAGTGAATCTGTACATCACGGCCTGCAAGACGCTGCAGACCGTGGTCAAGATAATCCTCAAGGATATTCATCAGTGCATCCACCTCTTCTTTGGGGCGGCGCCAGTTCTCAGTTGAAAACGCATACACCGTAACAACCTTTATACCGATGTTACCTGCATACTCAACAATTCGCTCAAATGTTTTTGCCCCCACTGCGTGACCGGATGTACGGGGCAGACCGCGCTTTTTTGCCCATCTGCCGTTTCCGTCCATAATAATCCCGATATGCTGGGGTAAGTTATCAAAGTCCACTTTTTGCTGTAATGCTTTTTTTCGGAAAATGTCCTTTAATTTCATATGGACATGATTTCCTTCTGCTTCTTTTCTGTAACAGCGTCGATTTCCTTAATCTTCATATCGGTAAGATCCTGGATTTCCTTTTCTGCCGCCTTTAAATCATCTTCTGTGATTTCGTTCTTTTTCTTTAATGCTTTGTATTCGTCCATTGCATCACGACGAACGTTTCTCACGCTTACTTTTGCTTCTTCACCCTTCTTGGAAACAGTCTTACTAAGCTCTTTACGTCTCTCTTCTGTAAGCTGGGGGAATGCAAGGCGGATAACCTTACCGTCGTTCTGCGGTGTGATACCTACTTCACTAGCTAAGATAGCCTTTTCGATAGCCTTTAAGAGACTTGCGTCCCAGGGCTGAATCATGAGCGTTCTGGGGTCAGGTGTGGAAATTGTACCAACCTGTGCAACAGGTGTCATTGTGCCGTAGTAGTCAACCGCTACTCTATCAAGCACTGCCGCATTTGCTCGGCCCACTCTGATTGTGTTTAAATCGTCCTTGTAATAGGCTATAGCCTTATCCATTCTTGCTGTGATTTCTTTCATAGTTTTATCTTCCTTTCAATATTGTTCTTGTTTATCCTCAAGACTTCTCAAAAATTTCTCAGATTGCCGTTTTGAAGATTGGGTGCTGTGCTATCTGCACCGCCCCACTCAAAAAATGGTAAGATGGGGAATTTTTGAAGGTCTTTATTCTGTTACAAGTGTGCCTACAGGCTCACCCATTACTGCACGATAAATGTTTTCGGGGTCATCAAGACCAAATACCTGGATAGGCATTTTGTTGTCACGGCAAAGCGCTGTTGCTGTGGAGTCCATAACCTTTAAGTCGCGTGCAAGTACTTCGGAGAATGTGAGCTGGTCAAATTTCTTTGCATCAGGGTTAACTGCAGGGTCAGAATCGTAAACGCCGTCAACCTTCTTTGCAAGAAGTATTACCTCTGCGTTGATTTCAGCCGCTCTGAGTGCTGCAGCTGTGTCCGTGGAGAAGAAGGGGTTACCTGTACCACATCCGAAAATAACAACTCTGCCGCGGTTAAGATGACTGTTTGCCTTACCTCTTATGTAGGGCTCAGCAATCGCACGCATTTCAATAGCTGTCTGTACTCTTGTTGTAACATCCATTGCTTCAAGCGCAGAGCAAAGAGCAAGGGAGTTGATAACAGTTGCAAGCATGCCCATATGGTCAGCACGGGAACGGTCCATGTTTTCGCCGCTTCTGCCTCTCCAGAAGTTACCGCCGCCTACAACAACGGCGATTTCAACGCCTGTCTCGGCACATTTTTTGATTTTTTCACAAATGGCATCAATAGTGGGCTGGTCAAGACCAAAGCCTTTATCACCTGCTAAAGCCTCACCGGACACCTTAAGAAGAACTCTTTTGTACTTAGGTTGCATATACGTCGCTCCTTATAAATAAATTCGCATAGTTATATACATTAATTGTATCAAATAAATGCCGTTTTGAAAAGGGGTTTTTATAAATTTATGCAAAAAAAGAGAGGAATTTTACTTCCTCTCTTTTGTTTGATTAGAATCTGAAATCTCTTGTACCATTCTCAATATCGATAAGGTTCTGCTTAGCTCGCTCTTTAACCTTTTCGTTTGTAATTCTCTCAATTTCACGAGCTATTATTTCCTCGCCTTTTTTGCGGGTGTCTTCCTGTGCATAGTCCATGAGATACTCTTTAAGCGTCATGAGTGCATTGGGATGACAGCAATTTATAATCTGACCTGATTTGAGTAAGCTCATAAATCTGTCGCCTGTTCTGCCTTCGCGGTAGCATGCCGTACAGAATGAGGGTACATGACCCATATCGATAAGCCAAGAGACAACCTCATCAAGGGTACGACGGTCGGATAAGTCAAACTGACTTGTGGATTCGTCATAAATCTCTTCATCGGTATAGCCGCCTACGCTTGTTCGGCTACCGCCGGATATCTGTGATATACCAAGATTGAGAACCCTCTCTCTTACCTCTTTGGATTCACGGGTGGAAATAATCATGCCTGTATAAGGCACTGCAATACGAATGATTGCAACAATTTTTTCAAAAATTTCGTTAGAAATTGCGTTGGAGAAATCGTTTACGTCAATATCGTCGGCAGGACAAATACGAGGCACGCTGATTGTATGCGGGCCTACGCCCTTTGCTGCTTCCAAGTGCTCTGCGTGCATGATAAGACCAACAAGGTCATAGCGGTAAAGATTGAGCCCGAAAAGTACACCCAAGCCAACATCGTCGATACCGCCGTCCATTGCTCTGTCCATGGCCTCGGTATGATAAGCATAATTGCTCTTGGGGCCTGTGGGATGCAACGCTTCGTAGTTTTCTTTGTTGTATGTTTCCTGGAAGAGGATGTATGTTCCGATGCCTGCATCCTTAAGCTTAGTGTAGTTTTCAACACTTGTTGCCGCAATGTTTACGTTGACACGGCGGATTGCACCGTTTTTGTGCTTTATGGAGTAAATAGTCTTGATACTCTCTAAGATATATTCAAGAGGGTTATTTACAGGGTCTTCGCCTGCCTCTAATGCAAGACGCTTGTGACCCATATCCTGAAGCGCGATAACCTCTGCTCTTATTTCCTCCTGAGTGAGCTTTTTACGTGGAATAGTCTTATTCTGACGGTGATACGGACAGTAAACACAGCCGTTTACACAGTAGTTTGACAGATAAAGAGGCGCAAACATAACTATGCGGTTGCCGTAAAATTTGTCCTTGATTTCTTTAGCGAGGGAATAAATCCTCTCGTTAGCTTCGTCGATTTCGCACTCGAGCAAAACCGCCGCTTCACGGTGAGAGATACCCTTCATTTCCTCTGCTTTTTTTATAATAGAATCTATGAGTTCTTTGTTGTTTTTATTCTTCTGTGCATAGTCCAAGGTATCGAGAATTTCCTCATGGTTGATAAATTCCTCTGCCTTAGAGCTTTTTACGTCATATTTAAACATTCTCATGCCTTCTTTCACTGGTCTCTTTTCATTATATCACTATGATTTTTTTTGTCAAGAAATGTCCCACAGCCAATATTTACATAAAAGATATTACAAATTTGTGACGAAAATCAATAGTGAGGGCAAAACACACCTCATCCACCGCTAACGCGGTCCCCCTTCTCCTCAAGGAGAAGGCTAAGAAAGGAGAATTTTTATGAACATTAAAAAACTGGTTTCGGTTTCGCTTGCAGCACTATCGCTGTCAACTACTGCACAGGCTGCAAACCACACAGTGGTCAAGGGTGATACCTACTGGACAATTTCAAAGCAGTACGGTGTTGATTTCAACACGCTTTTAAAAGCAAACGGTGCCACAACCTCATCCTGGCTGGAAATTGGCGATGTTGTGTACGTGCCTACTGAAAAAATCCACACCGTGTCTAAGGGTGACACATACTGGCTGATTGCACAATGGTACAATGTTGACTTTAACACACTTTTGAAAGCCAACAATGCCACAACATCATCCTGGCTAGAGGTAGGAGACAAGGTAATAATACCCTCGGGGTCATCTGCAGGATCCTCCTCTTCTCAGACAAAACCTTATGTAACCTATATTACATATACAGTTAAATCAGGCGACACCTATTGGAATATTGCAAACAACCATGGTATTCCCATGAGTGAGCTTTTAGAGGTTAACGGACTTAGTGAATCCAGCTCAATCTACACGGGCAAAAAGCTGACAATCCCCGTACACCATGTGCCTGTAACAAGTACTCCGGGCCAAAGCTACGGAGAATATCTTGACTGGTGGGAGGCAGCACAGTACGTTATCCCGGTAGGGGCAACCTTTACTGTGCAGGATTTTTACACAGGGCAAAGTTTTAAAGCAAAGCGCACAACAGGCTCGGGCCACGCAGACTGCGAGCCTTTGACAGCTTCCGATACAAGCAAGATGAATTCTATCTTCGGTGGTCAGAACTGGACAAGCAGACCGGTTTTGATAATTTATAACGGCAGAAAGATTGCCGCTTCTGCCACAAGCATGCTTCATGCCGGCAATGACGGCGTGGCAGGCGGCGTGTGGACAAGCTGGCGCAGTGATGATTACGGTGCAGGCTACAACTTTGACTGGGTAAAGGGTAACAACGCCCACGGCGTGTTTGACATCCACTTTTTAAACTCTACCCGTCACAGCGACGGCAAGGTACATGCTACGCACCAGAAAAACATTAAAATCGCAGCAGGAAAATAAGAAAAAAGGCGGTCAGTGACCGCCTTTTTCTTTTATTTGCCACCAGCCGGCTAATGCGCCAACCAGCCCCGAAATAACGCACCCTATACTAATCATAATGTTCATCATCATGTATTCAGAACATGGAAACATGGTCACAAGCCTAAAAACTCCTATCGTAATTCCAACTATTCCTACTGTATACAAAGCCAACCCCATAATAAACCCTCCAAATTAAAAAGTGCGCAGCCAAAGCTACGCACGAAAAACGCAGCTTGACTCCGTTGCTACACAGTTGCATGCTGTACCAAAACAGGCTATGCAAAATCAAGGCTACGTTTTTACCTAAATAACGTAACCTGTTTTGTACAACAATATTCAACTGTGTAGCAGATATATTTTACCATGTAACGACATGAAAATCAATACAAAAAACAGACGGTTTCCACCGTCTGTCTCGTTTTATCTGTCCTGGGGTAAAAGTACGCCACGGGCAAATTTCTTTTCAAAAATCATATGTGCCGCCTGTTCAATATCATGCTTTGTAACAGAATCAATATCCTTTACGATTTCTTCAATAGGCTTTACTTCGTTATAGATAAGTAAATCCTTACCCAATGCACTCATTCGGCTTGAGGGGTTTTCCATATCCATAAGGATTGCCGCCTTGAGCTGTTCTTTACCCTTTGTGAGCTCGTAATCAGTTATACTGTCTTTTAAAAGACGTTCAATCTCAGTATGTATAACCTCTTCTGCACTATCGAGGCAATTTACGTTAAGTCCTGTGTAAATACTGAAAAGACCCGAAACCTCCGTCTGTGACGAATAGGAATAAACGCTGTAGCAAAGACCACGCTCTTCCCTCACCTTAGAAAAAAGCCTCGAGGACATACTACCGCCAAAAATATTACTAAGTGCTGATAAAGTGTAGCTTTCCTTGTCGCATCCAAGCTTTACTGACGGGAACGACAAGCACAAATGTGCTTGTTCGATATCTTTTTCCCATATTTCGCTAACTGCTCTGAACTCGGGCACAATTACCCTATCTCCAGAAAATGTTGTAATACGTTGGGAAAAATACTTTTCACAAAGGGCTAATGCCTTATCTTCGTCAAATTTTCCGCACACGGTAATGACAGTATTATCGGGCGTGTAATAGCGAGCCATATAGTCTGCCATTTTTTCACGGTTAAGGCTATCAACCGATGTGAGACTGCCGGCAATCTCCCTGCCCAGTGCACTACCGGGATAACAGGATGCCAAAAGTCTGTCCTGCACCAAGTCCTCGGGGCAGTCCTCATACATCATGATTTCCTCTTTTATAACGCCGCGCTCAAGGTCAATGTCCTTCTCAGAAAGGCGCGGATTGTGATAGATATCGGACAAAATATCAAAGGATAATTCCATGTGCTCGGGAAGAGTACGGGAATAGTAGCAGGTGCAATCGCGACTTGTAAAAGCATTTGCCTGACCACCAACGTAATCTGTCTCTTCGCTGATTTGCTGGGCTGTTCTTTTATCGGTGCCTTTGAAAACCATATGCTCAATAAAGTGGCTTATGCCCCACTCGCTATCACGCTCATTGGCACTGCCTGCTTTGACCCATACGCCTACAAAAACACTTTGTGCACCGGGCATAACCTCGGTTATTATCCTCAGTCCGTTTTTTAATGTTCTTATTTTATTCATTAAATCACCTAAAATTTAAGGGCGGATATGGAATCCGCCCTACGTTTTTTAAATTATTCAGCCTGTGCTTCGGGCTTGGGGAGAGCGTCCTTACGGGAAAGGTTGATTCTGCCCATACGGTCAAATTCGATAACCTTAACCATAATTTCGTCACCAACGGATACAACGTCACTTACCTTTTCTACTCTCTTATGGTCGAGCTTGGAAATGTGAACGAGACCTTCCTTGCCGGGAAGGAATTCAACGAATGCACCAAAGTCCATAAGCTTTGTAACTGTACCGAGGAATACTTCACCGATTTCGATGTTACCGCAAACGCCGTTGATAAGCTTCATAGCCTTTTCAGCAGCTTCTGTATCTGTTGTAGCGATAAGTACTGTGCCGTCGTCTTCGATGTCAATCTTAACGCCTGTGAGCGCTGTAATCTTCTGGATTGTCTTACCCTGCTTACCAATGATGTCGCCAATCTTTTCGGGGTCAACTGTCATTGTGAAAATCTTGGGAGCATACGCGCTGAGCTCTGCACGAGGCTCTGCAATACAGGGAAGCATACATTCGTCAAGAATCTTGTAACGAGCATCGCGTGTCTTTTCAAGAGCTTCCTTGATGATTTCGGGCTTCAAACCGTCAATCTTGATATCAACCTGAATAGCTGTGATACCCTTCTTTGTACCTGCTACCTTAAAGTCCATATCGCCGAAGAAGTCTTCAAGACCCTGAATATCAACCATAGTGATAAATCTTTCGCCTTCTGTAACAAGACCACAGGAAATACCTGCAACGGGAGCCTTAATCGGAACACCTGCATCCATAAGTGCAAGAGTAGAACCGCAGATACTGCCCTGGCTTGTAGAACCATTGGAAGAAAGCACTTCACTTACAAGACGAAGTGAGTAGGGGAATTCTTCCTTCGAAGGAATAACGGGAACAAGCGCCTTTTCAGCGAGTGCACCGTGACCGATTTCACGACGACCGGGACCGCGGCTGGCTCTTGTTTCACCAACGGAATAGCTGGGGAAATTGTAGTGGTGCATATATCTCTTTTCAACTTCTTCATCGATACCATCAAGAAGCTGAGCTTCGGATAATGTACCAAGTGTTACAGTAGTGAGTACCTGTGTCTGACCACGTGTGAAGAGACCTGTACCGTGAACACGAGGAAGAAGACCTACTTCTGCAGAGAGAGGTCTGATTTCGTCAAGCTTACGTCCGTCAACACGTCTGCCTTCGTCAAGAATCCAACGGCGAACGATATACTTCTGGAGCTTGTAGATAGCCTCGTCCATAAGTGTTGTTTCAACTTCGGGATACTTTTCAGCCATTGCTTCATATACTTCATCGTATACAGGCTTAAGGCGTTCTTCACGGATGTTTTTGTCGTCTGTGTCGAGAGCGTACTTAACCTTATCAATAGCAAAAGCCTTGATATCTTCGTACAAATCTTCGGGAACTTCGATAGGTGTGTAAGCAATCTTCTCCTTACCGATAGCTGCCTGAATTGTTTCGATAAATTCACAAATCTTGATGATTTCTTCATGAGCCTTCATGATAGCTTCAAACATCAAGTCTTCGGGGATTTCGTTACCACCGGCTTCAATCATGTTAACCTTGTCCTTTGTACCTGCGATAGTGAGGTACATTTCACTTACTTCACGCTGTGCAAGTGTGGGGTTGATGATGATTTCGCCGTCAACAAGACCTACAGCAACGCCTGCAATAGGACCGTTAAAAGGAGCGGGAGAGATGCAAGCGGAAATGGATGCACCAATCATAGCTGCAACTTCGGGAGAACAGTCGGGGTCAACGCACATTACTGTTGTAACGATAGACACGTCGTTACGAAGGTCCTTGGGGAACAAGGGTCTCATGGGACGGTCGATACAACGGGAAGCAAGGATAGCCTTTTCAGAAGGACGACCCTCTCTCTTCAAATAACTGCCGGGGATTTTACCTGCGGCATAGAGCTTTTCTTCGTAATCTACTGCCAAGGGGAAAAAGTCAACGCCTTCACGGGGCTTAGCAGAAATTGTACAAGCAGCATGAACTGCTGTGTCACCGTAGCGTACAAGACAGCTACCGGAAGCAAGCTGTGCCATCTTGCCTGTTTCGATAACAAGAGGACGGCCTGCAAATGTTGTTTCAAATACTTTAAACATACCAAAAATCCTTTCTAAAATATATTTTCTTATTTCAGAGGACTTATGCGTTTATCACTTATGAATAGATTTGTAATTACAAATCTATTCATAAGTGATAAATAAACTATCATAAGCCCTCAATCACCTGAAATTTGCGGATTGTAAATATGAAAACAAGGCGGAACAGAATAGCTCCGCCTTGCAGGCATAATTACTTTCTCAAACCGAGCTTAGCAACGACTGCACGGTATCTTTCGATATCCTTCTTTGTGAGGTAGTCAAGAAGACCACGTCTCTTACCAACCATCATAAGAAGACCACGTCTGGAATGGTGATCCTTCTTGAACTCCTTAAGGTGTTCGTTGAGGTGGTTAATTCTCTC
>JAFUJZ010000003.1 GCA_017467965.1 Clostridia bacterium
GTCACAAAGGATATCAACCCCTGCCAGATAACCGTTTCTCTCATCTGCTATTGTTGCAATTGCATACCCTAGCTCTTCGGGCTTTCCCATACGTTTTTCTGCAGTAGTGTTGAGAAGATTTCCGCCCTCTTCTGCCTCAAGGTTGCCCATGTCAGTAGCAATAAGCCCGGGGCTTACCGATACAACTCTGATTTTTCTTTTTCCGTATTCAAATGCACATTTTGCTGCATACCATATAACAAACTTTTTAGATAATGCGTAAGCAAGACCCGAGGATTTATATTCATCTTTTATAAGTGAGCTCAGTTTTGTCATACTATGCAAAAATGCCGCTTCGTCTGTCTCTGCCAAGGCAAAAGCTTTTTTATTTGCCAAAAAGTCAGGTAGTGCGTATGCCGAGTTGGATGATACATCAACAATGACGCTCCCCTTGTTCATAAGTTTTGAAAACTCTTGGTTCACATATACCGTACCAAGGGCGTTAACGCGGAGAAGCTGTTCAGGCTTAGCCATTGCAGGAGATAGACCTGCAGCATTAATAACATTTTTTATCTCACCTAAACTATTCGCAAATTGTACAAGCGATTGTACCTGTTCACGCTTTGAAGTATCACAAGTTTTCGCATATGCTTCAAACCCTGCATCTTCAAGTTCTTTTACTGCTTTTTCAAGTTTTGACAATGTTCTGCCTGTCACAACAATAATTTTATCTTTAGGCATGCACTTGGCGGTACAAAGCCCGATTCCGCTGCCGCCACCTGTAATTACACAAACTGTTTTCATTTTGTTTATACTCCTCTTCCTTTTACTGCCACTGTACCATTACAATATAGTAAAGTTATTATAAAAAGTTTTAAGAAATGTTTATGAAATGTTAATCCCACAATGATGTCAAAAAGAGCCTTCTCTTGACAAATTACATTTGAAGAATATATAATTAAACCATAAATACTGTTTTGGGGAGGCTAACCATGATAATAACTACAACCGATACTATAATCAACAAAAAAATCAGCTCATATCTCGGCATCGTAAACGGAATAGATTTGTACATGGTGGGCGGCGCTTTCGGCGGCGGGCTTATCAATCAAGAAAAGCTTTATTCCACGGCTCTCAAAAATGCTATGGAGCGTATGGAGCAAAAAGCCACTGAAATGGGTGCAAATGCAGTAATTGGAGTAGCGTTAAATGTTACATCCCCCGGGGGGTCAAATTTTGCAATGGTAAGTGTAACAGGCACCGCAATTATTGTAGAAGACTAAGAAAGAACAAAGTGTCTCCAACATTCTCTGGCGATAGTTGCAGCTAAGGCTTACAGAGGAGAAAACACTTTGTAATGCCATATACGTTTTCCCAGTGTAACGAGGAAATTCTCGCATGGCAATAAAATAAAATTTGTTTTTACGTTATAGGAAATGCGAAATTTCCTATAACGTAAAAAAATCCGTAAGGACAATGTCCTTACGGATTTTTTATTAATCTGTGCTAAGTGCTTTTTTGTAGCTTTCCTTCAAAGCTTTTTTCTTTTCACGCTTTATACGTCTGTCGTCAAAAATTGAGAACATAACAGGGATAAAGAAGAGTGTGAGAAGGCTACCTACGCCCAAGCCGCCCAAAAGAACGCTTGCAAGAGGACGCATCATTTCGCTACCTTCAGCCGTACTTATTGCCATAGGCAAGAAGCCCAGAATTGATGTAAGCGTCGTCATAAGGATAGGACGAAGTCTTGTTTTACAGCTTTCAACAATAATTTCAAGTCTGGAAAGCTCGGGTTTTTCAATTGTAAGTGTTTTGATAAAGTCAATAAGCACAATTGCGTTATTAACAATGATACCCATAAGCATCAATATACCTACACAGCCTACAACCGACAAGGGCTGCCAGCCTATTACAAGGCTCAATACAACACCTATCATAGCAAGCGGTACTGTGAACAGGATGATAAAGGGATCGCGGAGACTTTCAAACTGAGCCGCCATTACCATGTACATAAGTACAATACCTATAATGATAGCAAGTAAAAGTGAACCCATAGCGTCTATCATGACCTCGTAAGTACCCGATTCAACCATGCTGATACCCTCTGGCATACCCTTCTCATCAAGAAGCTTATTAAACTTATCTGTTACTGACTGCATATTGTCGTCATAGAATTTACCTGTAAGTGTAATAGTTCTCTTCTGGTCAACACGTGTAAGTGTGGATGTACCCTGTGCAATGCGGATATCCTCAGCTACTTCATCAAGTGTTACTATAGCACCTACAGGTGTCTGTATACGCAGTGTTTTGAGCTGATTAATATCTTCAACATAATCGTCCGGGTATTTGAGCACAATGTCGTATTCACTGCCGGCTTCCGTAATTCGTGATATAGTTGTTGCAGAAAGCGCTCTCGCAACACTTGTGTTGAGAGTTGTTGCTGTAAGTCCGTATTTTGCGCACTGTTCAACATCGGGGATAATCTGGATTTCTGATTTCTTTTCAGCAATAGATGTGCTTGTTTCTGTTACCGTAGGTATACTTGCAAGCATTTTTTCAGCCTCTAAAACGAACTCCTCCAATTTTTCCGAATCAGTTGCCGAGAACGAGAACTGCACCTGATCGGAGCTCATGCTCATAGCTGTGCTTGACGCTTCAAGCGTAACTGTTGCACCAACCATGTCCGAAAGTGACAATCTAAGCTCTTCCATAACATCGTTTGTACTCTTCTGTCTGTCATCTTTAAGAATAACAGTCAAAGATGCTGTGTTACTTGATGAGCCCATGATTGCGCTCATTGCATTGGCACCTACCGTTGTGAAAATAGTTTCAACATTTTCGTTCTGTGAAATAATATTTTCTGCCTCGCGTGCCATGCGGTCAGTATCTTCAAGCTGACTGCCATTGGGAAGCTCAATTGATACCGAGATTGTACCTTCATCACTTGAGGGCATCAGTGTCATACCGAGATTTCCTAAAACAATCATTGCAACAACAAATATTGCCAATACTATACATATGAAGCTTTTTCTCTTGCCGAGTACAAATCTCAAAAGCTTTTCGTAGCCTTTATACATCCAGTTAAGGAACTTATCAAAGGGTTTGAAAATAACGCCAAAGCGTTTTTTGGTGCCTGTTGTTGCTTCGATTTTAGACGAAAGCATGGGTACAAGCAGGAATGTCACTATCAAAGAGGCAATCTGTGAGAAGATAATCGAGAACGCCAACTGCTTGAACATTTCGGCAACCATATTATTGATAAACAATATGGGCACATATACAATACATGTTGTGAGCACACTCGCCACAACTGCACCCATAACTTCGCCTGCGCCTTTTATGGCAGCAGTCATCTTGTCTTCACCAAGCTCATTACGGCGTCTGAAAATGTTTTCAATAACAACAACCGCATTGTCAACCAGCATACCTACGCCAAGGGCAAGACCACCCAAGGATACGATATTGAGGCTCATGCCCGAGAAGTACATTACAATGAATGTTGTTATAACGGAAACCGGCATTGTAATACCGATTACCATGCTTGTCTTAAAGCTGCCGAGGAACAAAAGCAATATAACAATTGCAAGTATTGCACCCACTACAGCGTTTTCTGCAACAGAGCCTACTGCGTTTTCGATATAGCTGCCCTGCTCATAAATTGTTGTATATTTGAACTTGGGGTTTTCCTTTGCAACCGAATCAAGAACTTCAAAAATCTTATTTACAACATCAACAGTATTTGCATCGGATTCCTGCGTAATTGAGATAGAAATTGATTCTTCATTATTGATTCTCGCATAGGAGGATGTGTCGGAATATGTATCGTTTACAGTTGCAATATCCCTAAGATACACCACCTGACCTGTACCTGTATTGAGAGGTACTCTTTCAATGTCATAAACGCTGTCAAACTTGTTTAATGTTCGAACGTTCATATCCTTGCCGGACGCTGTTGTAACACCTGCGGCAAGGTCCTGGTTCTGCATTGCAACCATACCCATTATTGTGTCAAAGTTCATGTTGTAGCCAAACATTTTTTCGGGAGAGACAACGATTTCAATCTGTCTTTCCTCCGCACCTGCAACAGAAACTGATGCAACACCTGCAACACCCTCAAGACGGTTTACAACGTTATCTTCGACAAACTGCTTTGTCTGTATATTGTCATAGCCTTCGTATGTAACACTTATCTGAGCCGCCGCCATCATGGATGTATCAAGCTTTAAAACCATAGGTTCGCTTGCATCCTCGGGCAAATATGCCTCAATAAGGGATATTTTGTCCTTCATGTCCAAAACTGCATCGTCAATGTTAACGCCTGTGTCAAACTCAATCATAACAAGGCTCAGACCTTGACTTGACTGGCTTGTTATGCCCGACACACCACTAACGGAGCTCAATGCACTTTCGACAGTCTTCGTAACAAGGTTTTCAACTTCCTCTGCACCTACGTTTTCATACTGAGTGATAACAGCCGCAATGGGAAGCTCCATTTCGGGCATCATTTCCATGGGAAGCATCGTAAGCGAGTACAAACCGATAACCACAAAAACCAATACCGCCATTACAACGGCAACGGGTCTTTTTACGGATAAGGCACTAAGTTTCATCTTCTCACCTTCTCCTTATTCAATAATATTAACCTGGTTGTTTTTCTCGGAAAGGTATTCCTTACCTTGTACAACTACTTTTTCGCCGTCTGCAATTCCTTCTGCAACTTGGGTATATACACCGTCAGTTACACCAATGGTTACAGCTCTTTTTTCTGCAGTATTATCGTTTACAACATAAACATAATATCCGCTATCGTCCTGCATAATAGCTTCAGAGGAGATTGCCACAACGTCCTTTGCACTCTGTGTTGTAACAAGTGTTACATCGGCAATCATACCCACGTTGAGCTTTTTGTCAGTGTTGGGCACGCTTACACGTACAGTATACATACCTGTCATTGCGTCCTTTACGGGGTTTACAACACTTATTGTACCTTCAACATCGTTAAGCGATGCACTTGATACATCTACTATAGCTTTGCCACCAACTTCTACAAAACCAATTACAGCTTCTGTAACACGGATTTCCGCCTCAAGGTTTTCAGGGTTTACAATCGTAAAGAGGGGACTGCCCGCAGCTGCAAACTGACCGAGTGCAACATTCTTTGCGGAAACATAGCCCGAGATAGGCGCTGTGATACGTGTGGCGGCAATATTTACTCTTGCCTGATCTGCTGCAAGAGATGCCGCATTCATAGCAGCTTCTGCTGTTTTTACACCGTTTTCGGCGCTCTGCTCGTTACCTGTTGCGATAACATTTGTTACTATTTCGTAGTTTTTCTTTGCGCTTTCGTATGCAAGACGTGCGTTTTCGAGCTGAATTTCAGCTGTTTCGTACGTTACAAGGCTGATTGCACCCATATTGTAGAGCTCTGTCTGCCTGTCAAAATTCGTCTTAGCATTGTTATATGCAAGCTCGGTGCTTGTAACTGCCTGTTCAAGTTGGAGCTTCGTCTGGTCGTTTACACCGCCTACGTTGTCAAGACCTGTTTTTGCACTGTTGTATGCCGCCTGTGCCTGTGCATAGCTTGCTTCTGCCTGCTTGAGCTGGTAGGCATAGTCGGAGGAATCCAACACCATAAGCACATCGCCCTGGTTAACCCAGTCGCCCACTTCGGCGTTGATTGTGAGTATTTTTGCCGAAACCTTGCTTGTAACCATGGCCGTGTCGCTTGTGATTAATTCACCTGTATAAGGTGCCTGTGTTTCGATGTTGCGGACAGCCGCATTTTCAACTGTTACGTTTACGCCCTGTACTTCCTGTACGGCGTTCTTTGTCTCATCCTTACCGCAGCCTGCAACAGTGCCGACAGCAAGAAGAGCGCATAATGAGATAGACAATATTTTTTTATTCATAACCAAACTCCTCCTTAAATACCGATAGTTGTATTATAATCAAACTTTAAAACTGCCAACAAATATGTAAGACGTGTATTTTCGAGCTGAACCTTGCAGCTGTCAAGCTCTACCATCTTGCTCGTAAGTTCGAGGTTTGTAATCATGCCCATTTCATATTTAATCTTTGCGCTGTCATATTCCACCTGCTTGATTTCAAGACTATTTTCTGCAGTGGTTATATTGTCTTTAGCAGTCAATATTGCCGCATAGTCATTTTTAAGTGAAAGCTTAATGAGCTTTGACGAATTCTGATATGTATATTCGCTCAAAAGATATTCACTATATGCACTGTTATAAGCCGAAGTGTTTTTTCCCATGTATGCACTTGTTATTTCAAAGTATCGGCTCTGCAGCTCGTTACTTTTACGAAGTGCCGTAACATCATAGCGACTGAGCATAGCATTCTCGATTTTTTCGTCTACATTTTCAGGGAGAGCCGGCAACACTATTTCATCAGTAAGGACAAGTTTTATATTTTCCGTGTCAATACCCAGTGCAATCTTAAGGCTTTCTGTTGCAATCTCAAGGTTACGCTTATTGCTCTCAAGGGAGAACTCTGCACTCTTAACGGAGTTTTCAACGTTTTTCACCTCAAGCTCTGACACATAGCCGAGCTCAAAATTCTTCTTAACGATTTCTGCGTTTTCTTTTGCAATGGCAAGGCCTGTTTCGCTGATTTCGATAAGCTCTTCCATGAGTTTCACGTTATAGTATTTCTGTGTGACATCATATGCTATTGTAGATTTTGTCTTTTCCTTTTCCATTACAGCAAGGTCATAGCCCACTGTTGCCGCATCAAGATAATATCCATGCTTGAGATATGCCTGTTCCAAGCCGTTCGATACATTTATCGCCATGCTTACACCGGGGATTTTTGACAAATCCTTTTCAAGGGATTTATATTCCTTTGTCTGTTCCTCTGCCACCTCTACCGAAAGAGACGCGCTCGTGATTTTTGCATCGTTTGCCAAAAGCTGAGTGTTGTTTTCAAGTGCCAGATTTACAGCATCTTCACATGTAAGCGAAAGCACCGCTTCCTCTTCCTTGACAAGTACCACATCTTCTGTAATCTCTTCTGTACCAATCTCATCTGCAAAAGCGGGCACGCTCATTACCGTCATGCTCACGCCCAGCATCGTTGCAGTGATTCTTGCAATCATTTTTTTCATGCCGATTACTCCTTTTTTTACTTAACTGCGGACTTTAGTATACTCCCGCCTCAAGATAAAGTCAATTAATATTTTGTAAACAACTTGAACACAAAGTTAAAACAAAGTCATTTTATTTTCTCGTTGCCGTAAGGCAACATATCGAGTACAGAGCACATATCGAGTCATTTATGACATATCGAAAATCTCGTAAGAGATTTATATCTACAAAAGTGCCCTCTCAGAGTTCGACTCCCTTTCATAAACAAAAAAGGAAATATCCCTTTGGGATATTTCCTTTTTTGTGGTGCCGATGGTGGGAGTCGAACCCACACGGTGTTGCCACCGACGGATTTTGAGTCCGTTACGTCTGCCAATTCCATCACATCGGCTTATTCAACTGCAAAAGTGATTATAGCACACCATAATCACTTTTGCAATAGTTTTTTTAATTTAATCTACAGAAATTTTAAACACCACAGGCTTATCCGTTTTAATCAAGTCAGTTGCAACGTGCAAACCTTCCTCGTCACGTTTCCACTCGCATTTATTATGACCTAAAACCTCAACAGATTTTATAATTCCGTGGAAATTAGGCTTTTTCGACGCATCCGATTCGCACAAGCTTTTAATTACTACTCTGTCTCTATTTTCCATATTAAGGCATATCGCATAAATATTTTCGCCCTTTGCTGTAAAGCGGATATCTTCATATATATAAGGCTTTGCCTCGTTATCCGCAAACTGACCCTCCTCAATAGTAGTAGGTCCTTCGCCGGATTTACGCCAAAGCTTGCTTCCGTATATAGCTTCACCGTTAACCTGCATCCATTCGCCTATCTCAAAAAGAATGTTTTTGTCCTCTTCGGGGATAGTGCCGTCAGCTTTTGGCCCTACGTTAAGAAGAAGTCTTCCGTTTTTACTCACAATATCAACCATATCACGGATAATCTGCACAGCGCTCTTGTAATGGTTACCCTCAGTGTAGCACCAGCTGTTTTTTGCAACAGAGGTATCTGTCTGCCATACGTAGGGCTTAGTGTCCGCAAACTGACCGCGTTCAACGTCCACAACTGCTGTGCCAAACTGGAAAGCATCGTGCTTGTAGTTGATGACAACCTCTTTTCCCCATTCATCGGCACGGTTGTAATAATATGCTGCAAACTTTTTAAGATAAGGCTTTACACTGCTGTGCTGAATCCACCAGTCAAAGTACATAATACTGGGCTGATATTTGTCAACAATTTCACAACAGCGCACAAGCCAGTCGTTAAGGAATTCTTCCGTGGGGGTAGGTTCACTGAACAAATCATGATGATCTGCCTCTGCCATACTCGGCCAGTACAAATCGCCGCGCTTTAAAGGCTCTTTTATATCACTATCAAACTCTTTGCCGTGACCTAAGAAAAACCAATGCTCAACTCGGTGGCTGGATACGCCTCTCACCAAGCCTTTTTTATCAAATTCTCCATAAAGCTCACCGAGTACATTTCTCTTTGGACCCATCCGGGCGGCATTCCATTCACTTATATCGCTCTCGTACATTTGAAAACCGTCGTGGTGTTCACCTACGGGGATAACATACTGTGCCCCGGATTTTTTGAAAATATCTGCCCATTGGGCGGGGTCAAATTTTTCAGCCTTGAACATAGGTATAAAGTCCTTGTAGCCAAAGTTTTTGTGCTCGCCGTAGGTTTTTATATGGTGCTTGTACTCCTCTGTTCCCTGTATGTACATTCCTCTGGGATACCATTCACTCCAAAATGCGGGTACAGAATATACTCCCCAGTGGATAAAAATGCCGAACTTTATGTCTTTGTACCAATCAGGCACTCTATACTGTGAAAGCGAGTCCCAATCGGGTTTAAATCTGCCTTTTTCATTTACTTCGTCAATTAATTTTAAATACTTTTCCATATTCTCCTCCAAAAACAGGTAAGGGCGACCTATGGTCGCCCGCTTTTTTATCTTCTGCCCTTTAAAACATCATATACATCCTTAATATCCATGCCTCTCTCTGCAATCATAACAAGGAGGTGGTAAATAAGGTCACTTGTTTCAAGTGCGATTTCCTTTTTATCTTCGTTTTTAGCTGCGATAATAGTTTCGCTGCATTCTTCGCCAACCTTTTTGAGGATTTTGTCAATACCGCAGTCAAGTAGATAGTTTGTATAGCTGTCTTCCTTGGGATTTTCCATTCTGTCAAGAATAACCTTAAAGAGTTCATCTAATATAAACTCGCCCTTTTCTTCATCCTTTACGTCAACAAGCTTGCCGTCTTCAATCTGTCTGTAAAAACAGGTTTCATTGCCCGTATGGCAAGCGGGGCCCTTGGGCTCAACTGTTACAAGGATTGTGTCCATGTCGCAGTCAACCTTGATTGATTTAACGGTCTGTGTATTGCCGCTTGTTTCGCCTTTGTTCCAAAGAGTCTTACGGCTTCTGGAATAAAACCAGGTTGTGCCTGTTTCGATTGTTTTCGTAAGGCTTTCCTCGTTCATGTATGCAACCATGAGCACCTTGCCGCCCTCACCCTGCACAACCGCAGGCACCAAGCCTTTTTCGTCAAATCTTATATCTTTAATGAACTCCATATTTATTCTCCTTCATTGCAGAGCTTAACCGCTTCTGCTAAATCAAGCTTTCCGTCATAAATTGCTCTGCCTGTAATTGCGCCTTCAACACCAGTTTTTAAAAGTGCTTTTATATCATCAATGCAGCTTACACCGCCCGAGGCAATAACCTCAAGACCTGTTTCGCTGACCATTTCACGCATGGCTTCAATATTAGGTCCGCACATTGCACCGTCTGTTGCGATATCGGTATATATAACAGTACGAACACCTGCTTTTTCGACCTTTTTTGCAAATTCAACCGCTGTAAGAGTGCTCACTTTTTCCCAGCCGTCTGTTGCAACAAAGCCATTCTTTGCATCAATGCCCACGGCAATGCGACCGGGATATTTTTTGCATGCCTCTTCCACAAGAGCAAAGTTTTTAACAGCTGCCGTTCCGAGAATTACCCTTGCAACTCCCGCTGACAAAAGGGCATCAATATCATCCATTGTGCGGATACCTCCGCCCGTCTGCACACGCATTGTGACTTTCTTGCAGATTTCTTTAATAATCTCACGGTTTTTGCCGTTGCCGCTTCTTGCACCATCAAGGTCAACAACATGCAAAAAATCTGCACCTGACTTCTGCCACGTGAGAGCAGTTTCCACAGCATTTGTGGAATATACGGTTTTTTTATCATAATCGCCCTTATAAAGGCGCACGCATTCGCCGTCTTTAAGGTCAATCGCGGGGTACATTCTCATAAAAATACTCCTATGTAGTTATTTTACTATAAACATTTCAAGTTTTTGTTCTATTTCATCTGTGTCTTCGGCATAAACACGCATGGTAACAGGTCTTGCCAAATCAAGAGAGAAAATGCCCATAAGACTCTTTGCGTCAACTACGTATCTGCCCGACACAAGGTCAACATCAAAGTCAAATTCGTTCACTATATCTACAAATGTTTTCACATCAATAATGGAGGAAAGCATTACCTTAAAGCTCTTCATACCAATCACCTAAACCTTTCAGATGTCAATCAGTTATTTCAATACTGTCGAGTGTTTGTCTGAAACTTTTTCTTATTTCCCCTAAATATTCTGCGTAAAGCTCTTTTTGCTCCTTAATCTCCGCCTCTGTAAGACCTTCACTTTTTTTCTTTTTAGCAAGAAAACTTATTCTGTCAAGCTTTGCCTTTTCCATAGTATGTTCATTCCTTTCACTATGTTAACGCTACTATACTCCTATTGTTTTTGAATTTCAAGTTTTGTAACCAAATTGTAACATTGGTCTTTACTTTGATTTTTATTAGTGTTAGAATGATATTATAATACACAAATCAGGAGGTTTCAAAATGAAAAAACTTTTATCAATCTGCCTTGTGCTTGTTATGATGCTTTCATTGGCACCCATGGCACAGGCCTCGGGCGGCATTCCCGTTTATCTTAACGGCGAAGTGCTCGAAAAGGAAGGTATTATTGTTTCTGACCGTACATATCTTCCCGTGCGTGCCCTCAGTGAGGCACTCGGCTACACTGTTGACTGGAACAATGACACACGTAGCGTTATTATCGGCACAGTTCCCGAAAATACCGAAAAAACAGACAAGGTAAACATTTATCTTGACGGTGTAAAAATGGAAAATGCCGAAGCTATCATTGTTAATGATTTCACATACCTGCCCGTGCGTGCCCTTTGCGAGGCTCTCGGCAAAGATGTTGAATGGAACAACGAAAAGAGAGAAGTTTACGTAACAGACAAGCCCGCAGATGACCCCTTTAATGGCAAATATTTCCGCCTCAAGCATGTTGCAACAGGCAGATACCTCTGCGTTGAACACGCTAATACAAATGACGGTGCTAAGGTTGTTGTAGCAGGTCGTGACGACTCCAACTCCAACCAGGTATGGGGCTTCACTTTAATGGACGAAGGCTTTTATAAAATATTTAACCAGAACTCTAAAAAGAGCATCGATGTAGGCGCATTTTCTACAGTAGCAGGCACAGAGCTTACACAGTATACAGCAAACGGCGGCACAAATCAGCAGATTAAGCCCGTTAAGAACGAAGACGGTACATACACAATCATCATCCGTCATTCCTCTCTTGCAATCACAGCAACAGACCGTTTCACAACTCAGGAAGAGGTAACAAATGCCGATACTCAGAAGTTTGAGTTGGAATACGTAGGTCAGACACCTATGGGCAACCTTAAGGAATCTGCAGGCTACAAGGCACTTGATGCTGTAACACGCGAAAGATTTGATTCCTACGTTTATTCTTCTCTTCCCTTCAGCATTCAGGTGCAGAACGGCGTTGAAAATAAGCTTATTATGTCTGACTACTACAATATCTCCGAAGAAGAACAGGTTAAGGTTCTTAAGGACTGCATGACAATCACAGCCTACGGCCAGGTTAACTTTGGAAAGATTATACCCGACAAGGAAAATGCTAAGTACGAAATCAAGTCGAAGACATATAAGGAATCCTACGACGTATGGCGCGGCACAATGCTCCCCGTATGGATGTACGAGGTCGAAATGGCAGGCGATGTCGAAGGACAGGTTCATAACTGGACAATGATTTCCACAGTTGAGGACTCCTCAATGGTAGAGGATTCTATTAACGCACTTTCCCGCTTCCCCTATGCAATCCGTAAGCATATCCGCCGTCTTATTTACCGTACAGACAGCGCGAACAGCTACAACGGTGGCGGCGACACAATCTGGATTCGTCTTAACTGGATTCCCAACGAGGACCAGATCGCACAGACTCTCGCTCACGAATTAGGTCATGTACTTGACTCTAACCTTACAAGCGAATCTGCTCTTTGGGACAGAGCAATTGCGGCTGATATGGTTCCCATGTCTCACTATGGGAACTCCAACCGTACAGAAGACCTTGCGGAGTTCTCCCGTGCCTTTAACATTGTAAGAACAAACGAAGAAGAATTAAAGGAGCTCCAGAAGGTTTATCCCAACCGCTTCGAAGCATATGCGGCACTCCTCTTTGTAAGCGACCCCGAATACTATGCTCACTACAAGACATATTATGAAGAAACAATGAAATTTGACGATGATGACAAGGAACCTTTCTACTGTCAGATTTCTCTCCCCGGTACAAACCTTGTTCTCACACAGAAAGATACTGCAAAGGGTAGCGTTGTAACATTTGAAGAAAACACAAATGCCGACAACCAGATTTGGCGTATCCGTGAATGGCAGGGCAAAAAGGCTATCTTCAATAAGTCCTCCGGACTTTGCCTCAATGTTCCCGGCAATTCTACCGAAAGCGGCAAGAACCTTATCGTATGGAACGGTGGCAAGGGCGGCAATGAGCTTGCTTCAATGTTTAGTGAAGGAAACGGCTACACATTCTCCTTTGCTCATTCGGGTCTTTATTTAGCTGCTGAAAGTGCTACAGCAGGTGCAAAGGCAATCCAGACAAGTACAAAAACAGAAGTTATCGTAACAGAAGTAAAATAATTTTAACTAACATAAAAACTCCGCTTCCGCGGAGTTTTTTCTTTGTTTCCTTATTCTGCATTCTGCACTTTGCATTTTGCATTTCCAACATAGTGAAATATTATTTCACTATGTTGGAAAGCCATACTCCCTTTTTAATAAGTACTGCACCGATTACACATTTAATAAGCTCGGCTGACTGCACAATAAAGTAAATCAGGATAATATCAAGCGTGGTAAAGGTTGCAAGGCAGTATGCCAAGGGCACGCTTACAAGCCAGCTAAAGCCGCAGTCAAAGAAAAACGTTATAACAGTCTTACCGCCACTTCGGAGCGTAAAGTATGTTGCATGGAGCATGCCGTGTGCAGGCATCCATATTGCCGAAATTATAATAAACTTAGTTGCAAGAGAACGTACAACCTCTGTTGTGTTATACATAAGCGGGAACAGAGGTGCAAAAAGAGCCATCACACTACCTACCACAACACACAAAAGTGCTGAGAAGGTTATGAGTTTTGGCGCAGATTCCTTTGCCTTTTGAAGCTCATTTGCGCCAAGCATCTGCCCTATAACAACGCTTACACCGCTACCAAAGGCAATAAAAAGCACATTAAAGAGGTTTACAACAGTGCTTGAAATATTCTGTCCCGCAACAACGTGAACACCTCTTACTGAGTAGCACGCCGCAAGAGATGCAATACCCAATGACCATAAACACTCGTTTGCCGTAAGAGGGATAAGCCCTTTTATGCTTATTTTCTTCACAAGTTCTTTAGGTACATACACACTCCTGTAAAGTCCCTTAGGATATCCAAGCTGATTTCTGTTCATATGCGTCCAGATAACCACGATAGCTGTCTGGATAAATCTTGATATAACCGTTGCAATAGCCGCACCTGCTACACCCATTTTACACCCAAAAATCAAAACCGCGTTAAGGCAAGTATTTGTAATAACGGCAACAATACCTGCATACATAGGCACAGTTGCAATACCGCCCTCACGGAGTGTACCCGAGTACACGTTTTCCAGTGCAAAGGGCACAAGCCCTATAAGCATGATTGCAAGATAGCTTTTTGCGCTTTCAAAGGTTTCTGCCACATCTAGCCCTGCATCTTCTCCCTTAAGGTACATATTAATAAGGGTATCCTGTGCAAAAACAAATATCAGTACACCCACCACGCATATAACAAAAGCCGTTATCAGCTTAAAACGCATGGTATACCTTACGCCCTCTCGGTCACCCTTGCCGAAAAACTGTGCCGAGAATATGCCCGAACCGGACACTGCACCGAAAATAGCAAGGTTAAAAACAAACAGCAGCTGGTTTACTATCGCTACGCCGGTCATTTCCTCCGTGCCGACTGCACCAACCATTATATTATCTATCAGTGCAACAAAGTTTGTAATAAGGTTTTGTACCATTATGGGAATGGCAATCATCAATGTTTTTTTGTAAAAGCTCCACGAGCCGATAAGTTTTCGCATAATAATCACCGTTTATTCTACTGTCCAGTTTGCAATATTCGCATAAGGCGAATAAGGATATGGCTTAACCTCGCCTCCGATTGAAGGTGTTGTCACCACATATGTTGTCCTGAAAACCAGCCCTGCAATCGGCTGGTGTGCCATATACAGAGACTGTATTTCGTTAAAGGCTTTGGGCGCTTCGTTTTCGTCGCTTGCCGACTGAAAAGCCGTAAGCGCATTGTCCATTTGTGTACTCTTATAGCCTTGATAGTTGACATAACCTTTGCTTGACAACAAATCCGACACATCATAGGGTGCATCATAATACACTGCACCTAAAAACGCATCGTATTCACCGCCTGCAACACGGGTATTGTATGTTTCAATATCGCAGATTTCCACCGTTACCTCAAAGCCTGCTTTTTCAAGCTGTGCTTTGATTTTTTCTGCCGCCAAAGCTCGCAAGGGGTCTCTGTCTGCAACCAAAAGGCTAAAGCTTAATCTTTGAGTTTCCTCGCCTACTGTTTTATCATATATACCGTCGCCGTCCAAATCCGTCCAACCTGCAGAGAAAATAACCTCTCTTGCCCAGTCAAGGCTGTAGCGATTCACCTCAAAGCTGGGCGAAAAAACCTCGCTCCTGCTCATAACAGGGAATCCTGACTGAACAGCATCGGCAAAAACTATTTCCATCTCGCTGCGGTCAATGGCATTTGATGCCGCAATTCTTATAAGAGGGCTCTTGAAAATCCCCCTGTTTGCGTTAAATCCCACAAATTCAAAAATCCCGTCGGGATACACGTATTTTTTGTGAGTTTTCTTAACGGCAAAGTTTTCAGTATCGAGCATTTCCTTTGTGATTGCATGTATTTTGCCCGATTCAAACGCCTCTTCCGCCATAGCAGAGGTACGCATGTAAATAAACTCTACACCCTCTGCCTGGGCATTGCCGCCATGCCATGCGGCATTTTTTGTCAAGGTTAATGACTTTCCGTCAGTCTTTTGGAACATATATGGTCCTGTACCAATTAATCCGCCTGCAGTATCGCTGTTTCTGAACTCAATCGGGAAATACAACGAATACACAAACTGAGCATTAGGTCGGTTAAAATAGAACACAACCTCATAGTCACTTTGCTTTTCGACCCTCTCTACGGTTTCGAGGTTAGCATAATACGAGCTTGAGGGGTTTTGTTTAATTTTGTTGACTGTATACACAACATCATCTGCGTTGAGCTGGTGTCCGTTATGCCAGAGCACCCCCGCCTTCACCTTGAGCGTCATAATTGTTGCATTGGAGTTAAAAGCGAAAGACTCAGCAAGCACAGCCTCTGCACCAAAGGACGCATTGATATTGTACAACGGTTCAAATACGGTCATAAGACCATCACGTACGCTCTGGTGTTTTGTAAGGATTGGGTCGAGCACGTCAACCTCACGCATCTGCAAATGTATAATGCTTTTTGCCTCCGCATCCTCGTCACGTATTGCCATATCAGCCGCTGCACCATTTGTAGGCTCGGTAGGTGCAGTATTGTTTTTACATCCCGGCACTAATATAAATAAAAGCACCGCTATCAAAGCTGAAATTTTTTTCATCATGGAAAAATCAATCCTTTTAGTTTATCTTTGGATAAAACCGCCCAAAAGTCCGCTTTTGCCTTTTTGTTTGCGGTGGGAAAAGAACTTGTCGTTATCACAAGAAGTGCAGTAAGGCGCAACATCAATATTTTCCTCACTTACGCCTTCATTTGCTATCTGAGCTTTTACTATATTTTTAAGGTCAACCATAAATTTGCCGTCGCTCTTCTTAATAACGCACTCACTATAATCCGAGAATGCTTCGCCCACATCCTCCGACACCTCATAGCAGCAAAGCCCTATAGCTGGCCCTATAAAAGCTGAGATATCTTTGACATTTGAGCCATGAGAGCACATAAGTGCAATCGTATTTTTCATAATATTCTGCACCGTACCTCTCCAGCCGGAATGCACTGCTCCGATAAGCTTTGCTGTATCGTCATACAAGAGAACAGGCACACAGTCTGCACTGTAGCACATAAGGGGCACGTTTTTAAGGTTGGTGACAATGCCGTCAACACCCTCGCCCCATTCACATATAAGCCCTTTTCCGATATCTGTCTCATCAACAAACCTTACGCTCGCGGTATGGAGCTGATGCGTCAGAGTAAGCTTTTCCTTTGTAAGATTTAACGCGTCACAGCATATTTCAAGATTTTTAAAAACATTAAACGGATTGTCACCACGTCTTAATCCAACGTTGAGAGAATCAAAATCGCCACAGCTTGCACCGCCGTCACGGAGGGTAAAGCCGTGCGGGGTTTTGATTTTTTCACTTACCAGAAAGCGTACATTGCCCTTTTTTATGATTTCCAAATTCTTTTCACCTCAATGGCTTTGCCTGTTTTTTCGTCTACATTTACGCATACGGCGCAAAAACGTGCTTTGCCCTCCGCTGATTTGAACGGATGGCTTTCATCAGGGGTTACAAACCTGCCGACCGCCGTTTCAACCTCCATACCAAGTACGGAATTCACCGCCCCTGTCATACCTGCGTCTGTAATATATGCAGTGCCGTTGGGAAGTATTTTTTCATCAGCCGTCTGTATATGTGTATGCGTGCCAAAAACGCCCGATACTTTGCCGTCAAGATAAAAGCCCATGGCTTCTTTTTCGCTGGTTGCCTCTGCATGGAAATCCACTATAATGATATTTGTCACCTTTTTAGCTTCTTTAACAAGCTCGTCAACACATTTGAAAGGGTCCTTTGCATTTTCCATATATACTCTGCCCAACAGGTTGATAATTGCAATTTTTTCACCGTTTCCACCTCTTACAATTTCCATTCCCGTACCGGGTAACTCCTCGGGCAGCATATTTGCAGGGCGTACTATTGCCTCTTTTCTGTCTAAGAGTATTTTTGCATCATTCGCCTTTGAAAAAGCATGATTACCAAGCGTGAAAAAATCCACGCCTGCTCGGGTCATTTCCTCATATGTTTTCACCGTGATACCTAATCCGCCTGCGGCATTTTCGCCGTTTGCTATGGTAAAATCGATGTTATATTCGTATTTAATATCTTCAAGATAGGTAAAAAGTGCTTCTCTGCCGCATCTGCCGCAGATATCACCTATAAAAAGTATATTCATAGCAATTATTTCCTTTTTAGTTAAACAAAATAAATAACATCTCAAAAAATGATGCAGAACGAAGCAAACGAACCCGACGGTGTACTGGGTACTCCGAGAGGTTCGTTTGTGTCCGTCGTTTTATAAATTATTTTGCAAATGCGACTGTTCTAGTCTCTCTGATTATGTTTACCTTAATCTGACCGGGATATTCCATGTCGCTCTCAATCTTCTTAACGATTTCGCGTGCGATAAAGTCCATATCACCGTCACCGATACGGTCGGGTTTAACCATGATACGTACTTCTCTACCTGCCTGAATAGCAAAGCTCTTTTCAACGCCGTCAAAGCTTGTTGCGATTTCTTCAAGCTTCTGGAGACGCTTGATGTATGTTTCGATGTTTTCTCTTCTTGCACCGGGACGAGCTGCACTGATAGCGTCAGCTGCCTGAACAAGACAAGCAACAACTGTGTTGGCTTCAACATCACCGTGGTGAGCTTCGATAGCGTGGATAACGCTTGCGCCTTCTTTGTACTTGCGAGCCAAATCCACACCAATTGTAACGTGGCTACCTTCGATTTCGTGGTCAACAGCCTTACCAATATCGTGAAGCAAGCCTGCACGCTTTGCAATTGTTACGTCAACGCCAAGTTCCCCTGCCATGATGCCTGCAACATGAGCAACCTCGATAGAATGCTTAAGCACATTCTGACCGTAGCTTGTTCTGTAGCGGAGACGACCGAGAAGCTTGATAAGCTCGGGATGAAGACCATGTACACCGGTATCAAATGTAGCCTGTTCACCCTCCTGCTTAATTGTTGCGTCAACTTCCTTCTGTGCTCTTTCAACCATTTCTTCGATTCTTGCGGGGTGAATTCTGCCGTCCATGATAAGCTTTTCAAGCGCAAGACGGGCAACCTCACGACGAATCGGGTCAAACGAAGAGATAATAACTGCTTCGGGAGTATCGTCGATGATAAGTTCAACACCTGTAAGTGATTCAATCGTTCTGATATTTCTACCTTCACGACCGATGATTCTGCCCTTCATTTCATCGTTGGGCAAGCTTACAACAGACACTGTTGTTTCTGCAACATGGTCTGCTGCACATTTCTGAATTGCAAGACCGATAATGTTCTTAGCCTTCTTTTCGGCTTCTTCCTTAGCCTGAGATTCAATATCACGAATCATCATAGCCGCTTCGTGTCTTACTTCGCTTTCAACGTTCTTGAGTAAGAACTGTTTAGCATCTTCCACACTTAAACCGGATATTCTTTCCAGTTCTTCAAGCTGTTTAGCACGAACCTTTTCCAAGGCTTCTTTCTGTGCATCAAGCTCTTTCATTTTTTCATTGAGTTTTTCGTCTTTCTTTTCAAGAGCTTCTGTCTTCTTGTCAAGATTTTCTTCCTTTTGCTGAATTCTTCTTTCCTGTCTTGTTATCTCGTTTCTGCGTTCCTTAATTTCCTTATCCGCTTCGAGTCTGGCTTTATGTATCTCATCTTTAGCCTCAAGCAGGGCTTCCTTTTTCTTGTTCTGAGCAGCCTTGTGAGCATCGTCAACAATACGCTTAGCTTCTTCTTCGGCACTGCCTATAGCGGCTTCGGCAACTTTTTTACGGTGATAGTTACCTGCGAAGAAACCGAATGCCAAGCCTGCAACGAGCGCAACAGCAGCGGCTACTATTCCTAACCAAAGGGACACTTTTCATTCCTCCAATCTATATTAATATTGAATGTTGAATGTTTAAAAAGGATTTATCACTGCCCCTATTCAGCTTATCGGGCAAGCTACAAACCTTTATTGCGAGAGAAACACGAAAAAACCCCATATTTCCCATTACAACATAAACATACAATAATACACTCAATATTATATAGCATTTTGGTATATTTGTCAAGGAACTACTAACTACTTATTGGTATTTTTTTCACCAATAGCCGCGTTCTTCAATTCTATGCAAAAATTCTCATCTGGAGTGACGCTTGCAGTGTTATAACCCTCGTATATAACCATGCCTGCCTTTGCTCCGTTAGGCTTTTTAACATGGCTTACGGGGCAATAGTCCACGTCCACCTTGGACGAGTTTTTGCCCTTTGAATTAGTTGCTGCAATAATAGCCGCCGCCTCAATAACATCAGGTGGAAAATCCTCTCCTGTGTGCTTTATGAGCACATGGCTTCCGGGTATATTTTTTGTATGCAGCCACAAATCGTTTGCTCTGCCGATTTTAAGCGTAAGATAATCGTTCTGGATGTTATTTCTACCTGAAAAAATCCTGTAGCCTTTATACAAATACTCCTCAGGAGCTGTGTTTATCTTGCGTTTTTGCTTTTTCTTTGTAAAGGTAGATTTTATAACGCCCTGACCTACAAGCTCTTCCTTTATGTCATCAAGCTCGGAGGGTGTTTTTGCAAACTCTATCTCATTTATAACGCTCTCAAGATATTCCATTTCCTCATTTGCTTTTTCAATCTGCTTTGCAGCCTCCACCTCTGCAACCTTTGCTTTTTGATACTTTTTGTAGTACTGCTGAGCATTTTTCGCAGGCGAAAGTGCTTCGTCAAGTGCTATTGTGATATCGCCGCCGGTTTCGTCATAGTAGTTTGTTGCAGTTAATGTTTTGTCGCCTTGGTTCATGCGATAGAGATTGGCAGTTATAATATCGCCTGCTATACGGTATTTTTCCTTTTGGGCAGCATCAGAAAGCGTAGCGTGCAGAATGGTTATCTTTTTGCGGATTTTTTCAAGCTGGTTTGTAATGTTTTTAATCAGCGCATAGGAGCGGGAACGCATTCTTTCGGCGCCGTCTCGCTTTTGATAAAACTCTTCCATTGCTTCGGAGATACCGCTTCTTTTCTCTGAGTTATAGCCCTCGCCGTATTGTGTAATATCAAAAACTGCAAAGTCCACGGGAGTTCTCTCTCCGTTTTTATAAAGCAGTACGCTTTCAAATCGGTTGTTTTTTATCTTGGTGAACATATCAAAAAGCTCTTTTGCAACAAGACGCTTTTCACTATCTGTCATTTCGCCTACAACTGCATCACAGCGTCCCATACTGCGATACGCCGCCTCCCTGCACAAAAGAGGGCTCAATCCCGAAATTGCCACCGTCAATGCCTTGTCAATGCTTTTTCCTTCGCCGGAGGAGGACAAAACAGCGTAAAAATCATTTTCATTCATAACAAGAGGGTTTTGTCTGTCGCCGTCGGGAGGCAAATGATAGGTAAGCCCGGGAAAAACATTTCTCACACGGCTTACTGTCAGGTCAACATGCTTTACCGAGTCTATTATCCTGCCTGTTTCGTCAACGAGAATAATATTGCTGTTTTTGCCCATGATTTCGCACACTATGCGTTTTTTAACGCTGTCGCCCATTTCATTACGCGACAAAACCGAGATAATGCACACTCGTTCAAAATCCACGCTTTCAATACTTTCTATCCTGCCTGAAAGCATATGCTTTCGCATAAGCATACAAAACATTGGGGGCTCGGTGGGGTTTTCCTTAACCTCGCTTGTAATGTAAAATCTGGGGTTTTGACTGTTTGCGCTTATTACAAGACGGTAACTAGTGCTCTGATTTTTAACAATCAGTACAACCTCGTCACGCTCGGGCTGATAGATTTTTTCAATTCGTCCGCCTGTGAGCAGATTGTTTATTTCATATGCGGCACATCTTACCGCCGAAGCATCAAGTGGCATTTTATTTCCTCTTTTCTAAATTTGTGACATTTTTAGTATACTTGATAAAAAATTTTAATGCAAGAGTTCATTTTTTTGTTGACTTTTTACATTTTTAGAGTTAAAATGGTTCTAATCTATAAATATTTTCGGAGGTCTTTGATGTCTACTCAAGGGTCATTTGACAACATGACAGACGAAGAAATTGTCATTATCGCACAAAGCGGCAATGAAGAGGCGCTGGATTTTATACTTCATAAATTCCGTCCTCATGTTGCACGCAAGGCTAATTCGTATTTCCTTGCAGGTGCGGATAAGGACGATATCATTCAAGAAGGCATGATTGGTCTTTTTAAGGCCGTCAGAGACTACAAAACCGACAAAGATGCGGCTTTTCGCTCTTTTGCAGAGCTTTGCATCACAAGGCAGATAATCAGTGCTGTAAAGAGTGCGTCAAGACTTAAGCACTCTCCACTGAACTCTTATATCTCCTTGGACAAGCCAATTCAGGATGACAATTACGACTCCACTCTTCTTGATATTATTGCCGCAGGTGGCGCAAGCAATCCTGAGGATATTATCATCGGAAGAGAAAATATGGAGCAGGTTGAAATCAAAATGGAAGAGGTTCTCTCCAGGTTTGAATGTGAGGTATTGTCTTTATATCTCACAGGCAAAAGCTACAACGAGATTTCTGCTATTTTGAAAAAGGATTCCAAATCCATTGATAACGCGCTCCAGCGTATTAAGAAAAAGTTTGAAAAATTTTCAGACACATTCTGATACTTCATTATTTTACCATATACCTTCTGTCGGCGCAAGAACCGATTGAGGGTGAATATATTTTATTTTTATCTAAGCGAGGAGATCAAACATGTACGAAGACAAGACATTAGTCTGCAAAGATTGTGGTAACGAATTCGTTTTCACAGCAGGCGAGCAGGAATTCTATGCAGAAAAGGGCTTCCAGAATGAACCCCAGAGATGCAAGGAATGCAGAATTGCAAAGAAGCAGTCTCTCAAGGAAAACAGAGAGATGTACACAGCTGTATGCGCATCTTGCGGCGGCGAAGCTAAGGTTCCTTTCGTTCCCAAGAACGACAGACCCATTTACTGCAGCGAATGCTTTGCAAAAAATAAGTAATCTCCTTTTCTTAGAGGTTAGGTTATGAAAACAACAAAACCGAGAGCAAAAGCTCTCGGTTTTTTGCTTTTAGACTAAAATTTATCCTAAATGCGCCCTCGCCCGCATATAATATTTACACAAAACTATAAGGAAGTGTTATATTATGTGCGGCATTGCAGGTATTGTCGACTATAAAAAACCAATAGATGAAAACTCCCCCATTTATACAAACATGCTCAATACTATGACCCGCCGCGGTCCCGATGACCAAGGCATATATTTTTCGCATTGTTCCTCTCTTATGCACAAGAGGCTTTCCGTTATTGACCCCTCTTCCTCTCGTCAGCCCATGACAAGGCAGTCAAATGGTGAAACCTACACAATAGTCTACAACGGCGAATTATATAATACAGCCGAAATAAAAACTGACCTTATAAAAAAAGGCTACACCTTTTCTACAAATGGCGACACCGAAGTAGTTCTTTTTGCATATATCCACTACCTCGAAGCCTGCCTTGATATGTTCAACGGTATTTTTGCCTTTGCCGTATGGCACCACAATGCCGAATCGCTGTTTTTCGCCCGTGATATGATGGGGGTAAAGCCGTTTTTTTATTCTGACTCTTCCCAATTTTTTGCCTTTGCCTCCACCGTGCCTACGCTTTTGTCGCACCCTGCAATAAAACCCAAAATTGACACTACCTCTGTATGTGAAATCATGCTCCTCGGTCCCGGAAGAAGTCCCTCTAGTGCAATTTTCACCCAAATAAAAGAGCTCCCCCGAGGCTACTGCGGTTACTTTGACCGTACTGGATTACAGCTTCGCAAATATTTTTCTTTCAAGGATAGTTCCCACATGGACGATTTCCCCCAAACGGTCAGTCATATCAAGCATCTCGTAACCGATGCCATAACACGCCAAATGATAAGTGACGTGCCCCTCGGCACGTTTTTATCCGGCGGACTGGATTCGTCAATTATATCAGCAGTTGCCGCAGAGAAAATGCGTGAAATGGGCAAAACCCTTGATACGTTTTCTCTTACGTACAAGGACAACAAAAAGCATTTCAAAGCGTCACATTTTCAGCCAAACAGCGACGAAAACTATATCGACATAATGGTAAACCACCTCAAAACCAATCATCATGAGATTGTGCTCGATACCCCCGATATTGTATCTGCTCTTTACCCCGTCATTGACGAAAAAGGACTGCCGTCTATGGCGGATGTGGATTCCTCACTTTTGTGCTTTTGCAAGCATATAAAAAAACACGTAACAGTTGCTCTTTCAGGAGAATGCGCCGATGAACTCTTCGGTGGCTACCCCTGGTATCGGGACAAAGATATCCGTATGCAGGCAGGCTTTCCTTGGTCGCAGAACACGGCATACCGGCTCAGCTTCATAAATCCCATACTGCGAGAAAAAATATCTCCCGACTATGTAAATAACGAATATATTCGCGCAATTTCCAAGGCAGAATATTCCCCCGATTTATCCCCCACTGAAAAGAGAATGCGTGAAATGTTTATACTTAATACGGATTATTTCATGCAAACTCTCCTTATGCGTAAAGACAGCTGCAGTATGCACGCATCGCTTGAGGTACGAGTACCTTTCTGCGACAAGAGGATTGCAAGCTACCTCTACAGCACACCGTGGGAATACAAGGATTATGAGGGTCGCGAAAAAGGACTTTTACGCCATGCCTTTGAGGATATGCTTCCCGAAGATATTGTATGGCGCAAAAAAAGTCCTTACCCTAAAACCCACAATCCCGCCTACCTTTCTGCCCTGCGTGAAATATTCTCATCAATTTTATCCGATAAAGACAATCCCATATGGGATATTGTAAATATAAAAGAAGCCTATACCCTTATGGAGGGTGAAACATCCACACCATGGTACGGTCAGCTGATGACAACCCCTCAGACGATAGCGTATTTTATTCAGCTTGAATACTGGATACGAAAATTCAGCGTGACCTTTTAAGGAGGTTTTATGTGAAAAAAGCTCTTGTAATCCTTTTTGTGTTTATCTTATTTTTTTGTGTTGCAGCAGGTGCTGCAGATAAAGATGAAAAGGTTGTGTATATAACATTTGATGACGGGCCCACTCACAACACACCCGCCATATTGGACACATTAAAAAAATACAATGCAAAAGCCACGTTTTTCGTGCTTGAAAACCGTATTAGTGAATACCCCGATTTTATAAAACGCATACATTCTGAGGGACACTCGATAGGACTTCACGGCAAAAGCCACGATGTAAACGTGATTTATTCCTCCCCATCAGAGCCGCTTTACGAAATGAACAGTACCAACGACTGCTTGTATAACGTTGTCGGCTTCCGTACACAGCTTGCACGCACCCCATACGGAAGCTATCCCTACATGACCTATGACCAATACAAGGTACTGTGCAGTGCAAACTACAAAATCTGGGACTGGACAGTAGACCCCCGCGACGGAGTGGGCACTCCTGATATATCTACAATATTCAACAATATAAAAAAAGACCTTAAGGGCAATAATAACCCGATAGTTCTCCTCCATGACCGAAAGTCCACCGCAAAAAACCTCGATAGCATACTAAGCTTTTTTGCATCACAGGGCTACAGGTTTGAAACAATCGAAGAAAACATGGACCCTGTCAATTTTATGGAGTTATACGGTCCCGCGAAGAATAAAAGCAGTTGACTTGGTCAACTGCTTTTATTGTATATTTATTACTATTTTCTTTTGCCTTTCGGTTGGCTTTTTTTGTTATTTAAGGTTTGCTACAACCTGAGTACCTTCGCCGTAGCCTACTACTTCAAACACGTTAACCCAGTTGTTTTCGCTGTTATGATAACCGTGGAACTTCACGTAACGAACATCCTTACCGCAGTCAAGAATATTGAATTCTGTAGTGTTAAGACTTTCACCGGAGTAGAGTGGTTCATAGTTTACGCCGTCTACAGATGTGTAGAGGTCAAACTTTGTTGTTCTCTGTCCGCTGTTACCTCTCCAAATAGAGAGACAAAGCTTTTCCATGTACTGAGACTTGCCAAAGTCTACAACAAGTGTAGCTTCTCTGTCACTGCCCCAACGGGATGAAGGATCGCCGTCGATTGACATGTAAACAGCGTTGAAGTTTTCGGGTTCTGCTGTTGCTGTTGCACTTACGGCTCTTATAATCTTGGAGTCTGTAAGTTCACTAGGTGTCTGGAGAAGATTTGCATAATAAGGATTCTTTTCGGGTCTTACTCCTGTAGCGAGAACATCGGAAAGCATTTTTTCCATAGCTGTTTCACAATCCTGGAAAACATCGTTCTTGTAGCCGATAATAATCATCTTATAGGCATCATTGTAGTAAACAGTCTTGCCGAGTGCTTCTGCAATAGCACGGAGAGGAACGAAAGTTCTGTCATTGATAAGAGTGGGGGCTACGTCAAGCTCCTTGTCTACGCTGACAACACTTGTAACTGCGTCGCCGTTTCTTTCAATTACATCAATATCCTTGTAAACATTGCTACCAATGTTCATAACGATTATTTTATCGTCTGATGCAATTGTAACAGCTTTTGTTTCGTTGTTCCATTCAACAGTTGCACCAAAGCCTTCGGAAATAACTCTTACAGGAACGAGAGTTCTGTCATTTACAATTACGGGAGCTGCATCAATAGGTGTAACATTGCTGCCTGTAAACGCATAAGGAGCACCTATCTTCAAGCCTACCATGTTAACCATTCTTCTCTGAAGATAGGGATAGTAATAGCCCTGCATGCCGCCTACATATTTAGCCATTTCACAGCCTGCAAGAAGTGTTGCGCCTACTGCAAAGTCCTGAGTGTTGTCATATACTGCAGCCTTACCTGCTTCGCCGCCTACCCACTGTACGTAACCAACCTTGCCGTTTTCATGGATAGCAACCTCTGTAAGGTACTTCCAACCAGCTAAGGCTGTGTTGATATATTCAGCCTCTTCAAGAACACCGGAGTTGATACCCCAAAGGAAACCGTATGTAAAGAATGCTGTACCGCTTGTTTCGTATCCGTAGGGGTTGTAGCCTGCATCACAGCTGTAGTTGTGAGCGAGGATAGACTGCGTCCAGAAGCCTCTGCCCTGATCGTCAAACTTCTGGTATTCCTTAAGTGTTTTTGCCATACCGAGGTATGCGTCCATAAATTCCTGTCTGTATTCCCAATCGTCGGGAGTTTCCTGGAGTACCTTTGCAAGTGCTGCAAATACCCAGCCGTTACCACGAGCCCAGAAATTCTTTGTTGTTTCGTTTCCGGGGATAGGATTCAAGGGGTATACGTATCTTGCATCACGGAAGAAAAGATACTTGTAGTCGTTTTCGTTGGAATACTGTGCCCCCTGATTAAGACGAGCTGTAGATTCGTATCCTGCTTCGCTTGTGGGGATACCGTTAGGACCGTCATACATAAGTTCGCGGGCATAGTTATAGTATTCGTAAAGCTTATCAAGATAAAGCTTGTTACCTGTAGTATTATAAAGCTTTACCATTGTGGGCATTACCATGTAAAGAGCGTCTGCCCACCACCAGAACTCGTCCTCGGACTTGCTCATTTCATATTCCATAACATATGTAGCTCTTTCAATCTTGCTCTCTGACTTGATTTCGTCAAGGTTGTAAAGGTCAGCGTATGTCTGGAAACATGTCTGCCAGTCACCGAAAAGCACAGCCTTGGAGTTAGTATCATGGCTGTAACCCCATGTCCATTCATTGGGCTGAGAATTGGAGGGATGACCTACCCAACGGTTACGGTTTGCCCATCTTTCGGAATATTCCTTATATTCCTCAATACCTGTAAGGAAATATGCTTCCATATTACCTGTGTTGTAAGCGCCTCTTTCCCAGAAAGCGGAGCCCACATCATTGCGGTGGTTTGTAATCCAGTAATCGTTAACCTTCTGAATTGTAGCGATTACGTCGGCATACTCGGGAGCAGTGTATGCAACCTCTGCTGACTGAGCCGTCTGAGGCACCATAATCATAGTTGCCAGAACTGCTATTGTAAGTGCCAATGCGAGAAATCTTTTCATTTTCTCTACTCTCCTTTTTATTTTTTTAATATAACGAGTATTAAACGAGGTCCGCCAAGTCTAATACCAAACGTTCTGTCTTTTCCCAGCCGAGACAGGGGTCAGTAATACTCTTACCGTATACGCCTTCCTCAACCTTCTGTGCGCCGTCTTCAATATAGCTTTCAATCATAAGACCCTTTACAAAAGTCTTCATGTCAGCATTTGCATTACGGCTGTTCATGATTTCCTTTGCAATTCTTATCTGTTCAAGATATTTCTTGCCGGAGTTTGAATGGTTTGTATCAATGATAACGCCCATGTTTTCGAGATTTTTCTTTTCGTACATTTCACGCAGAAGCGCAAGGTCTTCGTAGTGATAGTTGGGAAGCGCGTTGCCGTGCTTGTTTACATAACCGCGCAAAATAGCATGTGCATAGGGGTTGCCTGTTGTTTCAACCTCCCAACCGCGATAGAGGAACATATGGCTCTTCTGTGCCGCAACGATACTGTTGAGCATTACGGAATAGTCGCCGCCTGTAGGGTTTTTCATGCCAACAGGCAATTCAATACCGCTGGATACAAGTCTGTGCTGCTGGTTTTCAACACTTCTTGCACCGATTGCCACGTAACCGAGCACGTCGGAAAGATAACGGTAGTTTTCGGGATAGAGCATTTCGTCTGCACAGGTAAAGCCTGTTTCTTCAATCGCACGTGTATGTAATCTGCGGATTGAGATAAGACCCTCATAAAGATCCGGCTTTTTTGTGGGGTCAGGCTGAGATGCCATACCCTTGTAGCCTTCACCTGTCGTACGGGGCTTGTTTGTGTAAATGCGGGGGATTATGAGGATTTTGTCCTTTACCTTTTCCTGCAAATCCTTTAATCTGTAGATATAGTCCATAACAGCGTCTTCTCTGTCAGCACTGCAGGGCCCGATAATAAGTGCAAACTTGTCACTTTTTCCGGAAAATACGTCTTTAATTTCGTTATTTCTCTTTTCAATCACCTCATGAAGGTGCTCACTTACGGGAAACTTTTCCTTCATATCCATAGGAATAGGTAATTTTCTAATAAAATTCATACTCATTTTTGTCAAATCCTCTCATATTAAATTATATTATTTCAGCTCTACTACAGTAACGCCCATATCGCCTTCGCCAAAAGCACCCATACGGAAGCTCTTTGCATGGTGATGCCTGCGTAAAAATTCCTGCACTGCACTTCGGAGAGCTCCTGTGCCCTTGCCGTGTATTATCCTGACAGTATCAAGACCCGATAGCACCGCGTCGTCAAGATACTTGTCAAGCTCAATAAGAGCTTCGTCTACCATATAGCCTCTAAGGTCAAGCTCGCTCTTAACGTGCAGTGTTTTACCTGTAGAAATCTTAAGCCCTGCGCCTTTTTTCTTTTCTTCCTTCTTTGCTTCGACAAGCCGTAGTGCTGAGATATTAACGTTCATTTTCAGTATGCCGACCTGTACATTAAGGTTGCCATTTTTATCGGGCAGAGACAATACGTTACCCGTCTGTCCCATGCTCGTAACCTCAACAGTCTGTCCCAAAAGAAGCTTTTTCGGGTCAATAGGTGGGTTTTTCTTATTGAATACATCCTCACCCAGCTTATCCTCAACCTCGCCCAAACCTTTCTTGAGCTTAGAACGGCTTTCGGACAGCTTGTTCATATCCGTTGCACTCTTGCGCATTTCTTTTATGATTTCGTCAGCCTCACGCTTTGCTTGTTCATAAATACGCTTTGCATCTTCTCTTGCATCACGCAGGATTTTTTCCTTTTGCTTTTCTATAGATGCTCTTTCCTTTTCGGCTCTCGCTTTTGTTTTTTCGGTTTCAAGCCTTGCCTCTTCGGCTTTCTCGGCATCTATCTGAGCAACACGCCTTGTTTCCTCCAAGGACGAAATCACGTCCTCAAACTTTGTGCTTTCGCCGTCAACAACATCCTTTGCTCTTGAAATAATATCATCCTCAAGTCCAAGCCTTTTTGAAATAGCAAAGGCGTTACTTTTTCCGGGTACGCCGATTAAAAGCTTATAGGTGGGTCTTAGGGTTGTAACGTCAAACTCACATGCCGCGTTTTCTACCCTGTCTGTTTCAAGAGCATACATCTTGATTTCGCTATAGTGTGTTGTAGCGGCGCATTTTGCTCCCATTTGGTTAACTCTTTCAAGTATGGCAACCGCAAGTGCCGCACCCTCAACAGGGTCAGTACCTGCACCTAATTCATCAAAAAGCACCAGAGAGGAATAATTTGCCTCTTTTAATATACGCACAATGTTGACCATATGTGCAGAGAATGTGGACAAGCTCTGTTCAATACTCTGCTCGTCGCCGATGTCGGCAAATACATTTTCAAAAACCGATATCACTGACCCGCTCTGTGCCGGGATAAAAAGCCCCGCTTGTGCCATAATTGTAAGTAACCCCAGTGTTTTAAGAGCCACCGTCTTACCGCCTGTATTAGGGCCTGTTATAACAAGTGTATCAAAATCCTCACCAAGATAAATATCCGTCGGGACAACCCGTTTTGCATCCAATAGCGGATGACGCCCTTTTCTGATGTTTATAATGCCGTCTGAATTAATAAGCGGCATAACGCCTCGCATTTTAACAGCAAGTCTGCCCTTTGCAAAGGCAAAGTCAAAATTTGTGATAATAACGCTGTCACGCTTTAGTCCGGGAGCATCCTCGGCTATCATATTTGAAAAATCGGCAAGGATTTTTTCAATCTCTTCCTTTTCCTGCACGTGGCACTCACGGATGCGGTTGTTAATCTCCACAACAGCCATAGGCTCAACAAACACAGTTGCACCCGAGGAAGACGCGTCGTGCACAATGCCGGGAACTGAGGAGCGGTTTTCGCTCTTAACAGGCACAACAAATCTGTCACCGCGCATTGTAACGATAGCATCCTGCAGTGCGGCAGAATACTTCGGATTTTTTATCATACTGTTCAAGGTTTCCCTTATCTGTGCCTCGTGGCTTTTTATCTTGCGGCGTATATTCATAAGAGTACTTGACGCATCATCTGCAATTTCCTCTTCGGATATAATTGCCGAAATAATCTTTGTTGCAGTACGCTTATCTGTAAAAAGACCGCGTGTTATTTCGCTAAGCTCGTGATAGTTTTCTTCAAAATCTTCCTCATCTATGTAAGAGGCAATTTCACCCGCAACCCGGAGTACATGCGCACAGTTCAAAAGCTCGCGAGGAGACAGAACACCCCCTGCCTCAGCACGCATAACGCTGCCCTTTATATCGCCCACGGGCGAAAGCGGAGGATTGCCTTTTTTTATAACAAGGCTCTCTGCTTCACCAGTTTCTTTAAGATGTCTTTCGACGCTGTACTTATCATCCTCCGGCAAAAGGCTTTCGCACAAACCTTTACCCATTGCCGTAACAGCCTCATTTGTGAGCATCTGCTTTATCTTATCAAATTCAAGTATATTAAGTGATTTTTTGTCCATACTTTTTCCTGCTATCTCTCAACCAAACTCCGCTTTGCAGAGTTTACTCCTTAATTATAAATTACGCATTTTACATATTATATCACTTTATTTTTTATTTGTAAATGCTTCTTTTACTTCCTTAAAGCCGAAAATTGCCAAAAAAACGCCGAAAAGTTTACCCAATATCGACTGGTCTATCCCAAGGGCAATATACGCTCCCAAAAAGGCACAAGGTATACCTGACAAAATAATCCATATTGCCTTTTTGAATTCAATGTTTTTGTTCTTTGCATGTAAAACTATGGCTATTATTGCCGTGGGTAAAAAATACCACAGATTTATTGCCTGTGCTTTATGCTGCGGCAACAAAAGAAAAAACACCAAAACAGGTATAAGTATCATACCGCCGCCTATACCCATGCCCGATATTATTCCCGACAAAAATCCTGCCACGACTGCAATCATAAAACCATTCTCACTCCCGACAAAATCATTACTGTACCAAATACAATCTTGAGCCACTTTTTTGGTATTTTGTTAAGCATTTTTGCTCCCACAATACTGCCCACCGCGCCGCCTATTGCACACAAAAGCACAATAAAAAAATCCACCTCCGCCTTTTTGTACATAAAAAGTGATGCACAGCTCAGTGGAAGGATAATGCCAAGTGCTGTCGCATGTGCCCGTTTGTCGTCCACATCAAGAAACTTTCTTAAAACAAGCACCGCAATAACACCGCCGCCCGAGCCAAAAAATCCGTTTATAAATCCGATTGGTATTCCCCATAAAATGTTTTTAATATTCTTCATGCTTTTATTGTACCCATTGACACAAAAAAATATTTACTATATAATTTCTTTTGCGAGGTGGACTATGGAAAACATAAACAGAAAACACAGGTGTGCCTTTACTGGTCACCGTCCCGAAAAACTCAATATTTCAGAACAAGAGGCAAAACGCCTTTTAACAATTGCCATTCGTAATGCCATATTTGCAGGCTATCGCACCTTTATCACAGGCATGGCAAAAGGTATTGACATATGGTCTGCGGAGATTGTGCTCGAATTTAAAAAGGATTATCCCGATATCCGCCTTGTGTGTGCACTGCCTTATCCCACTTTTTACAATAACCGAAACAAAGAAGAAAAAATGCGCTATCAATATGTATTGGAGCACTCTGATTTTCGGCATATTTCTTTTCCCTATTGTGACCCAAGGAGCTACCAGAGCCGCAACATGTGGATGATTGATAACTCCAATCTTTTAATAGCTGCCTTTACTGGTGAACCGGGTGGCACAAAAAACACTATCGACTACGCAAAAGCCGAAGGCTTAGACATTGTGAATATATTAAACTAAAACAGCGTGAAACGAGAGTTCCACGCTGTTTTTTTCACAATTCCGTATTATACCGTCATAAGCTTATCAAGTGCGCTACGGTGTGCACGCATATATGTACTGCGCTCATAGCAAAAACGGGAGTATTCCGGGTCGGTCTGGAGTATATCCATAACCTGTGTCCACCTCAAGCCTTCAATATAAAGCTTTAAGATAATCACATGCTCAAGTGGTGTAAGCGATGGTGCAATGCGTTCGAGTGCCTCTTCAACCTCAAGAGTGGATTCTTCAATTTTACGTAAAAGCTCCTCTGTAACTTTCAGCCTTTCCTCTTTTATCTCGAGGAGAGTAACCACCTTGTCGCCCAAATCTTTTCTTTCGGCACGGCTCATTTTACCCTCAAGCTCTCTTATCTCTTCTCTGAGCTTTTCAAGTCTTCTTTCTGTTTCCTTTTTTACAACAACCATACCCGGATATCTTTTCATCTTTTCCGCTGTCATTGTTATTCTCCTTTCACAAGCGTTTTTCAAATTATCATTTGATGTGATAATATTACCACGTTTATCCCATTATGTCAACATTTAAAATGATATTTTTAGTGTTTTTCAGTGTCGCACCCCTTGACTTTATCATTTTATATGATATAATAGTACCATAAATGGTACTGAGGAGGCTTTGATATGCTTGGTGAAAAAATTAAAGAATTAAGAAAAAGAGACCACATCAGTCAGCAAAAGCTGGCGTCTATGCTAGGTGTTGGTCAATCGACTGTAGCCATGTGGGAAAAAGGCACCAATCACCCTGAGCATGAAAGCCTTATAACTATGGCGAGCATTTTCAACGTATCACTTGACACTCTTGCAGGAGGCGGCAAAACAAAAAACGCATACCGTATCCCCGAGCTTGGTTATGTAAGAGCAGGCGTACCCACCGAAGCCGTGGAGGAGGTTTTGGATTATGTTGACGTTGTCCTCTCTGATTCTGACGGCGAAAATTATTTTGCTCTTCGTATCAAGGGCGACAGTATGTCACCAAGAATGGTTGACGGCGACACCGTCATTGTGAGAAAGCAGGCTGACTTTGTAAGCGGTGATATTTGCGTAGCTCTCGTAGGTAATGCTGATGCTACCGTAAAAAAGGTAATAAAAAAAGACACAGGAATTATCCTTATGCCGCTTAATGGCAACTACGAACCGCTTTTCTTTACCCCCGAAGAGGTGGAAAGCACTCCTGTTACAATAATAGGCAAAGTTACCGAATTACGAGCCAAATTATAAAAGCGAAGGGGTTTCCCTTCGCTTTTTAGACTGTCGAAAAACCCTGTTTTTGCATAATCGCGAAGGGTTCGGGGAAGAAGGTTCCCCGAATGTAATCGGCAGACTGAATGCGATTAAGTCTGCCGAAAGTACCGATTTTAGGGGGCTCGCAAGCCCCTTGCACGAGAAATCGGTACTTTGTTCCCTGTAAAAAAACAGACCTCAAAGTGCTGAAGGACGTTAGTCCGCCTTTGAGGTCGCGTGTCGATAATACTTTATCGACACGCTCAAAAGCGAAGGGGTTTCCCTTCGCTTTTATAATTTATTAATTGATAGGTTTCATATGAGTTTCACCGTTAAGGTACTTTAATTTTGCCTCTGTTGCACGTTTCATGATAGCTTTTAATGTGTCGTAGTCCTCATTTTTGATAGCGTTTTCAATGCGTTCAAGGCTTTCCTTCATTTCGTCAATAAGTATGCAAAGAGCGTCCTTATTTTCGATAAAAAGTTCACTCCAGAGGATTTCGTTGATTACGGCAACACGTGTACAGTCACGAAGTGAGCCTGCCGAAAAGTTAGATGCGATTTCGATATGCTTGTTATCACACAGTGCAACGGCGATAACGTGCATGAGCTGGCTTGTATATGCAATCATTTCGTCATGGTCGTGGGGAGATATTCTCACGATTTTTTTTGCGCCTATGTATTTTGCCATTTTTTCAATTTCAGCAATAGCCTTTTCAGTGTTGTCGGGGGTCGGCGTAATAAGGAAATTACAGTTATTGAAAAGTGTAGGCAAGCTGTTTACATAGCCATACACCTCTCTACCTGCCATGGGATGTGCGCCGACAAATTCCATATCAGGGCGGATAACGGCATTTATATCTGCTACAAACTTTTCCTTTATACCGCACACGTCTGTCAAAAGTGCGTCCTTTTTAAAATGATTCAGGTGGTTTTTTACAAACTCAACGCAAAGCGAAGGGTACAAACATAAAACCACCATATCGCTCTTTTCTAAGATTTCGTCTTCTGTTTCTCCATTATTGGCAATAACGCGGTCAGCAATCGCCATGTCAACAACGCTCTTGCGATGATTAATACCGTAAACTGTCACATCGGGGTATCCCTTAAGTGCCTTTGCGAGACTGCCGCCAATAAGACCAAGACCAACTATTGTAATATTATACATATATATCATCTCCGTTTTTTAATTGTTTCCAAATATCCTGTCGGGATTGCCGTTTATTAAATCATCTAATTTTTCTCTGTTCATCACTTCTCCCATAGCGTTAAGCCGTCTTGATGATGCGTGATGAATATCACTTCCGATGCAGTAGGCAAAATTATTTCTCACAAGCATTCTTGCAAAGTCGCCCTCTTCATTATCCTCAAAAAGGCTGATTGCATTCACCTGCAGCATTACGCCTCTGTCAAGGAGTGCTTCAAGAAGCATCCTGTTACACCTCAGATACGAATACCTTTCCGGATGTGCCACCAATACGCGTAAGCCTTCTGCCAATACATAATCTATATATTCTATAAAAGTTTCGGGTGAAAGTGCGTGATATTTAAACTCACAAAGAATAACGTTACCGTCTCCTATAACAAGCTTTTCGAGCTCTGTCTCATTAAAAAGCTCGTCCGTAATATATACCTCAGCACCCGCCTTAAGCTCTATACCAAGCTCCTCCGCCTCTTCTTCCAACATATCAAAATGCTTATTTCTCAAATAAAGAAATTCCTCCACATCATCACCGATTGAAAAATGAGGTGTAAGCACCATTTTATTAATCCCGAAAGAACGGGCTCTTTTTAAAATAGCAATCGAATCTTCAATTGTCTGCGCTCCGTCATCTATACCAAAAAGCGCATGAGAATGTAAATCAACCATTTTTATTTCTCCTTGAAAACAACCGCTTTGTAGCATGTGTAAGGCTTATTCCGAACAGGGCACCTGTGGAGTCTATCAAAACGTCCTTGACCTCTCCGCTTCTGCCTGCCACAAAAAGCTGATGTACCTCATCGGTTGCAGCATAAAGTACACATACGATAAGTGCCGTAAAAAATGCTTTTTTACCATTTAGGCCAAAGTTTGTCACAACAAGCATATATGTTGAAACACCCAATACTGCATATACGGAAAAGTGTGCAACTTTTCGGATAAATATGCTCAAAAATGCTATAGCTTTATCCGAGGCGTTTATACTAAAAAATTTAATTATGTCAAAAAGCAGTCCGTCACTTAACTCTGTAGAATCCGCCGCCTTCTGGTGTGAAAACAAAAAAATCACAATCATACAAACTAATACGGCTACCCACCAAATGTACTTTTTTACCATTTGTTTTTCTCCTGCCATTTCAAAAAGCCTTCATATACGGCTTTTCCGCCATCACCGTTGGGATGTGCGTCATCACTTGACGCCATGTATTCACTTTTCACACTGCCAACCGCGTCACATTCAAGACAAGCTGCGATATCAAAAAAGCCTTCAGTCTGTTTTATGTATTCGTTCACCCGTTTTCGCTGTGCTTCTTCGTATTCCGACATATTAAAAGGCGGAACAGTCATAAAATGTACTTTTATATTATTGTTTTGTTCTTTAAGCAGTGCCTTTGCTTTTTCCAAATCTTCAATAGGCTCGTCTGCACTTCTGCCACCTGAACGTATGTCGTTTACGCCAAAGCACATAAACACCTCGTCACACATTGCGGCTTTTTGTGTAAAAACGCCGCCTAAGGACGCATCATAGCCACGTGCCCAGCCCATTCCTATGTTCCAAAAGCTGATGTAATCAGGCATTGATGAGCCTATCCTGTGTGACCATGCTTCATATTTATCAATACCAGTCCTTGTGCCCTGAGTTATGGAATCGCCCCAAAAGCCAACGGTTTTTGTCATGGGTTTGTCACAGCCTATAAAAGCAGGTCTCAAAACAAAGTTATCGCACCATTTTTCCTCTCCGTCAACAAACATCCTGCCTGTAGAGGCACTTTCGTTTGTAGCAGGCAAAAACACACGTCCGTTTGTTTTTACATTAAAGCAAAGAACTAAATATCCGTCTTTTTTATATGTAAAATCAAAAGCATCGCTTTCATATTCTTCGCCTACGGATACGATTTTTTCGACTTTTGAGTCAAATGTTATAGGGGTAATATTTTCTTCCTGCTCTTTATCTGGTGAAAAGGCTGCATATGCTTTTGTAACAATATAGCCGTCGCCTTTTTTACCTGCTTTACAGTTGCCCGTGGAATCAACGCTGTTTACAAAAAACAACGTGTAACGGTTTTGTCCGTCTGTACGAAGCTTGTAGTAGCTTTTAAAAACATATTCCTTATCCGATAAAAGATTAATGCCGTTATTATTTCCCGTACCCAGCACCGTTGCCGAATACATCTGCGTAAATTTTTTCATTTTGCATCATCCTATTTTTGTATTGACAATCAAATTTTTATTTGCTATAATAATCCTGCTTGCCCGAGTGGCGGAACTGGCAGACGCACAGGACTTAAAATCCTGCGGCCCTTAAAGCCGTACCGGTTCGATTCCGGTCTCGGGCACCAAAATCGACATTCTTCGACAGAAGGATGTCGATTTTACTTTTTATCTCTTTTTCCTTGCAACAAGTCTGTTTATCGTAAATCCGAGCCCCGAAAACTTTTCTTCGTATTCGGTCATAATATTACCTTCAAAGCCTGAGTTATGCAAGTCATACGTTACATCACTAAGCTCCCAGCCGTTTTCGGTAAAGCTTTCAAGCGAAAAATCAAACAGAGCTCTGTTATCGGTTTTAAAATGCACCTCGCCGTCTTCCGCGAGGATTTTTTCATATAAATCAAGAAAATTCTTGTGTGTAAGTCTTCTTTTTGCGTGCCTGTCCTTAGGCCATGGGTCAGAAAAGTTAAGATAAATCCTGTCCACACCGCCATGAGGGATAGAATCTGCCATATACTGCACATTGCCTGACACAAAGCGTATGTTATCTAATTCCATATCTCTGGCCTTTTCGGCAGCGAGCACTATAATATTGGCAATCATTTCACTTGCTATGTAATGGATATCGGGGTTAAGGGATGCAAGTGTAGTAATAAACCTGCCCTTTCCGCAACCGATTTCCATATGAAGCGGATGATGGTTTAAAAACTCTTCATCTAAAATATCGCCTTTATCTGAATAAATCTGAGCACAATTGTCAAGTCTTTCGTCAAGATGTTTACGGTTTCTCTGTCTCATAGTCAAACCTCCGTAAGGATTTTCAACTATATATTATATTATTTTATGTTTTCCAAGTCAAGTTTTTAAAACAGCTCTGCTATCTTAAATTTGATTTTTACGGGCAATTTTTCGCCTTTGACAACATCGTAGTTTTCTCCGAAGGTTTCTTTTAAAAGTGCATCGCTCTCCTCAGTTGCCGCATCCACCATGCAAAGGGGCGGAAAAAGCACGCACCACCAGTTTTCGCCTTCTGCTTTCCCCAGCGTAATTTTCACAGCATTATATTCTCCCTTTGGCAAAGAAAAGTTTTCATACCTTTTTGTCGGGAAATCAAATTTGCCGTACTCTGCTTTTGCACGGTAGGCAAAGCCTTCTTCACAAAGCACCTCGTTTGCCGTTTTTTCAAACAGGGCAAGGTTATCCTGTATTTCGTCCGGCGATTCAAAATTTTCCATTTGGGAAAGTATTCTGTCTCTGATAAGTAGCTTAACCCTTTGATCTTCATAGCTGTTACTTTCGGCAACGATATGAAGTCTGACAATGTCTGCACTTAATTCGTCAGACAGTTTTTTTGAATACCCCGTAAGGCTTGTCACAATTACAAGACCTATAAGTAGCGCAATTGCTGCTTTTTTCAAATATATCATCTCCCTTTTTTTCAAGTATTTCTCAAAGGGAGAATTTTTATACAAAAAAAGGTAGCTTCTGCTACCTTTTTATTAGTCTCGATATTCTTTTGTATATTACAAATGCAATCGCTGCACACAAAACGCCTTTTAAAATATTGTATGGCACATTAAATACCAAAAGACATTCAAAAAGACCGTTTACCCCCGGGAAAATCGCCTGATAAAGCCCTATAATCTGATTTACGGGCATAAACTTTGCATACATGGGATATGTTATAAAATAGTTTGTAGGAAGACTAACCCCCGCCATGACAACTGCGCCTGTCAAAGACCCGATGAGTGCAGTTTTGCGGTTTTTACGGAACTTATAAATATATCCTGCAGGGAGCACAAAAATAGCACCTAAAAGGAAATTGCTGAATTCGCCAACCCAACCGGTTGTAGAAAAAAGACCGTTTACAACATTTTTTATCAGACACACAGCAACACCCCACCAAGGGCCAAGTGCAAAGGTTGCTATAAGCGCAGGCACCTCGGAAAAATCCATTTTAATAAAAAATGGCATGAACGGCACCGAAAAGCTGATAAACATCAGTACTATTGAAATAGCCGACAAAATTGCCGTAACTGCGATTTTTCTGGTTTTTGAATTTCTCATATTGATTCCTCCCTGGAAGAACAAAGTGTCTCCGACACGCCTTGACATTAGTTGCAACTTAAGCTGACAGAGGAGAAAACACTTTGTTATGCCATGTGCGTTTTCCAAATTATACGAGGAAATTATCGCACGGCAATATAATAAAATTTATTTTTCACCTTATAGGAAATGCGAAATTTTCTATAAGGTGAAAAA
>JAFUJZ010000004.1 GCA_017467965.1 Clostridia bacterium
CTTTTGGCTGTTCAAATACAGGCTGTACAGGTACTTCGGGTGCTATAGGCTGTTCAAACACCGGCTGTACAGGTACTTCGGGTGCTACAGGCTGTTCAAACACCGGCTGTACAGGTACTTCGGGTGCTATAGGCTGTTCAAACACCGGCTGTACAGGTACTTCGGGTGCTACAGGCTGTTCAATCACAGGCTGTACGGGTACTTCGGGTGCTACAGGCTGTTCAATCACAGGCTGTACGGGTACTTCGGGTGCTACAGGTTCTGCCTTGGGTTCCATAACGGGACCAAGATCAGGTGCCTTTACAAATCTGCTTTTTACTTCTGTAGGTGCCTGAGGAGCCCCAGAAACTACTACCTTGGGTTCTACCACCTCGTGTGTTGTCACATTGGGGGCTTCTGCTACTACAGGCTGAAGCTTATTGCCGCAGTTGCCACAAAAAGCCTGTCCGTCTTCTGCTTTATGTCCGCATTTAGTACAAAACATAACAATTCTCCTTTCAACGACAAATTTAAAATTTGCTATTATATATTTTACCAAAAATTACGCTAAATTTCAAGAAATAATTTAAAAAGATGTGTGCAGATTACAAACTGCACACATCTTTTTTAAAACATACCTTTTTCTTTTTTTATTGTGAGTATTTTTCTTACGCTTTCATTGATGCGTTCTTCGGATATTCTTCCTTCGTTGACAGCTTTTATCACAGCATCTGCCGCAATTTTTATATCCTTTGGCATAAGGAGCATATCATTGCCTGCTTCTATTGCCATGACGGCGGCTTCTCCGTTGCCATACTCTTGGGTAATTGCACCCATTGAAAGCGAGTCTGTTATAACAATGCCTTCAAAGCCCAGTTCCGATTTAAGATAGCCCGTTATAACCTCTTTTGAAAGCGACGAAGGCAATTTTTCACTGGTGGCATTGACAAGCGTCATATGAGACACCATTATAAAATCACATCCTGCCTCAATGCCTTTTTTAAAGGGCAAAAATTCGCATTGTCTCAATTCCTCCAGTGTTCGCTCGCTTGCCGAATACCCCGTATGTGAATCCACCTTTGTACTGCCGTGACCGGGAAAATGCTTAAGCGTAGATGAAACACCGTTTTCCTCTAAGCCTTTTACAACCTCGCCCACACATCCTGCAACCCATTCGGGGTCTGTACCAAAGCTTCTGTCACCGATTTCACTGTTTTTTTCGTATATAATAACATCTGCCACAGGGGCAAAATCCACATTAAACGAGAGTTCTTTAAGCTCTTTACCTAAAGTTTGTCCCACACTGTAGGCCTCCTCGTAGCTTTTTACGTTTTTCATGGGACCAAGCTTTGTTGTCTCCATTTCGGGTTTAGATGCAATACGTGCCACTCTGCCACCCTCTTCATCAACACCTATAAAAAGTGGTATCTTTGAGTAGTCTTGTGTAGTTGTTATCATTTGAGTAACCTGTTCTCGGGACTTTATATTCTGTGAAAAATATATTATACCGCCTACAGGACATTTTTCAAGAGCTTCTTTTGTTGTATTGCCTGCCTGTATAACCTGTCCCACTCCCGTGAGAGACTCGGGCGTAACAAACATCATCTGATACACCTTTTCCTCAACAGTCATGTCACTCAAAATCAGCTCTACATCATCTTCAATCTCATCATGTTGGGATGCGGTGACATTTTGTGTTGTACTTTCGGTAGGTACAGTCATATTTTCGGGGGTTTTATTTATAAGCAATATTACACATATCAAAACAAGCACTATGCCTATAGCCAACAATACGGTTTTTGCTTTTTTACCCATACTTTTCTCCTTTGTTATCACAAGACCCCAAAGAACGGATTTTCCGCTTTGGGGTCTTATAGTAATTATTCGAACTTATTGCCGCATCTTACGCAGAACTGTGCACCGGGCGCATTCACAAATCCGCAAGTGCATACCTGTCCCGCATTTTCCTGGGGCATAGCTGCCTGCTGTACGGGAGCGGTCTCCTCTAAAGCTGCAATCTGCGTCCTTAAGTCTGCAATCTCCTGGTCTTTCTGTGCAACAAGTGTACAAAGATTGAAAGCTTCTTCTCTGGGGAAATCACCTTCAGAAGTGTCAATCATAAACTGGTAAAGAGTTGCACCGATAGATTCCAAAATCTGATGTTTTTCGGCTTCAAGCTTTTTTATTGCTGAATTAAGCTTTGACTTTTCTACCATTGTTTTTGAGTTGTCAGCGACCTTTTCAATACCACTGTTCAACTTATTAAGTACATTATCAAAAAAACCTGCCATTTTAATTACCTCTTTCTTTTATTCTAAATTTATTATTTTTTCAACGCCTTCTGAGATTTTCTCAAGAAACGCATCAAACTCTTCTCCTGTCATGCCAAGAACATCTACTCTGTTTTCATCGAGCGGTGCAATGAGGGCACCTGATTTGGGCGTAATTTCCATTTCCAGATTTATTTCGTCTGCAAGTATTGCAAGCATACTGTAGGAGTTATCGCCCTGAACACGTGTAATATCACCAAAGGCTATCTTAAAGCCGTCCTTACCGCGAGAGCAAGTACCGCTTATAACCGTTACGGGAGCATCCTCGTCTTCGTCAAGTGCGTCAACCACCTCTATGGTAAACTCACCCTTCTTAAAGTCAAAGGTTACTGTTGCAACGGTCTTTTCCGTAACCTCGCCGTCCTCCTCACTAATGATTGTGTAAACGTTTTCAACCTTGTCACCGCCTGTGGTAAGGTTACCTTCACAGGTAATTGTATTGGTCCATTCAAGGTTTTCACCGTCGTATTCGTACTCATTGATACTGCCTGTTGTAAAATTATCCAGAAGGTTTTCTGTCTTTGTAAAGCCAAAGAATACAGTTTCATTTTCGCCTGTAAGGTCGCATCTTACAACCATACCCTTGTAAATATAGAAGCTTACGTTTATATCGTCAAATTCTATATCGTCGAGTGCTTCTTCCATTTCCTCTTCGCTCTCGTACTCTTCCATGATAAGGTCATATACAAACCTCATGGTTTTGGAATCCTTTGCTATCATTACAAATTCCTTCATAAACTCAACAAAGTCCTTATCCTCAGCTTCAAAATCAAGCTTGTGGACACTTCTTTCCTTGCCGTCAATTGTAAGCTTTACTGTTTCCTTGTTTTCGATTTCGGTACTGTCAACAAACTTTTTCATAGCTTCTACAAGCTTTTTAATAGTTTCCTTGTCCTCAACTTCCTTTTCGCTGTCTGTTATAAAGTTTGAAGCGGAAAGGTCAAGATTTTCGGGTACATCCAATCTGTCTGCATGAGCACTTTCGTTGAACTTTTTACCAAAGTCTTTTGAAGGTATTGTATAAACAGTTTCTTCGCCCAAAACACCTGTTGATTTAACTGCAATCACGCTGTCATCCCAAAGAGCATCCAAAATGTCATACGCAGTGCCGTTAATCGATGCGTCAGCACTTATTTTAAAGTTTGCATCCTTTTTAGAACGGGATACTGCTATATCAGCTGTAGCGTCCTTTATGCCCATATCGCCTCTTAAGCCTGCTACTGCCACTGAAAACTTCATTGTTAGCTCCTCGCTCTCGGGGTCAATGCCAGTAAAATTCATACCTGCAGTATCAAGCTCACTGTTTAAAACATCTATTGTCTTTGAAACTGCACTCATCGTATAAATCTTTGGCATTAAATGGAACATGAAAAAAATCCTTAAAGAAAAATCCCACGGCTACCAAAACTGCAATTACAAGTACAACAATACCTGTAATCTTCAAGCCTTTTTTACCGCCCTTTTTCTTTTCCTTTTTAGCTTTTTTCTTCTTGCCCTTTGTATCTTCTACGGGCACTTCCACTGCTTTCGTTACGCCTGCATTTATATTTTCTGCATCTGGTGATTTATTTCCGGCTGCATTTGCAGTGATTTCCTGTACTGCCTTTATAACCTGTTCCTCGTTGTTTTCTATAACAACTTGGGCGGGAGGTGTTTGTGTTTGTGCAGTAACATTCACCTCGACTGCATCAGGAACTTTAACCTCGACATTTGTTGTCGGTGTCTCAGTCACAGGTTCAAGAGGTTTTTCAACCTGTATGGTATTAACTGCCTCTACCTCCTCCTTCACTGCAACGGGAGGTTCGACAGGTATATCAGGCACAATAGGCTTAGGCGGTGCAATAGTTGTACCGTCAAGATTTGTTGCCGCTTTAAAATAGTCACGGGGATTAATCCTTTTTGGCGCCTCATTCACAGGCTTTTCTCCGCCCGAATACGCACCAAAAGTACCGCTTGGTGTTACCGGAGCCGAACCGATAGGATTGCCGCACTGTGAGCAAAACTTTGCACCATCTGCATTATTTGCCCCGCATTTTGTACAGAACATATATATCTCTCCTTTATCGGATTTGTTTTCTCATAATAATGACATACACAATGTTGATAAAACTGAATGCAACTGCAATAACGGGGGCAGGTGCAAAGTTGAGGCTTAAGCCGTCAACCGTCAGCATACTGTCCGCTACAACCATGCCTGCGGTCAGACAAAGGCTTATGATAAAAGATGTTATATTGAACAGCATTGAAAAACCAACTGCTGTCCTTCCGCCTGTAACCAATGTGAACGACGAAAGTGTAAACAAAACTAAAATTATACCCAAAACAACCATACACGCAATTTTAAGTATATCAAGCGTTTCGTTCAAGGTTTCCAAGCCTTCGTTATCCTCTCCGACGAATTCTTCAATCAAATCGGATTTAAACATATCAGCGTTGCCGATTATCATAGGTATCGAAATTGCAATATCCGCGTCAAATTCCTCTTCTATTTCATAATAATTATTATATACTCCGCCAGTGATTTTTTTGACAACCTCAATTTCGGCTGTTGCAATGTTTGAAAACATCATAAACACGGTGATTATGCTGATAATCATACTTACAGCCGCAATCCACCTCTTTTTTGTGGGAGCAGCTTTCACTTTTTCGACAGGAGCGGGTGCCGCTACTTCGGAAACAACAGGCTTTATTTCTTCACCTATATAAAACTGTTCACCACAATTTTTGCAAAATTTTGACTGTATATTATTGTCAGCTCCACATTTATTGCAAAACATTTCAAATCCTCCCCTTATGTAAAACATCTTATTTATTATCATATCATCCTGAGGCTTTTTTGTCAACTTTTATAAGGGTTTGCAGTAGCGTTTTACTGATGTATTTTTATAAATATATTCAGCCCCTAATCGTTTATCCCCCTTTTTGAGAGAATAGAAAAAATTGTTCAGAATTGACAAACCGAAGGAGGACGCAATGCGTTGCATCCGACCGTTGCCCGACTGCGTACACAGATATGCCGAGAGGTGAGGTTTGTCGATAGTAAAAAGGCATCAGAACATAAGAAAACCATCGCATTTCAGCGATGGTTTTCCACATTTATCAAAACTTAAGACCTCTTCAAGGCGTTTCGGGATTTTTTAGCCTCTAGCTACACCTTTTTACGGTCTGGGCTATTTTTACAATCCCTCTTGTACTATAAATCACTTGCATTGGTAAACCATGGGTTCGCCTTTGCTGTAGCCTTGGGTGCCGTTACTGTTTCGGGACTCTTTGTCTCTGTCACAGATGCAGCTACTCCGGGGCTTGTCACAGTAGGCTCAGGACGTGTTGTCCTAATATTTGTTATAAATCGGCTCGAATATTCAACCTTTTCGGCTCTGAAAAAGTCTGCTGATTTATCGCCTGTGATTTCGATAAGCTTTCTGTGAATATGGTCAGCATCGGGTCTTTTTTCCGGGTCAGCGTCAAGCATCTGTGCAATCAGCTCTCCGATTTCGGGAGTGAGCAGTGCCATGTTCGGCTCAACCTTACCCTTGTCAAGAGCAACCTCGTAAAGGTAGTCATATTCACTCTTATCATAATCGGGCATCTGCCCTGTAAAATACTCATGAAATACAAGACCCAAGCTAAAAATATCAGCTTTTGTATTAATTTCAACGTTTTCGCCTATCATGTCAAGGAAAACCTCGGGAGCAAGATATGTAAGGTCGCCTCCGAGCTCTTCATTTTCTTCTCTTGTTTCGCCAACAATAAAGCCTGCGTCAAAGTCGATAAGTCTTGCAATACAGTTTCCGCCTGCCGTCTGCTTAATCATAAAATTGTTGGGTTTTACGTCCATATGTACAACACCCGCATTATGCAGACATCTGAAACAATGCGCTATAGACTTTAGTAAGAGATATTTCTTATCCAGAGGGAATTTTGAAATAACTTCTCTCGGGAGAGAATAGTTTTCAACCTTCTCAGTAACTACGTAGTATCTGCTTCCGTGACGGAAAAACTCCATAATTCTCACAAGATTGCCTCTGCTTGCACTGTTGATCGCAATGTAGAGCTCTTTGTATTTTTCCTCAAACTCTCTGCAATATGCTACCCTGCTTTCAAACATTTCGGGCGAAAGTGCCGTGCGGTCAATAGGATAAACAGGAGTAATAAGCTCTTTTATGAAATACTCCACGCCGTCCTTTTTTGCAAATCCCCACTTTGAAAATCCGCTGTTGGCATTATTAAGTTCACCAATAATATTATATCCGTTAATCACCATATAAAATTACCACCAGATATTACAAATCTCCGCCCACTGAAAATCTCTGAGCGTTATTTAATGAATTCTGTACTTTAGGGACAGCGTCCTGTTCCGCTACAGGAGTAACAACCTCTTCTGCAGGCTGCTCGTAAACAGGCTCTTCTGCAGGTTGTTCAAAAACGGGCTCTTCCACAGGCTGTTCGTATACAGGCTGCTCAAAAGAAGGTGCTTCTACAGGTTCTGTAAAAACAGGTTCCTCAAAAACTGCCTCTTCTACGGGCTGTTCATACATAGCCTCTGCAGGGACACCTATAGGAGCTTTAGGCACTGTGATTTCTTCTTTCTTGCCTATGGATGCAATAAACATATTGATTATAGACAATACAAACAGAACAATAACAGTAAAGGAAATAATGGCCTGATTTTCAAGTATACTGCCTATACCATTTCCGTATTCTTTAAAATAGCTTACTATGTCACCTTCATTAACAGCACCCATGCTGATAACAACTCCTGTTGCCACCAAAGCCATAATAATGGAAATCATGGATGCAAGGCGGAGTGTGAGCGGATTATTCTTGCGTCTGAATTCGCCTATAATGTACCACACATACAACGCAATAGCCGACAAGGAAAGAAGAAAAGCTGCAAAAAGAGCTATAATAAAGCTCACCATAACGCTGTCCGCATGTGGCATGGTTTCAATAAGACTGTGCATATTGAAAAGGAAAAACCAGCCCTCACCAAACGCCGTTCCGGAAGGTACGGTTATCCACGGCATCAGATACATCAGTATTGAAATAATCGCAAATACAACTGCAACCATAGCGGGCTTTTTTACTGTTTTTGTTTCAAACTCCGTCATAGTAGCAGCAGGTACACTACCCATTTCTGCTACTGCCGCTGTTCCGCAGGACGGACAAAATTTGTTACCGTCTTCAAATTTAGTTCCGCAATTTCTACAAAACATACTAATCGCCTTTCTGAATCAGATTTTACAGATACATACTGTAAGCGTCTTTGTATTTATTCCATTTTTCCTCGGAATTACCGTCTGTGTCTATATACTCACGATACACAATACTGTGGCGTTTTTCCAAGCTCTTTTTAAGCTTTTGGAAATTGTCCTGTGCATATACCGATACACAAAGTGTATAGTCATCGCCTGTATAGCTTCGTATTTCCGAATCAAGCGTCTGTTTCCATACGCCGGGAGATGCAGAACGCATCAGAGTATCAAGTAACATGTATTCAAACTCCATAGGAGAATTGAGATATCCAAAGCAACCGTCCGAAGCCGCAATCAGTATGCAGGGCTTCTTAAAAACAAGTCTCTTTTCGTGTATTTCAAATCCGGAGCTTGCATTTACAACATTTGTGAGAACACCGTCACCGGAGATATTTGAAAAAGCATCCTCGCCGTCAATATCATCCAAGCTGAGTTGGTGCAATCCCATTTCATCAAGCATATAGCATCTTGAATCCCCTGCCCAGAAACACTTGCATGTTACCTTATCGGCACTTCCCTCGGATTCGATAATTGCAGCCGTTGTGGGAAAAGATTTACCCAGACTGCCCATTAATCTACCCTCTTTATCAGCATACTTGCTGCACACCTTGAGAGCACGTTCCATATATGACTTGATTTCATCTTGACTTTGGACTTCAAACCAATTCTTTACGCCGCCGCAAACAGCTCTTGACGCCACATATGCGCCTGTTTTACCGGAAAAATTCGCATAACGACGCGAGCCTATACCGCCACAGCCGTCAAATGCCGCAATAATTGCACGGGTTTGGTCAACACCGTAAAAAAAGCTGTCCTCACCGTTATTTGCAACCATTTCACCGTTGACGGAAAAAATAGCCGAAAGTCCACTTTTTGTTTTAGTTTTCGCACTCATATTGTGTTAGAAATAGTGTCAATAATCTGACTATATTCAAGACTGCTGAGACCGTCACCTGCTGTAGAGGGGAAATGCAACACGTTGTCCCAGTTTCTGGATATAATGCTCCAACCGGGAAGGTCGGGAGCAAACAAAAGCAATCTCTTTGCGTTGTTGTCCATAAAGCCCTTCTGCTGAGCACCGCCCCACCAGGAAGAAAGTTCGCTGATATCCTTTGCCATACCGTTGGGGTAGTAGGGACTTTCCTTACCAAAGCCGAGAGCATGAGTTTCGGCATCTGTCCATACAACGATAACCTGTCTCTTCTTCATGCCTTCTGTGTCCCAGTTGGACTTGATAGCATAGGCCAAAGCTTCGAGACCGTCTTCGGGTTCGTCTCCACCGCCGTCAGCCTGAAGGCTTCTTACGCACTGTTCAAATTCCGCTGCTTCTTCGGGCAAACGGAAAAAGTCTGTTACAAGCATAGCGTCCTGACCGTCTGCAATATAGTCACGGAACGCAACAACTCTTACACGAAGCTGTGTAATGTGCTTGTTCTTCTGCTCCATAACCTTTGTAACGTCCTGATAAAAGTTAAGAGCATTGTTCTTAACGATGTCGATAATGTTGTCCATACTACCTGTACAGTCGATACAGAATACCATGTCAACATTGTAAGTAATTTTGTAATTGCTACCCATTTTATATTCCTCCGTTTTTTATATTTTAGTCTTCTTTATATGTGTGTTTTTTTGCCCAGTCTTTCGCTAATTGTTCTTTTTTTATTTCATTGTTTTCGTTTTTAATTTTATCTACATTCTCAAGAGCATATTTTTGCATCGCCTCTTCATTTTTTATGCTTTCAAGTGCATAAGTTTCTTTATCTTTTTCGGAAACTTCTCCCTGAGAAGGATTATTAAAGAAATAATCATATGCGTCGCGCTGTTCTTTGGTAAGCACCTCCGGATCAAACGGAGTTTCTTCCTCATCTTCTGTTTCTGTAATATCACGTGTTTCTGTAATATCACGTGTTTCTGTTTCCTCTTCGTCTGTATCTTCATCGCGAGCTGTATCAACATTTGCACACATCAGCATTGCCGAAATAGACAAAATAATTGCCACTACGCTCACGCCGATTGCAACTATGCTGAGTATCGGAGCAAGTGGACTTGCTTTTTCGGGAGCCTTTGCCGGCACTGTATTCATTACTGTTACACCTTCCTTTACGCTATTTTCGCTATTTTCATAGCTCAATATGTCCCCAAATCCGCCGCAGGAAGTTTTCTGAGGCATTAAAGCGCCGCAGTACTTACATTTAGTTTGGTTTTCGGGATTTGTTTTTCCGCATTTTTCACAATACATTATGTTTCACCTCTTATCAGAATAAATAAAAGTTTTCGTTGAGGAAAACCACAAGTCCGATGATAACAATAATAGCAATGACAACACATATAATCGCCTTTATTCCTGTTGAATCCCCTCTTGAGTATGTAGGAGGAGCATACTCAGGTTCTGCAGGCTTACTGCTCGGAGCAGTTGTATTGACCCAGCCACCGGTGGTTACCGTCGGGGTCGGTACGGTTTTAGGTTTTGTGCGTGCTGTTTCCCAGGTTTCAAGAACTCTGCTTGTAACCTGTCTGTTCATACCGCATACAATACATTTTGTATATTCCATGTGATTTTCGGTTTCACACTCGTTGCACAACCATGCCTTGCTGTTGCGCTTATATGTAAGTATTGTTACGGTTTCATTATGCTCTGCCATTTTGCCTCCTTCCAAGGTTTACCTTAAAAGAAAATATTTTGCATTGCTCATTGTAATTTTGAGGGTTAACTCTCCATTCACAAAAAAGCAACAATTATAGACAAATTATATCACATTTTGTAAAAAGTGTCAAATACTTATTGCCTTTTTATGTCATACAAACACATCATTTTTTTTACAGTTGCACTTGCACAAATCCATAAACGGTGTTATAATACACTAAATTGTTTGAAAGGAGCTTATTTTCCTATGAAATATGTAATAGTATTGACCGACGGTGCAGGCGACTACCCTATCGACGCATTAGGCGGCAAAACACCTTTAGAAGTTGCCAATATGCCCAATATCAACTTCTTTGCATCAGAAGGCAAGCTTTGTCTTGTAAAAACAGTCGGTGCAGGCTTAAAGCCCGGCAGCGACGTTGCCAACCTTTCTGTTATGGGCTACAACCCTTACGAATATTATACAGGTCGTTCCCCTCTTGAGGCAGCAAGTATTGGTGTTGAGCTCAGCGAAACACAGACAGCTTTCCGTGCAAACACCGTAACACTTTCCGATGAAGAAAACTACGAAGACAAAACAATGCTTGACTATTCTGCAGGCGAAATCACAACAGAGGAAAGCAGAGAGCTTATCTTAGCCGTTAAAGAAGCACTTTTCAGCGGTGATATTGACCTTTTCCCCGGCGTAAGCTACCGCCATTTATTCACTTGGGACAATGCACCCGAAAAATTCACTCTCACTCCCCCTCACGATATTTCCGACCGTAAAATTAAGGACTACCTCCCCGACAATGAGCGTATCCTTGATTTGATGAAAAAGAGCGAAGCTGTTCTTAAAAATCACCCTGTTAACCTTAAGCGAATTGCCGAGGGCAAAAACCCTGCAACAAGTATCTGGGTATGGGGCGAGGGTAAAAAGCCACTCCTTACAAGTTTTGAAGAAAAGTTCGGCGTTCGTGGCGCAGTTGTTTCCGCAGTTGACCTTATTAAAGGCATCGGTATCTTGGCAAAGATGAAGTCCATCGACGTTGAAGGCGTAACAGGCAATTTGCACACTAACTTTGACGGCAAGGCAAAAGCCGCCGCAGACGCCCTTTTAAAGGATGACTACGATTTAGTCTATGTTCATCTCGAAGCCCCCGACGAATGCGGTCACCAGGGCGATATGGAGGGCAAAATCAAGAGTCTGGAATTAATCGACGAAAAGATTGTAGGTTATATCAAGAATGAGCTTGATAAGGCAAATGAAGACTACTGCTTTATGATTCTCCCCGACCACTTCACCCCCATAGCAATCAAAACCCACTCCGCAGAAAACGTTCCCTGCGTAATGTATCGTAAGGGCGATGAAAACAGAACCGGCTATACATACTGCGAAAAATGTGCCGATGCAAACGGTGAATATATCGAAATCGGACACGAATTAATGAAAAAGTTTATTGATATGGGTAAATAATGAAAACGGCACGCAAATGCGTGCCGTTTGAATTATACAATACTTTTAAAGAATTCTTTTACTACGGGAATCTCAGTTGTGGCAATATCCCAAATAATTTTATAATCCAATGTTCCATATCGATGTGCACAAACGTTTCTTAACTGCTTAAAATTCCGCCAATCAATATCGTCAAGGTGCTCCTCTCGAAATTCATCTGTAAAATGAGTTATCAATTCACCCATAGCAAGTAGCTGCATTGTTACTCCGTCTTGAATAAGTTCATCGTGCATAAAATCTTCGATTTTATTGTTACAACGTGCCAAATAACGCTCTATTCTTTCACAATGTGAATCATATGACTCGCAACATTCATATCTTTACTGCTCATAAATGCACTTCCGCTCTTCATTTATCTTTTGGATAAGCTGTTTATTTGCACCCATCGTCACAGGATTATACAATCCGTCCTTTGTAATAATATCAATGCTCTTGCCAACACTTTCTTCAACATCGGAGAAGAAACTGCAAAACTTAAGTCCCAAGGGCTTTGAAAGTTCAACATAAAAGTCTATGTCGCTATTTTCCGTTGCCTCACCTCTTGCATATGACCCAAACAGATATACTTTGTCAATACCATATTCTTCTGAAATCGGTCTTACTTTATCTGCAATTTCTTTTGTTGTATAAATACACATAAACAACCCTCCTCTCAACACTATCATCTCAATAATATTATATTATAGAATATTGGATTTTCAAGTGATAAATAATATGTACATTTATTTACTGTCAAAAGTAGTAGCGGTCTATCCGCCGATGCTTGCTACACCTCTATTTTTACACAATCACCGTTTGAGCTATTCACTTCTACAAGCGTCCAGTCTTCGTGATTGTGTCTGTACTTATTCAATGCTTTCATAAATTTAACTGACTGCTTTTTTGTAATCTTAACGCCGTGCGGTTCTAAAACTTTCGGAATAAACATAGCTGTAAAACTGTTTACAACAACAGCTGTCGGAACGGACAGCTTAATATTTGTATTTTCACCACTTTTTACAATAATTCTCATACTTTACTCCACCAAAATACGAACAACATCCCCACTCTGTGACTCTACTTCGAGTAGATTTCCCACAACACCTTGGTTAACCAGCTCTATAATTTTATTAAAATCAATACTCTTGAGTGTATCATTTCCCGAAACCTGAGGTATTTCCACACCCATATCGATTGCCATTTTAACCAAAGCCAAGGGAAGATTAATTTTCACCTTATCTCCCCCCTCTGAATCAACAATTATGCGAAGCATCATATTATTGATATCTTTTCTTTCTTCAGGCTGAACCATCTTGACATCAGGCTGATTTTCAATCTCTCCCGACAGCAAATCGTCAACACTTACCTTTAGTATCCTTGCAAGATGAGGCAGCAAGCTTATATCAGGGCAAGTCTGATCGTTCTCCCACTTACTCACTGCCTGTGCACTGACATTCAGCATCTGTGCCAAATCATCCTGTTTCAGTCCCTTTTCTTTTCGCAATGTTGCAATCTTTGTACCTAATGTAGCTTTCATAACACATTCTCCTTTCAGTTGGTAATTAAAATATATCACCCAAACCTCAAAAAATGAATGGCTCAAAGGTTGAATTCACTCAACCAAACAGAGAATATCAACTCAACCAAAGGTTGAGTTGATATTCTCTGTGTTTTAGTACGTCAATTTCTTTACCTCATCACCGTCATCGGCGAAAAATTCAATGTAGTGACCGCGCATTTTCTCGGGGGCTTCAATTTTAAGATTAACGCTTGCTGTTGCAAACTGGCCAACGTTCACTCGCTGAACCTCTGTTGCAACCAAGTTCGACTGATAATCATACAATTCCATGATAACGTCAACTTCGGTTTCGCATTCACCCGACTGCACCTCAACAACACCTTCAATTATGTCACCTTCATCAACACCGTCAAGGTCTGTATGGCGTACAATTTTTGAAAGGGTGTTAAATTCTTCTCCCTCTGTCACACCTTCAAGTGTTGGCTTTGTTTTTACAATTCTGCCGTTTTCATCAAAGTTGAACTTGTCAAGACAAAGCTCACGGTGAACACCGTAATAATCGCTCTCATCGCCCTCAAAACGCGCCGGGAAATTAAACCTGTGATAAAGTATGTACCATTTATCAGTATCGGGAACATTTATGATTGTATGGTGACCTGTTGCATAAATTCCGTGGCTTTCGTCCTTTTCAATCATAATCTCGTTGCCGACGATAGGGCCCATCGGGTTATCTGAATAACCCCAACGGACGTGGTAGTTTTTGTTTCTTGTATCATCTTCTGCCCATGTGAAGTAATAAATACCCTTGCGGTAGAAAACATGCACACCTTCGCGGAAATTAGGCGGTGTTATGCACATCGGTTCGCCCTTAAGACTAATCATATCGTCATTTAATTCACAAACCCAAAGAGAGCCATTACCCCAGTAAAGATAGCTCTTTCCTGTCTCGGGGTCCGTAAACACCGCAGGGTCAATAACCTGACCGGGATAGTGCATTTCTTTCTCGTTGCCGTCCTCGTCTGTGATTTTCATTGTATCGTACACGATAGGGTGACCAAGCGGTTCAACAAACCTTCCTGTAGGAGTATCACACACTGCAACACCCACAGCCTTTCCGACATTTCTTTCGAACTTGTCAGTATTTGCGCTGTAGTAATAATAATATTTGCCGTTCTTTTTAATAATGCAAGGTGCCCATGCATTGCCGTCAGACCAGCTTACGTCCTCCTTCAAATCAAGGATAACGCCTTCATCTGTCCAGTTTATTAAATCTGGAGACGAAAAAGCCTTGAAGTAATGTCCGCCCCAGCCTTCAAATCCGTCACTTGTCGGGTAAACATAATACTTGCCGTCAAAGCAGTCAGCCTCAGCATCTGCAAAATAACCGTATTCGCCTGTTATGGCATTGCCCCATTCACGGATTGCAACCGTCCACTCTTCGCTTTCACCGTTTGCCGTAAGGAGGTATTTTACGTGATTGTCCTTATCGGCGTGAGATATTTTCTCCCAATTACCGTCAATATCAAATACCAACTCAATGCTATCGGGATTAACTCCCGGCACAACAGGCACCAATATATATTTTTGACTTGCATCAACAATAACATTATACTTTTTAACCTTATCGCCCGATACACCGTTTATCTTAATAGCCATAATATGCTCCTTATTTGCACAAATCTGCAACAACCTGATTGATAACGCTACCCTCGGCCTTGCCCTTGAGTGCACCCATAACGTTTTTCATAATCATGCCCTTATTTTTTGACTGAACAACTTCGGCAAAATCACGCATGATAATTTCCTTCACCTCATCTGCACTGAGCATCTTAGGTGCATACTTTGAAATAATATCAAAAGTTGCCTGATAGCCTTCTTTTAAATCAGTACGGGAATCAGGGCATGTATCAATCTGTTCCTTGATTGTTTTTAACTCTTTGAGAATAACTCTGTCACAAAGCTCAGGTGTAATATTATCTCTCACACCCTCGTCAATGGCAACCTTTTTGATTGCCGCAATAAGGTTACTTATTGCATCCTTTGTTGTTTTATCGTGCGCCTTCATAGCCGCAACCATATCGCCCTGAAGTGTCTTGAATTCCATAATCAAACATCCTTTCAAATTATTGGTATAATTTTATCACTTTTATCTATTCGGGTCAATATATTCTGTTAAAGTTTTGTTTCTCTACTTGACAATGCCCCCGTTTTTTGTTATTTTTAAATTATAGAAATTTTCTCATAATCAAGGAGGTTTTTTTGATGTATCCGTCATTTAAAACCTATTATAATCACGAACCGAGAGATTACACGGTTCGTATCAATAACTACGGCTACCGAAAATGCACTCCGGGCTTTTCACCGGGGTATGTTTCGCGTAAGCATTATGTCCTCCATTATATATATGAGGGTGAATGTATTTTTGAAACAGGTTCAAAATCATACCGTGTATATCCCGGTCAGATGTTTATTATCACTCCGGGTAATGTTTATAATTATACTTCTTCTCCCGAAAATCCCTGCACGTACCGCTGGATTGATGTTTCGGGACACAATTTTGAAAAACTTATCTCCCAGACAGGCTTTACGCTGGAAAAACCCGTAGTGTCTGATTTCGCTGATCATCGTATCGGCAATCTTATACGTGAAATGACTGATAAAGGCAAAATGAGCGGTAAAGAAATCAACGGTTACAGCTGGTTCTTGGCAGATGCCGTCTGTAAGAGGGACAAATCAAGACAAAACGTGTGGGAAAAATATATTGAGCCTGCTATTGAATATATTATATCCAACAGCGAGAGAAAAACCTCGGTTTCCGATGTTGCGGAATATCTCAACATTGACCGTAGCTATCTTTCGAGAGTTTTTAACGAATATATGGGCATATCAATAAAAAAATATATCTACAACTATCATATGGATATCGGCAAGAGCTTTCTTACCTACTCTGATTTGCCCATAAAAGACATCGCCACGGCCATAGGCTATGACGATCCGCTTGACTTTACAAAAGCGTTCCACCGCACATATGGGGTATCTCCCACAAAGTGGCGCGAGGAAAACGCCATGAAAGTGTTCAAAAAAAGTGAATAAAAATAAAACACCGCGTACAGGCAAAGGCTTGTAACGCGGTGTTGTTTTTTTTGTATTATCAGTCTGCAATAACCTTACGGTATAAATATTTATTGCAGATTCTTTTTACAAGTGACATCATACTTATCAAAATAGCAGATACCACGATTGCTAAACTTACATTACTTATTATTTCAAACATGATTTTCATAACATCTGCTCCTTTGTATTTATTTGAGTTAGTCACAACTAACTCCTTCAATTAAAGTGTAGCATACCCTTAGTTTTTTGTCAATACTTTTTTAGACAAATATAGTTGTTGACATATCCTTCACTATGTGTTAGAATGCTCTTGTTGTGAGGGAGTAGCAAGCGTGCTCTTACGTAGCAAGTCAACATACTGACCTTTTGGTCTGGCTTGTTTTAAATTGCGAGACTCATGCGTAACTGTGAAGCTATGCGTGGAGTCTGACTTTTTTTGTTCGTCACCAAGTATGGTTTTCACCATGCTTGGTTATTTTATTATATGAAATTGGAGGAGCAAATGATGATTTTTGGACTTAGATTAGTTTTAAACAGCGTACTTTTGGGTGTTGGGCTTGCTATGGACGCGTTTTCGGTATCACTGGCAAATGGTCTTAATGAACCTAAAATGAAAAAACGTAAAATGTGTGCCATTGCAGGTACGTTTGGTTTTTTCCAGGCGCTGATGCCAATGATAGGTTGGGTCTGTATACATACTATTGTTCAGTATTTTCAATCCTTTGAAAAGCTTATCCCCTGGATTGCACTTATTCTTCTCGGATATATTGGCGGCAATATGCTGTACGAAGGCATCAAAAATCGCGATGAAGAAGTTGAAAAGCCCGGCGTTGGCTTAGTTGCTCTTTTAGTACAGGGTATTGCAACAAGCATCGATGCTCTTTCCGTAGGTTTTACCATTGCTGATTACGACCTGCTCTCTGCAATTGTTTCAGCTTTGATTATTGCCCTTGTAACATTTGTCATCTGTATGGCTGGGCTTGTAATAGGCAGAAAAGCAGGTACACGCCTTGCAGGCAAAGCAAGCATTTTAGGCGGTGTGATTTTGATAATCATCGGACTTGAAATCTTTATATCAAATATAATTTAACAAAACAAAAAGTGGTATTGCTTTTGGTGCAATACCACTTTTATTATGTTAATTTTTGAGGCTCTGCAACGGTGCAGGAATTCTGCCGCCGCGAGCAATAAAATCTGCGCAGGATTTTGTGTTAAGGGGCATAATTGGTGCTGTACCCAAAAGACCACCAAACTCAACCATATCGCCAACCTTTTTGCCGCGTGCAGGGATAATACGTACAGCTGTTGTCTTGCTATTTACCATACCTATTGCCGCTTCGTCTGCAATAATACCCGAAATTGTCTCAGCTGACGTATCGCCGGGCACTGCTATCATGTCAAGGCCTACGGAGCACACACACGTCATAGCTTCGAGCTTTTCTAAGCTCAGTGTTCCGTTTGCCGCTGCCGCAATCATACCTGCGTCTTCACTTACGGGAATAAACGCACCCGATAAACCACCAACGAAGCTTGACGCCATAACGCCGCCCTTTTTAACAGCATCGTTCAAGAGGGCAAGTGCCGCTGTTGTGCCGTGAGTACCGCACTGTTCCAAGCCCATTTCCTCAAGAATATACGCAACGCTGTCTCCTACAGCAGGGGTGGGAGCCAACGAAAGGTCAACTATACCAAAGGGTACACCCAATCTTTTTGACGCTTCTACAGCAACCATCTGACCCATTCTTGTTATCTTGAATGCGGTCTTTTTTATTGTATCGGCAACAACGCCAAAGGGCTGACCCTTTACCTTTTCAAGTGCACATTTTACAACACCGGGACCGGATACACCAACATTAATAACACATTCGCCCTCGCCTGTACCATGGAAAGCCCCTGCCATAAAGGGGTTATCTTCAACTGCATTTGCAAAAACGACAAGTTTTGCACAAGCCATATCGTCCAATTCTGCCGCTTTCTTTATGACCTGACCCATTTGTCTGACAGCATCCATATTGATGCCTGCTTTTGTGGAAGCAACGTTTACAGATGAACACATCTTTTTTGTTTCGGCCAAAGCTTCGGGGATAGATTCAACAAAAAGTCTGTCGGAGTCGGTATATCCCTTTGCAACAAGGGCGCTGTAGCCACCTATAAAGTTTACGCCGGTTGTATCGGCAGCACGGTCAAGTGCTCTTGCAAAATCAATATAGTGTCCGCAGGACGATGCAACATGAGATATAGGCGTTACCGAAATACGCTTATTGATAATCGGAATTCCGTATTCTTTTTCAATATCACAGCCTGTTTTAACAAGATTTTCCGCATATTTTGTTATCTTGTCATATACCTTCTGTGTCGCCTTTTTATAATCATCACTGGCACAGTCCAAAAGTGAAATACCCATTGTGATTGTACGAACATCAAGATGCTCGGAATTAATCATATTCAGGGTTTCAAAAATTTCAGAATTATTAATCATATTTTTACACCTCAGATTCTGTGCATTGATTCAAATATAGTTTTTCTCTGAATTGTAACCTGTACACCGATTTCGATACCGAGATTTGAGAGCTCGTGACGGAGTACATCAAATTCAACATTACACTCCTTTGTATCAACCATGGCTGTCATAACAAACATATCTTCCATGATAGTCTGTGAAATATCAATTATATTAACATTTCTTTCGTAAAGAAGACCGCTTACCTTTGCGATAATTCCTTTTCTGTCCTGACCGATTACTGCAACAACTGCTTTCATACCTGTCATCCCTTTCGTGTTATCTCTGTTTCATTGTTTCATAAATCATCAGTGCTGCCGCAACAGACGCGTTGAGACTGTTTACGTCACCCTTCATGGGAATACCCACCAAAAAGTCGCATTTTTGTGCCGTAAGACGGCTTATACCTTTATCCTCGCCGCCTACAACAAGTGCCACTGCACCCTTGAGGTCAGCTTCGTAAATACTTCTGTCGCCTGCCGCATCAGCACCTGTTACCCATATGCCCTCTTCCTTTAAGCGGTCAATTGTCTGGGCAATGTTACTTACCCTTGCAACAGGAGTGAAGCTTGCCGCACCAGCGCTTGCCTTTACAGCCGCAGCAGTAAGCGTTACACCATCATGCTTTGAAATAATAACTCCGTGAACACCTGCACAGTTTGCAGTACGGATAATACTGCCCAAGTTATGCGGGTCTTCCAAATGGTCAAGTATAACAATAAATGGTGGCTCGCCTTTTTCCTTGGCAATATTCAAAATATCGTCAACAGTTTTGTATTCATAGGGAGGAATACGTGCAATAACCCCCTGATGAACACCTGTTTCACTCATTGAATCAAGTTTTTTCTGGTCGACTTCAACAACCTGTATTCCCCTATCCTTTGCCTTTGCGATAATGGGTACTAAACTTCCCTTGTTGTCGCCTTTTTTTATATAAATCTTATCGATTTGTCTGCCGCTTTTAATAGCCGCAGTAACGGCATTTCTGCCTTCAATAATATCTTCATACATGTTTTGTGTCACGTCCTTTCAATTTGAGCTGTGACAAAACTGCATTGATAACAACGCTTGCCAATGCACAAATGAGTATAATCATAGTGTTCTCGCTCTTTACTACACCAAAACCGATGTTTGCGCATACTGCCAGAATTATCAACGCCGCCGCACAAATCAGCATGCCAATAATACCAGTCTTACCCTTTTCAAGGTTTTTGAACGACATACATATCCTGCAAGATTCCATCGTGGCATAAAACGCCGCAAAGGTCACAATACTGCCGCCTGACAAAATAGCCGCAACAGATGCAATAAAACCTGCCGATATACATTTTGCCGCAAGAAGCTTTTGATTTTTTGTTTCACAATGTACTGATGCAAACAATGCAACTGCCATACAGGGCACAAATGTCACAAAAAGATTTACAATCAGCATATCAAGCGATGATGGAATATTCCCACCTGTCAATATCATGTACATAAGTACAAGTGCTTCACAAAGACCTACCGAAATTGCAAGAAGTGACGCATACGCAAGGTTACCGCGCATCGCTCTTGCTTTATAAATAACATCTGCAACCTTGGGCATATCTGCTTTTTTTACTATAACATCACAGTCATCGCCCTCGCCTACCGCAACGGAGGAGTTGATAGCCACAGAGTGCTCACACATCTGTTTTCCGCAAACTGCCACAGCAGCACCCTTTGCCGTAAGCACCCTTGCAACTTTTTCCCTATCTTCTCTTGTTGCGCCGGTAAATACCTTATAACGGCTAAGATATTCACAAAGCTCCTCGTCACTGCAGCCTGCAATTTCTCTAAAGCTTATACATTCGCTTTCTTTTTTAATAATGCCTGCCTGTCTTGCGATAGCCGCCGCAGTTATCGTATGATCACCTGTCACCATAACAGGGTGTACAAACACGCTTTCCAATTTCTTTACGGCGTCACGTGTTTTTCTTACAATAACCTCTCTGTAGCCCAGTGCTCCCGCAAAAATCAGCTCTTTGATTTCGTTTTCGATGTTTTCGGGCAAAACGTCAAAATCACGGAAAGCCAATGCTCTGATTTTAAGCCCTTTTTCAGCCATAGCTGATGAGATATTCTCAAGCTTATGAAGTGCCTCGCCGTTCATCTCCATAACCTCGTCACCATCCGCAATATGACTGCACAATGTGGGGATAACATCAACAGAGCCTTTAACTATAATCCTGTAACCCTTATCCTTTTTGATAACAACCGCCATAAGCTTTCTTTGCTCGTCAAAAGGCATAAAAAGGATACGTTCGTTTTCTTCTAGAATTCTCTTTGCATCGACGCCTTCATTCATCAATGCCTCAATTGTTGCCTTATCAATGTCACTGCCTGTAAGAATTGACTCTTTAAATTCGCAATCACTGCAAATAACTGCCATTTCGAGCTTATCACGACCCGATACAACCCTGTCTTCAAGCTCCATGTCGCCGTTTGTGATAGTGCCGCCCTTATCAAAAAGGACATATTCTGTCATGCCAATCTGATATGCAAAATCATCATCGGGAAGCATAGTATCTGCTTTGACAATTCTTTTGTTGCAATATCTTATTGCAAGCATTCTGACAAGACACACGGGGGCCGGAATAAGACACAGCGCAACAGTACACGCCTTAAGCATTGCATTCATGGGGTTTTTCTCTGTTATACTTACAAAGCACATAACAAAAGTTGCCATAACAAGAGCAAGGCAAATAAGCATTTTTTCGCTTTTTGCGCTCTTTGCAAATTTATCGTGCATATCAAGCTTTTTTGATTTGCTTTCACGTGTGCGTGCAAGCGTGGTATCCTTGCCTATAGCCGTAACAGCCGCAAATGCCCAGCCCTGCTTTATTACACTGCCGCAATAGAGAATATTGGGTGAATTAGACTCATCAATATCATCCTCTACTCTTTCGCTCTGCTTGTCTACAGGGATGTTGCGTCCCACAAAAATGCTTTCATCCGCCTTAAGGTTTTCGCATCTTAATACCCTTAAGTCAGCAGGGACAAAATCCCCCTCCGAAAGGACCACAATATCGCCCTTTACCAAAAGCATAGGGTCGGTCATCATTTCCTTGCCGTCACGTATGATTTTACATTCCTCGGCTCTCTGAGAGTCGAATTTTACGGCAATTTTTCTATCCTGATTATCACGCAAAAAGCCGCTTACCATGTTAAGAGCGGCAACGGCAAAAAATATTACCCATGCCCATATGCTTTTTGTAAAATCGCACAAGGCAGTGATAATGCCCATAGCAAAAAATGCTATGGTATATAAATTTGTTATCTGAGATAAAACCACCGCCGTGCTTCTTTTTGCATAGCTTTTTTCGGGCACATTGCGCCCGTTATCAATAAGACGGTCGTGCGCAGTGAAGGACTTAAGTC
>JAFUJZ010000026.1 GCA_017467965.1 Clostridia bacterium
AAAGGTTGAAATGTTCTATGGAGAAAAATTTAAAAGTGTTGACGATTTTATTGAAGAATTAAAAAACTATATTGATTACTACAACAACGAAAGAATTTCCTTAAAATTAAAAGGAATGAGTCCGGTACAATACCGAACTCATTCACAAGCAATTTAATATTTAATTTTGTCTAAACTTTTGGGTTCACTTCACTTTGCGTGTTCTCCTAAGGGAGAACACACAGCGAGATAAATTCACATGGTGAATTTGCGATATTTTTCTTTGAAAAGCGATATTCCCTGCGGGAGCGATATGCCTTCGGCGAGAGAGAATTTATCTCATATCGCAGTTTTTGCAAAAACTATATCGCATCCGAAAGGATATATCGTGTCGCACAGCGACATATCACAAAAAAGAGGAAATGCTTAGCATTTCCTCTTTTTATCATGGTTAAAAGAAAATTTTGTTAGAAAAATCCTTTAGCTGAACTCTCTTTTTATCGGGTTGCTTTGTTAATTTCAGAAGTTTTCAACTGCAGCCTTTTCTATTGCTACGCCCTTCTTATATGTAACCATATAGTCGTTAAAGCCCTTAACGTCGTCGGGGTTAGGAGCAATTGTAGAGCCTTCGTAGTTACAGAATACCTTATTGTTGAGGAACTCTTCAAGTGTTTCTCTGCCCTGCTTTTCAACAGCATATGCGGCAAGGAGTGCCATACCCCAAGCGCCGCCTTCACCTGCTGTACTCATAACAGTAACAGGTGTGTTCATAGCAGCTGCCATAAGGGACTGACCAACTCTTTCTGTCTTAAAGAGACCGCCGTGGCCGAGGAGCATGTCAAGCTCAACGTTTTCCTTTTCAAAGAGGATGTCCATACCGATTTTAAGTGTTGCCATAGTTGCATAAACCTGTGCACGCATAAATTCGGGAAGTGTAAGCTTAACGTCAGCCTTTCTTGTAACAAGGGGTCTGCCTTCTGCTACATCTGTGATTGTTTCGCCGGAGATGTAGTTGTAGGAAAGAATACCGCCACAGTCCTTAGCACCCTTTTCAGCTTCAAAATAAAGTGTATCGTAAAGCTTGGGTGTAGAGTATTCAACGCCCATTGCCTTTAATACCTGGCCGAAGAGCTTAACCCAGTTGTCCAAATCTGTACAGCAGTTGTTGCAGTGTACCATTGCAACAGGTGCACCTGTGGGTGTAGTAACCATGTCAATTTCTGTATATACGCCCTTAAGTGCTCTCTCAAGTACAGCCATAGCAAAGATAGATGTACCTGCAGAAACATTACCTGTTCTGGGAGCAACAGAGTTTGTAGCAACCATACCTGTGCCTGCATCACCTTCGGGAGCAGCCATGGGGATGCCTGCCTGTAATTTTCCTGTGGGGTCAAGGAGTTTAGCGCCTTCTTCTGTCAATACGCCGGCGTCGTCACCTGCGTTTAATACAGCGGGGATAACGTCACGGAGAGAGAAGGGAAGGTCATTAACCTTGAGTAAACCGTCAAAAGCTTCAACCATATCCTGGTCGTAGTCGCACTTTGTGCTATCGATGGGGAATACACCACTGGCTTCGCCAACACCAAGTACCTTCTTGCCTGTAAGCATCCAGTGAACGTAGCCGGCGAGTGTTGTAACGAATGCAATATCCTTAATGTGCTCTTCCTTGTTTAAAATTGCCTGATAAAGGTGAGCAATAGTCCAACGCTGAGGAATGTTGAAGTTAAAGAGCTTAGTGAGCCTGTCCGCTGCTTCTTCTGTGATAGCGTTACGCCATGTACGGAAAGGAACAAGCTGCTTGTTATCCTTATCAAATACTATGTAGCCGTGCATCATAGCGGAAAAGCCAAGTGCACCAACCTTTGTAAGCTCAACGCCGTAGTTTTCCTTAACATCTGCTGCCATTTTTGCATAAGCATCCTGAACGCCTGCCCAAACAGATTCAAGCGCGTATGTCCATACGCCGTTTTCCAGTTTGTTTTCCCAGTCATGACCGCCGGATGCAATGGGGGAATGGTCGCTGCCGATTAAAACAGCCTTAATTCTTGTAGAGCCGAATTCGATACCGAGGGCGGTTTTGCCGCTTTCAATATCTTTTATAATCATATTCTTGTCCATTGGTAAACCCTCCTTAATATAGTTACAATAATTATATCAATAATTAAATTCAAAATCAATATATTTCTTCGATATCAAAGCTTTCGGGCAAAAGCTCTTTGAGCGTAAAGGTTTTGTTTTTTAATATTATCAAAAAATCCTCCTCACAAAACTCACTCATAACCTGTCTGCACTCTCCGCAGGGTGGGCAAGTGGTGGAATTGCTGTTTGCTATTGCAATCGCTTTAAAATCCGTCACACCTTCGCTTATTGCTTTTGTAAAGGCAACACGTTCTGCGCAAATCGTTGCACCGTAGGCAATGTTTTCAACATTACAGCCCGTGAAAACCCTGCCGTCCTTACTCATAAGTGCCGCACCAACTTTGAAGCGTGAGTAAGGTGCATACGAAAATCTTAACGCTTCCTCGGCGTGTTTATATAAGTTTTCCATAAAAACCCTCCTCACTGCAATCATAGCTGATATTAAGAGCGTCTCTTATTGTGGCTGCAATCTGCGCAAAGTTCTTTCTCTTGCCCAAATCAATGACTTTTAACGCGGGTGAATAAATAATAATCGGCACGTTTTCACGAGTATGGTCCGTTGTTTTTGTAAATGCCGGGTCACAGCCGTGGTCAGCCGTTATCATGAGCATATCATCCTGTGTAAGATTTGACATAATCTTGGGCAAATACATATCAAACTCATTGAGTGCCTTTGCATAACCGTCAATATCACGCCTATGCCCGTAAAGCATATCAAAATCCACCAAATTCACAAAGCAAAGTCCCGTAAAGTCACGCTCTGTAAGCTCTATAGTTTTTCTTATACCTTCAAGGTTTGAGTGGGTAAGATAGCTTTCTGTCACGCCGCGCTGTGCAAAAATATCAGCGATTTTACCTACGGAAATTACGTCCATTGACTTACTTACTGCATCAAGTATAGTGTCACGAGGGGGCACAAGCGAAAAATCACGTCTGTTTGCGGTACGCTTGTAGTTACCACTCGTACCAACAAAGGGGCGTGCAATAACCCTGCCTACGCCGTGCTTGCCTGCAAATGTTTCACGTGCAATGCTGCAAATACGGTAAAGCTCATCTAAGGGAACAACCTCCTCGTGAGCGGCAATCTGCAACACGCTGTCAACAGAGGTGTATATAATTAAATCCCCTGTTTTTACGTGCTCGTCGCCGTACTCTTCAATTGCGGTAATACCCGAAGAAGGGGCATTTAAAAGATACCCTCTGCCGCACTTTTTTGAAAATTCCGAAAGCAATTCTTCGGGGAAGCCCGCAGGATAGGTGGGGAACGGGTGCTCCGATACTACACCTGCCATTTCCCAATGACCTGTTGTAGTGTCCTTACCCTTTGAGATTTCCTCAAGCCTGCCGTAGGAGGCAATGGGGTTTTCTTCATGGGGCAAAAAATTCGTCAGATTACCAAGCCCCATTTTCAAAAGATTGGGTATGTTAAGATATTTACTTGTGCAAACGCTTTTAAAAGTATCTGTGCCTGCGTCGCCGAAATCATGGGCGTCGCACGCACCGCCTACTCCAAAGGAGTCAAGTACTATTAAGAATATTCGTTTCAAGGGAAATCTCTCCTTATCGGGCGGGACGATGAGGGCATCGTCCCCTAGGGTTTGATATGTTAGATGGTGTTCATTTTTACAGCGGTATCAAGGGCAATCTCAATCATTTCATTAAAAGTTGTTTGTCTTTCCTCGGCTGTTGTTTCCTCTTTTGTTACAAGGTGGTCCGAAACCGTCAAAATGGCAAGTGCGCGTTTATTGAGCCTTGCGGCTGTCATATAAAGTGCCGCAGCTTCCATTTCTACAGCAAGAACGCCCATTTTCTGCCATGATGATACAACGGAGGGATTATCGTTATAAAAAACATCGCTCGACAAAATTGCACCTATATGAACCCTGTCCGATTTTTCTCTCGCCGCTTGCACACTCTGCTCTAAAAGAGTATAGTCAGCCGCGGCCGAAAACGTGCCCGGAAGGCAGTACTGTGATGCAAAGTTCGTGTCATAGCAAGCACTCTGTGCTAATATAACATCTCGCACCTTTACTTTTTCACTGTAGCCGCCTGCACTGCCCACGCGGATGATGTTTTCCACATCGTACTCAGAAAAAAGCTCATAGGAGTAAATGCCTATAGAGGGCATACCCATACCCGATGCCATAACGCTGACTTTTACGCCTTTGTATGTGCCGGTATAACCCTGAATACCACGAACGTTATTTACAAGGCAAGGATTTTCGAGAAAATTTTCTGCAATATATTTTGCACGCAAAGGGTCTCCGGGCATTAGTACCGTTTTAGCAAAATCACCTTTCTTTGCATTGTTGTGTGGGGTCATAAGTTTGCCTCCTTAACAAGTTTTACTATCCTGCTTGTTCCTAAGCGGTCGGCTCCGAACCTGATAAAATCCTCCGCATCCTCAATTGAAGATATACCGCCTGCTGCCTTTATTTTTTTGCCGTTTGTAATATGCTTTTTAAAAAGTGCAACGTCCTCACGTGTTGCGCCTCCTTTGGAAAAGCCTGTGCTTGTTTTGATAAAATCGGCATCAGATGCAGACACTATTTCACACATTTTTATTTTTTCATCCTCTGTCAAAAGGCATGTTTCGATAATAACCTTAAGTATTTTTCCGTTGCAAGCACTCTTAACGGCGTTGATTTCGCCCAAGATATAGTCGTAGTCCTTTTCCTTGAGTTTGCCTATATTAATGACCATGTCTATTTCGTCTGCGCCGTCTTCTGCGGCGAGCTTTGTTTCAATAAACTTTGCCTCGGGAACACTGTACCCTGTGGGAAAACCTATAACCGTGCATATTTTGACCCTGCCACAAGCGTAATCTGCAGCCTTTTTCACAAACGAGGCAGGGATACAAACGGAAGCGGTCTCGTATTTTATGCCGTCATCAATAATACTTTTTATTTCGTCCCATGTAGCCGAGGGAGCAAGCAACGTATGGTCAACCTTTGACAAAATATCATTTATGCTCATTGTTTGTTCCTTTCTATCAATATCTTTATTGCCTCTATAGCTATCTTGATTGCATAGTCTGTATCGTGTATGATTTCATCGGGCAGATTCATTTCACGTCTGGTCTGGTTGCCTACAACCGCCAGAACCGACCCAACCTTTACCCCTCTTATACCTCCCACAATAAAAAGAGCGGCAGATTCCATTTCGCTGGCAAGTGCACCGCATTTTATCCATGCGTCCCAGTCTTCTTTGAGCTTCGCCCCTACAGGCATTGTGCCGGGCGAATGCTGACCGTAAAAGGAATCTTTACACTGCACCACACCAAGGTGGTGGTTTATATTAAGGCTTTCGGCAGCCTCTTTGAGTGACGTTGTAACTGAAAAATCGCTCACGGCAGGGTACTCTATGGGCGCATACTCACGTGTTGTGCCTTCTTGGCGGATTGCACCTGTTGCAATAACGGCTTCGCCCGCCTTAACATCCACAGCCATGCCTCCCGAGGTACCAACTCTTATAAAAGTATCTGCACCTATGTGGCATAATTCTTCAAGTGCAATTGCGGCAGAGGGACCGCCTATGCCTGTTGAGCATACGGACACCTTTTCACCCAAAAGCGTACCTGTGTATGTCACATATTCGCGGTTATTTCCAACAAGGTGAGGATTGTCAAAATATGCGGCGATTTTTTCGCATCTCCCCGGGTCTCCCGGCAGTATTACGTAGCGGCCAACATCACCTTTTTTCAATCCGATGTGATATTCTTTATTATCAGAGTATACTAATGACATAAAAAACACCTCCGTGTGCGGTATTAATATAATTCTATCATGTAGAGGAAGGCTTGTCAAACTTGACATTAAGGGCAAATTATTATAAAATGATAGTTAGAGAAATTATGAAAAGGAGATTGGAAAATGAACACAAAGAAAATACTTGTTGTTGAAGATGAAAAGCCTATTTCTGATATATTGAAATTCAATCTCGTGAAATCGGGTTATGAGGTTATCTGTGCCTATGACGGCGAAGAAGGACTTAATCTTGCTCTTTCTGAAAATGTTGACCTTATCCTTCTTGATGTTATGCTTCCCAAAATGGAAGGCTTTGATGTGTTAAAGAGCGTTCGCGAAAAAAAGCAGAGCGTACCGATATTGATGCTTACTGCCCGTGAAGAAGAGGTGGATAAGATACTCGGTCTTGAATGGGGCGCAGATGACTATATTACAAAGCCCTTTTCCATGCGTGAACTTTTGGCGCGTGTCAAGGCAAACCTGCGCCGCAGTGTGTCTGAAGTTGAGCAAGTCTCGTCCGAGGAGGCAACATTTGGCTCTCTTAGTATTAATTATTCCCGTTATGAGGTTACCAAAAACGGCGAAATGGTTGAACTCACACTCCGTGAGTTCGAGCTTTTAAAGTTTATGGCATCACAGCCAGGGCTTGTATTCTCCCGCGAAATGCTTCTTGAAAAGGTATGGGGATACGAATACTTTGGTGACGTGAGAACTGTTGACGTAACTATCCGCCGTCTCCGTGAAAAAATCGAGGACGACCCGGCGCATCCGCTTATAATTATGACAAAGCGCGGGATTGGGTATTATCTGAATAAATAACCTAACTCGTAAAAATAGGTGGTAAAAAAGTATGTTCAAAAGTATTCAGTGGAAAGTAATAGCGATTTTCTTACTGCTTACGCTGTCGGTTATGATAGTGGTAGGTACTTTTCTGCTGCAAAATATTTCTGCCTATTACCATGACGACTTCGCAACAACTCTCTCCGCACAAGCTTTTACCCCCTCTGTAAAAGCAGAGCTTGAGGGTGCAGCAAAATCGGAAAACCCCGTAGGCGAGCTTACCGAGATAATGAACATATATTCGGTAAGGATGATGATTGACTCATACCGTAATTATTACATCCTTGATGCCGAAAGCGGCGAGATACTTTCTTCAAGTGAATCCGGAAGGTCAAAAATCGAGGTTACGCCAAACCTTCTTGCTGCAATGGACGGCAATATCGGAAGCGAGATTGACCGCTCGGCAGAGTATATGGATTATGCTTTGCCTATTAAAAACGGCGATAAAACTGAATATATAGTTTATATCATCGACAGCAAGGAAGAGTTGTACGATATTATCCGCAATATCTTTATCAATATTTTGTGGGCACTTGTTTTCGGCCTTTTAATCAGTGCGTTCATAGGTCTTATCCTGTCAAGAACAATTATTATGCCCATATCCAACCTGCAGGTAAGAGCCGAGCAGCTCTCAGAGGGTGAATTCGGGCATCGTATCGAAGTCAAAAGCCGTGACGAAATCGGCAGGCTTACCATGGCATTTAATGATATGGCGGCGCGCATTGACGAAAACTTATCCGACATTGAAGCTGAAAAAAACAAGGTTGAAGCAATCCTTTCTCAGATGACTGACGGCATTGTTGCCTTTGACCAAATGGGTGTGCTTATCCACTCAAATACTGCCGCAAAGGATTATCTTCCCAAAAAGGAAGAGACTACCTTCAAGGACTTTGTGGAATATCTTGACCTTGACCTTACATTGGAACAGCTCAACTATCTTGACCGCAACCGTGTTGTTGAACGTCCGGCAAATCACGGCACAAAGATTATACGCACACTTTTTGCCCCCTATGCCGACGAGTCCGACAAAAACGGCGGTACTGTAGTAGTTATTGCCGATATCACAGAGCAGACAAAGCTCGAGAGAGCACGAAGAGAATTCGTTGCAAATGTCTCTCACGAGCTGAGAACACCTATCACAACCATAAAAAGCTATGCCGAAACAATACTTGACATGGCGGAGGAGGAAACCCCCGAAACCGGCTTTATCAAGGTGATCGAGCAGGAGGCTGACCGCATGACGCGAATTGTGACAGACCTTCTCACTCTTTCAAAGCTTGACAACTCCGCAAAGGTTATGGACAAAAAAGTGTTCGACCTTTCCGCGTTGGTGGAAAATGTTGTGGAAAAGCTTAAAATCAATGCGAATAACCAAGGTCTTGAGATAACCTTTGCCACCGAGGGCGACACCAAAAGCTTTTTTGGCGACCGTGACCGTATGGAGCAGGTTATCACAAATATTATTTCCAACGCTGTCAAATATACCCCCTCGGGCGGCAGCATAGCAGTATCGTGTAAAGCACGCTATACGGAAGCCTGCATCGTGGTAGAAGATAACGGTATCGGTATTCCCGAAAAGGATTTGCCACGTATTTTTGAGCGTTTTTACCGTGTTGACAAGGCGCGTAGCCGTGAAAGCGGCGGTACGGGGCTTGGACTTGCCATTGCAAAAGAGCTGGTAGAGCTTCACGGAGGCAAAATCAAGCTCGAAAGCCGAGAAGGCAAGGGTACAACCGTAACAATTACCCTTCCCATGATTAATGTGTAAAAATGCCCTTTGGGCAAACTTAGTTATTCATTTTTCAAAAGAAAAGTGAATTGTAATACAGGATTAAACTGTCTGTCATTGAATTGTAACATAAATAGTGTATAATGCTATTGAGGAATACTGAAAGTGCCCTCGTATGGAGGTAATCACTATGAAAAAGAAGATTATTTCCGTGCTTTTGGCTTTAATGATCTTATTTACGGCACAGATTGCAGCATATGCACATCCGGAATCTGTTCAGGAAGGAAGCCAGAGTACGGTTTCCAACTTAATAACGATTAAAAAACCCGACACAGCCTCTACATCCACGTTGAAGTCTACATACTCAATCACGGGTGTCGGCTCAGAAGGTGTGTCTGTATGTTTTTACGTATTTGACGGCACACAGTTCGTCCCCCATAAAAATGCGGACGGTTCTGTGGCAACCTACACAATCGGCTCATCCGGCGTATTTTACCGCCAGATTTCCCTCAAGGAGGGTAACAACCGTATTTGTGTAAGAGCTGAAGCCCCCGACGGTAGCTATCAGCTCAGCTATCTTACAATCAACGTTGTAAAATCAGACGTAGTGGCGGATATTCAAGCATTTTCGCTTAACGTACAGTCCAAGTTAAACGGTTGGCTTAATTAAAATTCAGTATAACGACACAGAGGAAATCCGCAGAATATTTGCGGATTTCTTTTGGATTACGGTATAAGAGGTCTGATATGTTCAAGGAACGCGTCAAAACTTCAATAATTGTAATGCTGCTTTTAAACTGTGTGTTTTTAACATACCAGATGTGGTTCAAAAGCGGCATGCTCGGTGCTGACTGGCCGCATTTTTCTTTTGCGGACCTTCCCTTTGTGCGCCTTTTTATAGGTCAAGAGGTAACTGTCAGCGTTCCTAAGGAAAACCTCTCGAAGCCACGTAAAATAGTTATTAACGACGGCGGCTTGTGGATTCCCTATTACAATACCGACGAAGCGTTTGACAATCTTGACGAAAAAACCTCTGATATATTAAGAAGCGTTTTAAAAGGCAACGCAAAAAGAAGCGGTGCAATCAGCTATGATAAATGGCTCAACTACTTAAGCGAACCCAGCGTATATGTGGAATATCCCATAAGCGTAAGCCCGAGGATGCTTTCCATGGTACTCAATACAAGCTTTGAAAAATTCCCCTCCGATATTTCAAGCATAAAGGATGCAATCATTATCCCCGAGGGCGATGATGCCGTGAGAGTTGCAATCCGCGACGCAAAAACCGACGAGGCAATGGAATTTTATATAGAGGACGAAAAGCTCTCCTTCCCCGAGGAGGTACTTTCAATGTTTGCTGCAAAGTATCCTCGTGACGGATATTACGAATTTGCCTATACAACCCTCTTAGGTGACACTCTCGGCGGTTCGGTAGGTATTGATGACTTGGTGCTGTTTTCCGATAACGACTCGGTTTACCGTGACATAAAGGCTGCCAACCCCTTAGAGGGCAAAAAGCATGCCGATGTATTAAAGGGCTTTTCCTTTGACCCCAATCCCTTGAGGCATTATCCCGACCAGTTCGGCGCGGAATCTTACGTCGAAAACTATGCAACTGTCCGCATTTTCCCTGACGGATATATTGAATACAGTGCAGTTGACCCTGAAAAGGGCATCGATTTGGGCAAATCAAAGGACAACCAGTACGAGATTTTGAATGCTGCAATCGATTTTGCCGAAAAGCTTTGGAGCGGTGTCTCCACAGAGCCGTTAACGGTGCTTGTTTCGGGCATCGAGACAACCCAGACAGGTCACAGGTTTACATTTGACTATTATTACGGAGGCCGTGAAATTGCTGTCAGCCTTGAAAAAAACGGCGTACAGCCTTTGTATCACGCTATAGAGATAGTCACGTACGGCAACAAGATTGTTTCCTACCGTCAGTATCTCAGACGCTACGAGCAGGCAGATTCCGTTACCATGCAGGAAAACTTTGTTTCCGCACTGGACTATTTCATCACCCTTTTTGAAAACGGCAATCACACTATTACAGATTTGTATCCCGGATATTTTGACACAGGGGAAAATAGCGTAACGCTGAAAACTACTTGGCTTTCAAGGGTTGATACAAGCGACGAAAGATACCCCAAAAAGCAAATGCCATAAATTACAAAGGAGGAAAAGCTTTATGTCATGGTCAAAAATCAAAAACATAATGATTGGTATACTTGTGCTCATAAACGTGTTTCTCCTTATTGATATTGCACTTACAAAGTATATTTCCTCCGCTCTTCCAAAGGGTACGGGCGAGGATTTTGTAAACGTTCTCAAGCAAAAGGATATTACAATTGAAAAAGCGCTTATTCCCGAATATTACGAAAAACGAACCGTGCTCACCGTTGAGCTGTACTCTCTTGACCAGCTGTCACAGATGTTTTTGGGCAAAAAGGTAGGCTACACATCCTCAGATGACAATGTGGTTGCCACCTGTGAAATGGGCGAAATCATTGTGGACGGCAACTATATTACATTTACGGGTAAGGGCGCACCTGTAGCTAAAAACGGTACAGATATATTAAAAGCTATGAAAGCTATCGGCATTAGCACGGAAGGTGCAGTGTATGACGAGGATGACGGCGTTGTAAAGCTGGTATTTGATTCGGTTGAGGTAGAGGGTATTTACCTTGACATCACACTTTCCGAGGATGGCAAAATAGCCTCTGCAGAGGGCGTATGGCCTAAAATCACCATTGACGGCATTGATGAAAAGGTAAGCGTTATAACAGCAGTGCTCGACATAAGAAACAGCCTGCCCGAGGGTGCTCATATTGCTGATATTGAAAAGACATACATTTTTGAATGTATCAATAATATTCCACGAATAAGGAACGCTTGGCGCATATCCTCCCAAGGAAAAAGCTATGTTGTAAGCGGATGATTTGTGCACAATGACTAAAATCACGCTCGTTAAATTGGACAATAGGTCAAAATTACTAAAATGACGCGGATTGTGTTTGACTTTTTTGGGAATTATGGTATCATAAGTATTGTAATAATTAGAAAATGCCCTTGCAAAGGGCAAAAATAAAGAGTAGACATAATTCGGTCACTAAAAATAAGGGAAAACAAAAAGCCTCCGCTATGCGGAGGCTTTTTTCGTATTGTTTTAATCAATAAGCGTCAGAGATTGTCCAGCGTTGCTTGAGACTGGGGTTTTTAGCCTCCTGAACAAGCTTGTTGTCATCTGTCAATGTAAGATAAAGCGCAGAGTGTACACTCTTTATGTAGTATGTGCCGTCGCCGTTCTTTTCAAAAATCCACCTTTGGTTTGTGTCGCGGCTTGTCTGCCATGTGATGATTGGATCACCTGCAACAAGAGAGCGTGCATTAACGTCAACGCTCTTTTGTGTTGTGATGTTTTCGATAACGTAAACATCCTCAGCATATTCAATAAGCGTCCACTTAAAGCTGTCCGAATTATCATTTGCAAGTGCCTTCAAACCGTCAATATCGGAAAGATACATATCGCCGATACTGAATGTGCGGTAAGGTGCCTCACTCTTTTCCTCTTCCTTGGGGGGAGTATAGTTAATCTCTAACTTTACAGCAGGAGAAGAGGACTGATTAAAGCTATCACCAAAGGGAATAATAACCCATTTTTGATTATCAGATACTGTTTTTGTGTTCTGGATAACGCCACTACCTTTAGGCTCGATAGGTAAATGACAGCTACGAGCCGAAATAAGCGTACCGCCTGCTACATTTTCAAGGGCAAATTTTTGGTTATCACCTGTACCCATATCCCAAGTGATAATGGAAACACCCGGTGTTGTGCCGTGACTGTTTACGTCAAGGTTTTTACCCGTCAGAACAGACTGGATATGATAGTAACCGTCAAACTCAGTTTTAATGAACTTAAATTCCTGATTTGCGCTCTTTGTGTAATCTTCTGCCGAAAGAGAATTATCACCCGCTGTAAGAGCCTTACCGGTATCAAGGTTTACGATTGCATATGTTTTGTTTTCTTCGACAACGGTGTCGGCAACGGGGAGCTGTTTTTTTGTAAAAACAAGTGTTGCGGTATCAGCGTACCATTTTGCCTCCATGCCTACAGCCTCTGCCGCAAGATGTGCCGGAAGATACACCATGCCGTTACGCACCAAAAGTGGTGTAGCAAAATTATCCGAGGGAGTGTATTTTTCGCCGTTAACATAAACCGTTATATCTTCGCCTTCATCGGGGAAAAGGTTGATACCATTTATGAAAGCGGACTGTGTTTTTTGGTCAAAAGCATAGCGAACGCCCAGTGCCTCGGCAATAGATGAAAGCGGTACATACGCGGTAGACTCAGAAAAAACCATATCAGAATCCACCATAACACCTTCTACCTCTAAATTAACGGCACTTACGCTTATGCTCGATAAAAGAAAAACACAAAGAAGAACCGAAATAAACTTTTTCATGATTTGCCTCCTTCAATAAATTTAAACAAAATCGAGAACCACAAACGGAAGAGGGGGGTTAAAGCATTGAAAATGCTTTTTTATTGTGCCGAACCTTCTTTTGTGATTGTGCTGTAGGGTGCCATTGTTATAACTGACGAGCCTACCTTAACACTCTTGTATTCGTCGGAGTTATTAAAAATCTTTGTATGAGTACTGTTTTCGAAAACGTAAACATCGGATACAATACTTATAACTTCCATGTATTCTTTTGTTTTAAGAAGTCCTTGCTCAAAAGCATTTTGACTGAAAAGCTCTGCACACTTATTTGCCCCTGCAAAGGAAATATGCAGCTTATCAGCCATTTGGTTTGCGTTGTAGTCCCAAAGCTGATAATTTTGAGAAACAAAGGGTCTGCCCACTGTGGCAAAGTAGTTGCCTGCCAAATCGTAAAGGTTTACAAAGCTTACGCCTGTTTCCTGACTAACCTCTTCAACAGCGTTGAAGAAACCGCCGTTATTGCCGTTGGGCTTGTCAAAATCACCTGCATTGCCCCATGAGTAGCCTACAGAGGGCTGAGGTTTAACAAGGATTACCTTGATGCCTTTTGCTTCTGCTTTACTAATCATGTCCTTAAGTGCGTTTTTCATGGTGTCATGTGTTTTGTCGTCACGGTTACGGTCGTTTATACCAAACTGAATGATAAATACGTCGCCCTCTTTTCCCGCCTTAAGAACTGTGGGGAAAATAACGTCACGCCAGTTACGTGCCCAGTCACCGCTTGCAGCTAAGTTTACAACGTCATATTCGTCGGAAAGATAACGGTCCAATACCTGTGCCCAGCCTGTTCTTACAGTACCGGGCTCAATATCGGCATCTGTGTTTTCGGGGATAATCGGGTAGTAGTTGCAAAGTGTGGAATCGCCTGCCACAAATACCTTTGTCTTGGGATTTATGATTGTGGGTGAAAGTGCAACCTCGATTGATTTGAGGCTTGTTGTTTTTTCGGTAAGCTTTACTCTTGCACCGTCTGTTATTTCAAAATCGTTAAAGGTGTAGCGTGTGTTGTCGGGTACACCTACTGTGCCGTACATGTCAACGTTGCTGCCTACAACTACACCGTTGAGCCATATATGAGCACGTTCACGGTCATTTTTTGTAAAAGCAAAGTCATATGTACCGTCGGGAATATTCATCACATATTCACCCTGTGCAGTATTGATGCCGCCTGTGGGAGCAAATGTGAATATAGGCGTTATTTCAACTGTTGCTTCGCTTGATGTGCTTATATTTATCCTACCGTCTGTGGGAAGAGCCTGAGTAACAAGTGTGTCGTCTGTTTCCCATGTGAGGTATGTCTCGCCGTTGATTGTAACGTTTGTGCCGCCCTTTATTACAACGCGGAACTTGTCACTAAAGCCCCAGCCACGCACGTCAAAGGTGTAATCACCTGTAAATGTGGCAATCTGACGGTAGCCATTGTCTTGTCTTGCCGCCATATCGGGGATTTGATGCAAGCCCTGCGCCATAAGCTCTGCAATCTTGAATGCGCCGTGGTAGGAAAAATGTGTGTTGTCCGCAACGCCGTCGGGATATTTGGGATATTCGCCCGCTTTGGAATGAAGGTAAAGGGCTGTTGAGCCTTCCATGCCGTAGTTGTTTGCCAACGCACGGGAGGAAGAATTGATATCAATTAAAGGAAGATTATATTTAATAGCCGCATCGCGGAGGAGAGTAGTGTAGCTTACGCCGTCGCCGGGCTCCCAGATAGTGCCTGTTTCCTCGTTGAACCATCTGGACTGGGTCTGTGTTGCAATAATCACGTTAAGTCCCTTTTCAAGTGCGGGGTTAATGTACTCTTCCTCGAGCATAACCGTAAAGTCCTCGTGGCTGATATATCTTTCGGGCTTGTTCCATGCACCTTCGTTGTGACCAAACTGTATGATTACATAGTCACCTTCTTGAGCGTCATTAAGGATCTATGTCCACCTGCCCTCATTAAAGAAGATCTTTAAGCTACTGCCTGCCATTGCAAGGTTTTCAATTGTTACTGATTTGTCAAAAAACATATGAAGCATCTGTCCCCAGCCTGCCTGAGGTGCCATGTTGTCACGATAGGACTGGGCTGTAGAGTCGCCCGCTATAAAAATCTTCACACTGTCACGCCTCGCTTTGCCTCTTGTGATTGTTACCTCACGTGTTTCGCCGTTCCAGTTTACATTCATACCGAAAGCCTCGGCAATAACTCTCACGGGAACCATAGTGCGGTCATTTACAATAACGCTCTCAGCATCCATTGATTTGGAAACGCCGTTTAACGTATATTCGTTTGTGCCAATAGTTGTTTTGAAGACGGATTTGTCCTTTTCGATAGTTACAACGCCGTCAGAATAGCCCACTGTAGCATCAAAAGCCTCGGCAATAAAGCGGAGCGGAACCATTGTTCTGTTATTTGCAATATATGCAGGAGCATCAAGTGCTTTTTTCACGCCGTTAAGGTCAGCTTCTGCCGAATCAATGGTAAGTGTCACGCCGTGCTCAAGGTAGTAGCTAAGGTGAGGAGGCTGGTTGTAGCTGGAGTTCTGCCATACTATACCCATGCGGTAAACATGGTCTGTCATAAGCGGAGGAACGGAAAATTCCGTAGGAATAGTAGTTGTATAAATGCGGATTGCGTTGTTATCCTGTGTGCGCCAGATAACCTCTTCACGCCAGTCACCAAAAATATCTGCCTGGAGACAGGGGGTTGACTTGCTACCATTATTGGCAGCACAGCCGTCGTTCCATGTGTCGATAAGTAACTCGCCGTGACCTTCTTTGTTTACATCGGTAATGCCTGTACCGCCCAAATATTCGTCATACAAGTCGCCGTCCCAGTAGATACGGAAATTCTGACCGCAGTCGTCAACATCGGTTACTGTTTCACCTAAGGAATTGACGCGTCTTGCGCCGCTACCTACGTTTACAACAAAATTGCCACGGAAGGGACCGGGGTTTGAAATCATACCGCGACCTGTGTCCTTGCCTGCATTTTCATGGAAGAGAATATCACCTGTTGCCGCGTCGTAAATTGTGTAGCCGTAGGGAGCATTTTCATGCACGGAGAAATATTCCATTCCGTCGTTGTCGGGGTCAAAATCGCCAAGATGCTGAGCGTCGCCGTGACCTTTGCCGGAGCACCAGAGAACACTGCCGTCATCGTCAAGAGCGATAGAACCAAAGAAAATTTCATCCTTGCTGTCATTATCGGCATCACCTACAGAAAGGTTGTGGTTGCCCTGACCAATGTAGATTTCGTTGCCCTCATCCATTGTGTCAAAACGCCATACCTTTGTTAAGGTGTTATTTTTGAATGTATATGCCGCAACCACCATTCTACCGGGGCCTATGTGAGCTCTGCCGTGGTAGTAGCCGCGCTGTGTTATAACATGGGGAGTTACGCCGTCAAGATATGCTACGCAGGCGTTGTAACGTTCACTGCGGTTGCCTGCGTTGTCACCGAAAACGAGTGTATCGGGTTCATTATTCTGAGGGTCGTAGGGCACTCTTGTTATCTCCTTGCCTGTTGCGCCTTCAAAAACGCTTAAGAATAAGGGACCGTCAATGTTTTTTCCGCACCATACATTGGTGTAAACTGCATCAGGGTCGCCAATGACTGTACCTGTACCGTCAACCGTGCCATCGCAGGTACGAAGAGTAACTTCTGCTTTGCCGTCACCGTCAAGGTCGTAAACAACCATTTGTGTGTCATGTGCACCTGCACGCACGTTTATACCCATATTGATACGCCACATAAATGTGCCGTCGAATTCATATGCGTCAATATATACTCTGTCACTGTTTCCGCCTGTTGCGGCATCCTTGGAGTCGGAGGGGTCCCACTTTAAGATGATTTCATATTCGCCGTCGCCGTCTAAGTCGTCAATTGCCGCATCGTTGGGTGAGTACGTAACGCCTTCAACGGTGGGCGTGGGCTGGAGCACGGGTATTTCAAGATACTGCTTTGCCCATACCGAAACGCTTTCTTTGCCCTCTAAATTGTATACTGAATTGATATTGCCTTCTGTATCGGTGTAGTTTGTGGCAGAGGTGGTCAGTATAAGCTCACCGTCACGGTAAAGGTTGTAGCTTTCGCTTGTCATCTGCCATGAAAGATAAACGCCGTCTTCTACCTTTACAGCTACCAAGCCGCCGTCGGGAGCGGCAAGTGCTGTTATTGCCGTAAATGACAGCAATACGATGATTAGTGAGATTAGTAGTTTTTTCATTTTCGTTCCTCCTTGAGGTTTGATTAGGTAATTGAGACACAGGCGATTCATGAATCGCCCCTATTACGCTTTGTATGCTTCCCCACCCCAGTAACGGGTGTTGTTATAAAGACGCTTTGGTTGGGGAAGTGTTTTGTTACTTGTTTTTGTTATGTCAATATCCTTTGAAGAATAAATAACCGCTTCATCATTTGAATATACGATAAGCTGGTCTGTTCCCGAATCTACCAAATCACCCCATGCAACGTAGCCGTCAAAGGGGAAATTAAAGATAGTGTTAAGATTGCCGTCATATACTGCGTTGGGCATTCCGCCGCCTCGGCGGTAAGCCAGAATATGGTCTGTATGGTTACCGTCAAGGTTGTTGATAACTGTGCACACACTGCTCCAACCGGGAATTGTACGCTTTTCCTTATACAAACAGTCGCCGGTTGACGAAACGATGAATATTCCATCCAAACCGGGGTTGGAACGGTCGATACGGTCAAGCCCGCAAATTTCAAGTCCGGGAAGGTCGGGTCGAAGGTTGCCGATTGCAACGTTCTGACTTTCTACAGTATCTGTAAAACGCCAAAGGAGCTTACCGTCATTGGTATAAGCCGTGAAATCGTCACCGCCTACCACAACTTCCATGTTGCCGTCAGAGTTTATATCGCCAACCCAGATGCAGTCGGCGTGGTCTTTCATGTCAATTGTCCAGAGAGTTTCGCCCTTGTGGTTTAAAATATCGTAGCCTAAGATTACCTCGTCGCGTCCGTCGCCGTTTAAGTCGTAGCACCAAGGGTAATGACCTGTGTTGCCCTCGTGCTCCCACATTACGTTAAAATCCTTGTCAAGTGCCCACGCCTTGTGGTAACGGTTTTTAACGATAATATTCTGGGGGTAACCTGTGCCCTCTAAATCACATATCATAATGCAGTCGTGAGCGTGTTCATCGGGCAGGGCATGCTTTGAAATAAACGAGCCGTCTTTGCCCGAGAAAATGCAAAGGTGGTCATCCATTGCGCATATGATTTCAAGCTGACCGTCATGGTTGATATCATATACCTGACAGGGTATGTCGGCACCACTAGGCTGTGCATCGGGGTCAACCGTGCCTATCTGCCAAAGCACATTGCCCTCCAAATCAAAAGCAGTTACCGCCTGCACACTATGAGGCCAGTAGCGGTCATCAAAGTGTGAATCCGGCTGTACCATGACTATTTCCATTCTACCGTCGTTATTTATATCGCCAAGCCACATGCGGCAGAATTTGCCTGCGGGGGTTAAATCGATTCGCGTTATTTCGTTAAGTGTCATATCATCACCTCATAAATTGAAAGTAAAACTATACCGATTCCGTGAGTGTCGTTGTCACGGGGGAGTAAGTCATACTTATAATAATCGTTTGAAAAGCTGAACTCGCTTCCTCGGCATACGCCGTATACGTTGCCCATATCATCAACGCAGTTTTTTGCAATGCTTTCAACTGCGCGAATGGCAGATGCGCGGTATTTGTCATCAAGAAGTCCCCAACGGAACCCTCGCATAAAGCTACAGGCAAACATTGCCGTGCAGCTTGTTTCAAGGTATGCCTCACTATCATCAATAACCTGTCTCCACCTGCCGTCGGGCGACTGATGAACAAGATAGCCTTTTGCAAGTGTTTTGAAGAAATCCTCCAAAAATGCCCTTTGGGGATGCTCCTCTGGAAGGACATCCAAAAGCTCGGTCAGTGAAAAAATAAACCAACCGTTTCCTCTGCCCCAGGGCACAAGAGTGGGAATGCCGTGTCTCAAATCATAAACATGGCTCATTAAATTCCTTTCTTCCATGTAAAGCCACTTTTTGTACTGTACAAACTGGTTTACTGCATCGCTAAGATATTTTTCATCTTGGGTCAATCTGTAACGGCGAACCAAAAACGGAACACTCATATACATATCGTCAAGCCACATTGTTTCATTGTGAAAGCTATGAAGCTGGTGCTGTCTACAGAACGAGCCGTCCGGGTTTCTCGGCTGATGATTTTCTATGTAATCTGCCACAAAGTCGCAGATTTTTTTACTGTCAAGATTATATAAAAGCGTTGCCTCTTCAACCGCTGCGCAAAAAGCACCGCAATCGTCAAGGGAATCAATGCTCGTCAAAAGATTGTGCAGGCTTGTTGCCCCTCCATGAACCGCCTTGTCCCACATTGCGTAGTCAAAGGTATTAAGCGTCATCTGTATATGAGCTTTTGTATAATCTTCGATTTTTTTATCCTCTAAAAGAGACGCCGTGCGCATTAAGCCATACATCACAACGCCCAAAGGATAATTCCAGTGACCAAAATTCCCCTTGCCGTAGTATGGGCGTATCCACATGTCGTCTTTATCCAAACGTCTCAATGCTACGTTTTCGGGATTTAAAATATCTTTCTTTTCTTCATCCGACAAGCTTGAATCGTCCCATTCATAATTTTCGGGAAGCCAAGCCCCCTCGTTCAAGCGGTAAATACATCCCTCCTGATTATAATCGTCGGGACGCATGAAAATATAATCCCACTTGGCAAGATGTGTGCCGAATATGCAACCAAAGCCCAGCGCAGTTTTCTTAAAATGAAGCTCAATTTCGTTAACGCCCTTTTTCACGGGGATGTTAAGTCGATTTGAAATATGGTTATTCCTCTCGGTGAAAATATCCGATCCAAAAAGCTTTTCCCCATTTACAAAAAGCACTGTTGTACCAAAAAGTGTAATATCCATACCTATCGAACCGTCGCAATCTGCAAGGTACACGCATTTTAATGTGGAACAATCTCCGATTTTCGCCTCAGGAAAGATTTTGTTCATATCCGCCTCATAGCGGTAGTCGCTGCCACGTCTTACACCGCCCGAATAAAACGCACGGTAAGAAATGGGAGAGGGGGGATTAAGTGCCATGTATCTGTATGCAATTTTTTCTGCAATTTTCAATAAATCCATGCCTTCACTTCCTTCAAGTCTATAATACCGCATCAAAAAAGGCATTTGTATATGATTTTGTTGCAAATATATTTGTTATTGTGACATATTCGTTGACAAAACATTGGATTTTGCGATATTCTTAAACTATACATAAAGGAAGTGAAACGTATGCGAAAAACTATTGTAAACCGATTTCGGGAATTTGCTGATTTCAACATAATTCAATATGGACACGAGGACTGCACTCCCGGGTATTCAATAGGCAATTTTGTGAGGAGTAATTATCTTATACATTATATACATAAAGGCAGCGGAACATATTCGGTAAGAGGGAAGGAATATACCCTAAAAGCAAACGATGCTTTCCTCATATATCCCGATGAAATCACCTATTACGTTGCATCCGAAACCGACCCATGGGAATACAGCTGGGTTGAGTTCAACGGTACGGGTATTTCAAAATATTTTTCTGCAACGCTCTTTAGTCCCGATGAGCCTGTTGTTTACTCCGTGCCTGAAGCGGAGGAGGCAATCCTAACTCTTTCGAGGACAGAGGCTGTGAACCCCTACGAAATAACCGGATTATTGTACCGCTTTTTGGGAGCGCTCGTCACCGACAAGCCAAAGCAGGGCTCCATGGCGGACGAATACGTAAAGGCGGCAATCAGCTACATACATACATTTTATTATGACACAAGCATAAACGTTGACCAGATAAGTAACTATGTTGGTATCGACCGCAGTTATCTTTACAGATTATTTAAAGAAAAAATGGGCGTTTCTCCAAAAAAGTATATTATGGAATACAAGCTCAAGACGGCGGCAAAGCTACTGAGGGAAACCAGCCTTTCTGTGGGGCAGGTTGCCTTGTCCACAGGATTTGATGACCAGCTGTATTTTTCCACAGCGTTCAGAAATTTCTACGGCGTCGCTCCGACAAAATACAGAAAATAAACGTAGGGACGGATTCAATATCCACCCGAACGCCTCAAGTAAAGGCAGAAAGGAGAAAATAATATGAAAAAAGTTTTATCATTAATCATTATAGCAACAATGGCTTTTTCAATGGTGCCTCATATTACATATGCGGCGGAAGTAGCAGAAAACATGCCTCGATATCAAACAGTCTCCCGACAAATGGAAAAATTAAACCGCGGTCTTATTGCGGTTAAAACAAGTTCCGCACCCAGTAACGGCGTGGGTGCAGGCGTAGCACTCTCTTGGAGACTGCTGGGTGATGAATCGCTCACCAACCAAGCCTTTGACATTTACCGTAACAACGTAAAGATTTATACAACAGGCGGGCATGACGCAACGTATTATCTTGATAGTGCAGGTACCGTAAACGATACATATAAGGTTGTCAAAAAAGGCGAAAGCGCACTAAATGAACCTGCAACAAAGGTATGGACAGAGCATGTAAAGTATGCTCGTGGAAGCTATGTGAGTAACGGCACAAGTAAGCCTAATGCTTTCAGTTATGTGGATATTCCTATCTTTACGCCTGCAAACGTCACAAATCATGGTGGCGGCACAAGCAGGTATTATACAGTAGGCGATGTTGAAGCTGGCGCAAATGACGCGTCGCTCGGTGACCTCGACGGTGACGGCGATTACGAAATCGTCTTAAAGTGGGATCCTTCCGACTCTAAGGATAGTGCATCGGGCGGTTATACAGGCAATGTTTATATTGACGGTTATGAAATAAGCCCCGACAACACCAGCTATATGTGGCGTATTGACATGGGCAAAAACATCCGTGCAGGTGCACATTATACCCAGTTTATGGTTTATGACTTTGACGGAGACGGCAAAAGTGAAATCGCAATGAAAACCGCTCCCGGTACAATTGACGGCACCGGCAGATATGTTACTGAAGTAGGTGACACTGCCGAAATTCGTAACGCCGACAATACAGCTGTTCACCTTTCGGGTAAGGGTATTCCCACCTCAGGCGGTGAATACGTTACAATCTTTGATGGTGAAACAGGTCAGGCACTTTATACAACGGAGGGTATTACCCGTGATGCGGTGTCCTCTTGGGGTGATTCTAAATGGAACCGCAGTGAACGTTACCTTGCGGCTGTTGCATACCTTGACGGCAAGACACCGCACTTTATTGAATGCCGAGGCTACTATAGTGCGGCTGTAATCCGCGCATATAAGTGGGACGGCTCAACGCTTGAATTAGTGTGGGAGCATAAGGCAGAAAGTAGTAGCTCCGGGAATATGTACGGACAGGGTAACCACAATCTTTCTGTCGGTGATGTGGATAACGACGGACGTGATGAAATCGTTTATGGTTCTGCCACATTGGATGATGACGGCAAAACAGTAATGGGCAATACACGACACGGTCACGGCGATGCTATGCACATGAGTGACTTTAATAACGACGGGGTACAGGAGGTATTTTCTGTTAAAGAGGATAAGCCTGCCTATGCCGAAAACTTAAGAGTTGCTTCCACAGGTGAACTCCTTTATAATGTTGCTGCAGGCTCGGGCACAGACAACGGTCGCGGTGTAATGGCAAATATTGATGATGAATATGCAAAAACGCATCCCGATGCCTTGAGCCTTGGCTGGAGTATCGCCTTTGACGAAACTCACGACTTAAAGGGCAATGTGGTGAATGTTCGTCCTAAAACAAACTCTCGTGCAATGACAAACTTTTTAGTTTACTGGGACGGCGATTTATCCCGTGAAATACTCGATGACAACCAGCTGGCAAAGTTTGATGCGGCAAACGGTTGGACAATTCGTTTTTATAACGACGGAAGTGGTTATCTTCCCGGTACAAGTAATAACTATTCAAAGCACACTCCCTCTCTTGTTGCCGACCTTTGGGGCGACTGGCGAGAGGAAATTATAATGCCAATCGGAAAAGGTGAGGGCGAGACGCCTTATTTAAGAATTATGACAAGCGTCATCCCTACAACATACCGTCTCACAACTCTTATGCACGACTGCCAGTACCGCATGGGCATTGCATGGCAGAATGTTGCATATAACCAGCCTGCGCACACAAGCTACTATATAGGCTCAAACGCTTTGGCGGTCAATTCGCAGGGCGTTTATCAGAATTATCTTGCGCCCCAAACACCCTATACTGTACCCTATTACGTAACAGGTACACCTGTTACGGGTGTAAGCTTATCTATGAATAAAATCACCCTAAAGCAAGGGCAGACCTATAAAATCGCTGCCCGCCTCGAACCCGAAAACGCCACAAAGAAAGGCATCATATGGGAAAGTGACGACGAAAATGTTGCTGTAGTTTCAGGCGGTGTGGTTACAGCTGTGGGTGAGGGTACGTGCGAAATTAAAGCCACAACCCGTGACGGAGGCTTTGAGGCATACTGCACAATAGCCGTTGTCGGTGTGGAAACTATCGACACATTGGGAGATAACACATTTACCTCAACAGACGCATCATTTACGGGCGGTGTTGACAGTGCGTCTCTTAACCTTGTTGACAGTACCTCGGGTGCGTATTTTGAACGCGAGTTCACACCTTACTACAAGAACAAAGCAACAATATCCTTTAAATTTAATACAGGCGGCAAAAAAATCGATGGCAACAACTGGAACTGGGACGGACACGAATACGGCTTCGGACTTGAATTCTTGGATGTCTACGGCAACAATATTTTAAACATTGCCCAGTGGTATAATTCCTCTGCGGGTGCCACAAGTGCACAAATTACAGACGGTGACTTTACTGGCATTCAGTCCTCCTGGAGTGTGTCGGGTGAGGGCGAAGAGCCGATGAACCGCAGTTCTACTACATGGTTTGTAATGGTTGAGTTTGACTATGACGCTGACCTTTGCACAGCAACTGTTGCAGGCAGTGACGGCTTGAAAAAATACACAAAGACCTTCCCGATTAACTCCATGAGCTTTAAAAAGCTCAAATACTGGGCATCGGTTAATGGCTCGGGCGGAATTACGGTAGGTCCGTCACTTAGTGACCTTACCTATACCGTCACCGTGCAAAAGGCAGATTCCTTAGTTGAGATAAACCGTGTTGAAGGTAATACAATCAACTATTTCGGATATGATAAGAATGAAAGCGAAGGAGTACTGATTGCGGCGGCATATGACTCCAGCGACAGCCTGGTATTTGCCGACAGCACTTTGGCTACACTTTCCGCACAGCCAAATTATGCTGATGCAGAGTTTACAAAGAACTTTGACGGATACAAGGTTGGTCTTTTCTACTGGGAAACCATGAACGGACTTGTCCCCTTGGGTCTTAATCACATAACAAGCGGCAAGACGGGCAAGCTTACAGTAGCAGCAATTGATGCAACAGCAGAACCCGAGAGCAATAATCCTGCAAAAAATGCCGTTGACGGAAATCTTGATACAGCATGGACAAGTGAAGGAGAGCAGAGCATCATTCTTGATTTGGGCTCACAAAAAACGCTTAATGCAATAAAGCTTGCATTCAAAAAATATGATGACAGCCGTTACATTCCCTTTGAGGTATTGGTTTCTGAGGATAATATAAACTGGGAAACCGTGTACAAGGGTAACAGTGTAGTAGGAAGTGGCGATTTTATGGTTTTTGTTACAAACAAAAACGCCTGCTATGTCAAAATAACACCTAAGGGCAATACTGTTTCCGGCTGGAACAGTGTTGCAGAAATAGAGATATATGGTAATTAATTGCTACGTATAATTTAAAACACCCGTTGCGAAAGCAACGGGTGTTTTTAAATTAGTATAGGTTGGAGCTGCCTTCCGTTCATTGCTTCTTCTATGGTGGGAGCAATAAGCGAAAAATCGGAGACTAATGAATTATGCTTCTTTATTGGGTCATCCTGCCCAAATGGGACAAAGTAAATGTTTTTTGTATTCAAAAGCAAGCCTAAATTTTTTGCATTTGCACCTAAAGCGTCATTTGAGGACGGTGCAAGTATAAGGGGTCTCTCATTTCTAAGATGAGCCTTTGCAGCCATTGTAACCGCACTGTCGGTAATGCCCATGGCAAGCTTTGCAATGGTATTACCCGTACAGGGCGCAACTACCAGAGCGTCAAAAAGCTTTTTCGGGCCTATCGGCTCAGCGGCAGGGATAGTGGATATTATAGTATTTCCACATATATCCTCTATCCTTTTTCTAAAATACTCCGCATCTCCGAAACGGGTGTCGGTGCCGAAAGCAGCAGGGCTCATAATGGGTGTTATAAAGTAAACTCCGGCAAGCTTTTCGAGCTCATTTATTACCTTGTCAAAAGTACAGAAGGACCCCGTAAAAGCAAAGCCCAGTTTTAACTTTGCGCACATACGGGTAGTATGCGTCCTCCTTTCAGGGGTTTATTTGTAAATCCCGAGCGATATTACATACTGTTTCTTTGATAATCTCGCCTGCACTGACGGGTGCAACCTTGCCCGGAAGCCCCAACGCCCATATCACGTTGACCCCGAAGGTTTTGGCAGCATCAAGGTCAACACCTCCGGGCTTTGACGCAAGGTCAATTATTCCCGAGGAGGAGGGCAGACGCCCAAGCACCGATTTAGTGCATACGCATGCAGGCACGGTGTTAAATAAAATCTGACAAGTATGGGCCTTATCGCAAAGCTTTTCAAGCATAATTGTGTCAAGCCCTGCACCCTCTGCCTCAGCCCGCTGTGCCGCACTTCGCGCTGCAACGGTGGTTTTGGCACCTAACGCTTTAAGCCTTGATGCAAGTGCTTTGCCAACCCTGCCGTAGCCGGTTACAATAACCCTTGAATTGTGCAAAGTAAAGGGAAACTCCTCCATTGCAATCTGTATTGCACCCTCGGCGGTGGGCACGGCATTCAAAATCTCAAACTCAGGACAAAGAGAATAGTCAATCCAGCGGAGAGAATACACATCAAACAACGCTTTGACCTTTTCTGAAAGCCTGCCGCCCATAATAAGCTTTTTGCGTGAGCACAAAGCTGCAACATCACGGACGCTGACGCGGATATCATCGTCTGTGTCAATCCATACTCCGTCGCTTGATGCGGGCAGACCCAGAAGAATAATATCAGCCGAATCGATAGCGGCTTTCAAAGGCTCGGATTCGTCAAAAATCACGGCTTCGTAATTTGTATCCTTAAAAGCCTCGGCGGCTTTTTTCAGTCTTGTGCCTCCGCCTATAACGAGAATTCTGTCGCTCATATTCAACACCTCAGTAAATTATATGAAAAAAACAAAAAAATGTTATGGAAAATCCATAACATTTTTTCTTTAGAAGTGTTTTCTCAATTTTGTCATTGCATTGTCGCATATTTTTTTGCCGTGCTCAGACACAATATCGCACAACGAATCATCTGCAAAAAACGAGCCGAATTCCGCCATGTACCAAGGTGCGGACGAGCTTACGATAAGATGATAGCGGTCACGGTAAAAATACAGCTCGCCACCCTCATAATCTGTTGCAGTATGAGCAAGCTTAACAGCGTCCTCAAAGCTGTCAAAGCTGATGCACACATTTTCGCTGTGTGAAACTGCAGGGCGAACCTTGAGCTTTAAGCGTTTTTTTACCGAATGGAGAACATCCTTAATATCTTCATTGTTCTCGAGACGTGTTATGTACATAACCATGGAATCATTCTCTCCGGGCATTGCCTCAACCATAAGTCGGGCATCGTTTGCCTCAAAGCCAATTTCCTCCTCGGCACGTTTCACAACCGTCATAAGAACTTTTTGTACCCAAGGAGCGTTTTCGCGCACTGCTTGGGGCGTAATGTTGTGCTCAATCAAATCCTCGGGCGTAAAAGTCACTTTAATTTTGTTCAAATGTATTTTTTCAATCTTCATATCAACCATAGCCTTTCTTAGATAACCATTATACAACAAGAAAGTCAGTTTGAGAAGAGGAAATTTTATCTTAATGCGAAAAAAAGACCGACAAAAACACAAAAAATCATTGCACACAGGATAAAAACAGCCTTTTTACCCCCATATTGCGGGCGGGAGGCGGAAAATAAATACTCGTCCACAATTCTCTCTGCCTCATTGACTGCTGAAAAATCGTCGCAGGAAGTGTCCCTGAGAATAAAAATCGCCTGTGCAATATCCGGTGATTTTACATTATTCAATATAATTACTCTTTTGGAAAAATTCATTATCATCCCTCCCGGAGTAATTATTTCCTAAAAACCAAGATTTATACACGTGCTAATTTATATACGCTGCAAGTACGGTGATATCATCCTTTGGCTCCATGCCGCATTTTTCCATTGCTCTGTCGCAGATGATGTCAGCGAGAGTGCTCGGGTCGTCGCCTGTGAATTTTTCCAGCTCGTTAATAAGCCATGCGTCCTTGGGGCCGCCCTTTGCCGCACTTTCCAGAACGCCATCCGAAATCATCAGTATAATATCACCCGACTTTGCGTTCAGCGTAAAGGTTTCTATTCCGCTCTTTAGCTGTGACCCCAGAGGCATTGTTTTTGAATATAATGCGTCAACCCTGTCGCCGGATTTTGTAAAAGATGCCGCACCGCCGCATTTGATTATTTTTGCCCGACGGTTTTCCGCGTCATATAAGCACAAGTCCGCTGCAGAAAATGTTGTCTCACCAAAGGGGATAAGGAGCGAATTCACAATTTTCATTGCCTTTTCGCCGTCAACGCCAATTTCGATAAGATCCAAAAGCGTCTCAGCAGCATTTTTTGACTCTGTATATGCTTTTTCACCATAGCCCATTCCGTCTGTTAAAACAGCGGCATATAGCGACTTGTTGATAACGCGTACCAGTGTACTGTCACCCGAAATTCTTTTTCGGTCACGGGCTTTTTTCTTTGTGGCAAAGCTTATGCCTCCCGGTGGCGCAACTACATATTTTATATTACAGCTCTTGCAGTCACGCTTGCCGGCACGTATCATTTTAACTCCGCAAGCACGGCTTACTATTTCCTCAGCACCCTTGTCGCAGAGGGAAAATCCTCCGCAACGGGGAAGAGACAGCATAACCGTAGGATCATAGTCACTATCGCGCATTACAACAACGTCACTGCAGGCAATGTTTGCCTCGCTCATTTTGCGGCTGATATCGTCCGCCAAGGCTCTGTCAAAGCTCTGCCCCGATGAAAGGGAAGAAGATGCCGCAGTCAAAATCTCCGAAAAAGCGTTTATATGATTTGCAGAAGCTCTTTTCAACTCTCCCAGCTTTCCCTGCCATATTATATCGTTACGGTAAAGCTCCGAGAACTGCAAAAACGCGTCCCGCATTTCTTTCGGTCTGAGGCAATTAGCGGGGAGGAGTTCACCTCTTATTTTGCCTGTGTCGCAAAAATCATACAACGCACGGCTGAAGGTTGCCATGGTGTTTTTTACATCGCGCGTCCAACAAAGCCTTCGCATTCCGCACCCCGAGCAGCTTCGTCTTGCGATGCGTTCAAAAAACCTCACCTCTGCATCATTTTTTGTTTTTCTGTTGTCCGATATTTTTTCCATGCGCTTGCCCAGCTCTTTTACAACCCTTTGTGCATTCAAAAGCACATATTCGCTGTAGCATCTTTCATCCTCGGCAATGCGGTCTTTTTCATCCCTTGCGCCAAAATTGGTAAGCCGCAGAAAAACCTTTTCGGGGATAACCGAGTATATTATACACGCAAGGAAAATGTCATATATATTTATGAGCACCTCTGTAGACCCGTTGGCAAGTGCAGTTATAAGCGCGTTCGCCAAAATAAACGCTGCACAGCCGCAGATTACCCCGTATCCGCCCAAAAGTCCTGCCGCAAGTCCCGAAAAAGCGTATGATACACAGCTTATGTCAACCCTTCCGCTGCCCAAGGAGGATACAAATCCCATGATGAGCCCCGCAATTGCCCCGCGTGAGCTTCCTAGACGTATTGAAAAGGTAATGATTATAAGTATACACATCACGTCCGAAAGATTTATAACCCCAAAATCAGTAATGCTTTTTGCACCCCACAGGGCACAACCCAAAAGCGAGATAAGGCTTATTTCCTCTGCGGAAGAAAAAGTGTACGAAAGCTTCATACGCTTTATGATAGGTACGCCAATTGAAAATGCCGCCGTTGCACAAAAGGCAACAGCGCACTCAACGGAAAGCAACATCATGTCGTAAATCGTCGAAATCGCCGTGCCTTTTGCCGCCGCAAAGCTAAAGCACACTCCCGATATCATAAGTGCCACAGCAAAAAGCCCAGCACGTACACTTACCCTTTTTTTTGAAGCGGCAGGTAGCTTTTCGATAATAAGCGCAAAAAACGTCATGGCGAATATGTATTTGCCAACCTCGTGAAGCGGCGCACCCGTCCAAGCCTGTCCCAGTATTGCGGCTAGCATATACATATATGTATATCTGCCCGAAAAAATAGCTGCAAAAAATGCTCCTCCGAAAGGATTGAGAGTGCCTAAAAGAGTAGCACGTCCGCACAGTACGCCCATGCAAAAAAACAGTATTCCCATAGGCGTAGGCGTGGGCACACTTGTCTCTTTCTGAAATTTTGTAAAAAGTTTTTTTGTTTTTTCCATAACAACAAAAGGCTTTAATGTAGGGTTGTCCATTTAAATCACTTTACCTTTCTTTTTTCTGTTTGGATTAAGTATATCAAACTCTTTATGACAAAAGCTGTCGCAATAGGTAATTCTCGTAAAATAGATTGCATTTTTTTGCTGTGTATTATATAATAGGTAAAAACACAAAATTTTTGAGGAGAAAAACAAATGAAACCACTATTTCCTACCTATATAATAAAGCAACATGCAAAACAGGGTATGCGCAGAGGCTTTTTCAAGGCATTGGCGGTGACGATGATTCCTGCACTTATTGTTTCGATTGTTGCTATAACCGTTATGTGCTTTACACCGGGGTTTGAAAACACACTCAAGCTTTTGGCCACTGCAGATATCGAAGCCCTTGACACCGTGTTTTACAATTTCACACTTGCTGTAAGTGCCCTTATGGTGGTTTTTGCTTTCCTTACTGTTGGCTCAATAAAAGCTACACTTGATATGATTAGAGGCAAGACTGTAAAAATCCGTGACGTTTTTAAGCTGTATGACAAATGGTATATTGCGTCAATTTATCCTTTTATTACATTTATATATACTTACGGTGTAAATGAGCTTGCAAAAATGGCACAGGCATCCGGTGCCGATGCAATGCTGATGGACGTCGTTGTAATGGCTTTTGATATAATCTTTTATCTTATATCCTTTAAGCTTATCTTTTTGGAATATGTCCTGGCAGACAACGAATGTAAAAATTTCAAAGAGGCACTTGTAACCGCATGGCGCATGACAGGTCTTACTACTATATTAAATAATTTTGTGCTCATGTTTTCATTTATGCTGTGGTATCTCTTGGTTATGTTTACAGGCGGTATTGCGATGTTCTATGTATATCCTTACCTTATGTTTTCCGTTGCCGCACTTTATGACCTCAACTGCCGTTTTGCAAAGCACGGCGCATCCGCGTTCACAAATCTGAGAAATTCCATGACACCCCCTGCAGACAATAATACACCCGAAAACGATGACGACGAATACGAATACCTTGACGAAGATGATGAAGAATAAAAAAACAACCGTGCACTCTTGCACGGTTGTTTTCTTACTGTAGGGGAGGCCATTGGTCGCCTGATAAAACGGTTGCGTTAACGAACTGTAACAAAACACTTGGTTTTATTACAGTTCGTTAACGTATTATTACAGAACAATTACACCTGTTGACTTTTTGTTCGGTGGTCGCTAAAATGTGAATTGAGGATAGCACAAAAGCGTTTTGTTACAGTATGTTATCGAAATTTTACAGTTTGATTACAAACAAAGATAATTTATTGACTGACAAAAAAAGCGGTGTTATAATCCGAGTATAGTCAGGATGCGAATCCTGTCGAAGCGCATAGGCTTCTTTGAAAGCGGGAGCTTAGGTGCCAAACAAGATTTGCTTTCAAAAAATTTTAAGGAGGATTTGAGACATGAGAAATCTCAAAAAAGTTCTTGCATTAGTAGTAGCAGTTGCTATGTTTGCTTCTATGGGCTTTGTTGCTTCCGCTGCAACATACACAGACGTAGCTGCTAACGCTTCTTATGCAGATGCAGTAAACCTTCTTTCTAACCTTGGTATTATCACAGGTTACGAAGACGGTACATTCAGACCCGACAACACAGTTACAAGAGCAGAAGCTGCTACAATGATCGTACGTATGCTTGGTCTTGCTGACGAAGTTGAAGCTGGTGAAACAAACTTCACAGACGTTGACGCTGATGACTGGTGCTCCGGTTACGTTAACGTAGCAGAAGCTAACGGTATCATCAATGGTATGGGCGATGGCACATTCAACCCCAACGGTGAAGTAACATACGGCCAGATCGTTAAGATGATCGTTTGCGCACTTGGTTATGAACCCGTAGCACTTGCTAACGGTGGTTACCTTGGTGGCGGTTACCTCTACGCAGGTTCCTCTCAGGTAACAGGTTTCACAAAGGGTGTTGCTGGTACAGCTAACGCTGCAGCTTCCAGAGCTACAGTTGCTAGACTTATCTACAATGCACTCGAAGTTGAACTTATGGACCAGACATCCTTCTCTACAGGTATCAACGGTTCCACATACGAAGTTCTTGAAAACAAGACAATCCTTTCCGAATACCTTGAACTCGAAAAGGTTGACGGTGTTGTAGTTAACACATACCTTTCCAACGCTGAATTCGAAGCTAGCGAAGACAAGACAATTGACCTTGTTGTAACAAAGAGCTATGCTGACGAAGAAGTTGCTATGTACGAAGCAGGCGACGAACTCTATGGTCTTATCGTTGAAGGTACAGACGCTGCTACACTTCTCGGTTACACAGTAACAGCTTACGTTGGTGAAAACGAAGAAGGCGATGAAGCTGTATTTGCAATCGCTGCAAAGGCTGGTAAGAACTCTGTAACAGTTCTTGACACAGAACTCGTTAAGAACATGGGCGAAATCCTTGACAAGAATGACGAAGTTCTTTATGACCTCGGTATCGAATACTACAAGAGCGAATCCGCTAAGTCCACAACAAAGGCTGAAATCCAGAACTTTGTAGAAATCAAGTCCGGTGATGTTGAAGGTATTGCTAACTTTGTTGTTAACGGTTTCAACACAGGCTACACAATGGGCCAGGCTGAAGTTATGGCTGCAGTTGAAGCTGAAAGTATCGATGATATCACACTTATCGACAACGATAACGACGGCGACTTCGAATTCGTAGTTGCTACAATCGCTAACGAAGAATCCTTCCAGGAATTCGTAGTTGACGAAATCGACAACGAAGATGACATCTGGAACTTCATGGGCGAAGATGAAGGCGAAATCGAAATCGATTATGAAGATGAAGATAAGCTTTACACAGTAGTTAAGGACGGTAAGATTGCTGACGCTTCCGCTATCGTTGAAGGCGATGTTATCACAGTTCTTGACGATTCCACAAACGTAATCACAGTATATGTATCTTCCGTAGTTGTTGAAGGTACAGTTGACGAAGTAGACGATGACATTTTCACAATCAACGGTGCTGACTACAAGGTATCTTCTCTTTCTGCTGAAACAGTAGGCACAATTGAAGCTGGTGACGAAGGTCTCTTCTACATCAACGCTTCCGGTAAGATCGCTTTCGTTGACACAGTTAACTCCATCGCTGGTGCTGACTATGTATACGTAATCGATGCTGACCTCTCTGAAGGTGACTTCGGTGATGACGAATACCTTGTAAAGGTTGTTACAGCTGCAGGTGCAGTTGAAGTCCTCACAATCAAGTCCAAGAAGGTTGACGTTTACCTTGAAATGACTGAAGAAACAAACGAAGATGGCGATACAATTCTCGTTGAAAACGTTCTTGAAGATGTAACAGATGAAGAAGCTTACGCTGAACTCGTTGATTACGAAGGTCTTGTAAGAATCGACACAACAGCTGCTGGTGAAATCTCCGTTATCTACTTCCCCGGTTCTGAAGACACATTCATGGCAGATGATCAGTACGTAGCAGAAAATACTAAGGAATATAACGAACTTCGTGGCACATACGGCAACATCGACCTCACAGCTGATGTTCTCGTATTCCACAAGGACAACACAGAAGAAGATCTTGAAGATGCTATCACAGTTACAACTGTAGGCGCTCTCTTCGATGACGAATCTTCCTACAAGTTCACAGCTTACGGTGAAGAAGAAGAAGTTCCCGAAGTTCTCGTAGTTGAAGACGCTAAGACAGCTCTTGACTCCGAAGCTCCTGTAATGGTAGTTACAAAGGTTGCTGACGTAGTTGCTGATGACGAAGACACAATCAAGATCACAGGTGTTGTAGCTGGTGCTACAGTATCCGTAATCGTTGATCCCGACGAAGTTAATGATGTTGCAGTTGAAAAGGGTAACGTAATTCTTTACGCTGAATCCGGTGACTATGTAACAGACGTTGAAGTTCTCTTCGCAGCTACAGCTGATGCTCCTGCTGGTGATGTAACAGTTGAAGAAGGCAGTGATATCGTAACAGGCTTTGATGACGAAGCTGTATCCGTTCACTACGGCGCAATTGACGACAAGACAACTAAGACAGTTACAATTGCTGGCGACAAGTACTACTTCGCTGACGAAGTTAACGTAACAGTTGTTGACTACACAGGTAGCAAGATGACAGTTAAGGCTGGTAGCCTCTCCGATGTTAAGACTTCCACAAAGTATACAAAGACAGCTTTCGTTAAGACAGTTGCTGACGTAGAAGATGAAGTTTCCGACATCGTAGTATTCATCGAACTCGCTGAATAATTACAAAATCTTAACTGAATAAGTTTTGATAAAAACCCTCGGTCTTTGGCCGAGGGTTTTTGTTGTATCAGAAATGGAGCAGTTAGCTCTGTCGCAAAGTTTTTTTACCGCATTACTCTCCTTTTAATAAGTAGGGGCGACCTTTGGTTGCCCGCTTCTTTTCCTGTAAAGTATCTAATCAATCAATCTAAAACATCTTGGTACCAGCGGGGTCTGTCTCCACAGGTTTCACGGCTGGTCAATTGTGGCATAAAACCGTGAAAAACACAAGATGTTGTAGGGTTGAAAATTCTCGAAAAAATCAGCAAAAATTTAACTTTTTTAGAACCAAGACCGACCGCCGCCGGTGGCGGATGAAGGGAGGGCGTGGGATTGTGCCGCGGTCGGCAAGCGACGAGCAAATGAGCGAAGTTGGTGCCGGGCACCGCAAACGTTACCTTATTGAACATTTCACATGAGTAAATAGGTGTAGGCGCTGTGGACTTGCAACGAAAATTGTCGGATAAATTTATGACCATGGGGTCTTTCTCCAATGAGCGGAAAGTGGACAGATTTGTGGAGGAAAACACTGTAAAACACAAGATGTTGTAGGGTTGAAAATTCTCGAAAAAATCAGCAAAAATTTAACTTTTTTAGTTGACTTTTATCTCCTTTGGGTGTAATATTATCATGTATGATACCCTAATAGTGGAGTATAATCCCCTAAATGGGTACGTACGTTGACAGACTTTAATTTTGGAACGGGCAATATGTAATGACTGAGGTCGACAGGAAAAGTATTTCCAACGTTCCGCATCCGGGATAAATGCAAAAACTTATCCCAATGCTCGTTTGGTCGGATGACCGAAATATATAAAAATTTTGGAGGAAAAATTATGAAACTTAAAAGATTTTTAGCTCTTGCAGTTTCCCTTGCTATGGTACTTACAATGGTGCCTGCATTCTCCCTTACTGCAAGCGCAGCTGAAGAAACAGTTTTGTTCGACGTTGATAATATTACAACAACAGGCGAACAGACTCTTGACGTAGCAGGTTGGACAGCAACTGAATCCGGTGCAGCTGCTCGTTGGAACCAGAACTGGGGTGCAGAAGGCACAGGTGTTTGGGGTTCCACAGGTACATATGCACTTATGTTCTTCTTTTCTAACAAGCGTCAGGCTGGCGATGGTAACGTAACTGCAACAATTGACAGCGCTGCTAATACAAAGGGCGCAACAAAGGTTACTGTAGACTTTAACTTTGCTACACAGGAATGTGGCAATATCTATCAGACATGGACATATCTTGATGCTGATGGTAACGAGTATGCAAGACTTGCATTTGACAGAAACAACACTGTAAGACTTGGTAATGGTGACGTTGCAGCCCACAGCGGTAGCGGTACAAGTGCTGTTTACGGTTTCCGTGGTACTAACATCAAGATTGAAACAGTAAAGAATACAAGCGACTACACAATCAACTATTATGTTGCAGGTGAACTTTTAACAAGTGAAACAGTTGCTAACGCAAATGGTTTCGGTGGCGTTAAGTCCTTCCATGGTACATGGAATGACCAGTATTCTGCTGCCGGTATGCAGGACTTGAGAATCACATACGAACTTCCTGCAACAACAGCGTTTGTAACTGCTACATACACACTTAACGGTGAAACAATTAAGACTGTTGAAAATTCTTACGACACAGCAACAGAATCCGGTGCTGCTTTTGATACAGTTTACCATGCTGTAAATGGTAGCAATAATATTTATACAGCAGAAGCTACAACTCTTTCTGAAGATACAACAATCGAACTTGAAGCAATTACTAACGTAGGCACACATGCTGTTGGCGATATCGTTGCTGTTAACGGCGTTCAGTACGAAGTTAAGAGTGCTAACCTTATCCCCAACGCTGACTTTGCACTTGGTACAGTTGGCTGGTTTGGTGGCGACGGCAATCAGTTGGGCGCTTCCGTATCCAATGGTGCTGTAACATTAGGCAACATTGGCGGCGGTAACAACAAGTCTCTGAACCAGAGCTGGGCTATTGAAGCTGAAAAGACATATTTGTACACATACAATACAACAAGCGGCGGTAACACATGGCATATCACATCTTTGCAGAATGCTGTAAAGTGTGATGAAAACACAACAGGTGCACCCGTGCTCGTTGGTAAAACAAATAATGGCACATATGTAGGTACATTGGCTACAAGTGATGCTACAGGCACAAACAACTTTGTATTTACAAACACAGACGGTTATGCTTATCTTCAGAGTGCATTCCGTTGGACTGGTGCTACATTCTCTAACTTCGGTCTTTACGAAATTGCTGAAGCTGAAACAGTAGTTGCAGAAGAAATCGCTTCTGTTGCTGATATCGCTCCTGTTAAGGTTATCGGAGACACAGCAGTAGTTCTTCCTACAACTGTTGAAGTAACAGGTTCTCTTGGCTCCACAGCAACAGGTACAATTACTTGGACTGATGCTCCCGAATCTTACGAAGTTGGTGAAACAACAGTAAACGGTACAGTATCCGTTAAGTTTACTGAAGATGGCGAAGCTCTTACACAGGCTGTTTCCACAACAGTTACAGTTTTGGAAGAAACATTCACACTTGCAGACCTTACAAGCGGCGGTACAGACAATGTTTCTTACTTCCCCATTGCACTTTCCGGCGAATTTACACTTCAGTTTGATATGACAGCTTCTAACTACGACAACCTTTGGATTTACATTGGTGCAAACGGCGCTCTTTGGGGTGCAGGTCAGATTGGTCTTGGTTGGGATGCTAACGAAACAGGTTACTTCCGTGCACAGCCCGCTGCACATACAAACGTTCAGTTTGCAACAGGCAACAACTACCGTTTCTTCGTAACAGGTAGTGCTGCAACAGATACATACGACCTTATGGTTGTAGACCTTGCAACAAACACAGTTATCGCTACAGCTGATGACTATGGTTTCAGAACAGGCAGCGATGTTGTAAATGCTATCGTATTCACACCTAACGGTGAAAACGGTGTTGGTACAATGTCTAACATCAAGGTTAACGCTCCCGGCGTTTCCAAGACAGAATACACATTCAACATCACAATGGATGGCGAAACAAGCACAAAAACAGCTTCCTACTGGACAGTTGAAGAAGCACAGGCTTCCGTAGCTGACATTGAAGGTTACGAAAAGGCAGTTACAGTAGAAGGTACAACAATCAACGTTGTTTACTCTGCTACACAGACACTTGCTGCAACATTTGTTGACGCAAATGAAAACGTAATCAAGGCAGTTAGTGAAGTAGTTGCACTTGGCGAAACAGTTACAGTTCCCGCAGAAGAAATCTTCTTCCTTGACGGTGACTACAACGGTTACTTCTACCAGATTCCCGAAACAGTAATTTCCGCTGATAACAACAACCTTGTTATCACAGTTTCCGAAACAGCTAACAAGTATGCTGTAATGGAAGATATGCTCGTATCCGACAACGAAGTTTGGGGTATGAAGGCTACAAATAACAACAGCGTATTCGTAGCTGCAGGTGCAGACGCTAACCGCGGTGCACTTGATGATGCTAACGGTGTTGCAGTAACAGACGGTAGCCATACACCTTCCACACTTGGTAAGAGCCGTGTAGGTTTCATGCAGTTCCCCGTTGTTGACGTTACAGAAGGCCAGAAGGTAACAGCTAACTTCTACGTTCGTACATGGCATGCACAGACATTTGATAACGGTAATTCATCTATCCGTTTCACAGTAACAGGTATCAACGACACAAGTTGGACAGCTCTTTCCGACGGCGGCAGCTACGACAGTGCTAACGCACCCGTATTTGAAGGCTATGCTAACCCCGTATTCAGCCCTGCTTGCTACAACAATACAGGTTATGTTGCAGTTGATATTACAGAAATGATGATGGCTGCAAAGGCTGCAGGTCTTGAAACAATCACACTTCGTCTCAACATTGCTTGGGGTGCTGCATACATTGCAGAACGTGAAGCTTGTGTTGTAGGCGGTGCTTACGCAGGTAACGCTTCTTACCTTCTTGTTGAAGATGCAGGTCTTGTAAAGGTAACAGAAACAGGTTCTGCTACACTTACAAAGAACGGTTCTGACGTTAATGGTGTTGCATACGTTGCAGCTACAGACGATGTTCGCCTTGTAGCTGACGGTGCAGTAGTTGTTGGTACAGACGGTACAGACGCTGGTTACTACTACAACAACACAGCAATGTCCATTACAGAAGCTACAGCATTCGAAAACACAGTTCCTGCTTCTCTCGGTCTTGCAATTGTAAACGGTGCTCAGGTTCGTGTAGGTGACGGTGTTGATGAAAATGGTAAGATTGCTGCAGGTTCCGGTCTTCGTTTCCTTGCAACAGCTGACTACACAGATACAGTAATTGCTGATGCTAATGTTGAATTCGGTCTCAAGGTAACAGCTGAAGGCTCCACTGAGGAAGCTTTTGTTCCCGGTGCAATCTTCCAGAACGATGAAGAAAATGTATTCACAGTAGCTATCACAAATCTTAATGTAACTAACTACAACCGTAACTATACAGCAGTACCTTATGCTAAGGTTACAATGGCTGACGGTACAGTAGCTACATTCCTTGGTGATACTTCCGTAACAAGAAGCATATATCAGGTATCCGCGGGTATCATGCAGAATGGTACAGCAGACGACCAGTATGCAAATACTGTTGACGCTACAGTTGAAGCAGTACTTAACGCATACGTTAACATGACAGGTATACGTCTTAGTGTAACAGCTGACGGTGTTGCAGTTGAAGATAACAAGTACACTGGTGCTGTATTCTTCACAGTTGAATCCGTATCTGACGGTGACGACGGCTTCAACGTAACAATCACTCCCGATACAACATGGGGTACACCTGCTGAAATCGCACAGTGGTGGACAGATTATGTAAGATTCAACAACAACAACGGTGTTGCTAAGGGTTATATCTCCAATGCAGCATTTGCTGATGGCGTTCTTACATTCAACTTTGACACAACAGCTGATGAAACAGTTGCTGAATAATCAGGCAGATTAATTCACAGTTCCCGCGGTGGGGGAACTCACCGCGTGACATATACAGAGAGAAAGGATGATACCCGATGAAGAAGAAATATGTATCGCCTCTTTTCGCAGAATTAGAACTTGAAATCGAAGATGTTTTATTTGACAGTGCTCAGGATAACATAAATGACGCTGATGACCCCGATTGGGAAGCAGGCGGCGACTTCGACCAGGAAGAAGAAGACTTCATCTTCTAATTAAAAGGCGACAAACTAAAGGCAACCACAAAGTGGTTGCCTTTTTTTGTGTAAACAAAATCTATCTAAAAATTTACCATTTGGGGACAGTCCCTAAGTGGTAAATTTTTGCCAAAAGGGGTCTGTCCCCAAATGGTAAATTCGTGTTGACACTTCAAATGTTTGGGTGTAAAATTAAACAGAGGTGATTCGAAAATAAGCAGAGGACCGAGAGAATATTGCGAAAGCGGAATATACCATATTATGTTTAGAGGGCATAATAAAAATGAAATTTTTTTAGCGAATCGTGACTATCAAAAGTTTTTGGAACTGTTACAAGAACTTAAAGAGAAAAAAATGTTTGAAATTTATGCCTTTTGTCTTATGACGAATCATGTGCATTTGGTTATAAAGGAAAGTGTACCGAGAGAAATTTCTGACATTATGAAACGATTGATAGGCTCTTACACACAGTGGTTTAATTATAAGTACGGAAAGTCAGGTAGTTTAACAGAAAGTCGATATAAGAGCAGAACTGTGGAGACTGACGAGTATTTTTTGCATTTAATAAGATATATTCATCAAAATCCGATTAAAGCGGGAATTGTTGAAAAAATTAATGAATATAAGTGGAGTAGTTACGAGAACTATTTGGCAGACAACCCCGGGTTAGTTAATACGGAGTTTTTGCTTGAAATTTTGCCCAAACATTCTTACGAAGAGTTTCATATGGAAAACGAAAACAATGAATTTACGTTGTATCATGATGACCGCGTTAACACAACTGAAATCATGATGGCAATAAAGAGCATGGGAATTAAGGATGCAGACGAATTACGATATATGCGCGAAGAGCGCCGCGATGTAGTTATAAGAAAGCTAAAAGAAGACTTTTCCTTGAGGCAGATAGAACGAGTAACGGGAATATCACGTTATAAAATTAAAAATATATAATTTACCATTTGGGGACAGTCCCTAAGTGGTAAATTTTTACCAAAAGGGGTCTGTCCCCAAATGGTAAATCTGAGCGGAGAAAAGGAGAGGCATTGCCTCTCCTTTTTGTTGTGATTATTTTGAATAGGGGATAAATTCCAACACACTTGTCCAAGTGCCTGTGTTTGTGCCGTGACCTACAAGCTTGATGTAACGCACATTTTCTTTAATCGGTGTGTAGTTAAATTCAACCCCTTGAGGTGCGTCACCGTTGTAGTAAACCTTGTAGTCAACGCCATTAGCTGATGCGTGGATTTCGTATTTTGTGCTGCGTTCAGCAAATTTCCAGAAGGTTACGCCTACAAGCTCAACATACTGCTCGCTTCCTAAATCAAAGACGATTTCGCAGTCTCCTGTTGCAGCCCAACGGGTAGCGATGTTGTCATCAAATGCGTTTTCTGCGGGATTTTCGGGTTCAGGTGTCTGGCTTGCTGTAGCAGTTGTTATTTTAATTCTGTTTTCACTTTCAAGCTCGGGAACAACTACTTTATATTCCCAGCTTTCCTGTTCGGGACGGGAGGGAAGAGTACCGGTGATAAGAATGTTGGACAACATATCAATAAGCCCTGCGTGACAATCGTAGAAGGGATTTTCCTTGCTTCCAATTACGATAATCTGCTTTTCATTGTTCCAATAAACGTTTTTGCCCAAGCTTTGGGCTGCAACGCGAAGGGGCAGATATGTTCTGCCGTTTACCATAATTGGTGTTGTATCGGCTGTGTATCTTGTAGAATCGATGTAATAATAAGGGCTTCCTATAACAAACTGGAGCACCGTGTCGTCTTTTACCATTGTAACGGCATTGAGGTCACCGTTCCAGACAACCTTTGCGCCTAAGGCTTCGCCAAGTGCACGCAGAGGAACCATGGTACGTCCCGTATTGTCTACAAAGGGAGCGGCATCAATTGCATCAGCTGTGATGCCGTTGTAAATATAGTTGGTGCCTATTTTGAAAGACACCGTGCCGAGAGTTTTGCGAGTCAAGTAGGGGTACATATCGCCCTGCACGTTGCCATAGTAACGAGCAGCTTCGCAAAGAGCGTACAGTGTTGCACCTACGCCAAAGTTAAAGTTGCTCTCAGTTGTTGTTGCATTTGTCGCCGCAGAGCCTATATGCTGTGTGTAGCCAACAAATCCGTCGGGGTGGATTGCAACCTCTGTCAGATATCTAAGGCCTCCCTCAGCATAGGGGAGATAAGTTTCTTTATCCAATAAGCCTGCGTTTATACCGTAATATAGTGAATATGTGATAAATCCTGTGCCACTTGTTTCGTAGCCGTAGGGGTTAGTGTCACTTGTGGGGAAATTTGCGAGCATGCTTTGTGTCCAGAATACCCTGCCTTCGTTATCAAATCTTGCACAGTCAATACATGCCTTTGCCATTTCAAGGTATGTTTTCTTGAACTCGCCATAGTGCTCCCAGTTTTCGGGGATATCTTCAAACACTCTGGCATACGCCGCCATAACCCAGCCTACGCCGCGTGCCCAAATGTTCTTCTGTCCGTTTACCTTGCTCTTTATGTAACTCGGGTCACGGAAGAAAAGGTTTGCAGGCTCGCCCTCGTAATTTATTCCGCCTTCACCGTCATACATTTTCTGCTTGCTCCATACAAATGAGCGGTACATGAAGTCCAGATACTTTTCGTCGCCTGTCATTGCGTACAGTTTGGAATATACAGGCATTGCCATGTGTATAGCATCGCACCATGTCCAAAAATCAGCTTTTCCTGTTGCAATTTGTGCATCAGTAATTTCTAGTGTGCGGGCAATTTTCTTTTCATCCTTTTGTTTGTCAAGGTTATAAAGGTCTATATACACCTGAAAACAGGTTTCGTTATCTGCGTGGAAAACATTGCCGTTATTCCAGTTAGCCGAGTCTGTGCTTCGATGTCCCTGCCAAGCGTTCTGTTCTGCCCATTTGGTGGCATAGTCGCGGTATTTTTCAATGCCTGTCAAGTAATAAGCATCCATACAACCTATATAATAGGTTGCTGTATCCCATTCATAACCCGGTGTCCATGTATGAGTGGCAATCCAATAATCGTTGACCTTTTTTACGTAGTCTACAAGCTCATCGTATGTAAATTCGCCCTCTTCGGCAAACACTGCCGTAGGAGTTAATGACAAAAGCATACACAGGATAAGTAGCGTTGATAAAACTTTTTTCATTTTGTTTCCTCCTTTGATAACTGAAACATAAAAACCGAAAACTAAACACTGATTAGTTGTTAGTTGTTAGTTTTTAGATGTTAAATGAAATTCATTTCATCTAACATCCGTGAGAACGATTCAAGGAATTTTTTTGTTTCGGGGTTTTGGACAAGAAGTTCGCCGACTTTTTCCACCGCCTTGACAAATTCTATCTCAAAATCCTCAACGTATAATGCGGCTAACGGACACATGCCGTTGGCGCGGGGGTCAACAATAACCTCAAGCTCGCCGTCTTTTGCTATGTAGGGCGTAAGAGGGAAAATCCTGCACGAAAGCGGACGCAAATTTCTGTCGCATATTCCGTCGCAGGAAAAAAGCGGCGCAAATTTGCCCTTGTCGTATTCAAAATCTGTCTCACTTATAGCTGCCCAAGAGGGAAGAGACGCATACATTTCTTCCTCAAAAGGGAAAAGGTACATGCCGTCGCCGTCCTTATCGCCCTCGCAACACGCCTTATTGCAGGCTCTGCCACAGTCGCCCTTTAATGGTGTGAGGTCGCCTAAAACAGAGTAGATTGAATTGTAAAAATTTTTCATGATGTTACCTTTCTCATTTGCGTAGGCAAATATATCGCAAATCCCGTAGGGATTTATATAGCGTGCATAAGTACATATCGAGTTGCCGCAAGGCAATATATCGCAGAAGTGCGTGCACTTCTATAATTCGTATGGAGTTGTCTGGTATACAAAATAGTTGAGCCAGTTAGAGAAAAGCAAATCGTTATGACTTCTCCACGTAACGAGGGGAGTGTTTTCGGGGTTGTCGTCGGGATAGTAGTTTTTGGGCAGAGGCACATTGTCAAGCCCCTTTGCCATGTCGCGCTTGTATTCCTTATCAAGGGTATCGAACTCATACTCACTGTGGCCTGTTACAAAAACCTTGGAGTCGTCCTCGCTCTTTACAAGATAAACACCTGCTTCTTCACTTACGGAGAGGATGTTTAAATCTGCATGCTTTTCAATGTCAGACTGCATAACGGTTGTATGGCGGGAGTGGGGTGCACGGAATACCTGGTCAAAGCCGCGCATAAGTCTTGATGCGGGATAAAGATTTTTGTGTTCAAATATGCCGAAAACCTTTTGGGGAAGAATAACCTTGTTGATACCGTAAAAATAATACAGAGCCGCCTGTGCCGCCCAACAGATGAACATACTGCTTGTAACGTTTGTTTTTGACCATTCAAAAATTTCGCACAGCTCGCTCCAGTAGTCCACATCTTCAAAGGGTATCATTTCTACCGGTGCACCTGTTACAATCATAGCATCGTAACGGTTGTACTTAATTTCGTTAAAGGTTGTGTAAAATGTTTTAAGATGCTCCTCTGAGGTGTTTTTGGATTCGTGGGAATCCATGCGTATAAAAATAGGCTCAATCTGTAAGGGTGTGTTGGAAAGCGCACGAAGCAGCTGAGTTTCAGTTGCGATTTTTGTGGGCATGATGTTCACAATCACAATTTTAAGAGGACGAATGTCCTGACTAAGTGCTCTCGTTTCTGTCATAACAAATATATTTTCGCTTTGAAGCGTTTTTGTTGCAGGTAAATCATTGGGTATTTTGATAGGCATAAAATCAGTCCTTTCTTTAGTTACAATTATATCCGAAACGGTAGGTTTAGTCAATAATATGTGGTTGACGGAATGTGTTTTTCGATATAAAATATATGTATCAAATTTTGGAGAAATGTGTATGAAAAAACTTGCATATTTTAAAATAAAAGAAGACATGACACCTCGTGATGCGTCCGATATTTTAGCTCAGGCAAAAAAAGCAGGCTATGACGATGTGCTCGTGTATCATCACGAAAACGCCGACATCACAAAAGCCAAGTATAAAGAACAGCTTTTGTCGGTTTTCCGTGCGGCATACCGCCACAAGGTTGGCTTATACATTGCCGATGACCGCTACGACTTTTCCGGCACAGGCTTTGGCCAGCTCTCGTCCGTTAAAAGCTTGTGGCAGAAGATAATGGTTGTAAAGACTAAGGACCAGGTTTTGGAAGGAGAGGAAATCCTCTTAGAGAATGAAGGAGAGTGCGTTGTTGTAACCCTTCCCAAGGAAAGTGACAAATTCCCCTACGGACATATGCCCGACCTTACAAATCCCCAATGTGCAAAGCTCATTATCGAAAGCGTGTACAAGCCGCTTATTAATGAATACAAAAAGTTTGTAGGCTATGAGTTCAAGGGCTTTTTGTGCAATCACCCTATTGACGATGCAATGGAGTACGAGGGTGCCCCTTACTGTAAGGAAACCTTGGAAAAATTTATGGAAAGCACACTTGACTGCGGAGACTTGTTTGCAGTGGCAGAAATGGAAGAGAGTGCCGCAGGCGGCTGGGGTGAATATCTGGAGGAACACAGTATTGACGAAAGCTTTGCGATGCCTCTTAAAAAATTTTGCGATGAAAACGGACTGGAATTTGCCTTGGTGTCGGGATCGGATAGTGTGTCCCACACATTCGGAGAAGAAAACGCATCTATTTACCTTAACCCGTTTGAAGATGAGTGTTATCATCCCGAAGTTCATGACGGTGAAGGTGCCCTTTGGGCATATAAATATAAGTCCGAGCCTGTTATAAAAATAATGCCCAATATGGAAAAATTCCGCAATATAGGCAAAATTTTTGAAGAATACCCCGACTGTGAATGCGTTAAAATCGGTCGCATTTACCAATGTGACAATGTACTTGTAAATACGGACAAGGATTGCTATATTATCGAAAATTCCAACGCAATAAATAGTGTTTCGCTTAGCTTTTTGTTTGAGGGCGAATGGTGTGTGTATGACTGGGAAAAGGATGAACTGTATGACTTTGAGCATAAAGCTACTTACACGTTCCCACCCTGCGGATTTATGTGCATAGTGAGGAAGACGGACACGATGTACACCGATAAGCTGCCTGTCAGAGTAGGAAGCGTTGTAACATGGGATTATGAAGAGAAACAAACTCTCGAATTTGAAAAGCGTGACAATAAATACGCCTTTTATCTGCCGGATGAAAGCCTTTCTGATAAGGCAATTATGATAGAGGGCGATGCTGAGAGCATGAGAGTAAAGCTTGGTGCAATGGAGCATTATCTTACGGAAAAACCGTATATTATGCCGCTTTTTGATTTCCAGCGGGATGCAGGCTGCCTTATAGAGGTAATAGACGGAACTATTGATAAAATCGCGATAATAGAAAAACAGGCGGATTAATCCGCCTGTTTTTCTGCTATTAATTCGCCCTCGGAAAGGGTAATTATTTTATCACAATAATCAAAAACACGCTTACGGTGAGTTATGATAAGCACCGTTGTGTCATTTTCCTTCTTTAAGGCATCAAGGATTTTGATTTCCGTATCCTCGTCAAGGGCACTTGTTGCCTCATCCAGTAAAAGCACGGGCGATTTTCTGACAAGGGCGCGAGCAATAGCAATACGCTGTATCTGCCCTTCGCTAAGTCCTGCACCTTTTTCTCCGAGAGGGGTGTTGAGCCCTTCGGGTAAATCAAAGGCAAAATCGAGCTGTGCCATTTTTGCGGCTTTTTTGATGTCAGCTTCGGATGCGTCGGAATAAAATGCTATATTGTCGGCAATTGTGCCCGAAATCAAAAGGTTGCCCTGCGGCACATAGCCAAAAAGAATACGCGTCGAGGCATCGATATCGGTGTTATGCTTATCTTTAAGATATATGTTGCCGCAGTCAGGCTCAACAAGGCTGAGTAAAAGTCGTATAATAGTACTCTTGCCTGCACCCGAAATACCGCTAAGAGCCACAAATTCACCCTTTTTGATTTCCATGGAGGCATTGTTTAATACGCAGTCTCCACCGTAGGAGAAGGTTACGTTGTCAAACATAATTGACTCAAAATCCGGTGCTTTTTTCAAAGGCTTTTCGCCCTTTTCAAAGTCGTTATGTAATTCTTCAATTTCAAGAATACGTTCAGCAGAGGCAATCATGTTCTGATAATTTACCAGTAGCGAACCCATGGATTTGAAGGGGGTCTGCACTTGGTTAACAAGCTGAATCATCGCCGTAAAATCACCAAAGGAAAGCATGTTTGTGCTAAGACGGAACGCACCCCATAAGATTGAAAAGGCATAGCCACCCGTGAATAAAATTATCATGCTTACATTTGCAACGATACTCCACATATTGCGTTTTATGCGAAGAGCAAGGGTTTCCTTCTGCATTTCATGGAGCGTACGCATAGAACTCTTTTCGTTGCCGAAAGCTTTGACAACCGTCATATTCTGCACGTTTTCAAGCATGTAGCTTAATGTGTTGCCTTCGCTTTTTTGCACCTCTTTGTGGAAAAACTTCATTTTCTTGCTGTAAAGCCTGCCGAAAATAAGAAGTATCGGCGAGACAATACACAAAATGAGAGCAAACTGATAGTCGATTGTGAAAAGCACCCCAAAAGCAAGTGCAACCTTTGTTACAAGCATAATGCCGTTGGGGAGTATGTGCATAACGCCCGAAGCAATAACAGAAGCGTCGCTTCTGATGCGGTTAACAACCTCACCTGAGTGATACAAGCTGACCTCGCTCCATTTTTTGCCCATTACCGAGGAGAAAATATTCTCCCTCAGACGCATTTCGAGCTTGCCTCCAAAGGAAACATTCATACGGCTGTTGATTACTCTGAGTATTATCTCTATCACAATAATCCCGCCGAGCTTTAAGCCTTCTGTAAGTAAGCTTCCTGCCTGGTTGTGAGCGGCAATATCAATCACATTACGCGACAAAAGCGCAAAGCTTACCGTGCACACGCTGACCGCAATGCTGGTGAGCATCAGAACCAAAAGAAGCGGCAACATGAATATTGAATTTGAAACTATCCATTTTAAGGGCTTTTTCATAATGATGCCCCCTTTCAGTTCAGTCTTCTAAAAGATTTGATTTTTTAAGAGCGGCAACAAAAGCTGTGATATCATTTTTTGCAGTAGTCTCGTCAACGTCGTATTCTGCAAGCATTTTCTTTAAAAGAGCATCCTCGGTTGTGCTTTCGGAAAGTGCATCCCACAAAAAAGCACCTGTCTCATTGAGAGTTTGCATGCCGCTTATGCTCATACTGTCATCTATGCACACTATCATATAGCTGCCCATAACTTTTTTTAATATAAAACCGTCTTTAATTTTCATAGTGGTTGTCCTTTCGTACATATTAATATAATTATACAAGAGAACAAGGCGTTTTTCAAGGGTATATTTATAGTGGGTTCAAAGCCCCACTATAAAGAGATACCCCAGTGCACAAAGCAGCACATAGTCTGTGCTGCCCTCCATGATAAGTACCGCGATAATCCCTAAAAGCAACCAATCGTCCTTTTTAAAATTTGAAAAATTGAGCCCAAATATTTCCTTTGGCAACTCAGCTGTATTTTGCCTTGATTGTATAACGGCAGGCGCTATGGGTCGGCTTACTTGTGAAAATGGGCTCATGCGTGTAACCTTCATACAGTCTCCTTTAAAAAAGCTTTAAATCCTTGCCGATTTTTCCTATCGAAACAAGCTTCAAAATATTTATTGCGCTGTCCATATATGGTGCGCGCTTTTGAGATAAAAAGGGTTTGAGTGCCAGAAGCAGGCGTGTTCTGTCATCCTCCTTTGTTAAAGACGGCAAAAAGGAGGCTAACCCCTTGCCTTCATCAGCTCCCCCAGAATATCCTGCGCCTGCTTATTGTTGCCTATTACGTTGACAGCATCCTTTAAATTGTCGGGGATTACTCCGCCGTCAGGCATTTTCCCCACAGACAGCATTTTTGCGGCATTTTGTCCCTCCGGGGTAGCAAGAAACTGCTGTGCCTGAGCTATCCCTTTTTCCAAGGTTTCTTTGTCCATATTTTTTAACATGTTTAAAATATCCATTATCTCTAACTCCTTTCTGTAATATAATATTCAACCCTCCTATTTGTTGACACAACTAAAAATTGGGTGTAAAATAATTGTGGTGATTTAATGAGAGCTTTGATTATATCAGATTCACACGGTGATACAAAAAGGTTTGACAAGGCAATAGTTGCTTTTGAGCCCGATGTGATAATTCATCTTGGTGATATTGAAAGAGATGTTGAATATCTTGAGGATGTTTATCCTCATATCCCGGTGCACGCAGTTGTGGGCAATAATGACCCCTGGGTAAGACGTGAGGCGGAAAAGGTTATCGTGCTTGACGGTGTTAAAATTTTTATGACCCATGGGCATCTGTACGGCGTATGGGACAACGGCTTCCGCATTGCAAAAAGGGCAGAGGAGCTTGGATGTGCTGTTGCGCTTTTCGGACACAGTCATGTGCCCTGCAATGAAATTTATGGAAGTGTGCGTGCCTTTAACCCGGGCAGCATATCGCGCCCGAGAGTGGGAGAGTACAGCGTAGGCATCATGGAAATAGAAAACGGAAAGTTTGACTTCGCTTTATGCGATTGGTTGTAGAAAGGAGAATATAAAATGCTTCTTGCAATTGACGTTGGTAATACAAACATTGTGCTCGGTGCTTTTGAGGATGAAAAAATGGTCAAAAGCTTCCGTGTGGCAACAAGCTACGAAAAGTCCCGCGATGAATACGGCATGATGTTTATGCAGCTTCTGTTGTTTAACTCAATCAAGATTGAGGATATTGAAGATGTTATTATTTCCTCAGTTGTACCTCCGGTGATGTATTCTTTGGAAAGAGCTGTCACAAAGTACCTCGGCAAAAAGCCTATTGTTGTCACAAATCAGCTTGATTTAGGCTTGAACATCTGCTACGAAAACCCCCGCGAAGTTGGCGCAGACCGTCTTGTTAACGCAGTTGCCGTGCACGAAAAATATAAGTGCGATGCAATTATTGTTGACTTCGGTACGGCTACAACCTTTTGTGCCCTTACAAAGGACGGCGACTACTTAGGTGGTGCAATCTGCCCCGGTATTAAGATAAGCGTTGAAGCACTCTTCTCAAAGACGAGTAAGCTCCCTCGCATTGAGCTTACTCCCACAAAAACCGTTATCGGCAGGACGACTGTTTCAAGCATGCAGTCGGGTGTTATCCACGGCTATGTGGGTCAGGTCGATTATATGGTTAAGCTTATCCGTGAAGAAATGGGCGTTCAGGCAAAGGTTATTGCAACGGGTGGTCTTAGCGGTATGATAAGCGAAGAAAGTACCACCATAGATGTTATCGAGCCCAATTTAACTCTTGACGGGCTTAGAATTATTTATGACAAACTGAAGGTGAAGGAGAATGAATGAAAAAGCAATATATACCCAGAAAGCTCCTCAGCGTGGTAACGCAGGTGGCAGAGTGGTTATGTTTTTCGGCATAATTGTTCTGGTAATGGTTTTGCTTTTTGTGGTAAACGGTTTACCTTATTCGGGCATTCTTACCTTAGCGGTTTTTGCAGTGGCAGCTTTTCTGGTGCACAAACTCTTAAATCGTACTGTTTTTGATATTACATATGCCCTCTACGATGACAAGCTGGTGTTTTTACGCAAATACGGCAAAATAGAAATGGAGTGCGAGGTTTTTTCCTTTGAGGAGGCAAAGTTTTATTCCGATAAAATCGAACACCGCGGCAAAGTGTATTCCTTTAGTCCCGATGCAAAATTAAAACAGCTTTTGAATATATAAAATTTGGATAAATCTGCAATTCGTACTTGTTTATTTGGATTTAATATGCTAAAATATACTTATAATATTATAATTTGAAAGGATGACTCATCATGAAACTTTTTATTGACACAGCCAATGTTGCCGATATTAAGGCAGCTAACGACCTCGGCGTAATTTGTGGTGTTACAACTAACCCTTCTCTTATCGCAAAAGAAGGCAGAGATTTCAAGGAAGTTGTTACAGAAATCACTTCTATCGTTGACGGCCCTATCAGTGCTGAAGTTATCGCTCTTGACCAGGAAGGTATGGTAAGTGAAGCTAAGGAACTTGTTAAGATTCACAAGAACATCGTTATCAAGATTCCTATGACACTTGAAGGCTTAAAGGCAGTTAAGATTTTGTCCGCAGAAGGTATCAAGACAAACGTTACACTTATCTTCAACTCTACACAGGCTCTTCTTGCAGCTCGTGCAGGTGCTACATACGTTTCTCCCTTCCTTGGTCGTCTTGACGACATCGGCATGAACGGTATGAACCTTATCGAAGAAATCGTTGATATCTTTGATACACATGGTATCGAAACAGAAATTATCGCAGCTTCTGTTCGTCATCCTGTTCACGTTATCGAAGCGGCTCGTCTTGGTGCTCACATCGCTACAATTCCTTACAACGTAATCGTTCAGATGTCCAAGCATCCTCTTACAGATGCAGGTATCGAACGTTTCCTTAAGGACTGGGAAGGCGTACCCAAGAAGTAATTTGAAATAGGAGATAATAAAAATGAGTATTTTGAATAAATTCAGCCTTGAGGGCAAGGTTGCTCTCGTTACAGGTGCTTCCTATGGTATCGGCTTTGCAATTGCATCTGGTCTCGCTGAAGCAGGCGCAAAGGTTGTTTTCAACGATATTAAGCAGGAACTTGTTGACAAGGGTCTTGCTGCATATAAAGAAGCCGGCATCGACGCAAAGGGTTACGTTTGTGACGTAACTGATGAAGATCAGGTTAATGCTATGGTAGCTAAGATTGAAGAAGAAGTTGGCGTTATCGATATCCTCGTTAACAACGCAGGTATCATCAAGCGTATTCCCATGTGCGAAATGTCTGCTGCAGAATTCCGCCAGGTTATCGACGTTGACCTCAACGCTCCTTTCATCTGCGCAAAGGCAGTTATCCCTTCCATGATTAAGAAGGGCCATGGTAAGATTATCAACATCTGCTCCATGATGAGTGAACTCGGTCGTGAAACAGTATCTGCTTACGCAGCTGCTAAGGGCGGCTTGAAGATGCTTACAAGAAATATCTGCTCCGAATACGGCGAACAGAACATTCAGTGTAACGGTATAGGCCCCGGCTATATCGAAACACCTCAGACAGCTCCTCTTCGTGAACGTCAGGCTGATGGCTCTCGTCATCCCTTTGATGCGTTCATCATCGGTAAGACACCCGCTGCTCGTTGGGGTAAGACAGAAGACCTCGTAGGTCCTGCTGTATTCCTTGCAAGTGACGCATCTGACTTTGTAAACGGTCATGTATTGTATGTTGACGGCGGTATCTTAGCGTATATAGGTAAACAACCGTAAAAGACAAAAAACTGCGGCAGGCAGGCAACAGCCTGTCTGCCCATTTTAATTACAAGGAGAAAATAAATGGAAGTAAGATACGATACGCATCCCAATGATGCAATGTACTACACAACAGAAGAATTAAGAGAGCATTACCTTATCGAAAACCTTTTTGAGACAGGTAAGATTAATACAGTTTATTCCCATGTTGACCGCATTATCGTAGGAGGCGCAACACCCGGGAAAGATGCTTTAAAGCTTGAAGCGGGCGACGAACTCCGCGCAGCATATTTCCTTGAAAGACGAGAACTTGGTATCATCAACATCGGTGCACCCGGTAAGGTTACACTTGATGGTGTTGAATATAAGCTCGGCAACAAAGACGGTTTATACGTTGGTATGGGCACAAAGGATGTAGTTTTTGAAAGCGACGATGAGGCTAACCCTGCAAAGTTCTACTTTAACTCAGCTCCTGCTCACAAGACATACCCCACAGTATTTATTGATATGGAAAAGGCAAACAAGCGTCCTATAGGCGCTATGGAAGATAGTAACAAGAGAACTATCTATCAGTATATTCATCCTGCAGTGCTTCAGACATGCCAGCTTTCCATGGGTCTCACAAAGCTTGAAGAAGGCAGCATGTGGAACACAATGCCCTGCCATACACACGAGAGAAGAATGGAAGTTTATCTCTATTTTGACCTTCCCGAAGATGCAGCAGTATTCCACCTTATGGGTCAGCCGCAGGAGACACGCCACATCGTTATGAAGAACGAGCAGGCAGTTATTTCTCCCTCTTGGTCAATCCATAGTGGCGTTGGTACACATTGCTACACATTCATCTGGGGCATGGTTGGCGAAAACCAGGACTTTGATGACATGGACCACTGCAAAACAAACGAATTAAAGTAAAAATCTGAAAAATCTTCCGTCATCTTGCGCTTTTGCCTTCGGCTTGTGTGCAGATAGCACACGGTGCCTTGACAAAAACACAATCTGACGAAATCTCTTCCAGATTTGACGAAGGAGGACTTATTATGCATTGGGCAAGAAAATGGCAGTGTCAGCAGATTGCAAAGGAAATCGTTGATATTTTAAACGAAAAGGGCTATACTGCCCGTTATGCTGAAAACTGCGATGAAGCAAAGCAAATGATTATTGATACTATTCCCGAAGGAAGTTCCATTGCAATGGGCGGCAGTGTTACGCTTGGTGACATGGGCATGGTTGAAGTTTTCAGAAGCGATAAGTATCGTTTCTATGATCGTTATGCAACAGGTAGCTACGAAGAATGCTATCAGGTTTACCGTGAATCTATGATGGCGGACTGGCTTGTAACAGGCTCTAACGCTATCACACGTGATGGTGAAATCGTTAACACCGACTCTTCCGGTAACCGTGCAGGCGGTATCATCTTTGGCCCCGATAAGGTTATGATTGTTGTCGGCGCAAACAAGGTTGTTGACGATTTGCCTGCGGCTTTTGACCGCATTAAGCAGATTGCGCCCACTAACGCAAAGCGTATCGGTCACAGAACACCCTGCGCAGTAACAGGCAAATGCGAGCATTGCGAAATCCAGCAGAGCGTATGTAATGCAACAAGCATTATACATAACGGACGTAAGCACCCCGGACGTTTCAACGTAATTGTAATCGCAGAAGATGTTGGCTTTTAAAATTTGAAAAATCTTCCGTCATCTTGCGCTTTTATTTCGTCTTATGTGCAAATAGCACACGGCGACTCGATAAAAACACAATCTGACGAAATCTCTTTCAAATTTTGGTTCTAGTTTAAGTTAATTAATTATCTTATTATATTATGTAAGGAGAGATTCCAATGGCAAAAGTAGTAACAATGGGCGAAATCATGCTCAGACTTTCCACACCCGGTAACGAAAGATTTTTACAGGCAGACGAATTTGACGTTTGCTACGGCGGCGGTGAAGCTAACGTTGCAGTATCTCTTGCAAACTACGGTCACGACGCTGAATTCGTAACAAAGGTTCCTTCTAACCCTATCGGTGACTGCGCAGTAGCAGCACTTCGCAAAATGAATGTTGAAACAAAGAACATTGCTCGTGGCGGCGAAAGACTCGGTATTTACTTCCTTGAAACAGGCGCTTCCATGCGTGCTTCCAACGTAGTATATGACCGTGCTCACTCCTCTATTTCCACAGCTGTAGCAGCTGACTTTGATTTCGACAAGATTTTTGAAGGCTGTGACTGGTTCCACTTTACAGGTATCACACCTGCAGTTTCCGACGCTGCAGCAGAATTAACAGAAATCGCTCTTAAGAAAGCAAAGGAACATGGTGTAAAGGTTTCCTGTGACCTTAACTTCCGTAAGAAGCTTTGGTCCAGCGAAAAGGCACAGAAGGTTATGACAAACCTCATGCAGTATGTTGACGTTTGTATTGGTAACGAAGAAGATGCTGAAAAGGTTCTCGGCTTCAAGCCCGGTGAAACAGACGTTACAAGTGGCGAGTTAGAGCTTGCAGGCTACAAGAGCATTTTTGAACAGATGGTTGAAAAGTTCAACTTTGAATATGTTGTATCTTCTCTCCGTGTGTCCCATTCTGCATCTGACAACGGTTGGTCTGCTTGTGTCTATTCCAGAGACACAAAGGAATTTTATCATTCCCGTGAATACCGCATCAATCCTATTGTTGACCGCGTAGGCGGCGGCGACAGCTTTGCAGCTGGTGTTATCTGCGGTATGCTTGACGGCTTTGACTTTAAGACAGCGCTTGAATACGGCGTTGCAGCAAGTGCTCTTAAGCACACAATTCCCGGCGATATGAATATCGTTACACGTGCCGAAGTTGAAACCCTTATGGGCGGCGACGGCTCGGGTAGAGTACAGAGATAACAAAAAAGCGGCGCAAGCCGCTTTTTTGTTGCGATAAAGAATGTTATGTGATAAAATGTGTTTATTAAATAAACTTTAATTTGGAGCGCTACGATTTATGGAGGAAAAAATGAAATTTAATGTAAATGAATTAAAATGGACAAGAGAACCTAAACAATATACTATTGCGGAAAACAGAATAGAAATAATTACAGAGCCATTTACTGATTTGTGGCAGAGAACATATTATCACTTTCGTAATGATAATGCGCCTGTCTTACAGATGACTACGGATGAAAAATATTTTTCCTTTGTAGTTAGGACCGAGTTCGATACAAAAGTACGTTATGACCAAAGTGGAATTGTAATGTATCTTGATAGTGAAAACTGGCTTAAGGCAGCGATGGAATATGAAAATGATGAGATACAACGATTAGGTAGTGTTGTAACTAATAATGGGTATTCTGATTGGTCTTCTGTAGATGTGGATGCTTCGGTAAAGTCAATATGGTTCCGTTTTAGTCGTAGAGAAAACGATTTTTGCATTGAAAATTCTACGGACGGTAAGAATTTTAAACAAATGCGTATTTGTCATATGTTTAATATAAAGGATACAATTCAGTTTGGAATATATGCATGTAGCGCTGAAGACTCCTCATTTAAAGCGTTATTTACAGATATGGAAGTGACAGACTGCAAGTGGCTTCCGCATAATGGGCAAGCACCGGATGAAGAATAACAAATTCCTATTTACAAGGGGGAGAGTTTTAGGAATTAAAGTCTATAACAATGTTGAGTAAATTGTTAAACCATTCTGCGTTTTGCACTCTGCATTCTGCACTATTTAATGTCAATATTTTTAGTAAAAAATATCTTGACATTAAATACCTCTTGTGTTAATATAATAAACGGCTTTATAAGCCTTGTCCGCAGTCAAGGGTTTTGGGGTCTCCGGCCTTTTCCTTTGGTTGACGGGGAATAATAATTTATATTATATTTATGGAGGTACTAATTATGACACCCGAAAGAAAAGCAGAGATTATTAAGGAATACCAGCTTTCTCCTACAGATACTGGTTCTCCCGAAGTACAGATTGCTCTCCTTACAGAGAGAATTAACCACCTCAACGAACACCTTAAGGAGTTCAAGAAGGATCACCATTCCAGACGTGGTCTTCTTATGATGGTTGGTAAGAGACGTGGTCTTCTTGACTACCTCACAAAGAAGGATATCGAAAGATACCGTGCA
>JAFUJZ010000027.1 GCA_017467965.1 Clostridia bacterium
CCTATAGCACCCGAAGTACCTGTACAGCCTGTGATTGAACAGCCTATAGCACCCGAAGTACCCGTACAGCCTGTATTTGCACAGAGCAATGTAGCAAATCAGCAGTTTGCAGGTGCACAGAAAGTGCCCGAGGCGTATACTGCACCTATTCCTCCTGTTACACCTGTTGCACCCGTGGCAGAGGTTGAAGGCAAGAAGAAAAAAGGCAAAAAGGGATTACTTATCGGTGGTATTGTCATAGGTGTGGTGGCAGTTGTTGCAGCAATTGTAGGTCTTGTGATGTTCCTTTTAGGTAACGGTGGAGGCGCAGAACCTGTATTCTATGTTAAAGATAATACACGTATGATGGTTCTGGCAGGTAAGACGAAGCCTATTGAAGTAACAAAGGCTGAAACAACAATAAGTGCAACAAATGACGGCAAGTACATTGTTTACGGTGTTGATTACGATAAGGATGACGAAACATACACTCTTGTATATGCAAGCGTAAATAAGCCCGATGATTATACTGAAATTGACAAGGATGTAACGGGATTTGGCGTAGCCCCCGGCGGAAACGGACTTGTATATTATAAGGATGATAGCTTATATATTTCTACTTCTCTTGAAGAGGGCAAAAAGGTTCTTGAGGGAGAAGACGGAGTATATATGCAGGGTATAACACAGGATCTTGGAAAGATTTTGTACATGGATAACGGTACTTTATACATAAAGGATATCGCCGAGGATGAAGAAGAGAAGATTGCCAACAATGTATACAGTGTTGAATACAGATATACAGATGAAGACAATCATTATATTGACTTGAGTGAGCTTTACTATGTAACAGAAAGTGACACTCTTTATAAGTGGACAGACGGCGATGCAACAAAAATTGCCAGTGATGTATACGATCTTCTTGTGACAAAGGATTGTGTTTTCTACAGTGTTGAAGACTACTATGACTATGACGTTTACATGCTTGATGAAAACGGTGAGGAAGAGCTTATTATAAACGATGCTGATTATGGATATTGTAGTGGGCAGTATGTTGAGGTGGGCAGTGAATATCACGTATTCACCACCAAGGGCGATGTAATCATATTTGATGAATACGAAGTAAGTGAAATTGAAATATCTGAGGATAATCAGTATTTGTACGCTGTAAAATACAGTAACGGTACTCTTTACAGCTATAAGATTGACGAAGGCGAGCTTACTGACGAGACTGAGTTATGTGATGATGTTGATTACATCTATGCAAACAATGATAATACGATCTATGCAAGAAGCAATGACTACGAAAATGAAGGCATTGCATACGGAAGCAAGTATTATGAAACTGCCAAGAACGAAGAATACGGTCATTATGAAATCACAGGCGGAAAAATCTATTACGTAACAGACGGTGATTTGTACATTGCAACACTTGGCGAAGAAGCAGACAAAGCCGACTGTGAAGACGACGTAAAATATGTATATGTAGCAGGAGAGCATGTTTACTACATTGCTAACTGGGACGACAAAAAAGAAGAAGGCGACTTGTACCTTTTAGGAAAAGATAAGGTCGTTGACGAGGGTGTATCCGGTTTTGGCTCCTATGTTGAAGAAGACGAGGAGTATGCAACAGAAATGGTATACTACGAAGACGCAACAGAAGTATGGGACTACGATTATGACTACGACTACGCTTATGAACCAACAGAGTCTTATACATATGACGCGTACTATGATTATTACGACGAAGATTTTAATTTTTAAGGAGGAATAATTTATGAAAAAGTTACTTGCAGTTTTACTTGCAGTATTGATGAGCATTACAATGCTCGCAGGCTGTAATAACGACAGTAAAGAAGCAACCGACGAAAACGGTAAGGCAATCAAAGCCAGCGTAGACACAGCTGATATGGGTGTGAGCGAGCTTCTCACAAACACAGCAGACCAGCTTATGAATGAATCCAAAGTTATGACAGAAAACCTTTACGGCTTTAAGGTTAATGAAAACAAGGGTGCTATGGGTCTTGACGTAGCTGTAAACGGTCTTAACATCCCCACAGATGTAATCACACTTGAAAGCATCAAGGCTACACTTCAGGGTAGCGCAGATATGGATAAGGACGAGCTTATGCTTCTCGCAAGCGGCGAAATCAACGGTACAAAGATTAATATTGCAGAGCTTTTGTGGAACAACGACAAAATTGCATTTGCAAGCCCCGAAATCCTTGATGCAACATTTACGCTCCCCACAAAGGATTTTGTTGAAAAGTGGAACGAAAGCGAGCTTGGCGCACTTGCACCTATTGAGCTTGCAATAGATGACCTTTCCTTCTCAAGTGTTTTCAGTGCATATGAAATGAGCTTGAACACACAGGCAGACATGATTATAACTACTGCTGATTTCCTCGAAAAGTGCGAAAAGTCCAGAGAAGAAGCACAGCTTACACTTGGTGGTAAGGATACAAGCGTAACTAAGATTGAAATGGTTGTTACAGACGAAGACGCAAAGGCCTACCTTGACGAGATTATGGATGTTTTGAGCGAAATGATGAAGGACGGTTTCTTCAAGAGCATTGTTGAGCAGGAAATCGGTACAGGTACAGATTACGAAACAGCTGTTGACGAAATGATTGAAGAAGCAAAGGGCGAATTTGATTCTATCAGCTTTGATGATGTAACGTTCTATATGTATGCTTACGACGGCAAAATTGCAAGAATTGAATACGAAGGTACAATTGAAAACGTTGATGTTTTAGTATATTTCCAGTTTAATGACATGAGCAAGATGTCCGAAAGCATGGAAATGGTTGTAGAAGCCACAGACGGCAGCGAAACTATCAATGTTACAATGAAATCCTCGGGTAACCTTACAAGCACAACTGATGATGTTTTAAAGTATAACCTTGATTTGGTAGGCACACAGAACGGCACAGAAATGCTCAATATGGTTGTAGGTGCAACATTTGACTACGACAATAACGAATATGAGCTTTATATTGACGGTTCTGCTGAGGGCGAAGAAGTGTATCTTTCCGCTGAAGGCGAATGCTACAGAAGTGCAAAGGAATTCAAGCTTACATTTGACAATATTACAGGCAATATTGACAGCGAAAGCTTCTCTCTTACAGAGATACTTAATGACAATTTAGGTTCTAATGTTTCTGTGGATATTGCTGTTATGGTATATCCTTCAAAGAGCCTTTCCATGACAAAGACAAAGAAAACATACGATATTACACAGATGACACAGAGCGATATTCTAGGCTTTGAAACAGAGCTCATGACAAATGTTCAGGATCTTGCAGCAAAACTTGGTATAAGCCTGTACTAATTTGGTATAAATCTATTAATCTAAAAGGCGGCACTCTGTGCCGCCTTTATTAATTTAGGGGGTTGAAATTTGATACGTATTGTTATAAAATAGCCATATATAAGGAGTGATAGGCATGGAATGCAAAAGATGCGGAACAAGAAACCCCGACGGTGCCGTAAAATGTGAATTCTGCGGTGGCGTACTTGAAGAAATAATTACAATTACAATGCCAATCTGGAAAAAATGTCCTGTCTGCGGCTATACCCTCGCTGAGGATGAACAGTTTTGCCGTTATTGCGGAAAAGTAAAAGAAGAGGAAGAGGACGAGTACGAAGAAACCGAAGGTATGAGTAACGGAATGAAAATCTTCTTGAAAATCATGATTTTGTTTTTCATTTTGGTGCTTTTATTTATTGCATCATTTTTTGGCGTGCAGATGATGTTTTGATAACAATACAAAAAGGCTGTTTTCAGCCTTTTTTTGCCTTGTAGGGAACGAGTATTTTTATATACTGTATTGTAAATAAAAGGATGTGAGTAAATGTATATCGGTATAGACCTCGGCACATCGAGCGTAAAAATGATTTTGTGCGATAAAGAAGGCAATATAATAAAAAGTATAACTGAGGATTATCCCATATATTTTCCCGAAGACGGCTATAGTGAGCAAAATCCTGAGGATTGGTATGATAAGACCCTAAAAGGATTAAAAGAGCTTACAGAGGGCTACGGAGAACAAATTGAAGCACTCGCTGTCGCAGGGCAGATGCACGGTCTTGTCATGTTGGATGAAAATGATACTTGTTTACGTCCTGCAATACTCTGGAACGATTCGCGAAGTGTAAAGGAATGTGATTGGCTCAATAACAAGGTGGGAAAATCACAACTGAGTGATATGACAGCAAATATTGCTTTCCCCGGGTTTACTGCACCAAAAATCCTTTGGGTAAAAGAAAACGAACCCGAAATTTTTAAAAGATGCAGAAAAATCATGCTCCCGAAGGATTATATTGTGTACAAGCTCACAGGCAAATTCGTGACAGAGCCAAGCGATGTATCGGGGATGCTCCTTTTTGATGTGAAAAATAAATGCTACAGCAAAAAAATGCTTGAAATATGCTCAATCGATGAAAACATGCTTCCTAGGGTATGTGAGTCTTATGATTCCTGCGGAAAAGTAAAGGCAGATATAGCAGAACTCCTTGGCTGGGGAGAGGTTTTAGTTGCACCGGGTGCAGGTGATAATGCAGGTGCCGCTGTGGGAATGGGCGTTACAGGAAACGGAATGTGCAGTATTTCAATAGGTACATCGGGTACTGTATTTATATCAAGCGAAGAGTTTTCCGTGGATGAAAACAATGCGCTCCATTCTTTTTGTCATGCTGACGGAAGTTTCCACCTCATGGGGTGCATATTAAGTGCCGCGAGCTGTAACAAGTGGTGGATTGAAGATATTTTAAAGTCAAATAACTACGGCGAAATTGAGAACGCAACTTTAACAGGCGAAAATAAAGTTATTTTCCTGCCGTATATTATGGGCGAGAGAAGCCCACATAATGACCCTTATGCACGAGGTGCCTTTGTGGGCATAAGCATGGACACAAAGCGTGAGGATATGGGTATAGCCATAATGGAGGGCGTTTGTTATGCCCTGCGTGACTGCGTTGAAATTGCACGCAGTCAAGGTATTGAAATAAAAGAAGTACGTGTATGCGGTGGCGGTGCAAAAAGCAGTCTGTGGCTTAATATGCTTGCAAATATTTTACGAGTAGAGGTAATAAAGCCTGTTTGCGAGGAAGGCCCCTCATTTGGTGCGGCGATTTTGGCAATGGTTGCAAACGGCGAATACGATTGTGTGAAGACTGCCTGTGACAGCATTGTAAAAATGAAGGAAAAAATCACATACAGCGAAAGTCTTGCACAAAAATATGACAGAGGATATCAAAAGTTTAGAAAACTATACGAAAGTCTTAAGGATTGGTACAAGGATGAAATCTAAAATATTAAAAGAGGCGTTTTTGGACACTCTCCCCGTGTTGAGCGGATACATGGTTTTGGGGATAGGGTTTGGAATATTGCTTGAAAACGCAGGATACGGAGTATTCTGGGCGTTTATAATGAGTTTATTTATATATGCAGGAAGCATGCAGTATGCAGGCGTTGAGCTTATGATAAGTGCAGCACAGCTTCCGGTGGTGGCACTTACAACACTTATGGTAAATGCAAGGCATCTTTTTTACGGTATATCAATGATTGATAAATACAAGGGTGCAGGTGCAAAGAAACCATATATGATTTTTGCGCTTACCGATGAAACATATTCTTTGGTATGTTCAAAGCAGTATGAAAACAAAAAGGATGCGCACAGGTATTTCTTTTATGTTTCGGTTATGAATCAGTGCTATTGGGTAGCAGGCAGTGTGATAGGCTCGCTTATAGGAACGGCACTGCCCTTTGATACAACAGGGATTGAGTTTTCAATGACTGCACTTTTCGTGACGGTTTTTGTAGAGCAATGGATAAGCACAAAAAAGCATTTGCCTGCAATTTTAGGGGTTTTAATATCGGCGGTGTGTCTTTTGATTTTCGGCAAGGAAAGCTTTCTTATTCCTGCAATGGTGATTATTATACTGATGCTTGTAATCTTGAAAGGCAGGTGCAGCGAAAATGAATGATACACAGGCACTTGTTGCTGTTTTGGTAATGGCTGCCGTTACAGCTCTTTTGAGATTTGCCCCCTTTGTAGTTATGGGCAACGGTAAAACACCAAAGATAGTAGAATATCTGGGTAGGGTTTTGCCTTATGCTGTTATGGGAATGCTGGTTGTGTACTGCTTAAAGGGGATTGATTTTACAAAAGCACCCTTTGCAATGCCCGAGATAATCAGCGTTATACTGGTTGTGGCTGTGCATGCTTGGAAGCGTAATACGCTGCTTAGTATTATTGCAGGAACGGTATGCTATATGATTATTATAAGATTGATTTAAAAAGAGGTGATGCGTAATGAAACAAATAGGTGACGGTATACTGCATGGGTCTGAGATTTATTTTTCATCACCGTCTGTCAAGGCAAAGAGCTTTTACTACCATGTTTTGTGCGCAGGTCACTTTTACTGTGACGACAAATACCGCCTTGTAAGAGATAAATATGACAGTATGCTTATACTGCATGTAATTGAAGGTAGCTTTACTTTTAAATCAAGCTGTGGTGATTATGTAACAGCAAAGGAAAACGAAACGGTTATTGTTGACTGTTATGTCCCTCATGAGTATTATACTTCAGATAAGCTTGAATCTGTGTGGATTCATGTTGCAGGGGTTAATACAATGGAGCTTTGCAAAGAAATCGTAAAGCAGACAGGGGATATAGTAAAGACAAAGGACAGTGAGAGCATAAGAAGGCGTATGCTTAGAATTTTTAACGGCATAGGCATCGAAAACGCTCTTACCGAGGCGGAAATTTCTGTGGAGGTACATAAAATCCTCATGGAGCTTATGAATCCCTCGGGTGTGAAAATTGCAAACCAAAGCCCAAAAGAGGACAATATCCAAAAGGCAAAGGATTATATCACATCGCATATCGGAGAAGATATAAAGGTTTGTCTTTTGGCAGATTTGGTGCATATGAGTGCTACTCATTTTTCAAGAGTTTTTAAAAGTATTACAGGGTTTTCGCCTTATGATTATGTACTGGCGACGAGAATAAATAAAGCAAAGGAGCTACTTCTCAAAAGCGATATGTCGATTGCGGAGATTGCATACGAGGTAGGCTTTAACAGCGAGGCAAATTTTATATATTGCTTTACAAAAAGCGAAGAGATATCTCCGGGAAAATTCCGAAAAATAATGTTTTGAAAGGCGTCGTGAATTCGACGCCTTTTTATGGTTGGATTTCTAAACTTTTTAATGGTATTTTGAAATACATACGGTCTTTTGGATGATATTATTTAGATATACAACTACTGAAGGGATGTATGGTTATGGATGTAAAGGACAGAGAAAGATTACGATATCTGGCATCAAAACAAATAGAGATAGCGAACAGTCAAAAAAACCTTGACAGAGTGGAGCTGTGGAAAAGACATAATATGTGCAAAGGCGAAAGACCTGTTATACATATCGAGGTGGACACCTTTGCCCACGAGGCAATTAAACCTCATATGCAGTGTGAGGACGGCTTTGCGAGAGGGCTTGAGTACAGACTGCTCCATAACATGATTAACATGGACACTTTTGACGATGACAGAGTAGTACCGCCGTATTTTCAGACGGAGTATCATTCGTGGTTTTCGCTTTTTGGTCACAACATAAAGCAAAGCGTTGTAAAAAAAGAAGACGGCACAGAAATGGGGCACAAGTTTGAACATATAATAGACGATCTGGGTGACGATTTTGACAAGGTACTTTCACCCAGTCAGTACGGAGTTGATAAAGACGGCACAAAAAAATACGTTGATGAGGTAAACGATGTTTTTGGCGATATATTGCCTGTTAAACTGGTTTCAAACTGTCTTTACTCTGTGCCAACTCAGCATGTTGTGCATATGATGGGCATGGAAAACATGCTTTATTCAATGTATGATTATCCAGACGAGTTCAAGGAAATGATGAACCATATCTCAAATGATTATATTCAATACTTTAAGCATCTTGAAAAAGAGGGCGTACTGTTACAGAATCATGCTTTTGAGTCTGTAGGACAAGGTACAATGGCTTTTTTTGACGAAAAGGTAAAGAATGGCCCTGTAAAAACAACTGACCTCTGGGGCTTTATGGACAGCCAGGAAACGGTTGGCATATCGCCTGATATGTTCCGTGAATTTATATTCCCTTATTATAAAAGAGTGGCAGAAAACTTCGGCAGATTAAGCTATGGTTGCTGTGAACCCGTAAACGGCTTCTGGGATGATATCAAAACACTGCCCAATCTTAAAAAGGTTTCGATTTCGCCTTGGTGTGATGAGGAATTTATGGCAAACGAGCTTAAAGGCTCGGGAATCATATATCACAGAAAGCCGAGCCCGAATTTTTTGGGCGTGGGTGCAAATTTGGACGAGGACGGCTTCAGGGCACATATTGAAAAAACACTTAAAACTGCCCGAGGCTGCAATGTGGAAATCACACAGAGAGACGTTTACACCGTTAATAACGATATAAACAAAGTGAAGAGATACGTTGAAATTATACGTGAAAGTATAGAAAATTATTGGGAATAAATTGAAGTCTGAGTAAAATCGTTCAGACTTTGGTGTAGAGTGCTTAAAAAAGGATGGTAATAAAATGTCAATATTAGTTGAAATATCTGAATTTGTACAAAAGGGCAGAGCAAAAAATGTAAAAGAATGTGTTACAAAGGCTCTCGAAGAGGGTGTATCCGCAAAGGAAATATTAAATGATGCGTTGATTGCCGGAATGATGATTGTGGGCGAAAAGTTCAAAAACAATGAGGTATATGTGCCTGAGGTGCTTATTGCCGCAAGAGCAATGAATGGTGGGGTTAATGTTATTAAGCCTTATCTCACAAAGGAAGGCGTTGAGCCTGTGGGCAAAGCTGTTATATGCACTGTAAAAGGCGATTTACATGATATCGGAAAAAACCTTGTTAAAATGATGCTTGAGGGCGTAGGCATTGAGTGCGTTGACCTTGGTGTTGACGTGTCAGGTGAACAGGTTGTGGAAGCCGTAAAGGAAAGCGGCGCACGCGTTGTATGCCTTTCGTCACTTCTTACAACAACAATGGACTATCAGAAGGATATTATCGATTCTCTTAAAGAAGCAGGATTAAGAGATAATGTCAAGGTAATGGTTGGCGGTGCTCCGTTAAATAATGAATTTGCTATGGGCATTGGCGCAGATGCTTATACAAAGGACGCTGCAGAAGCGGCAGAAGTTGCACTCAGCTTTTTTAATTAAAGGTGATAAATATGAAAGAAAAAGTAAAAAAAATCCTTGCAAATAAACATAAAACCGTTCCAATTTTGTCTTTTCCGTCCGTACAGCTTTTAGGTATCGGTGTAAACGAGCTTATAGCATCTTCTGATATGCAGCTTGCGGGCATGAAAGCAATTTTGGAAAGGTGCAATGTGGGTGCATCCCTTAACATGATGGATTTATCCGTCGAGGCGGAGGCTTTCGGTGCAGAGGTTGCATTTTCAGAAAACGAGATACCCACCGTTACAAAGGGCATTATTGACGATATAACAGAGAGCGGAAATATTACGGTGCCCGATGTAAGTTGTGGAAGATGCGGTATCTATATAGATGCCGTAAAAAAAGCCAAGGAAGAAATCTGTGATGTTCCTGTGTTTTGCGGTGTTATTGGGCCGTATTCGCTAGCAGGCAGGCTTTTTGACATGACGGAATTAATGATGGAGTGTTTCGACAGACCTGAGGATGTAAAAGTGCTTTTAGAAAAAACTACGGAATTTATAATTAAATATATAAAAACATTTAAAGAGGCAGGTGCTGACGGCGTTATCATGGCAGAGCCTGCGGCAGGGCTTTTGTCACCCATGTTGAATGAAGAATTTTCGATACCCTTCGTAAAAAGGATATTTGACAGTGTGTCGGATGATGATTTTATTGTGTGCTACCATAACTGTGGCGATAACGTGGTAAAAATGGCAGAGGAGATTGCATCTTTAAATGCAGATATCTATCATTTTGGCAATGCGATAAAGCTTTCGGAGATTATTCCTCTCATGCCAAAGGAGAGTATTGTCATGGGTAACGTTGACCCTGTGCTTTTTAAAACAGGCAAAAAAGAGGATATTACAGCTTTTGTGCAGAATATTTATGATGAATGCTCTATGTATAACAATTTTATGATTTCGTCGGGATGTGATATCCCTGCAGACTCAAAATGGGAAAATATTGATGCGTATTTTGAAAAGGTGAAGATGTTGTATGCCTAAGATAACTGTTTATGAAAACGGGCACAAAAGAATAATAAATGCCAAAGTGGGAGATATGCTTTCCGACGTGCTTTCAAAGGCGAGTGTTTTGGTTGAGCATCCTTGCGGAGGCAAGGGTATGTGCAACAAGTGTACCGTTTTTGTTGACGGCGAAAGCGTACTTTCGTGCAGGTATGAAATAAAGGACGATATAAGAGTGCAAATCCCTCAAAAAAAGAATATCGCCACCGCAATATCAGGTGACGAAACCGGATATACAACCCTTAACATGTGCCTTTGCTTTGACATAGGTACAACTACGCTTGTGCTGGCACTTGTTTCAAAGGACGAGGGCAAAATCATAAAAACCATAACAAGGAATAACCCCCAGAGGGCTTTTGCGGCAGATGTTATGTCAAGGATTGACTACGCCACAAAAAACGGCACGGAAACACTACATAAAAAGATAATAGACGAGCTTACTGACATGATTGACGAGCTTTTTGACAGCTTTGATGTAGCATATGTAGATACACTTTATGTAGCAGGGAATACTACAATGCTCCATTTATTCTTTAACGTGCCCTGCAGTGCTTTGGGGTATGCCCCCTATACACCTGTATTTTTGCAATCAAAAAAGATGCCTGCGGATACTTGGGGCATCAAAAGGGTAGGCGAGATTGTATCGCTCCCGGGAATAAGTGCATTTGTGGGTGCCGACGTTGTGGCAGGACTTGGTTATGTAGGCGAAAATGAGGACGGAAAATATAATTTCCTGATTGACCTTGGTACAAACGCAGAGGTTGTATTATACTCGAAGGATAAACTTTATTGTACAGCGGCGGCAGCAGGGCCTTGCTTTGAGGGGGTTAACATATCCTGTGGAATGAGCGCCGTTGACGGTGCAATATATTCCTATACGGGAAAAATGAGCCTTGTAATAGGAGGCGGAGAGCCAAAGGGACTGTGCGCAACAGGGCTTATAGATGCCGTAAGCGTGCTTCTTGATTGGGAGATTATAGACGAAACGGGTTTCATGGAAGAGAAAGAGTTTGAAATTGCAAAGGGTGTAACAATAACACGGGAGGATATACGGCAGTTTCAGCTTGCTAAATCTGCCATATGCTCCGCAACGCTTGCTCTTATGAAAAAATCCGAGATAAGTTATAGTGATGTTGGCAAAGTCTTTGTATCGGGTGGATTTTCGTCAAAAATGAATTTAGGCAACGCATTGAAGGCAGGGCTTTTGCCAAAAGAATTTAATGGTAAAATCAAAACTGTAAATAACAGCTGTATGCAGGGGCTTGTAAAATTTGCCTCAGGCAAATCAGATTTGTCGGCATTTTTGAAAAATGCCGAGTATGTTGATTTAGCAAAGGATGAATATTTTCAGGATTTGTTTATCGAGAATATGATGTTTTAAAAAGATGAGGGAAATCCCTCATCTTTTTTGATGAATTGCTGTCGCATGATTTGCCCAAAGGGTATTAATGAAGAAACCCTTGTTGTTTAAAACAAGGGTTTCTGAATATTTAATCTTCTGTAACTTATAATGTTGTTGTGATGAATGTGACTATTTTTTGTTAATTCCTAATTACTTGCTTCCTGTGCTTCCAAAGCCGCCTTCACCACGAACAGTGTCGGATAATTCATTAACTTCGATAAAGTTTGCTGTAAGGAAGGGCGCGATAACCATTTGGGCAATTCTTTCGCCGTGCTCAATAGTCTGGGGAGTGGTGCCATGGTTGTGAAGTGCAACCATAACCTCGCCGCGATAATCGGCATCTACGACGCCTACTTTATTTGCAGGAGCAAGATTTCTCTTTGATGCAAGACCGCTTCTTGCATAGATTAAACCTGCGTAGCCTACGGGTACTTCAAGCGCAAGACCTGTTTTTATAAGTACTGTGTGATGAGGCTCAATTGTAACGCTTTCATCGAGGCATGCGTACAAATCACAGCCGGCAGCAAATTCTGAGCCATATGTGGGAATCGTAGCATTGGGATTAAGCTTTTTTATGTTTACGTTTGTCATAGTGGTTTCCTTTCGTTATTCGCCACAGCCACAACAGTCAACGCTGCCGCCTGCTATGTCTTTTCTGTCAATGTTTGCTTCTTCGCCCCATAAAACAAGAGCATCTGTGGCAAGGGATTTTTGCACATCGATTATACGCTGGTTTGAAGAGCCTTTAAAACGAAGGGAAATATCCTTAAGACTTTCAACAAATTCGCCGTCCACTAAAATATCGATGTTTTTGAGCATTTCATCAGTAACCGAATGGTCACCTAATTTGCCCGTAAGCATATCACTTTCAAAATTGTAGCCGGAATAGCACCAGATATCCTTGGTGGGATAAAGCGTTTTAACACGGGTGAGGAAGGGTGCAAGCACCGCCTGGTTTGAAGGCTCAAAAGGTTCGCCGCCTAAAAGGGATAAGCCTGTAATATAATCGGGCGAGAGAGCCTTGATTACTTCGTCCGCTACTTCATCGGTGAATTCTTTTCCGTAGTTAAAATCCCATGTTTCGGGATTGAAGCAGCCTTTGCAATGATGTGTACAACCCGATACAAAAAGCGAAACTCTCACGCCGAGACCATTGGCAATGTCGTGTTTTTTTATTGTAGCGTAGTTCATAAAGTCACCTCAATTACAGATGAAGTACACGGGACTTGATTTCCTTTGTTTTGCCAACGTTCCAGAAGTTTTCGCCTAAATAGCCGCATGTACGGCGTGTAACGTTCATCTTTTTCTGGTCTTTGTTGTGGCAAGAGGGGCATTCCCATTCAAGGTCATCGTTAATCATGATTTCGCCGTCGTAACCGCACTCATGACAGTAGTCGCTCTTAGTGTTGAACTCAGCGTACTGAATATTGTCATAAATGAAACGAACGAGCGTTTCAAGTGCGGGAAGATTGTGGCGCATGTTGGGAATTTCGATATAGCTGATAGCACCGCCGGAAGAAATCTTCTGGAACTGGCTTTCAAATTCGAACTTACTAAATGCGTCAATATCTTCACGAACGTCAATATGGTAAGAGTTTGTATAATAACCCTTGTCTGTAACATCTTCAATAGTACCGAAGCGTTCCTTATCGATACGTGCAAAACGATAGCAAAGGCTTTCAGCAGGTGTGCCGTAAAGACCAAAACCAAGACCTGTTTCCTGTTTCCATTCTTCACATGCACTGCGAAGTCTCTTCATAAGTCTGATTGCAAAGTCAGCACCTTCGCCTTCTGTATGACTTGTACCTTTCATAAGCTTTGTAACTTCATAAAGACCGATATAACCGAGAGAAATTGTGGAATAACCGTCGTGAAGATACTTGTCGATAACTTCACCCTTTTCTAAGCGGGCAATTGCACCGTACTGCCAGTGAACGGGGCTTGTGTCAGAGATAGTGCCCTCTAAGGACTGATGACGGCAGAGAAGAGCTTCCTTACAGAGAAGAAGTCTTTCGTTCAAGATTTCCCAGAACTTGTCTTCGTCCTTTTTAGCAAGGATACCAATCTGAGGAAGGTTAAGTGATACAACACCCTGATTGAATCTGCCTTCAAACTTGTAGTTGCCGTTTTCATCTTTCCAAGGAGAGAGGAAGCTGCGGCAACCCATGGGGGAGAATACGTTGTTCTCATAGTTTTCACGCATTTTCTTTGCGGAGATATAGTCGGGGTAAAGACGCTTTGCAGAGCACTTTACCGCAAGACGTGTAATATAGTCATACTTGCCGCCTTTGAGACAGTTGTGTTCATCAAGAACATAGATAAGCTTGGGGAATGCAGGTGTTACATAAACACCGCATTCGTTCTTGATGCCTTCGTATCTTTGGCGGAGGATTTCTTCGATAATCATAGCGTTTTCTTCGATATACTCATCGCCTGCCTTGAGGTTGAGGAAGAGTGTAACGAAGGGGGACTGACCGTGTGTTGTCATGAGAGTGTTAATCTGGTACTGGATTGTCTGTACACCGCTCTTTAATTCGTCAGCAAGTCTCTGGTCAACAATCTTGTTGATTGTTTCTGCATCAAGAGTTTCACCGAACTGCTCAGTAAGCTGACGGGCAAATTTTTCACGGCTCTTGCGGAGGTACTTGCCTAAGTGGGAAATATCAACGCTCTGTCCGCCGTACTGACCGCAGGCAACGGAGGCAATAATCTGAGTCATGATTGTGCAGGCTACCTGGAAGCTCTTGGGGCTTTCGATAAGCTTGCCGTTCATAACAGTGCCGTTGTCAAGCATGTCGCCAATATTGATAAGACAGCAGTTAAATATGGGCTGAAGGAAATAGTCAGCATCATGGAAGTGGATAGCGCCTTCCTCATGAGCCTTGGAAATATGCTCGGGAAGAAGTATACGCTTTGTTAAGTCCTTACTAACCTCACCTGCGATAAGGTCACGCTGTGTTGCTGCCATAACAGCGTTTTTATTGGAATTTTCCTCCATAAGGTCTTTGTTGGAATTTTTGATAAGTGTAAGAATAGATTCGTCAGTTGTGTTTGCCTTTCTTACGAGTGCACGGTTGTAGCGGTAGATTATGTATGTCTTTGCGAGTTCATACTTGCCTGCTTCCATAAGGCTGGACTCTACCATATCTTGTATGTCCTCAACAAGAACTCTCTGTCTGTGCATAGCTTCGATGCTAGAAACGATTTCTTCGATTTTTTCGTCTGTAATACGATAAGCCTCGTCTACAGCGTTATTGGCTTTGCTGATTGCAATCGCTATTTTAGAGCGGTCAAAATCAACCGTTGAGCCGTCACGTTTGATAACTTTCATTTTACTTTCCTCCATATTGTATCTCTTTTTTTAACTCGAATTTTCACATTTGCATTATATATAAATATTGTGCTTTTGTCAAGAGTAAAATACAATATATTGTGTTTATTTTTGAAAATCAAAAAAAAGGCGGTAACAAAGGGCTTGTGCTTGACTTTATGTAAAAAAAAAGATATAATTATCTTGATATTGACACAATATGTTGATAAAATTGGTTCAAAATATAGAGGGGGAAAACAAGTGACATACGAAAAGACAATGTATGAGGAAAATGAATCCCGAATAGGAATAACCATATTGATAAAATGTATTATTGAAAAGTGGAAGGTTGTTGTAGCAAGCGGCCTTATATGTGCACTTATAGGTGTTATTATTGCCGCGGTTACATATGTTCCTCAGTATACATCATCAATAAGCTATGTTATAAATACTGAAGAAACATCAAACAGTACTCTTAAAACAGAAAACTTTCTCGTTGCAGAATATCTTGCAAATACTTATTCATATGTTATCAAGAGCAAAGACTTTATGGATCGCATCAAAATTGAGACAGGTATTGAGGAGAATATTGAAAAATATATTTCTTCACAGCTTATTGAAGGCTCCAACGTTATGAAGGTTGTTGTAAAAACTGCCGACAACGAAAAGTCTTATAAGATTGCAGAAGCAATTAGCTTGTATTTGCCCGAAAAAGCACAGGAGACCGTGCGTGACGGCAGACTTTATACTCTTGAAAAGCCCCGTAAAATGGAAGTGCCCGATTCTGATAACGGTATTGTAAAAATGGGTCTTATAGGTGCAATTATAGGTATTGCACTTGCTGCAGGTGTAATCGTGTTCATGCAGATTGTACGCAACAGTGTTGTGACACCTAACGCATTAACAGACAGAATCGACATTAAGCATATCGGCAGTGTTCCCCATGTTGACATCAACAAAAAGAAAAACGCAGGCAAAAAGAATGTTAAACATGAGCCGATGATTATTACAAACAAAAAGACAGGCTTTGTATTTAATGAAACATACAAGTCCATGCGTACAAAGATTGAACGTTACGCAAAGAAAAATAACGCAAAGGCAATACTTGTAACAAGTGCGCTTGAAAACGAAGGTAAGACAACCGTAGCGGTTAATATTGCTCTTGCTCTTGCGCAGAACGGTAACAAGGTTATTATGGTTGACTGCGATTTAAGAAAGCCTGCTGTTGCAACTGTACTTGAAGCAAAAGACATGATTAAAACTCAGGCTATCGATGTAATCCGAGGACAGGCATCCGTTGACAATGCAATTGTAAAACTTGACAAGTTCGGTCTTGATATGATAGGTGGCTTGAAGGCTGTAGGAAACTCTTCCGAAGTCCTTTCCACAAAGGGCTTAAAAAAGGCACTTGATGCACTCAGGGAAAAGTACGACTACATTATTATTGATACACCTCCGTCACAGCTCTTTACAGATGCGGCAATTATATCTGAATATACAGATGCCGGTATTCTTGTTGTAAGACAGAACAGCGCAAATATTGACGATGTAATCAGCGTGGCAAGTGATATCAGCCAGTCCAATGCCGAAATTATCGGTTTTGTATTTAATAACGTTGAAGACACATCTATACTTCCCGGCGGCTACAGCAAGAAGTATAACTACTCGTATTACGGATACGGTCGTAACGATTAATATTAAAGGAAGTATCGGGTCTCCGATACTTCCTTTGTGTGTTTTTCTATGCCGTTAGGAGTGAACATAATGAAAACAACTTACATAAAAATAAACCCCTCTGCACCCGATGAAAGTGCACTTCGTGAGGCAGCAGAGTGTATAAAACACGGGGGGCTTGTAGCCTTCCCGACTGAAACAGTATACGGCTTGGGTGCAGACACCTTTAATCCTGATGCGGTAAAGAAGATTTACCTTGCAAAGGGCAGACCCTCGGATAACCCGCTTATCAGCCATATTGCAGATGCGGACGAAGTATTAAAACTTGCAAAGTTTGTTCCCCAAAATGCAAAAAAACTCATGGATGCTTACTGGGGAGGTCCTTTGACAATTATTCTGAAAAGAAAAGAGGGTGTACCGGATATTGTGTCGGCATCACTTGATACTGTAAGCATAAGAATGCCCTCTCATCCTGTGGCAAATATGCTTATAAAGCTTAGCGGCACACCGATTGCGGCACCAAGTGCAAATCTGTCCGGAAGTCCCAGTCCAACAACTTTTGAACACTGCAAATCTGATATGGACGGAAGGGTCGAAATTATTATTGACGGCGGTGACTGTCAGGTTGGCGTGGAATCAACAGTTGTTGATATGACTGGTGATGTGCCCGTAATCCTTCGTCCCGGTGCAGTAACAAGAGAAGATATCGCTACTATTTGTGGCGAGTGTTATTTTGGCGGCGAGTATGCCGATGCACCAAAATGCCCGGGGATGAAATATACTCACTACAGTCCCGATGCAGAAGTTTTCGCAATAAGTGATACAGAAAGCTTTATAGTGCCTGAGGGCGAAAATGTGGGCATAATAACATATGATAAATATAAAAGCATTGCAGGGGATAATATGTTTTATTCTGCAGGTAGTTCCGATACCGAGTATGCGGCAAGACTTTTCTATCTTCTCCGAAAAGCGGATGAAGATGGTATAAAAACCGTTTATGCAACTCTTCCCGAAAACAAAGGCATGGGTACAGCTATACGAAACAGGCTTTTAAAATCTGCGGGAGGAAGAATTGTATGAGAGTTTTATTTGTATGCACGGGCAATACGTGCCGCAGTCCTATGGCGGAGGGGATTTTCAATTCTTTGTCTGAAGGGGCGTTCTCCCGGGGTCTTTATGCCGAAGGCGGCGGTGCTAACCCAAAGGCTATCGCAACTATGGAACAGATGAACATAGACATATCAAACCATGTATCTACACAGCTTACACGGGACGATATAAATGACAGCCTCCTTGTGCTTACGATGACGAAAGCGCATAAAATGGCAATACTTTCTGTGATGCCTGATGCAAAGGACAAGGTTTTTACAATTGGAGAATATGCAGACGGAGGCGACGTTATCGACCCTTACGGCGGTGGCGAAACCGTGTATAAGGCATGTGCAGACGAGCTTTACGAATATATTGAAAGAATAGTTGAGAAATTGAAATGATTGTAAGAAGATGTACAATTGCTGATATTGATTTAGTTTATAAAATAGAGGAAGAAGCCTTTTCTGACTCCATGAAAAAGGAAACTATGCAAAAGGACTTAGAAAGGGAAAGCTATTTTTGCTATGCACTTTTTGATGAGAGTATGCTGGCTTTCATAAGCTTTGAAAAGGTTTTTGACGAAGGGCAGATTATTTCCATTGCGACAGATAGTGAGCATAGGCAAAAAGGATTGGCAAAAAAGCTTTTTTATGAGGTTGAAAAGCTTGCAAAAAAGGAAGGGATTGAGCTTTTTACTCTGGAAGTCAGAAGTGATAATTACCCTGCAATACGGCTTTATGAAGCACTTGGCTTTGAAAAGGTAGGACTAAGGAAAAATTACTACCAAAATCCCGACAGCGATGCGATTTTAATGGATTTACACATAGAAAAGGACTGATAATATGGCATATATTTTAGGTATTGAAACATCCTGTGATGAAACAGCGGCATCCGTAACAAAAGACGGACGCGAGGTATTAAGCAACGTAGTTTATTCACAGATTGATATACATACTCTTTACGGAGGCGTTGTACCCGAGATTGCGTCCCGTAAGCATATTGATAAAATCATATGGGTTATGGACAAAGCGATAAAGGATGCAGGCATTACAAAAGAAGAGCTTGACGCTGTTGCGGTGACGTATTCACCCGGTCTTGTGGGCGCATTGCTTGTTGGTGTAAGTGCGGCAAAAGCATTTGCCTATGGGCTTAATAAGCCGATTGTGCCTGTTAATCATATTCAGGGGCATATCGCGGCAAACTATATTGCACACAAAAGTTTGGAACCGCCTTTTGTATGTCTTGTGGCATCGGGCGGTCACAGTCATATCCTTCACATGAAGGACTATCACGATTTTGAAATACTCGGTCAGACCCATGATGATGCGGCAGGCGAAGCCTTTGATAAAGTAGCCAGAGTTTTGGGGCTTGGGTATCCGGGTGGTCCAAAGGTTAACAAGCTTGCAGAAGAGGGGGACTGCGAGGCTATCAAGTTCCCTCGTCCAAAGTCAGGCTTTGATTTCAGCTTTTCGGGTGTTAAGACAGCTGTTATAAATTACGTGCACAAGGAAGAGCAGAACGGCAATGAGATAAACAAGGCTGACGTTGCGGCATCTTTCCAGAAAGCTGTTTGTGACTGTTTGGTAGAAAATACAATTGATGCGGCAAAGAGCGTAGGTGTGGATAAAATTGCACTTGCAGGCGGTGTTGCGGCAAACACTTTTCTTCGTAAAATGATGGAGGAGGGTGCAAAGGCAAACAAAATGGAATTTTATTGCCCGCCTATAGATTTGTGTACAGATAACGGTGCAATGATTTCTTGTGCCGGATACCTTAACTATGAAAAGGGAATACGAGGCGGATTAGAATTGAATGCAGTACCGCAGCTTAGGCTGGACTGAGGGAAGAGAGACACCTCATCCGTCAGCCGCAGGCTGACACCTTCCCCTCAAGGGAAAGGCTAATAGGAAGGAGATTATATATGACAACGAATGAAAAAATTGCTCTTTTAAGAGCTGAAATGGAAAAAAACAATTTGAAGGGTTACATTGTGCCTACAGGCGACCCGCATATTTCGGAATATGTAGCCGATTACTACCGTTTTCGCCATTGGATAAGTGGCTTTACAGGTAGTGCAGGTACTTTTGCACTGACAGATAAAAAGAGCGGCTTATGGACAGACGGCAGATACTATATCCAGGCGGAAATTGAGCTTTCCGGCAGTGAATGTGTGCTTTACAAGGCATATGAGCCAGGTGTTATCAGCTATGTGCAGTTTTTCTGCGAAGAGCTTTGCGAGGGTGACAGAGTTGGTATTGACTCAAAGCTTTTCAGTAAGAGTGCTGTTGTAGGAATGCAAAAGGAATTTAACAAGAAAGGCATTGAACTTGTTTGTGACTGTGACCTTTCCTATATCTGGGAGAACAGAGACAGTCTTCCTTACACAAAGCTTTTTGTCCTTGATGAAAAATATACAGGTGAGAGTGCAAAAAGCAAGGTCGAGAGACTGCGTGAAAAAATTAAGGACGCAGGTGCTACTGCATTTGTAACAGGTACGCTTGACAGCATTATGTGGCTCTACAATGTGCGTGCAAACGATGTACACTGCTGTCCCTTTGCGCTTTCATATGCTCTTGTAACTGAGGATAATGCGTATTTTTATGTTTCATACAAGCAGCTTACAGACGATGTAAAAGCGTATCTTGACAAAAACGGTGTTACAGTTAAGGAATATGATGATATATATAAAGATGTGAGAATGCTTGATGAAAAAACAGTTCTTGCACTTAAAGCCAATGCGACAAACTATATGCTTTTTAGCACTGCCACATGCAAGGTTAAGGAAACTGCAGATTTTGTGGAGAACATGAAGGCTGTTAAAAACGATATCGAAAACGAAAACCTTAAAAACGCGTACGTAAAGGACTGTGTTGCACTGGTGAAGGCTTTCCACAAGATTTACACAGCAGAAAGCGGCACTATGACCGAAAAGGACGTATGCGACCTTCTTTTGGAAGAAAGAGGCGAAATGGAAGGCAACTTGGGTGCAAGCTTTGATACCATTGCCGCATACAAAGGCAATGCTGCTATGATGCACTATTCTCCCGATGAAAAGAACAGTGCGGTTATTGAAAAGAGCGGGATGTTACTCATCGACTCAGGCGGACAGTACTATGACGGAACAACAGACATTACACGAACTCTTGTTTTGGGCGAAATATCCGACGAAGAAAGACGCGCATATACCCTTACATTAAAGGGTAATATTGCTCTTTGCTCAGCAATATTCTTAAAGGGTGCAACGGGCAGCTGTCTTGATGTTTTGGCTCGTCAGTATTTGTGGAACGAAGGCATTGACTACAAGTGCGGTACAGGTCATGGTGTGGGCTTTTTGCTTAACGTACACGAAGGCCCTCAGGGCTTTGGTCCCCGCATGAGATATACATACCCGTTGGAAGTTGGTATGAATCTTACGGTTGAACCCGGCGTATATGTTGAAGGCAAGTACGGTATAAGAATAGAAAACGATGTTATTGTTGAAAAGAAAATGGAAACAGGTGACGGCGAGTTCTACGGATTTGATATGCTTTCATACTGTCCGATTGATACGAGAGCTATCGACAAGAGCCTTATGACCGAAAAGGAAATTGAGTGGCTCAACGCTTTCCACAAGAAAGTGTACAACACACTTTCGCCTTATCTCACCGTGCGTGAGGCAACATGGCTCAGAGAAGAAACAAAAGCAATATAACCAAGTTAACTATTTATTAATTTGACACCTTGCTATAAGTATGGTAAAATATTAAAAATGGGTATTTGTAGCCCTAAAAAAACAGAAAATGGTGAAATAAATGGGACTTTTTTCAAAACTTTTTGGAGATTATTCTTCAAAAGAGGTTAAAAAAATACAGCCTTTGAAGGAAAAAATACTTGCTTTAGACGAGGAATTTTCCCGTCTTAGTGAGGAAGAACTCAAGGGAAAGACAAATGAATTTAAATCAAGACTTGCTAATGGTGAAACGTTAGACGATTTGCTGCCGGAAGCTTTTGCAACCGTGAGAGAGGCAAGCTGGAGAGTATTGGGAATGAAACATTTCCCCGTGCAGATTATAGGCGGTATTGTACTCCATCAGGGCAGAATTGCCGAAATGAAAACAGGTGAAGGTAAAACCTTGGTTGCTACACTTCCTGCATATCTTAATGCTCTTACAGGCAAGGGTGTGCATATTGTAACAGCAAACGAATATCTTGCAAAGCGAGACAGTGAATGGATGGGCAAGGTATACCGTTATCTTGGACTGACGGTTGGTCTTATCATTCCTCAGGGTACACAGGAGGAAAAGCAGGCTTCCTACGCTGCCGATATCACATACGGTACAAACAGCGAGTTTGCCTTTGACTATTTGTGGGATAACCTTCGTACATCTAAGGAAAACGTTGTACAGCGTGAACACAACTATGCAATCGTCGATGAAGTTGACTCTATCTTGATTGACGAAGCGAGAACACCTCATATTATCAGTACACCAGAGGCGGAAGCCGACGCCCTTTACATGGCGGCAGACAGATTTGTAAGAGGTCTCAAAGTGCAGAAGTTTGAGGAGTTTGACCTTAAGGAGGAAAGCGTTAATCTTGACTGCGACTATATAGTTGATGAAAAGGCAAAGAACGCTACCCTTACAGAAAAAGGTACAAAAAAAGCTGAACAGTTTTTTAATATTGAAAACCTTGCAGACCCCAACAACATGAGCATTGTGCATCATATAAACATTGCACTTAAGGCTCACGGCGTTATGAAAATTGACGATGACTACGTTGTAAAAGACGGTGAGGTTATCATCGTAGACAGCTTTACAGGCAGACTTTCATTTGGCAGAAGATACTCAAACGGTCTTCATCAGGCTATTGAAATGAAGGAAGGCTTGAAGGTAAGAAACGAAAGCCGTACTGTTGCAACGATCACTGTACAGAACTATTTCAGAATGTATTCAAAGCTTTCTGGTATGACAGGTACAGCCCTTACAGAGGAAGACGAATTTCGCGGTATATATTCTCTTGACGTTGTGGCTATTCCCACAAATGCACCTGTAATCCGTAAGGATGAAAACGATGCTGTTTACATGACACATAATGCCAAGATAAAGGCTATTGTAAACGAAATCAAAAACGAATCAGCAACAGGCAGACCGGTGCTTGTAGGTACTGCTACAATTGAAAGCAGTGAAGAATTGTCAGGTGCCCTTAAGCGTGCAGGTGTAAAGCATAGAGTTCTCAATGCAAAATACCATGAAGTCGAAGCTCAGATTATTGCACAGGCAGGCAAGAAAGGTGCCGTTACAATTGCTACAAACATGGCAGGTCGTGGTACTGATATTATCCTGGGCGGTAATGCCGAATATATGGCAAAGAACCGTATGGAAAAGGAAGGTTTCCCCAACGAGTTGATTGTTGAGGCAACAGGCTTTGCCGAAACAGATGACGAAGAAATCTTAAAGGCAAGAGAAACCTATGCCAACTATTATGAAGAGTTCAAAAAGGAAATCGAACCCGAGAAGGCAGAGGTTGTGGCTGCAGGCGGGTTGTACGTATTGGGTACAGAGCGTCATGAGTCAAGACGTATTGACAACCAGCTTCAGGGTCGAAGCGGCAGACAGGGAGACCCGGGCAAGTCTAAGTTCTTTGTTTCCTTTGAGGATGACCTTTTGCGTCTTTTCGGCGGCGACAGAATCAAAAAGATGCTTACAACGATGAAAATAGAAGAGGATGACGTTATCGACGAGAGAATGCTCTCAGGCGTTATCGAAAACGCGCAGAAGAATATCGAAGGCAGAAACTACGATATCCGTAAGAGCGTTTTGCAGTATGACGACGTTGTAAACACACAGAGAACTATTATTTACAACCAGCGTAAGGAAGTATTGAACGGTGAAAATATCAAGCCTTCCATTGAAAAGATGATTGCAAAGGTAGTAGATAATGCTATAGCAAAATATCTTAACGCAGAGCACGCAGATTACTGGCTCATGGCTGAATTTGAAGAATATTGTGCAAAATTATTCCATAAAGAAGGTATTATTGAGATTTCCTCCCGCGATATTAACCGTATCTCCCGTGAAGAAATCCGTGAAGAGCTTTTGGAAAAGGCTGCGCAGCGCTATAAAGAACAGGAAGCTCTTTTCGGCGAAGCAAACATGCGTGACGTTGAACGCAGGATTATGCTTAAAGCCGTTGACAACCATTGGATAGAGCACGTATCGGCAATGGATACTTTAAAGCGTGAGATCCGTCTTCGTTCCTACGGTCATCACGATGTACTCAATGAGTACAAGATGATAGGCTACGATATGTTTGAAGAAATGGTTGCACTTATGCAGGAAGATACTGTAAAATATGTTATGGGTGTTGCACCTGCTATGGAGGTCAACATCAACGAGCCTGTGAGACATGCAAAAGCGCACGGCGAAAAGCCCTCCGCACCTGCAGTTGACCTTAAAAAAGCTACCGCATCCGGCGGCAGTGACGGCTCGGTTAAAGCACAGCCCATAAAGAGAACATCTCCCAAGGTTGGACGTAACGACCCCTGTCCCTGCGGAAGCGGCAAAAAATATAAGCAGTGCTGTGGCTTACATGAAAATCTCTAACAGGGGTTTTCATGTAAGATATACATATAAGACATCGGAAGGAATGAATAAACATGGTAGAGTACGATCAGTATAAATTGTCCCTTAATGCTCTTAAAGGGGACATTGATGAGCTTGGCAAAGCACTTCATATAGATAATGTTATTGCCCAGGCAGAAGAAATGGAAAAATCAACAATGGAGCCTGACTTTTATTCCGATATGGAAAAAAGTCAGAAAACTCTCAAGCAGCTTAAACAGCTCAAGGGTAAGATTGAACATTACAACAATCTCTCAGTTGAAAGAGACGACCTTTTGACTATTATCGAAATGGCAGAGGAAGAGGATGACTTAAGCTTCCTCGATGAGGTAAAAGAAGGCGTTGAAAAGCTTACAAACGATATCGAAACAACAAAGCTGGAAACTCTTCTCGCAGGTCCTTATGACAAAAACGATGCTATTATCACACTTCATGCAGGTGCAGGCGGTACAGAGGCTCAGGACTGGGCGTCTATGCTTCTTAGAATGTACCAGATGTGGGCAGAAAAGAGAGGCTTTTCTGTTTCAACAATTGACTACATCGACGGTGATGAAGCAGGTATAAAGGGTGCAACAATCCTTATTGAAGGCGATAACGCATACGGCTATGCAAAGTGCGAAAAGGGTATTCACCGCCTTGTGCGTATTTCTCCCTTTGACAGTGCAGGCAGACGTCATACATCCTTTGCATCGGTTGAAGTTATGCCCGATATTGACGATACTATCGAGGTTAATATCCGCCCCGAAGATATTAAAATGGACGTTTTCCGTGCATCGGGTGCAGGCGGACAGCACGTTAATAAAACATCTTCCGCTGTAAGACTTACACATATTCCCACAGGCGTTGTTGTTGCTTGTCAGAACGAAAGAAGCCAGTTTCAGAACAAGGATATGTGTATGAAGATGCTTAAGGCAAAGCTTGCCGAAATGGCGGAAGCAGAACATAAGGAAAAAATTGAAGATATCAAGGGTGTACAGAAGGAAATTGCGTGGGGCAGTCAGATACGCAGCTATGTTTTCCACCCCTATACAATGGTTAAGGACCACCGTACAAACTTTGAAGTAGGTAACATTGGCTCCGTTATGGACGGTGATTTGGACGGATTTATCAATGAGTATCTTCGTTTTAATTCACACAAGGAAGACTAATATAAAAAGGAGAATGAAAAATGAAAAAGTTAGTATCAATTTTACTTGTTGCAGTAATGGTATTGTCATTTAATGCAGTAGCTTTTGCACAGAGTGAACCCAGTGATTGGGCGGTTAATGAAGTTGACTACGATGCGGCAAGATTTCTCAAAGCGGCAATGGGCGAAGATGTTGACTATGCAAAGAGCATTACACGTGAAGAGTTTGCAGTTGTAGCACTTTACCTTTACGCGTCTGCATCTGGTATGGAATTGCCCGAAATGAGCGTTGAAAACCCCTTTACAGACTGCAACAACCCCCTTGTTGTAACAGCATATGGTTTGGGTCTTGTTAAGGGTGTAAGCGAAACTGAGTTTAATCCTGATGCACTCGTTACTCGTGAACAGATTTGTGTTATGCTTACAAGAATAGCACAAAAGCTTATTCCGGATTTAAACATGGATATTGTTAAGAATTATCTTCCCAAGCTTGACACTTTTGCTGACGGAGAAATGGTAAGCGAATGGGCAGAAGACAGTGTTAAACTGATGGTGGCTGCAGGTCTTATCAAGGGTACAGACGAAAATAAGATTAATCCCCTCGGCAACTGCACAACACAGGAAGCTTTAATTATCGCAAAGAGAGCACTCAGTCTTGAAATTGAATATTAATTTATTAAAGCACCGTTATGTGGTGCTTTAATAAATTACGGAGGAGAAAAAATGAAAAGAATTATTATGATTATCCTGGTTATGGCAATGATAATTGGTAACATACCCACTCTTGCGGCAAGTGATCGTATGGTATCAACTGCGGATTTTTCATATAAAAGTTTTACTGCTACCACTGGTCGAGTAAAAATAACCTTTGATATTAATGCAAATACTGTTTCTGACGGTATTGTAGGCATTGCATCAAGCACTGTTGTACCGAAGAATTATTCGGACTATGCTATATGCTTTCGTATACGCGCGGGCGGTTTTTTTGACTCAAATAACGGGTCTGACTTTGTAAAAGAGGAAAACGTCAGCTATACGAAAAACACGACCTATCGTGTAGAAATTGAAGCAGATACTACACAGCAGGTGTATAATGCCTATGTTTACATAAACGGAGAAAAGAAAATGATTGCAGATAATTACAAATTCCGTGCTTCAAGCAATGATTTGGGCAAAATTACGGCACGAGGTGGCGGAGGCGTAAGTGCAGGACTTTACTATATTGAAAATATAGCGTTTGAACATGTGGAAGGACAGTTTGAAACCTTTTCACTTCCGAACTTTTTTTGCGAAAATATGGTGTTGCAGAGAAATGTGCCTCACGTTATTTACGGCAGAGGTACAGGCGAAATAACTGTTACTCTTACTGACGGCGAAAATACATCAAAGACAACAGTTGATGCTGTAGACGGCTTGTTTGAAGCCATGCTCAGTCCGCTTCCTGCATCCCTTACACCTTATACATTGACGGTTTCCGCAAAGGATAAAACCCAAACGATTGAAAACGTGTTTGTAGGTGATGTGTTTATGCTTGCAGGGCAGAGCAATATGGCACAAAACTATGAGCACCAGACAACAGAACAGCTGGGTGACGGCGTTACAACAAGCAATATGCCGCAATTGATAACTGACGACAGGATTAAGTTTTTTAAGCTGTCCCGAACACCTGCTTCGGCAGAAACCTTTGATATCCCCTTTGAAACCGACGGTTGGCAGCCTCTTACAGCAAGTACAAATAAAAAGCTTTCTTACATAGGTATGTATTTTGCCAAAGAAAGACTCAGTGAGGAGCCCAATGTTCCGATAGGTCTTATGAATACTGCATGGCGAGGCACTACGATAAACCGTTGGATGAGAAAAAGTGATGATAACAAAACATTGAACTTTACTCCCTCAAACGGTGATATATACAATAACCACGTTGCACCTTTAACAAAATACCCCATAAGTGCAATATTGTGGTATCAGGGTGAAAGTGATTCCAAAAATCCTGTTATGTACGAAGAAGCATTTAAAACTCTTATAACAGATTACAGAAATCTTTGGAACGATGAAGACTTACCCTTTTTGTTTGTACAGCTGGCTCGTTACGGAAAGGATAACTACGCTCCCTTAAGAGATGCTCAAATGAAAGCATTGGAACTTACTAACACAGGTATGGCTGTTATTCTCGATACAGATAAGGGTACATATAACAATATTCATCCTCTTGGCAAGGAAATTGTTGCCCAAAGACTTTATCTTTTAGCCAAAGAATATGTTTACGGTGAAGATGTAGTTTCTTCAGGACCGATTTTTGAAAGTGCTACGGTTAATGGAAACGAGATTGTTATAACCTTTAAAGAGGAAACTATAGGTGACGGGCTTTGTATAACAAATACTTATAATAACACCAATACAGAGCTTTGCGAATTTGAGATTGCAGATGAAAAAGGGGAATTTGTTCCTGCTAAGGCGGTTATAAATTCCGACAATACCATATCAGTTTCAAAAGAGGGCATGGATAACCCTGCGTATGTAAGATATGCTTATTCCAAGGTGCCTTCTAACCCAAATCTTTTTAACAAAAACGGACTGCCTGCATCACCTTTTACAACCGATACGAGAATATTCAGCACAGCCTCGTTTATGTCAAGGGGAATAGAGGCAGAAAAAAGTAATGTCCAGACCTTAAGCTTTAAGGTTACACCTATGATAGAGGCACTTAATGGTGTAATGGGCTTTACAGCAAATGAAAACAGTGTCACTGCATGGAACAACTGCGGTATAACCTTAAGATTTAATAAAAACGGCTATTTTGAATATATAAATGGTAGTAATTTTGAAACAAGCTCTCTCAAATATGAAAAGGGCAAAACATATGTTGTAACCGTTATAGCTGATTTTACCGATAATACATACGCGCTTATTGCAGACGGAGAGGTTTTGTGCGAAAAAGCCGCGTTCCGTACAGGCTCGCTTAGTATGGACAACATCGGAAGGTTTATGATAAGAGGCGGTGACGGGGAAGCAGCAGGAGAGTTCTTTGTTGAAGATGTGCAAGTGATTGCAAATGAAGAAAATACCATCATAAATGTTGTGAAAAACGGTGAAAATATAATGTTTGTAATTTCACCGACCGGCAGCTTTTATGCGGCAGATTACGATGACGAAATCCTCAAAAAAGCAGTAAAGGTAACAGGGAAAGGTGTTGAAGCTGTTAGTATAGATGCAGATAAAATCTTTTTCTGGGATGAAAATTTAAAACCTATAAACTAAAAAAACGGCGAACTTTCGCCGTTTTTTATTTAGTTATAGGTTTTCTTAGAATATTTGGATGATATGTCACAAAGAGCGTGACCGACCTCCATGTCGTATTGGCCTGTACGGGAAATATCGCCCAGTGAGATAAAACCGACTATTTTGCCGTCGTCAATAACGGGGAGACGTCTTACCTTAGCACGACTCATCATTTTGGCGGCACTTGCCACATCGGCGTCCATACATACGCAGGAGACGTCATTGGTCATAATGTCACATACAGAAAATCTGGACGGGTCTTTATCTTCGGCGGTAATTCTCACCGTGATGTCACGGTCAGTAATCATGCCGATAACTCTTCCAGAATAATCCACAACAGGAAGTGCACCTACATTATGCTTTGCCATTTTCTTTGCTGCCTCACGGACAGTGTCCTGTCCTGTAACTGTCAGAGTTTCGCAAGAGCAGATATCTTTTACCTTCATAATTGTTCCTCCTTGTCATTTTTATACAAGGTTAGTTTGTCCGTAATAAAAAGTTTTAATCAGGAAAAACTAAGAACGGTGAACTGATGCAACTGCGGCAATATAAACATTGTCACAGCCCATTTTCAGAAGAAGAGAGGATATATAATCCATTGTGGAGCCTGTGGTGTAGATATCGTCAATCAAAAGTGCTGTTCCAGAAAGCTTCATATCCTTGCCTTTAAAGGCTTTTTTTACGTTTTTTCTTCTTAGGGAAAGAGGGAGTGAGGATTGCCGTGGTGTGCCGTCAACACGGATAATTGTATCCAGCACGGGAAGATTGAATATTTTGCCGCAATCGTTGGCAATAAGCTCAGATTGATTGAACCCTCGCTTTAAAAAGCTTTCGCGGGAAAGCGGAACATACGTAATAAAATCAATGTGCGGAAAATCAGATTCCATAATACTGTTTGCTATAAGAAAAGCAAAGGCATGACAGTGGCTTTCTCTTTCGTGAAATTTCATTGATAAAATTGCGTGACGAACTTCGTCTTTGTAAACAAGAGGTGTAAACGCGCCTGAAAAAGAATGATTGTATTTACGGCAGGTATGACAAACGGGCATTGCGGTATCATGCTGCATTATACCGCATTTGATACATCTTGTCCCTTCTATAAAAGGGAGTGAGTTCATACATTTATTGCAGATAAATGTATAGTTCTCATAATCAATTACCTCACGGCAAAATGTACACTTGTGAGGAAAAATCAGAGATGACAGTTTTTTGATTAAATTCATGATAAATCCTTTTTGAGTTTGTCAGGAAGGGCGCTGTAACGTTTGGTTTCCCGGTTGTTGATAACCATTTTGCTGACGGTTTCCTCGCTACCTACCAATATTACAATTTCACGTGCACGGGTTACTGCCGTATAGAGAAGATTGCGGACTGTAAGCTGTGGTGCAACTGGTGCAACCGAAAGGATAACTGCTTTGAATTCACAACCCTGGCTTTTGTGAACCGTCAGAGCATAGGCAAGCTCTAATTCATCGAGCCATGCAAAATCATACTCAACCAATCTTTCGTCGTCAAACTCAATTATCATAACTGATTTTTTTGTATCGATATCAAGTATTATGCCGATATCACCGTTATATATACCCAATCCCTCTTCATTGTCATTTATACGTACATAGGGGATATTGTAGTTGTTTTTAATCTGCATAACCTTATCGCCTGTGCGGAAAAGAGTTTCGCCGTATTTTTTCTCCTTTTTGCCTTTTTCAGGAGGGTTAAGATACCTTTGAAGAGTATTATTAAGTGCAACCGTGCCTGCAGAGCCTTTTTTAGACGGGCACAAAACCTGAATGTGACGAAGCGGGTCGTAGGAATATGTTTTCGGTAAACGTTTTGCGCAAAGGTCTGCAATTGTGGTATCACATTCCATTGTAGCGCGTGGCATAAAGAAAAAGTCCTTATCCTTTAGGTTGCATATTGGCATTTCGCCGGAATTAATCCTGTGGGCGTTGGTGACAATCATGCTCTCCTGCGCCTGACGGAACACCTCCGTCAGTGTGATAACCTTAAAACGGTTTGAGTCTATAATATCCTTTAACACATTACCTGCACCTACGCTGGGAAGCTGGTCAGAGTCACCTGCCAGAATAAGTTTGGCATCCTTTTTGAGAGCCTTTAAAAGAGCATTCATCAAGCTTAAATCAACCATACTCATCTCATCTACAATGACAATATCACTTCTAAGCGGCTCAATATCTGTTGTATAGGAATAATCGTCTGTATCGGATATAATGTCTAGCCCCAAAAGACGGTGGAGGGTTTTTGCCTCTGCATTACACGCCTCGCCAAGCCTTTTTGCAGCTTTGCCGGTAGGTGCGGCAAGGCTCACGTTGAGACCTATTTTGAAAGCTATTTTAAGTATAGTGTTTATAATTGTGGTTTTACCTGTACCGGGACCGCCCGTTATAACCATAATATTTTCACTAAGTGCGGCACGTACTGCATCGTGCTGACGGGAAGAGAGCGTAATATTTTCACATGCTTCTTCAATTGCTGCATCAATATCAATGGGAAGCTTTTTTTTACGGTTTTTTAAAAGGGTTAAAAGCCTTGTTGCAACGCTGAGCTCTTCGTTGTAAAGAGCGGAGAGATAGCACATATCGGTTTTGGATTCGTATACTATTTTGCCGGCCGCTAAAAGCTCCGAAAAACCGTTTTCTATATCTACCATGTCGCAGCCTAAAAGGCGGCAGCAGTAGGGGAGCAGGCTATCTTTGGGGTAACAGGTGTGACCGTTTTGTGCGGCTTCGCCAAGTGCGTGGCGGATACCTGATTTAATTCTGCCCGGGTGAGAGGATGGAACACCCATTTGAAATGCAATGCGGTCAGCTGTTTTAAAGCCGATACCTGTGATTTCGTCGCATAAGGTATAGGGGTTGCCCTTTATAAGGTCAACTGCAAGTGTACCGAATTTTTTGTGGATTTTTACAGCCATTTTTGCACTGACACCAAACTGCTGAAAATACATAACGGTATTTGCCGCGTCCTGACGAATTAAAAATGCCTCATTCATTTTCATTGCTTTAGCAAGAGAAATCCCCTTTATTGCCGTAAGCTTTTCAGGTGCGTTTTTGATGATTTCTAGAGTATCCTCCCCGAAAGCATCTGTCATTTTTATGGCTGTGGCTTCGCGAATGCCGGGGATAATGCCGGAGGCAAGGTATGTTCTTATTGCAGAAACCTTCTGCGGTATGGTGCGTTCAAAATTGTCAAATTTGAACTGCTCGCCATAGTCGATATGGCTTGTCCAAGCACCCTCAAGGCGGACATGTTCCCCTGCAGTAAGGTAGGGGATATGTCCGACGCAGGTTATTAAATTTTTGCCGAAATTGAGGTCAAAGACACAGTAACAGTTATCGTCGTTATAATAGACGATTTCCCTTACTTCGCCTTCGAGCATCTCTTTTTCCATATTTCCCCCTCCTTCTTTTTGAAATTTTTATTTTCACAATATAGTCCTCGTTTATAAGATCAGAAAACTCATCACAGTAAACCGTAACAGAGTCTGTTTTGAGCACAAGAAAAACTATAAGAAAAACAACACTCAAGACTAAAAATACCGATAAAATTACATTTGTCATATTAATTCGCCCCGATATCATTTTATGAGTATCGGGGCGTTTTGGTTAAAGATATTTTTTGAGGTTGTCCACACAATCAAGCTTCTCCCAGGGAAGAGAAACGTCATCACGACCAAAGTGACCGTATGCAGCTGTCTGCTTATAAATAGGCTTTCTAAGGTCAAGACGCTTGATGATTGCCGCAGGACGAAGGTCAAATTCCTTCAATACGATTTCGTTTATCTTGTCATCAGAAATTTTGCCTGTACCGAATGTATCTACGCGTACTGAAACGGGATTAGCAACACCGATTGCATATGCAAGCTGAATCTGGCACTTGTCGCAAAGGGAAGCGGCAACAAGGTTCTTTGCAATATAGCGAGCCATATATGCAGCACTGCGGTCAACCTTTGTGGGATCTTTGCCACTGAATGCACCGCCGCCGTGGGGGGCATAGCCACCGTATGTGTCAACAATAATTTTTCTGCCTGTAAGACCGCTGTCACCATGAGGACCGCCGATTACAAATCTGCCTGTAGGATTGATAAAAATCTTTGTGTCTTCATCCATAAGTGATTGAGGAATTGTGGCATCAATAACGTGTTCTTTGATATCTTTTTTGATTGTTTCAAGTGTTACGTCAGCTGTGTGCTGTGTGGAAACAACAACCGCGTCGATTCTCTTGGGTGTATCGCCGTCATATTCAACGGTAACCTGTGTTTTACCGTCGGGACGAAGATAGGAAAGAGTGCCGTTTTTGCGAACTTCGGTAAGACGCTTTGCCATTTTCTGAGCATAGTAGATAGGCATGGGCATGAAAACATCTGTTTCATTTGTTGCGTAACCGAACATCATACCCTGGTCGCCTGCGCCGATGTCAAATTCACTTGTATCGCCGCCCTTTGCCTCTAAAGACTTGTCCACGCCGAGGGCAATGTCGGCAGACTGCTTGTTGAGAGTGTTGAGTACTGCAACAGAGTCATAGGAAAAGCCCATATCACCTTCGGTGTAGCCGATTTCCTTTATTGCATCGCGTACAATCTGGCGTACATCGGGCTGATGAGTGGATGTGATTTCGCCAAATACCATAACTAAACCTGTAGCCGCACATGTTTCGCAAGCAACGCGGGCATTGGGGTCATGTGCCAAAATATCGTCAAGAATGCTGTCGGAAAGAGTGTCACACACCTTATCGGGATGACCTTCAGTAACAGACTCGGATGTAAACAACTTTTTCTGTAATTCCATAATCAGTACCTCCTATAAATTAAAATAAGCCGAGGAGCAATTTAACCAGCCATGAACCTACTGACATAATAAGACCTGCAGAAAGAACACCGCCTGAAATTGCAAGAAAAGCGTCGCGGAATTTGTAGCCGATGAATGAAGCTACAAGAGCACCAGTCCACGCACCTGTACCCGGAAGTGGAATAGCAACAAAAATGAACAAGCCTAAGTTTTTGTATTTTGTTACCTTGGCTTCGTTTTTTTGAACCTTTCTTTCGAGCCACTCAGGGAACCAACGGAAAAGCTTGGTTTTTTTGAGAAGGTTGCAGAAAGGTGTGATAAACAAAAGAATAAAAGGAACAGGCAAAACATTGCCGAGAATGGCTATTATGTAGCTGACAACGGGGTCAAGACCCAACGCTGTTGCTATAGGAATAGCACCTCTGAGTTCAACTATTGGTACCATTGAAATCAAAAACACATATAAGTAGTTGGCACTTGCGGCAGAAAAACCCAATGCGGTAACCACCGAAACTGCAAATGACTGCACAATGTGCTGAATTTTTTCAATCATCCGACAATAACCTCCATTAAAGACATTCATTATCTATATTATTCTATAATGAAAACACTCTTTTGTCAACTCAAAGAAACCAAAATAGTTAACAAAAAAACTGTTGACAAAAAAGGCGTGCTTGTGTATTATATTAATAATAAAACAAACCGTTGATTCGGAGATAACGGCAGGATATGTGCTCACAGAGAGCAGGGGTGGCTGAGAGCCTTGCAGTAACAGCTTGTCAAATGGACCGATGAGGGCGCAGACCAAAGAGGCAACTCGAGTATTTTGCGACGTGTGCGAGCGTCAATCGCAAGGGCATGTTAGTGCTCATAAGTGTGCTCAATTGAGCAAAACAAGGTGGTACCGCGGGATTATTCTCGTCCTTGATCATTAACATGGTCAAGGGCTTTTTTAGTTATTTGACCAAAAGAAAGGATTTGGTATTGGTGAAAAAAGGTAGATTTGGTATTCACGGAGGACAATACGTTCCCGAAATACTCATGAAAGCAGTTAATGAGCTTGAAGAGGCTTATAACAAGTATAAGGATGACCCCGAATTCAACCGTGAACTCAAGGAGCTTCTTGACAACTATGCGGGAAGACCGTCTCTTTTATACTATGCTGAAAAAATGACAAAAGACCTTGGCGGTGCTAAGATTTACTTAAAAAGAGAAGATCTGAACCACACAGGCAGTCACAAGCTTAACAATGTGTTAGGTCAGGTTCTTTTGGCAAAGAAAATGGGCAAGACGCGAGTTATCGCTGAAACAGGTGCAGGTCAGCACGGTGTTGCTACAGCTACTGCGGCGGCACTTATGGATATGGAATGTGAAATCTTTATGGGTAAGATTGACTGCGAAAGACAGGCACTCAATGTTTACCGTATGCAGCTTTTAGGTGCAAAGGTACACGCTGTTGAAAGCGGTACACAGGTGTTAAAAGATGCCGTTAACGAAACGATGCGTGAATGGACTAACCGTATTTCCGATACACATTATGTTTTGGGTTCTGTTATGGGTCCGCATCCTTTCCCCACAATTGTACGTGATTTCCAGAGCGTAATAAGCCGTGAAGCAAGAAGTCAGATACTTGAAGTTGAAGGCAAGCTTCCTACCTGTGTTTTGGCGTGTGTAGGCGGCGGCAGTAACGCTATGGGTATGTTCTACAACTTCATCGGTGACGAATCTGTTCGTCTTATCGGATGTGAAGCTGCAGGACGCGGTATTGATACAAAAGAGCACGCGGCTACAATATCCAAGGGTAAACTGGGTATTTTCCACGGCATGAAGAGCTATTTCTGCCAGAACGAATATGGTCAGATAGACGAAGTTTATTCTATTTCTGCAGGTTTGGACTATCCCGGTATAGGCCCTGAGCACGCTAATTTGTATGACAGTGGCAGAGCTGAATATGTTCCCGTGACAGATAACGAAGCCGTTGATGCTTTTGAGTATCTTTCCAGAACAGAGGGTATTATTCCTGCTATCGAAAGCAGCCATGCTGTAGCACATGCAATCAAGCTTGCTCCCACACTTAAAAAGGACGATATTATCGTTATCTGCCTTTCGGGTCGTGGCGACAAGGACGTTGCAGCAATTGCGAGATATAGGGGGGTTAATCTTTATGAGTAACAGACTTGACAATCTTAAACGAGAAAATATTTTGGGTGCTTTTATTACACCCGGAGATATTGATATCGAAAAAACAGAGGAATATATCCTCGCTATGATTGACGGCGGTGCTGATTTCATTGAGATTGGTATTCCGTTTTCCGACCCTATTGCTGAAGACAGTACAATTCAGGAATTTTATATTAAGGCTCTCGAAAACAAGGTTAACACCGATACTATTTTTGACTGCGTTAGGAGACTGAGGAAGGATACCGAAATCCCCGTTGTTATCATAACAAACGCAAACCCTGTATTCAGCTACGGTATTGACCGATTTTTTGAAAATTGCCACTTTTCGGGTGTTGATGCAATTATTATGCCGGATGTGCCTTATGAAGAGGTTGACGAATTCAAGGGTGCGGCAGATAAAAACGGTGTATATATAATCATGGCAGTTGCACCCACAGACGAAGAACGCATTGAAAAGATAGTAAAAGACGCTAATGGCTTTGTATATGCAACAGCTCTTGCAGAAAACACCAAGGAGGATATGGAAAAGCTTATCCGTGCGGTAAAGGCTAAAAAGGATATCCCCGTTGTAACAAAGGACGAAAACTTTAAGTGTGACGGTCTTATTTTGTCAAACGAAATTGTAAAGCTTATTGACCGCGGTATGGAAACAAAGGCGATAAGTCATTTTGTAAAGAGCTATAAGTAATAAGCAAAAAAGTGCGAGAAATCGCACTTTTTTATTGCATAAATATTGGAAAAATGATACACTCAGTGTAGGTGATGTGAAATGAAAAAAGTTTTGAGTATTTTTATAATAATATCCATGCTCTTTGCAGTAAATGTAAACGCTGCAGAGGTTGTATGGGGTGAGTATAAAACAGGAGGTGAGATTACCGCATTTGTAAGCGGAATTGAAGAAGGTAACAAAGTAATTGCCGGCGTTTTCAATGAAAATGATGAGCTTGTGAGAGGAAAAAGTGCAGTTTCCGCGGGAGAAAGTGTTGAGATGGATGTGAATACACAAGGTGGCGAGTATGTACGTACCTTTGTATGGGAGTCGGATAGTCTGGAGCCGGTCAGTGATATAGCATCAAGTATAACAGTTGACGGAATAGATGACGATGCGATTTTTTCCGATAATCAGCAGCCTAACCGTGCAAATGAGGTTGTGGGATATCGTACCTTTGATGAGATAACTGGCGAATATATGATAAAGATAGACGTTACCATATGGAAAAAGGGCGACAACGCAATTGTAATAGGCGACAGTGGTAACGGCACTCTTCATTACGGTACAAGCAGTGCAACAGTTTTATTCAATGGTGATAATTTTGCCGTACGTGACGGAAATGGCGACGGAAGCTATGCGGCAAATGCTGTTAATTTGTGCCCGGTAGAGGTCAACAAAACATATGAGATTGTTTTTTGGGGCAATACTGAAAGTGATACATACAAAGTTATAATAACAGAAGGCAAAAATCGTTATACAAGTCAAACAATGCACTCAAGAACAAATGGGGACTGCCTTGATACGATTGCTCTTATTTCAAACGGCAGAAATACAACCGTTACAAACGGACGCTATTCAAACTTTGCGTTTTTGGGCAAAAACCTTGAAATAATCACGGACAGTGCCGATATGGTGCTTGACCCAATATATGTATACGAAGGCTTTGAAGGGCTTTATTACGGATTAATGGTTGACGGAAAATACGTACATGGCAATAACGGAAAGCTCACATACGATTACAGTGGTATAAATGATGACAGCGCAAAGTTTTTGCCTCGTGACATGGGTGACGGAAGTCACGCATTTGTGTGCAAGAGCTCAAATAACCGCATGACAGTACCCGAAAACAAATACGAAAATATTGCAAGTGCTGCATATCGGACAAACGACAACAGTCAGCACTGGATTATGGAAAAGAGCGAAAACTGGAAAAAAGATAATTTGTCATATTATTTGAAGCATATTGATTCTGATAATTATATTGGCTATGGCATATTGACAAATAATCTTACCCTGCGTGGAGAGGGCTATAAGGTAGAGGTAACCTTTGTGCCCCTTTATGATGAAAGTCCATTATACCTTGTTAGCCAGACGAGTGCGTATAATTTGTTAACAGACAGACAACGCTTTATGATAGAGAGCGTATATGAATCCGTTGCAGGCGACATTTTCGGTCGTTACGGCGGATATGCTGACTGGACACCGAGAATAAGAATGGACAATCTGTTTAGCGAGATTTTGTCGGGCGATTTGTCCGAGAGTGAGCAGATAACAAAGTTCAATGAGTTTTTGAACGATGCAAACGGGTTTATATACTCAGGGCAGGCAAACTATGAAACGGTGAGTTTAGAACTTCCCGGAAGCATAGGATGCTATACAGAGGTTGGAGAAGGCGTTGAAGGGACATATGATTTCTGGCGCGGTACACAGCTTTCAGGCGTGAAATATCCTGTTACTATTTTTGATGCTGACGGTAACAAGGAACAAACTCTCACGGTATATGTTCATAATGATGATGTTGCGAAACACAATTACAATATTTTCCTACAGGCAATCATACAGATACCGTATGAATTCAGAACACATCTTAAAACAGTAAAAATACGTAACGACAGTGCAAACAGCTTTAATGGCGGCGGAAATGATGTTTACGTAAGACTTAACTGGAAAATGGATCGCGGAGGCATGAGAAGTACCCTTGTACATGAGCTTGGGCACATAATTGACCAGCAGAATGGAAACTGGGCATCGGGCTCAGGCTGGAGCTGGGCAATTAGTCAGGACATGTACACGCCATCAACCTATGGTGCATCAAATAACGCAGAGGACTTTGCAGAATTTGCGAGAATGTATTTTGAAGCATACTCCTGTAAGGACCGTCAGCGAGGTCTGGCAATTATAATGCCCGAAAGGTATAATTCTTTCGGAAGACTTCGCAAGCAGAACATGGCAGGCTGGGGATTATGGGAGGATGAATACACAAATTAACATGTTAGTTTGTGTATAGGTAATAGTGAACAGATAACTAAAAAGGACTTGGATTAAATTCCAAGTCCTTTTGTTTATTCGAATTAGTCAACCGGTGGGGCAATGCTTTCAAAGAAAGACAATTCTGCATTTGTGTTAGGATGGATAAGTCTGTTGGGAGAAAGAGAAAATTGCTTGATTATAGAAAGCTGTTCAAATGCGAAAATTGCGTCCTCTTTACTGTCACAATTGCGAAGCAATTTAGAATCTTTAACTGAGTAAACAGCATCGTCAATAAGCTGAAAATATGCCGCATGTTTTTCATGTAAATCACGTATGAGGGAGTTTTCAGTTTTTAACTTTTCAAGCTCCGATGCCCGAATGTAGAACTCATTACCGGTGGGTTTTAAAATGCCAGGCAAGAGTGTTGACACGATTTCCTCCGGTAATTCAAAGGGCGTAATTATAAAACTTTTCACATCAGGCTCGTGTGGGGAATATGTGGAACATGTTCTAACACAAACACCGCTTTTGTAAATCACGGGGTCTTTGTGAGGTACGCCATGGAAATAGAGGTATTGATATCTTTTATTGTCCGATGTAGCCATGGATATAAATATAGTCTCTGTTTTTTCTATGTAATACGGAGTGCCTATAAATACATTTTCTTTGTTTTTTTGAGTGAAGAATGTATATTTCGCTACAATGTTGCCTTTTTCATCCGGAAGTATTGATAACTTGAATTTTAAAATACTGTTATCGTCAAGCATTAGGTCGGCACGCTTGTGGACGAAGGTGTAGCCGAAATACTCACCTAAATACGAGGCGTGGGAGACTTTTGTTAATGGTGCGAAACGTTCGACTTCAGCGTACTGTGTCTTTCTTTTTTCCATTATCGAAATTGCGTCCTCGCGGGTGATTATTTCCTCTGTCAAGATTTTTTCAATTGGAAAATTAAAACGTTCACATAGCTTACTTAAAAAGAATACATCGTTAATGTAGTTGTATTCATCGCTTAATGTTCGGCGGAGCTTCTCGTCGTCGCAAAGCTTAGAATATTTTGCATTGATTTCTCGACGAAGTTCTGCTAATGAATGAAATCCATTTTCCGTTTTAAAACTACCGAATTCGTCACAATCATATTTTTGAGTAAAAAGGAAAGCGCGAAGATTTGCCTTGACTGATTCTCTAAAGTTTAATTCTGTAGACATAAATATCCTCCTTCATATTTCAAACCTGTAAAAAACAGGGAAAGCATACCTACATTTAACAGGATGAATTCCTGTTGATGTTAATATGGGATGATTTTATACTATTATCAAAGATAACCCAATTCCATTATAACAAATTTAAGGAAGAATTCAAGGGTTATAGAAAAGGAGAGATTAAATTATGTATTATGAATGGGAAAACAACGATTATACAACATTAGGCGATTATGAAACAGGTGCGGACAGATATGGGTGGTCATTAGGAAGGTATGAAACAGGTTGGGATCAGGACGGACCGACATTTGGAGAAAGTGAAACATTGTGCACATATGACATTTCGGATATGTAAAATGATTATTAATACATTCTTACAGGCGGTTAAGCATGGGAATGCTAAAGAGGTGATTATCGATGGACGAAAGAAAACTCATTGATAATATTTATGCAAATTATGAGGCTTTTTACGCAATGACTTTGACGGCGACAATGGTAAGCACATATAATTCAGATGCGTCAGATAGGGATGCGGCTGAGATGATTAACTATATTGGTAATGCCTTTGATTTTAGTGAAGCTTTCATGCACAGTTGTAGAACACATATCTTAGGAACAATGATGAGCGTAGGATTAATATGTGACTATCACGCACTTTCATCTATTGATATGCTATCAGATGAGGATAAAAAGAATATTGATTTGTATGAAATAAAGGGACGTGCTTTAGAAGAAGTCAACAGGATAGAGAATAGCGTGTTTGTATATAGTGAGACTCGTACCGGTCAACAGGTAAGAAACAATATGAAATATGAAGCATTTCACCACCCGTATAATGCAAATCTTCGTTTTAGAAATTTAACAAAACAGGCGGAAAGTGGCGAATTGATTTGCACAAGGCAATTGGGGTTGATGTATGCTCTTGGGATTGGATGCGGAAAAAATTTTGAATACGCGGAAAAACTATTTGAAAGATGTATTCTGTGGGGCGATGAAATATCAATAAAGCTACTTGCATATTTGTGTAGATTAAACGAAGATGAGACACAAGAAGCTATGTATAACGAGGTGTTTGATGCAAGAACAAAAGATTTGGTAACAAGTTGGTTTGACCATAGAGAGGTGTGCATAAGTAGTGAGGGCGCAAAGCAGTGTTACGAGCTGATTTCGCTGGTGAAAAAAATGATTATTGCTCCAAAAAAACTTTCGTTGATTGATATTGCATTTACAGATGTTATAGCAGCAAAGCATATTTCATTTGAAAGTAAGAAAAAGTATATTCTTCGATATGGAGAGGGGTTATGGAAACAAGAATATTGGGATAATGAAAAAATGGTAAATGCTATTGGATTTGGGAGGAATGAGAATTATGTATGATGTATATAAATCTTGCTCGATTTGCAATAAAGTAAAAAGCACTTATAACAAGAAATATTTTGATGATAATAAAGTGATTTCATCTGCTCATTTTGCAAATGAGAGAAAAATTCCTGCTGTGAGATATTATGATTTGCCCCAAACAGAGGTGTGTGGATACCCTCTTGGAAACGGACGAAATGAAAAAGGCGAATTGATTTATTATTTTCAGGATATTGCTCACGAGATGTGCGCCGGAACTACACGTATCGGTAAAACAACGGGACTTTTGGAACCGAGATTAAGAGCAATGGTGTATAAAAAAGAAAAGCCGTGCATGTTTATTAGTGACCCTAAAGGTGAATTGTTTGAAAGAAATGCAAAGTTTATGGAAAAGCAAGGGTATAAAATATATTTGTTGAATTTTAAAGATGCAGTTCACTCTAATTCATGGAATCCTTTGGGTGAAATATATGATGAGTGGATTAAACTTAAAGAGTTAGAAGATAGAATTAAGCATAATAATGCACTTTTAAAACTTGACGAATACGTATTGGAGGATAAGGCAGATGCGTACAATCCTGCAGTTGGCTTCTGGTCTATTGAGAACAGAGCCTATGCAACCATAAGTGATGCAAGAAGAGCGCTCGAGTCGGAGAAGGCTGAAATTAAAACCAAAACATCCGGATTAATTAATCAATTGATACAGAGCATTGCCGGAAACAGAATGGAAATGTCAAAAGATCCGATCTGGGAGCAAGGAGCTCAGGAAATCTTACGAGGCTTAATTTACTTAATGCTTGAAGATGCTCTTGATGAAAGAAGTGGATTCACAAAGGATAATATGAGCTTTATGACAATACAGGAATATTACAGCGTTGTAAGAAGCTCCGTATTGGGAGACGGCAACTCAATGAAACCTTTAAATAAAACAATTAAATTAATGCATAAATCATATAGTGATGAGTCGATGAAGCATTTGCGTCCATTTCTAGAGAATGCACCGACAACCTCCAGAAGCTATATGGGCGTATTTGATAATATTATGCAAGAGTGGTTTACTCCTAAGATGTATACAATTGCAACCGCAAATGATATTGACATTGAAAACTATGCCAAGCAGCCGTTTGCAATCTTTTTAGTAACACGGGATTATGAGAAAAGCGACTTTATAATTGCAGGATTATTTATAGATTGGGTTTATCAACAGATGGTGAGACAAGCCGACACAAACGGAGGCAAGCTCGAGAGAGAAATGTTTTTCATGTTGGATGAATTTGGAAACATACCTAAAATTAACGGGTTTGCGGGAAAAATATCCGCGTCATTATCCAGAAGAATAGCTTTTCAGATGTATGTTCAGTCCTATGCTCAGATAGAAGCGGTATATGGAGCAAATGAAGCTCAGATTATAAGAGATAATTGTAATGCACAATCGTTTTTAGGTTCACAGAATTATTTAACGAAGAGTACTTTTTCAAAGGAATGTGGAACAAGGCAAATTCCTACGTTAGCATCTTCATTGACTCCGGGCGTGAATCAGATGCAACAGACGTCTGTTGTCAGCATAAATGATTTGGAAAATTTGAAAATGGGAGAAATGTATCTAAAGAAAATAGGATTACCTGTTATAAAAACGCAATTTGAGCGAGCGTATATGTGCGAAGAGTTTCAGGTTGATAATTACACAACACCGAGAGAAATGGGGTTCAGGTCGCTGCCGTATAACGATGAAAAATTTGTATATAAGTATCTTCATAATGATTCATCCATGTGGGAGAAAAATGACCAGGATGAGTCGATACGTGTAGTTACCGGTTTGTTTTAAGAAAGAGAGGCGTTAAGAATGAATGTATATAAAGAATTCTGTAACTTGATTAATGAACAACGGGTAAAATATAATTGCGGAACTACTGAGGAAGGCGCATCATATATTAATTTTAATGTTGCAGGCAAAAATTTTTCAGCATTGAATATACATATATTTTTTGATGAAGAAAAACTTGCTACTGCTACAATAAGAGCTTTTCAATTATGTAAGTTTCCTGAAGAAAAAAATTTACTGTTGCTGCAAACTGTGAATAATCTGAATTATAAATATCGTTGGGTAACTTTCAGTGCAACAGAGGAAGGACAAATTGTAGCCGGAATGGATGTGGATTGTGAGGGAGAAAATGTAGCTGCCAGACTTTTCAGAATGTTGGAAAGATTTTTAAGTGTGGTTGACGCAGCGTATCCCAATGTAATGAAAGTGTTATATACATAAAAACTTGTTGGGGGTGAAGATATGAGCGATAAAAAGACATTATTTGTTGTGTCGGATGTGCACGGACATTATACATTGCTGAAAGATGCTCTTGAAAAAAGCGGGTTTGATTCAAAAAATGATAGTCATATACTTATTTGTTGCGGGGATTATTTTGACCGTGGTGATGAAAATGTGGAAGTCTTCAATTTTTTTAAAGAGATAAAGAATAAAGTTTTAATAAGAGGAAATCATGAGGATTCACTTTTGAAAGTATTGCAGACCGGAAAAATGGAAGACCATAATTACATTAACGGAACAATAAGAACTATTGAAGATTTTTTTGATGGATACTATATTAACCCATTAAATGACCGCATTGACTTTTTTGATACAACAGGAACAGTAAAAAAGCTAAGTGATTTTATAATGGGTACTTTAAATTATTTTGAAACTAAAAATTATGTATTTGTTCACGGTTGGTTGGTAGACCGCGGAGATACAACCGAAGGACGAAAAAATGCAACCGATGAACAATGGGAGAAGGCAAGGTGGGAGAGGTGGACCGACAGATATTTCGATGAAAGACCCCTTGATGATAAAACCTTGATTTGCGGACACATGCCTACATTTTTTGCAAAGCAGTTGGGATATGACTGTGGAGAGGATTTTTCGGGAATTTTTTACGGTAATGGGTTGATTGCTATTGATGCGGGCACATATAATACACAAAAAGTAAATGTGCTTGTAATTGAAGATGAACTAAACTTTAACTAAAAATGACCTGTTCTATTGAACAGGTCATTTTCAATTAAAGTTTTTCTTTTGCAATTGAAAGCATCAGCTTAATGCGGTTTTCCTGGTTTACACGTGTTGCGGAAGGGTCATAGTCAATGGGGACAATATTTGCCTCGGGGTATAACTCACGTATTTTGCGAACCATACCTTTGCCGCAGATGTGGTTAGGAAGACATCCAAAAGGCTGTGTGCAGACGATATTTTCGTAACCCATTTGGATAAGGTCAATCATTTCGCCTGTGAGTAACCAGCCTTCGCCCATTTTGTTACCGTGACCGATAACACCCTTTACATTTTCCTTTGTATGTTCATAGGGCATAGGGGGAGTAAACTGCGGATACTTGGAGAAAGCGTCAATCATTGCTTTTTCAAATTTCTTGAAGAAATTAAATAGTATTGTGCAGACAAGCTTTTTCAAAGGATTGCCACCGTAGAGGCTGATGTCCTCAAGTCGGTTGTCAACCTTAAAGAGCATGAAGCCAAGCACACCCGGGAGAAGCACCTCGCAATCCTGAGATGCTAAAAACTCTTCAAGGTTGTTATTACCCAAGGAAGAATACTTAACATAGATTTCACCTACGACACCTACTTTAACCTTAGGCACCTTATTTATCTTTATTGTGGCAAAATCTGCAACGATTGCGTCAATGTTTTGGTAAATCTTTTTAAACGAAAAATGCTTTTTCGCAGAAAGCGAATCACAAAGTGTGTTGACGTATTTTTCAACCATTTTGTCGGTTTCGCCTTTTGTTACCTCATAAGGACGAATCTGGTTTCTGAGTGCCATTAAAACGTCACCGTAAACAAGGCATGCCATAGCTCTCTCTAAAAGGGGAATAGTAAGCGAGAAACCGCTGTTCTTTTCAAGACCGGAAAGGTTAAGGCTGATGACAGGTACTTGAGCGAAGCCTGCCTTTACAAGTGCCTTTCTCAAAAGGTGGATATAGTTTGAGGCACGGCAACCGCCGCCTGTCTGTGTTATCATGAGAGCTGTTTTGTTAACGTTGTATTTACCTGATTTTAACGCATGAATCATCTGACCGATAACAAGAAGTGCAGGGTAGCAGGTATCGTTATGTACATACATCAAGCCTTCCTGAACAACCTCTTCACTACGGTTCTTGAGAATTTCAATATTATAGCCAAAGGTTTTTACAACGGGAACAAGGAGGTCAAAATGTGCCTCGAGCATATAAGGAGCTAAGATAGTATAGTCCTTTTTCATTGCTTTTGTAAATTCAACATGATTAGGCATAATTATCCTCCTTCCTTATAAGGTTGCAAGCAAACTGCGAAGTCTTATTTTAACGGCTCCTAAGTTTGTGATTTCGTCAATTTTAATCTGAGTATAAATTTTGCCGCCGCTCTCTAAAATAGAACGAACTTCGTCTGTAGTGATAGCGTCAACACCGCAACCAAAGCTTACAAGCTGAACAAGGTCCATATCCTTTTGTTCGGTTACGTATTTTGCGGCACGGTAAAGACGGGAATGATATGTCCACTGGTCAAGAACACCAGGACGAACAGGGGGAGCAAGATGACTTATGGCATCCTCTGTTATAAGGGCTGTATCAAAGGCTGTTATAAGCTTATCAATGCCGTGGTTTATCTCTCCGTCAATGTGATAAGGTCTGCCAGAAAGCACGATGATATGCTTGCCTTCTTTGCGTGCGCGGGCAATAATCTCTGCACCTTTTTCGCGTACTCGGGAAAGATAGTTTTCTCTTTCGGCATAGGCAAGTGTGCTTGCATCTGTTACAGCCTTCTGTGTAAGTGTGGGGAAATACTTTTTAAGGATTTCGTATATCTTCACGGGGAAATCATTTTTGCGGTGAATACCTATGTAGTCATAGATAAAATCAATATTTTCAACCTCGGGACAGTTTGCGGCGATTACTTCGGGATAATACGCTACAACAGGGCAGTTGTAGTGATTGTCGGAATTACCGTCGTCAAAATTATATGTCATACATGGGTAGAAAATATGCTTAATTCCCGCCTCGCAAAGTTCTTTTACATGACCGTGCATTAATTTTGCAGGGAAGCATACGGTATCTGAGGGGATAGTTACCTGACCCTTGAGATACAAGGCTCTTGATGATTTGGGGCTTGTGACCACCTCAAATCCGAGATGTGTAAAGAATGTATGCCAGAAAGGATACATTTCGTACATATTAAGTCCCATTGGAATACCAATTTTGCCCATGCCGCCGTCCTTAGACTTGTAGGAGGAGAGAAGCGAGAGCTTATAGGCATAGAGATTGAGACTATCGTCGGGAGACTTTTTTGTGATAGGTCTTTCGCAACGGTTGCCGCTTATAAATCTTCTGTTGCCTTCAAATGTATTGACTGTAAGAAGACAGTTATTTGTACAACCTGAGCAGTTAACTGTTTTTGCGGTATGCTCAAATGTATTAAGAGCTTCTTTTGTGATAAGAGAGCTTGTTCTTGATTTTTTACTCTTAGCATAAAGAGCAGCACCGTATGCACCCATAAGTGCTGAGATAGAGGGTCTGATAACCTCTACGCCCATTTCTTGTTCAAAGGCACGGAGTACGGCGTCATTGAGGAATGTACCACCCTGCACTACAATGCGTTTGCCGAGTGCATCCTTGGAAGAGGGGCGGATAACCTTGTATATTGCATTTTTTACAACGCTTGTGGAAAGACCAGCAGAGATATCTTCAATTGTTGCTCCGTCCTTTTGTGCCTGCTTTACAGATGAATTCATGAACACTGTACAGCGTGAGCCAAGGTCAACGGGCTTTGTGGCATACAAGCCTTTTTTTGAGAACTCTTCGATATCATATCCGAGAGCGTTTGCAAAGGTTTGCAAAAAGCTGCCGCAACCTGAGGAGCAGGCTTCGTTCAGATAGATGTTGTCGATAGCACCGTTCTTTATTTTGAAGCACTTCATATCCTGTCCGCCGATATCAATGATAAACTCAACATCGGGCATAAACTTTTTCGCAGCAGTAAAGTGTGCAACGGTTTCAACAATACCCCAATCAACGCCGAAAGCATTTTTGATAATATCTTCACCATAGCCTGTTACAGCGGAAGACACTATCTTGATATCGGGCTTTTTGGTGTAAATATCAGTGAGAATATCACGGATAACCGGCACGGGATTGCCGCTGTTTGAAGAATATGTAGAATACAAAATTTCGTCATTTGAATTTATGACAACAGTTTTAACCGTTGTACTGCCTGCGTCAATGCCGAGGAAAACTTCGCCTTCTGCATCAGACAAGGTTTTCTGATTAACGGTTGCCCTACTGTGACGAAGAGAAAACTCTTCGTATTCCTTTTCGTTTTTGAAAAGAGGTGTAAGAGTATTGAACTGCCCGTCGGCAGAGTATTTTTCAATACCGTCAATAACTGTATCGATATTAACATCTTCGTCAGCACAGATTGCCGCACCGAGAGCAACATAATACAGCGAGTTCTCAGGGCATGTGCCGCATCTTCCGAGAGCCTTATCAAAAAGGTCACGGAGTGTGGGGAAGAATGTTAAAGGACCGCCGAGATATACAACGTTACCTTCAATAGGTCTGCCCTGCGCAAGACCACCTATGGTCTGATTAACAACAGCATCAAAAATGCTGGCAGATATATCGTATTTGTTTGCACCCTGATTGAGAAGTGGCTGAACGTCACTTTTTGCAAACACGCCGCAACGGGAAGCAATTGTATAAATCCTCTCGTGCTTTGAAGCATATTCGTTCATTTCAGTGGGGGTAAGCTTTAAAAGAGTTGCCATTTGGTCGATGAATGCGCCTGTGCCACCTGCACAAGAGCCGTTCATTCTTACCTCGCAGCTACCCTGCAGGAACAAAATTTTAGCATCCTCACCGCCAAGCTCGATGATAACATCTGTCCCGGGAAGGAAAAGGTTGGCAGAAGCACGAGTTGCGTAAACCTCCTGCACAAAAGGAACTCTCGCAGAATCGCTAAGACCCATACCTGCACTGCCCGAGATTGCAAAAAGAAAATTTTTATTATCGGGGAATTGGGATTTTATCTTATTTAATAATTCAACACTTTTTTCTTTAATCTGAGAAAAATGTCTGTCGTATGATGAAAATACAATATTGTTTTTTTCGTCAAGGACAACACATTTGAGTGTGGTTGAACCGACGTCAAAACCTATACGCATCATAAAAACACCTCCATTACGACAAAAGCTTTCAAAATATTATATCACTAACGAGAAATTCAGTCAATGTTGAAAACCAATAATAAACAGTAAAGAATTTATGAACATTATTTAACAAAATATCAAAAAAATAAATATCAGCTTGAAAAAGAATATACATTATGATATAATTTTATGTATGAGTAAATTTTGCACCTCTTAGGGAAAGGGTGGTTATAGTGGACGAAAACAAAAACAGAGAAAATTTTTTCAGCGAGGATTTTTCCTTTGAGAAAAATAATGAAAGCGATAATAAAAACAATAAGAACAAAAAGGAGAAAAGTGCAGTGCAGGAAATCGTGGAATGGGTAGCATGTATCGGCATTGCATTTGTTGTGGCTTTTGTTCTTAAAACATATGTGATGACTATTGCCGTAGTTGACGGTCCCAGCATGGAAAATACTCTTCATCACGCAGAAAGGCTTATCACATGGAAAATGGGCTATGAACCCGAGCATGGTGATGTGATTATATTCCAGCCCAAGAAATCTACAAGCGAGAATCCTGTTTATTACGTGAAGCGAATTATTGCAACAGAGCACGACGATGTTGTAATCGACTACAATCAGAACGCCGTGTTTGTAAACGGTAAAAAGGTTGAAGAGGATTATATCAAGGATGATGTAATGCTCCCGCGCGGCAGCAATATAGACAACGGTATCATCAAGGTTGTTGTACCCGAGGATCATGTATATGTACTCGGTGATAACCGTAACAACAGCGAAGACAGTCGTTCGTCTGCGGTAGCCTGTGTACCTCATGAAGATATTGAGGGCAAGGTTATTTTCCGTTTCTGGCCGCTTAACAAAATGGGTACAGTAGAATAATTTGTAAATGCCTTATCTCGGATAAGGCATTTATATATAAAAAGGAGGCAAAAATAATGGATATACATTGGTTTCCCGGTCATATGACCAAAGCAAAGAGAATGATGGAAGACAATATGAAGCTTGTTGACTGCATTATTGAGATTGTTGATGCACGTTGCCCCCTTGCAAGCCGAAATCCCGATCTTCCCAAGTTGTCAAAGGGCAAGAAAACACTTATTATTATAAATAAAACAGATATTGCAGACCCTAATGAAACACAAAAGTGGCAAAACTACTTTTTGAGAGAGGGGTATCCTTCCGTAACCGTAAGCAGTATAAACGGCAAGGGTATTGATAAGCTTACTAATGCTATCCGCGATTTGATGCGTGAAAAAATCGAGCGTGATAAACAACGCGGTCTTGTCAACCGTCCCATTCGTGCCATGGTGTGCGGTATACCCAATGTAGGCAAGTCAAGCTTTATAAATAAGCTCTACGGAAAAGGCGCAACAAAGGTTGGCGACAAGCCCGGTGTTACACGCGGCAAGCAGTGGATTACATTGCCCGGAGGGATTGAGCTTTTAGATACGCCCGGCATCCTTTGGCCTAAATTTGAGGACAAAGAGGTTGCAATGCACCTTGCTTTTATAGGCTCAATCAAGGACGATGTTTTAGATACCGAGGAATTAGCGGCAAATCTCTTGAAAAGACTTTGTGACGAGTATCCCGATATGCTTACGGCACGTTACAAGATTGAAATAGATGAAAACGACACTATGTATGACCTTTTGGAAAAGGTATGCAGAAAGCGTGGCTTTATCTTAAAAGGGAACGAATTCGACGGATTACGCGGTGCAAGCGTAGTGCTTGATGAGTTTCGCGGTGCAAAAATAGGCAAAATTACATTGGAGAAGGTGCAGTAATGCCAAGATTAACTAAAGAGGAAGAAGCAATACGTCTTAAATCAATGTGGGATATTGAAAATACGCTTTTTGAAGAGGGAGTAGACATAATTGCAGGTGTTGACGAGGCAGGCAGAGGCCCATTGGCAGGCGATGTTTATGCCGCGGCAGTTATACTCCCGAAGAACATCATTATTGAAGGGCTTAACGATTCCAAAAAAATAAGCGAAAAAAAGCGTGATATGCTTTATGACGTAATAAAGGAAAAAGCCCTTTTCTGGGCGGTTGCGACGGCTTCTGTTGACGAAATTGATGAATACAATATCCGAAATGCAACTTATATGGCAATGAACCGAGCACTAAATGACTTAAAAACAAAGATTGATTATGTTTTAGTTGACGGTGACTGCATAAAGGACTGCGAATATCCTTATTCATGTGTTGTTAAGGGTGACAGCAAGAGCGCATCAATTTCTGCGGCATCAATCCTTGCAAAGGTTACGCGTGACAGATATATGCTCACTTTGGCAGAAAAATACCCCGAATATCAATTTGAAAAGCACAAGGGCTACGGTACGGCACTTCATATTGAAATGCTTAAAAAGTACGGCGCAAGCCCCGTTCACAGAAAAACATTTATAAAGAAGTTTGTATGATATGTTAAAAAGAGAAATTGGCGACAAAGGCGAAGAATTGGCTGTTAAATACCTCAAAAAGAACAAATACAGGATTATTGAGCGGAATTTTAATGTCCCTAAAATCGGTGAGATTGATATCATTGCAAAGGACAAGGATTATCTGGTTTTTGTTGAGGTTAGATTGAGAAAAAGCACAAGCCACGGTACGGCTGCCGAAACAGTTGATGTTTACAAACAAAAGCGTATTATAAAAGCAGCGATGACTTTTATGAAGCAGCACGATGTGTGCGATGTTCCCGCACGCTTTGACGTGGTGTCAGTTACAGGCGACGCAGACGGCGAGCATACAATAGAGCTTATTAAAAACGCGTTTGATACAAATTAAAAAAATTTTATGCAATACTTAAAAAAAGTATTGCATAATTTTACATATGGGTGTATAATCATTCACATCAAAGGAGATGTTACCATGAAATTGGAAGAAATTAAGGCATTGGATATAGCAAGTTTTATGAATACCTTTGGAGAAAGAACTCCCGTAGCTTTTGAAAAAGGCGAGGGCATGTATCTTTATACCGAAAACGGTGAAAAGTATCTTGATATGTTTGCAGGCATTGCGGTAAACGTGCTGGGATATAATCACAAGGAGTTCACAAAAGGGCTGAGTGAACAGGTGGGCAAGCTTTTGCACACATCCAGCCTTTATTACATAGAAAGTCAGGCACTTTTGGCAAAGAAGATTACCGATATATCATGTGCGGAGAAGGTTTATTTTGCAAACAGCGGTGCCGAAGCAAACGAAGCGGCAATCAAGCTTGCAAAGATTTATTTTTACAAAAAAGGCGTAGAAAAGTATGAGGTTATAAGCCTTAAGTCATCCTTCCACGGACGTACTCTTGCAACAGTTGCGGCAACGGGACAGGAAAAGTATCAGAAACCCTATTATCCTTTGATTCCCGGATTTAAGCAGGTTGAAATCAATGATATTGATGCACTTAAAGAAGCTATAACAGATAAAACCTGTGCAATACTTCTTGAGCCTGTTCAAGGCGAAAGCGGCGTACATCCCGTGGATGACGCATATATAAAGGAAGTAAGACGTATCTGCGACGAAAAGGAAATCATACTTATTTTTGACGAGATACAGACAGGCATCGGACGATGCGGAAAAATGTTCTGTTACGAAACTCTTGGCGTAGAGCCTGATGTGTTTACACTTGCAAAGGCACTGGGTAACGGTGTTCCGATTGGTGCTGTATGTGCAAAGGATTTTGTGGCAAAGGGGTTTGAACCCGGTGACCACGGCGGTACGTTTGGCGGTAATCCTCTTGCAACAAAGGCAGGTCTTTTGGTACTTAGCGCAATGGAAAAGGAAAACCTTTGCGAAAACAGTGAAAAAATGGGCAACTACATTGTTGAACAAATTAAGTTAGCACTTGGCGATAAAATTAAAGAAATCCGTTACAAGGGCTTGATGATTGGTATTGAATTGTTTACACCTGCATCAGAAGTAAGAAAAAAGCTTTTTGAGAAAAAGGTGCTTGTAGGTGCAGTAGGGAATACACTCAGAGTACTTCCTCCGCTTATTATTGGCAAGACTGAAGCGGATGAATTTATCAAAGCATTGAAGGAGATATTATAATGAAACATTTACTTACATTACACGATTTGACGACTGATGAAATCAATCAGATTTTAGATTTGGCAAAAAAGCTTAAGAGCGATTTGAAAAACGGCATAGTTAATGAACCCTTAAAGGGCAAAACTCTTGGTATGATTTTCTCTAAATCATCCACAAGAACAAGAGTATCCTTTGAGGTTGGTATGAGTCAGTTAGGCGGCAGAGCATTGTTCTTATCATCTAACGACATTCAGCTCGGTCGCGGGGAATCAATTTACGACACAGCAAACGTCCTCTCCCGTTATCTTGACGGTATTATGATAAGAACATATGCACAGAGCGACGTTGAAGATTTGGCAAAGTACGGTTCTATTCCGATTATCAACGGACTTACCGACTTGGTGCATCCTTGCCAGATTTTGGCTGACTTCCAGACAATTGAAGAATACAAGGGAAAAAGAAGCGATTTGAAGATTGCATACGTCGGCGACGGTAACAATATCGCACATTCACTTTTGTACGGCAGTGCAAAATTAGGTGTTGATATCTCGGTTGCTTCTCCCGAAAACTATACATGCGACGAAGAAGTTGTTAGTAACGCTAAGGACGATGCAAAGAAAACAGGCGCACAGATTATCCTTACAAATGACCCCAAGGAAGCTGTCAAGGATGCCGATGTTGTAATTACAGATACATGGTGCTCCATGGGTCAGGATGCTGAAAAGCAGGAAAGAATAAAGGCATTCCAGGGTTATCAGGTTGATAAAAACCTCTTTGGTTTGGCTGCAGATGATGCAATCTTTATGCACTGCTTGCCTGCATACCGTGGCTACGAAGTAACAGAGGAAATCATTGACGGACCCATGAGTGTTATTTTTGACGAAGCAGAAAACAGATTGCATGCACAGAAAGCCGTTATGCAGCTTTTGATGAGTGAGTAAAACACCTCATCCGTCAGCCTGTGGCTGACACCTTCCCCTCAAGGGGAAGGTAACTAGGAAAAGGACTGATTATTATGAACAAATATTTTGAGGTGCGTCGTGCAAGCGAGCATGATGCAGAGGCAATAGGCCAGATTACAGCAGAGGCTTTTGAAAAGTACTGCGAATTGGCAGGGCTTGAAACTATTGCCGCACTTAACGAAACAATCGAAGATATACACAAGGATATCGAGGAAAAAATTGTGCTCGTTGCATATATCGACAACGAGGTTGTAGGTAGTGTACGAGTTGGCATCAACGAAGAAACCATGGAGGCATATCTCAGCCGTTTTGGTGTGAGTACAAAATATCAAAATCTTGGTATCGGTAAAGCACTTATGAACATGGTTGACATAACAATGCGTCACAATAAGGTTAAGCGTATTTGTCTGCATACTGCATCAAAGGTTTTTTCTTTGGTAAGATTTTACTACGGTAGAGGCTTTTATATTGACTCGACAAGTAAAGACCGCGGCTATGTGAGAGCACTCTTGGTAAAGGATTATGAATAAACACCTCATCCACCGCCAAGGCGGTCCCCCTTCCCCTCGAGGGGAAGGCAGGAGCTACGTAAGAGCGCTTTTGGTAAAGGATTATGAATGATAAAAAAGTGAGGATTTTTCCTCACTTTTTTCGTGCAAAAAAATGTCGATATATGTAAAAAAATCTATTGCCTTTAATAATTTAAAGAGCTATAATTATTTATATGACCAAATATGCGGAGGCAAGGAAAATGGCAGATATCGAAATAAAACTGAACGGCGATATGCTCGATAGTAGTATTTATGCAGCAGAGGATGAAGCTTTGCGCAGAAAAATACAAGAGGGCAGAGAGGCACGCCGTAAAAAGCGTAAAAGAAAGCTTTTGATTGAAAGATGTGTTTTTCTGGGTATTATTGCACTGATAATTATTTTAATAATATGGGCAATAGTCGGTGCGATAAATTCTAATAATGAAAAGGCAAGAATTGCAGAAGAAGAGGCGGCACTTCTTGAAAAGACTAACGAAGAGGCTTTGAAAGAGGCTGAACGTCTTGCAGCAGGCTATGACTATGACGCTGCTATTGAAAAAATCAAGGGCTGTAAAGGCTATGAACAAAACACCGACATGGTCAACGCAATCAAAAAATATGAAGAAACAAAGGCGACAATGGTACGCTATAAAGATGTGAATAGTATTACGCATGTGTTTTTCCATACGCTTGTTGCTGATACCGCGTTGGCTTTTGACGGAGACTACAAGGAAGCAGGCTATAATCAGTACATGACTACAATCAGCGAGTTTAACCGCATGATGGAGGAAATGTACGCACGTGGTTACGTATTGGTGGATATACACGATATTGCAAAGGAAGTTATCGACGAAAATGGTAATACAAAGTTTGTACCGGGTGATATTTATCTGCCCGAGGGGAAAATCCCATTTGTTATGAGCCAGGATGACGTATCCTACTATGACTATATGGCAGGGGACGGCTTTGCTACAAAAATCGTGATTGACGAAAACGGAATGCCCACTTGCGAATATGTTCAGCCTGACGGTACGGTAACATACGGTGATTATGACCTTGTACCGCTACTCGAAAGCTTTATCCAAAAGCATCCTGATTTTTCCTACAGAGGGGCAAGAGCGGCATTAGCTATCACGGGCTATAACGGTGTCTTGGGCTATAGGACATGTCCGACAGAAGAAGGGTATAATCCCGATGATATTGAAAAAGCAAAAAAAGTTGCCGAAAGAATGGTTGAATGCGGCTGGACGTTTGCCAGCCATACATGGGGACATCAGAAATACGGTCTTATTAGCTTTGAAAAGCTTAAAGAGGATGCTACAAAATGGGATACTGAAGTAAAGCCTATTTTGGGTGACGTGGATGTACTTATATATGCAAACGGCTACGACATTGCAGGTATTGAAAGCTATTCCGGTAATAAGTACGAATTTTTGAAATCACTGGGATTCAAATACTATTGTAATGTAGATTCATCAAAGGCGTGGGTACAGATAAGAGACGGCTATGTACGTCAAGGCAGACGAAATCTTGACGGATACAGAATGTGGTATTCTCCCAAAAAACTGGATGACCTGTTTAATGTGGAGGATGTATGGGACAACACAAGACCAACTCCCGTGCCACCAATTTAAAAACAAAAAAATGGCGGTGCCCAAAGGGCATCGCCATTTTTGCATTTATTCTAATGTAGTTGTTTTTGCTGTTGCAAGGGGAGTGATGTTGTTGATACCGTTCCAGGAGAAAACCTTTACTGTTTCAATCGTTGCACCTGTGAGGGTTGCGGTGCCGTCCGTAGAAGTTGCAACACTTATAAGCTGATTATCTGTATCAAAGCCTGCAACAAGGTAAATGCTGTCAGCTTTTTCGTTGTATTCGAAGGTTACGGTAACTGTTTCACCTTCCAGAGTAGCTTCGGGAATTGTTGTAAATGAAACATATTCTTCTTCGGCTTCACGGATTGAGAAATCGTCAAAATACCAGTAGGGACCTAAACCGCCGTTGTTGTCACCGCCGAGCCAACGGAACCAGAAGAGAACATAGTCAGTGTCTTCTGTTGCGGTAAACGCTCTTTCAACGGTTGTCCATTCTGTACCGATATAACCTGCAGAAGATGCTGTAGCGCTGTTTTCGTCGTCACCTTCGTTTGCAACGAGGCTTGTTGTAAGATAACCGCCGTCAGCACCTGTTTTGTGCTTCACTTTATAAGATACGATATAAGTTTTGCCGGGTTCTACCTTGACATAACGCTTAAGTGAACATAAACCGTCTTTGCCGTCGTTCCAACGGGAGCCGAATGCCCAGTTACCGTCGGGAATGATATTTGAAGCGGAGGTTGCCGCACCGTTGTCTGTAATAACAGATGTGCTGTTTACTGCATAACAGTGGTTTGTTGTGTAAGGTGAACCGAATGCGTTGTTTGTCTGAGCACTAAGCCAGCCTTCTAAGCTGAAATTACCGTTTTCGTCTTCAAAAGAGGGGTTGGTCATTATATTTTCGCCAACTGCTTTATATGTTTTGAAGTTGCCGAAACGTTCCATAAAATCAATAGATATTTCATCGTAGTTGCCGATGCCTGTCATAAAGTTTACGTCGAAGAATGTTCTCTCGTCATCTTCAAGTGTTGCGGCATAGGGGGAGAAGGTGGAAAGGCGGATAATACCTTCCTTTTCATCAAATTCCGCAAACTTCATAAGTGCATTACCGCCATTATAGGAGAACTGATAGTCAGCAAGCACGCTGTAAACCTTATTGCCGTAAGCGTTTGTAAGCTCAAGTACACCATAGCCGTGGCTGTGACCGCCAACCATTAAAAATACGTTGTCATAATTTTTAACAATATTCCAAAGTGTAGAACCGTTAGATGAAAGCTTTGTTTCGTTAGGCTTTGTATCGGAACAGTTCTGAATATCGTGCATCATAAGGATGACGGGATACTGAGCATATTTTGTAAGCATGCTGTTAAGCCAGCCTGTTTCAGAACCGTCAGCGAGCTTGAACATGTCAATATAAACAAGCTTGTAGGGAAAACTGCCTGCAGATATGTCAGCAACGCCACCTGTACCGGAGGGGGAGTATTCGAGCATATAACCGTCAGAGAGTTTTGCAAAGTCACTGTTTGGACCAAAATATGTATTGTGATACCAGAAATTCTGACCGTTGCCGGAGTCGTGGTTACCTGTGGGAACTATGGTGCGGATACCGCTCTGGGCAAGAGTTGTGTATGTCTTTGTAATCTGCTGCCACTGGGGCGTTTCCCAGAAATCCTCAACGTTATCACCAAGGGAAACTATAGTTTCAATATTTGCGTAATCGCGGTTTTCAATAAGCCACGCTACCGCTTTGTCAAGAACATCGCCGCAGAATTTTGTGGTGTTCTGAGTGTCAGGAACAAAAACCATGTTGTAACGATGCTCTTCTGTTTCCTCAAAAGGAGAATTGTCGCCGTATTCACCTACGAACTCCTCAGGATTAGGGATAAGCCAGTCAGCCTTATCGTTAAGAGCTGTGTCAGAAATACGAATCTGTTGAATATAACCGCGGGTAAAACGGTAAGGAGAACCGGAGGAAAGAATACGTGCACCGATTCTGAATCTGCCGTCGTTAGGGTCGGCATATAAGCCCTGCATTGTAGTAACATCGGCATCACGGAAGGATTCGCAACCGTTTACAAATGTGCGTATGCCGTTAGAGTCGCCGATAATAACAATGTGATACCAGTTTTCAGCCTTATCCATTGCAACAGACCACACGTTGGATGAAAGAGTGGACTGGTTGTTGGCGTTTGCGGGGATAAACTGAATTTCCTTACAGTTGGAAACGTGAACAACACTTGTTACGTTTTCGCCTTCGGTGTCAATGGCGCTAGTTGAGCCAAGACGGGAAATAAGGCTTGTCCAACGGTCAGCCACAGTCCAGTCCGCAGGCATCTTGTAAAGAATTTCAATTGTATAACCGTTCTTGAAATTGTTGTCGTTAATGGGTGCTGTGTCTACTGTTACAAAGTCGATACCGCCCTGGATGAGGTTACCATTTAAGTAAATACTGCCGGATTTGCCGTCGAAAGATTCGTCGGAGAAAGAAGCTGTTTTTCTGAAATTGAGGTTGTAGGTACGCATATTAAGGTCATTGCCGTTGCCGGATTTGTCCTCAATAACCATGGCACCAGACTCAATTGATCCGCTCTTTACGCCGTCCTCATTAAACTGCCAGTCAGCAACCGTTTGAGCCGATACTGTAAGGGGAAGTGCCGCAAACAGTGTAACAGCTACTGCCGTCAGGATTTTTTTGATAGAAATCATTTTAAAACCCTCCTATAATTAATATGTAGTAATTATACTATAATAGTAAAATAATTTCAACACTTAAAAATTTATGTTAAAATATTTTAAAAAATTTTAAAATTTTACTGTACAAGCGGTTTAAATCGTGTTATAATTATCATATAATTGTGCTCGTTATAGATATATGGGGCATTAAGGAGGAATTTTATATGAAAAAAAGTAGGATCATAGCACTTCTCACAGCTGCTATGATGATCATGAGCGTAATCCCTGCTTTTGCAAGTGTTAGCACTTCAGCAGGCGGCTACTTCGTGGACAGCGAGGGTGCTGTTTATGAAAAGTCCGGCGAAAACATGATTGCAAACCCCGGCTTTGAAGACGGTCTCACAGGTCTTACTCAGAATGATGAGTACTATGAAGTGTCTTCCGAAGCTGCACACAGCGGTGCGTACAGCTTGAAGGCAATCAAGAGTACAAAGGGTGAGGGTGCTATCACTGCATATTTCCCCGTGGAAGATGCAAATGCAAGCTACTATCTCTCTTTCTGGTACAAGAATACTGATGCAGATTATGCAAGAAGACCTCGTGTAACTTTTGCATTTACAGACTCTTCTAAGGCTATTCCTACCGAAGAAGATGACTTTACAGCAGAAACAAACGCTTGGATTGGGGCAGGTACTGCATCTAACGATCAGGACATGGTATACTCCAAGGGTGATTGGGTTCAGTACTCTACAGTATTGAAGGGTAACGGTAACAGCACAGCATGTGCATATGTTGCTCTCAATATTTACGGTCTTACAAAGAACGTAGCTTATGTAGACGATTTTGAACTTTATGAACTTATTCCCTCTTCTGAATACGGCGATGTTTTCGCAGAAGCTGTTGCTAACTGGGAAAATGTTTCTATGCCCAAGGGTAGTCTTGAAGGCTTTGGTACACTTAACCTTCCCAGAGACACAGGCGTAGAAGGTATTGGTGTTGAATGGACTTCCAATACTGTAGCCATCAATGCTGAAACAGGTGAATATTCTTCTCAGGCTGAAGAAGAGCTCGCTATTCTTACAGCACGTCTTTATGTTGAAGGCAGAGAAGATATCTATTTTGATTTTGAATATCCCTACATCATAAAGAGCATGTTTGTTCCTTATGTTGAATGGATTAATACAGAGGTATTCGCCACTCTCGGCAGCGCAATAAGCGGTGACCTTGATCTTCCTGCAACACATGAAATCAAGGGCTACTATCCTGCTACAATTACATGGAACTGCTCTGATGATACTGTGCTTTCCTCTGACGGTAAGTTTACAGCACCTGAAGTAACAGAGTATGTTGACATTGTTGCTACTATTGAATGTAACGGTGAAACAACAACTGTTACAAAGCGCGTGAAGGCTCTCGGCGGCAACCTTGTAGGCGACGGTCTTATTATGTACTATGACTTCGAAAAGCCTCTTGGCAGTAAGGATACTCTTTACGATAACTCTCAGAATGAAAACGTATACAACGCTACTGTTGAAAACGTAACTTTAATTGACGGTTATGCAAGTATCAACGGTGGTACAATCATTCTTCCCTCAAACTATGCTACAGAGCTTACAGGTAGCTACTCTGTATCTATGTGGGCAAACCTTGATAAGACAATTGCAACAAGTGGTGCAATGTTCCGTTTCTTTGACTTTGGTGGCGGTACATATACATCTCAGTTCCTCAGATACATCCCCGGCACAGGTCAGATTTCTTTCATGGACCGTGGCACATCCGGTGGTGGTGATACATGGGCGATTAATACAAATGTGACAGACATGGCTCAGACATGGAAGTTGGTTACATTTACATATGAAAAGGGTGGAACCTCTTCTGTAGCAACTCTTTACATTGACGGTGTTGAAGTTGCAAATTCCGGTAATAACACAACTCTTACAAACAGCATTTTTGATGTTGCAACACAGTCCTCCACAACAGGCTTTATCGGTCGTACACAGTGGGCTAATGCTGAAAACCCCGACTTTGTAGGTCTTATGGATGACGTAAGAATTTACAACCGTGCTATTACAGCAGACGAAGTTACAACACTTTACAACGAAACACGTCCTACTGTTACAGCTCCTGTTACAATTAAGTTTGTAGACATTGAAGGTAACACACTTAATGATGACGTGACAGTATCTGTTGACGTTGATACAACATATGATGTTCCTGCATCTTATAAGACCCTTCCTTCTTCCTCTGATGCCCAGTATCGTTATGTATATAAATACCTTGCAAGCCAGAGTATTGATTCCGTTTACGTGTCTGCTGACAGCGAAAACGTATGTACATTAATATTCCAGCTTGAAAAGCAGGCAAAGGGTACAAACCTTCTTGAAAATGGTTCCTTTGAAGACGGAACAACAGGCTGGACAAACCGCCAAGGCACAGATATCACAGGTGCAACGGTTGAGTATGACAACACAATCGGGGCAAATGTTATGAGACTTGCGACCTTGGGTAAGTCCTCCACACAAAACATAGGAACAGTTTGGAATGTAGAGATAGGTAAAGAGTACACCATATCCTTTGATATCTATACCGGTGGAGTATTGACTGCAGATAACTATCAGTATAACCGTCTTACCGATGGATTTGCACTTGGTGATGTAGGTCAAAGGGAAAATTCAGGTAAGGATATTATTGCTTGGGGTGCATCCTTAACGGCAAATAGTTGGACTCACTTTGAACAGAATTTCACAGCAACGACTGATGTTCTTTACTTCCAGAGTAGCTGGAGTGCGGGAGAAATGAAGTTTACAAACTTTGTTCTTGAGGAAGTTACTGATACTCCCGGTCCTAACCCCGAAGACGATACAAAGATTCCCGTAACAATCAAGTTCGTTGATACAGACGGCAACAAGCTTCGTGAAGACGAAACAGTTAAGATTAACCAGGGTGTTAACGAATACACAGTTCCTGCTTCTTACAAGACAATCGAAGACAAGACAGAAGGCAGCGTAATTTATAAGTACACATACAATGCAGAAGCAACAGACGGCGGAGATGTGGTTTCTATCTCTATTCTTCGTGATAACGTTGCAACATTGGTATTTGATGTTATCAAGGCAGATAAGAACTCCAATTTGGTAGTTGACGGTGGCTTTGAAGATGAGATGGGTAACTTTAGCTGGGGTACATGGCAGTCTCCCGAAACACAGAACTACTTTGCCGCTACTTGCGAAGGTTGGTTCTATAAGGTAAACCGTGATACAAATGCTTCCTCTCTTTATAAGGAAGGTCCCGAGCTTACAGCTGAGGATTATGCACTCGGTACACGTTGGAACGACGGTGTAACAGGTCTTTGCTCTATGGCAAACTTTGTTCCTGTAGAAAAGGGCAAGACATACATCGTATCCTACGATTATAAGCACCAGACAGCCGGTACAGATAGTAGCCACATTTCTACAAGCTTTGTAACAACAAAGAGCATGAGTGCAGGTCAGTCTTCCGGTGCAAACGTTCCTCAGAATGTTTCTACTGAATGGCAGACAAACACATTTGTAATCACAGCACCCTCTGACGGTTACATTTACTTCCACTTCTCATGGCTTGGTTCCGGTGGTCCTTCTGCTTCCTCTAACAACGGTAGCGGCCCCTACTGGTACTTTGACAACTTTGAAGTACTCGAAGTAATCACATTTGAAAATAACATCACATATTCTGCAGGTTACGCTGAAATCCTCGCTGAAGATGGTACAGAAGGTTACCTTGTTCAGGCTACATACGATGATGAAGGCGCACTTACAGGTGTTGTAATCAGTGAAAAGCTTACACTCAGCAAGGAAAATGTTACAAGAGTTGAAGCTGTAGCAGGCGCAAAGATGATGCTTGTAAAAGACTTAACAAGTCTTGAACCTCTTGCTCCCGCAGTTATTGCTGAATAATTAAAACTATAAAAGAGCCCTTAAAACAAGGGCTCTTTTTGTGTGCCTGATTTGACAATATTATTAAATGATGATATACTTTTTTCATAATAAAAAGATTGAGGAAAACAAAAATGAGAAGATTAACACTTACAGTGCCTTGTCCCTTGGGAACAGAGTCTATAACGGCACATCAGATACGACAGCTTGGTTACGAAACAAGCGAGGTAGTTGACGGCAGTGTGAGCTTTGAAGGTGACGAAGAGGCGATTGCACTTAGTAACATCAACCTTAGGTGCGGTGAAAGAGTGCTCATAAAAATGGGTCAGTTTAAAGCACTTACCTTTACAGAGCTTTTTGATAACGTAAAAAAGCTTCCGTGGGAGGATTTTATAGGTAAAAACGACACATTTCCCGTTAAAGGCTACTCCTTAAAATCAAAGCTTTTTTCCGTACCCGACTGCCAGAGTATTATAAAGAAAGCTGTAGTACAAAGGCTTAGTGAAAAATATAATGTTTCGTGGTTTGAAGAAACAGGCCCCATGTACCGCATACAGTTTTCAATAATGAAGGATATTTGTACGGTTTATCTTGATACTACGGGTGCGCCTCTTTATAAACGAGGCTATCGTGCAGAGGGGGTATTGGCACCACTACGAGAAACCCTTGCCTTTGCCATGATTGATATAAGCCGTTGGCGAGGGGACAGACCTTTTATAGACCCATTCTGTGGTAGTGGTACAATACCAATTGAGGCAGCACTTTATGCCTTGAATATTGCACCCGGGGTGAACCGTCACTTTGAATGCGAAAAGTGGGATATGTTTAAAAATACCACCTTTGCTGATGCAAGGGAAGAGGCGAGAGATAACGAACAGCGTGATAATAAGATTGAAATTTACGGGTCGGATATTGATTCCGATGCTGTAGGTTTTTCAATACAAAACGCAAAGAAAGCAGGCGTTGGGGACAACATAAGGTTTTTCCGTTCAGATGTAAAGGACGTAAGAGCTTTTAGAGATAAGGGTATTGTAATGTGCAATCCGCCCTACGGTGAACGCCTTATGGATAAAAAAAGCGTAGAAAGGCTTTATCAGTCCATGGGCAGAAAGTTTGACGAATTTACAAATGCGTCAAAGCTTATACTTACATCATATGAGGATTTTGAAAAGTTTTACGGCAAAAATGCCGATAAAAAGAGAAAACTTTATAACGGTATGTTAAAGTGTAATCTTTATATGTATTTTCCGCCAAAAGGGTGAAAGGCGGCTTGTAGGAAATTTACAGAATGTTCAATTTTTGACAAACTACGCTCATTGACAAGAGGGGCAAATGATTGTATAATTCATATGAAAAGCTTTACAAGCTATACATATTACAAGAAAGGCTATGAAAACTGATATGAAAAAGAAAATCCTCATGGGTCTGGGTGTATTTTTCGGTATAGTTGTTGCACTTATAGTTGCGGCTGTTATATATTTTTGGCCGATTGTTAAAGCATTTAATCCGTCACTGATTACTTATTCAAATATAAAAGCTCTTTATATTGCTCTCACAATGGATGACGCGCAAAAGGAAGAGCGTTTAAAAGAAATTGATGACAATCTTTCTGAGGAAATCAAAAATTACGTAAGCGTGGAGATCCGTGATTTTACCGAGGAGGAAAAAAAGCAGATTGCCAGCGGTGAAAAAACAAAGACGGAGATTATTGCTCAGATTATAACAGAATCTACAAAACCCAAAGATGAGCCCGTGGAAATAACAACTGAGGCACCTTTGGTACAAAACGATAATGAGCAGACAGGTAGCGAAGAAAAACCTACTGAAAAACCAACCGAGAAGCCCACTGAAAAAAAGACTGAGGCGGCAAAACCCAAGGGTGAAACGGCTGATGAGATTGTTGCAAGACATATAGCAAAGCTGTATGAATATCATAATGAATTTGAAGGCAGAGTAAGTACTCTTAAGGAAAGAGCAAAAGCATATATGCACGCTTATAAAAAGGCAAACCCCGGTATTACTTGGCGTGATGCTAAGATTGCTACCATGAACAATCTTATGAGCGAGGCAACAAAGATAGAAAACGATTGTTATGCAAAGGTTGATGCTCAAATTCTTGCTCTTGAAAAGGACCTTAAAGCAATCAAAGCCGATACTTCTGTTGTAAGCACAGTAAAGACTGCCGCTTATAACGAAATGGAAGTAAGAAAGAGTAAGATAGTATCTGAGGGACAGGCAGAATTAAACAACTAAAAAAGAAGGGGATGTTAAAATAGTCCGGACCGCAAAAGGACGTAAATAGAGGCTATGAAATCCCCAAGTGTCCTAGAAGGCTCAGTATTTATCGTGTAGAAAGCCATCGCATTTTAGCGATGGCTTTCTCTTATTTTATGCCTTTTTAGTCTATAGGGTTCATATTATCATCCCAGTAAAAGAACTTGAGCTGTTTGTTTTGTGGAATATCGAGGGTGAAATAAGTGTCAAACCGGGATAAAACACCGGTGTATACTTTAGCAGCAAGCATGTAGCCGTCTTTGTAAAATGCAATAAAAATGCTTGTTTCACCGCTGTCTGTCGGTGTAAAATTATTCCATGAAAAAACCTTTATAACGGTATTGTCTTCTGTTATAAATTCAAACGTATTATTGCGACAAATAACTCCGCGACAACGGTACGAGGTAACAGTTGTCAACATATTATCCGAATATTCGGCAACCATGACATTGCGGTTGTAAATAGCCTCCTTTGTCATGGGAATGCTGATTTCATCACGGGCATTTTCGCCGTTTTGTACAACTATTTTCCACACGCCCTCGGGCCAAAGGCGGGAATAGGTTTCCGTTGGGATAACATAGCCGCTACGAAGCTCATCTCCCGAAATTGTAATAACATACTTTGCATAGCCCATATAGCCTTGCTCATCGTTGGGATAATAAAGCCCCAAGACTACCGTGGAAAAATCAGTGTCACCGTAAATGATTAAATCTTCACCAAGAGTATGGGAGGAATAGGGATATGGGTCTAGACTGATATAACTATCCTCAGCCAAAGCACAGACGGGTTGACATATAATTAATATTAAAATAATAGAAATAAGTTTTTTCATAGTCATATACCTAAAACAGATGTTGCTACGCGGAAATATACAATAAGAGAAAGCACGTCAACGATTGACGTAATAAAGGGGCTTGCCATAACCGCAGGGTCAAGCTTGATTGCTTGGGCAAGCATGGGAAGGATTGCACCCACAATTTTTGCCGTAAGAACAGTTATAAAAAGTGAGATGCAAATTACTAAATCTACCATTATGGTTATTTCCGGGTTTGAAAGGAGCATCCTGTCAACGAGCCATATTTTTGCAAAGCAGGCAACGGAAAGGCAACCACCGCAAAGCACTGCAGTGCGGATTTCTTTCCAAACAACACGGAAAATATCGCTTAATTTCAACTCATCAAGGCTTAATGCACGGATAACAGTGACAGACGACTGGCTACCCGAATTACCGCCCGTACCCATAAGCATGGGAATAAATGCAATTAAAACTGCTTGGGAGGCGAGTGAAGATTCAAAGCTTGTGATAATCATACCTGTAAAAGTAGCGGAAATCATGAGCAGTAAAAGCCACGGAATACGTGAAAGGAATAACCCCCATGCACTCATTTTGAGATAGGGCTTTTCTGTAGGCGTGATAGCCGCCATTTTTTCAATATCCTCGGTAGTTTCTTCCTGGATAACGTCAACAGCGTCATCGATTGTTACAATACCTACAAGACGGTCTTCTTCATCTACAACAGGAAGTGCAAGAAAGTCGTATTTTTGAAGTAAGTTTGCAACATCCTCTTTGTCATCGGTTGTTTTTGCTGTGATGACGTTGGTTTTCATGATTTCCTCAATGGTTTTTTCCGGAGAGGAAATAAGAAGCATCCTTGCTGATACAATACCCTTTACAACGCGGTTGTTGTCGGTTACGTAGCAGGTGTAGATAGTCTCCTTGTCAATACCCGAACGGCGGATAACGCCCAAAGCATCCGAAACCGTAAGCGCGGAGTTGAGACGAACATATTCCGTTGTCATGATGCTACCGGCACTATCTTCGGGATACTGCAAAAGCTCATTTATAGCATGACGGGTTTCTTTATCGGTGTTTTTAAGAATACGCTTTACAACACTGGCAGGCATTTCTTCCAAAATATCAACGGTATCGTCAAGATAAAGCTCGTTGAAAACCTCACGAAGCTCAACGTCGGAGAGAGTTTTGATAAGGTCTTCCTGCATGTCGGCGTCCATTTCGACAAAGGTTTCGGCAGCTAAATCTTTAGGAAGCAATCTAAAGAATATAGCAATGCGGTTTTCGGGCAAATCTGTCATGATAATGGCAAGGTCTGCACCATTCATTTCGGAAATAATGCTTTTAAGTTTTTGGAATTCACGATTAGTTAAAAGTTGGGGGATTTCGGTAATTAAATCCTCTTCTAAGTACATAAAAAATCCCACCTTTCTGGAAAAATTGCGATTATAATATATTTTATCACAGCAAAATGATATTGTCAAAACAAATAAATGAGTTGAAAACACATGCCGTTTGTGATAAAATAAAATGTAAGTATGTCCTTAAAATATTGAAAGGAATGAACCTATATGAATATACCTATGCTTCTTACTCCGAAAAGCGAGGTAATGTATATATATGATACATACACCGTGAGACAAGCTCTGGAAAAAATGGAGCATCACCGCTATAGTGCAATACCTATTATTAACGCCGAGGGTGCATATGTGGGTACTATAACAGAGGGTGATTTGCTTTGGGGAATAAAAAACAATTTTCACAAAATAGATTTTGAGGAACTGAGTGAATGTTCTGTTATGGATATCAAGCGTCATTCGGACAATATGCCCATAAGCATAGCTGAAAAAATAGAAGAGCTTTTTGAAAGAGCTCTTGAGCAGAACTTTGTTCCCGTTATTGATGATTCAAATACGTTTATAGGTATTGTTACACGTAGAAAAATAATGGAATACATTAAAAGACAAAATACACAGGGATAAGGAGAAAAAACATGGAAGATAAGGATATTATCCTCGAAGAAACCGAAAGCGAAGAAAACGCAGAAATTGAAGAAGAGACAGACGAGGAAGAAGAGGAGTTTGAACTTAGCAACGAGGCAAAGAAGGTCATCAAAATTGCCGTTATTGAAGCTATTGTACTGATAGTTTTGCTTTTTGTGTGCAGGTTATGGGTTTTCCCGCCCATGGCAAGGGTAAGTGAACTTCATACACAGATTGCAATGGAATGTGTGGGCATTTCGCTTACA
>JAFUJZ010000028.1 GCA_017467965.1 Clostridia bacterium
GACAGCTTTTTCGTCAAGTGTCGACCCTAAAATCGGCACAAGGCAAACGAAAAGCGTCAATATAACACGTGAAAAGTTATATTCTCTGCTTTTTGCCATCATAATACCTCCATAGTTTTATTCTTCTGTTTCTTCTTTAGGCAACAACTTTACCGTGGCTCTCACAACGCGTCTGTCTTTGAAATCAGTTACGTTGATTTCAAGTCCGCATGTAACCACCTTAAGTGTTGCACCGTCATCGGGAATATAATCAATCGAATGGAGCACAAGACCGGAGAGGGTGTCAAATTCATCCTTCGGAAGCTCGGCACCTGTCAGTTCTGAAATTTCTTCCAAAAGTGTAAGGCCGTCCATATCCCATTCGTTTTCGCCAATTTTGATAAGGTCTTCTCTTTCCTCTTCGACCTCTTCATCGTATTCCTCGTCTTCGATTTCGCCTACGATTTCGCCCAAGAGGTCGTCCATAGTAACAATACCTGCAAATCCGCCGTATTCATCGGCAACAATTGCAAAGTGAGTTTTTTCAAGCTGCATGTTTCGGAAAAGAACGTCTGCACTGATTGTTTCGGGCACAATATATGCCTGATGAATAATCTCTGAAATGTCCTCGCCCTTGTCATAGAAAAACTCATACAGCTCACGGGCATATACGACGCCCTTTATATCGTCAATATCATCACCGCACACAGGGAAACGTGAAAAACCGCTTTCACGCACTTTTTCTTCCCACTCCTCGGCGGTTTCGTCCATCATAAGCACAGTTACATCCTTACGGTGTGTCATCACATCATCGGCGCAGTTTTCGCCGAATTCAAATATATTTGTGATAAGCTCTTTTTCCTCGGGAGCAATAGTACCCTTTTCACTACCCAAATCAACCATCATCATAATTTCGTCTTCGGTAACATTTGCATTTTCACCGTCGGGGTCATTGCCCGAAAGTGCAACAAATATTTTCGAAAAACAGTTAAGTAAAAATGATACGGGTCTAAACACCGTCCAGATAAAGCTGATAAATGAGGATAATCCCATAGCACTCTTATCAGGCTTTGATGTGCATATTTTTTTAGGTATCATGTCGCAGAAAACAACCATAATAACCATATGTGCTACAACTACAATAACAAAGCTCAACAATTCATTATCAAGATATTTGTCAAGATATTTTGTATAAGCACAAGCGCCCATTGCGCTAATCGCCACAGCAAAGGTCATCAGTGCTGTCTGAACAGAAGAAACAACTCTGCCTTCCTTGTTCATAAGCTTAATAACTCGCTTTGCTTTTTTATTGCCTTCCTTGGCAAGCTCCTTCATTTTATAGTCGTTCACGCTAAGTATTGCCGCCTCAGCACCTGTACAAAGGCTCATTATTACAAGCAGAACAACCTGCATAATGGCGACGGGTAACGGATCGTTGAACACGACATCTCATCCTTTCGATTTATAATATCTTATACATTTTATCACACAAAACCGTATTTTTCAAGGTTTTTTCACACAACATAGAAAAGAATGGAGAAAAAGAAGCATATGCTGCCCGCAAGTACAAAAAGATGCCATATTGCGTGCATATATTTTATCTTAAGCTTGTAGAAAATGATGCCGAGGATGTATACTCCGCCTGCAATGCACATGAACACCAGCCCGCCAAAAGGCATGAGTGTTATGAGTGTGGGAAGTTTGAATAAAATAGCAAGCCCCATCACCACATAGAGTATAAGGCTGAAATTTTTGAACTTTTCCAGTGCTACTGCATTCATCACAATACCCATTATTGCACAGGTCCATATTGCAATAAGTATGCCCAAGCCGCCGTGTCCCCAGAGAGTACACAAACAGTAGGGTGTATATGTACCTGCAATAAGTAAAAATATTGAGCAATGGTCAATAACTCGGAACACCTTTTTTGCAGTTTGGTTTGTAATTGAATGGTAAAGCGTACTCATCGTATATAAAACAATCATCGTACCGCCATATATGCTGCCACCCACAACACCCATTGTATTGCCGCGAATTGCCGCCATAACAATAACAAGCACCGTTGCCGCTATTGCCATAAGCGCACCTACACCATGTGTAACTGAGCTGAAAATCTCCTCACCGAGACTGTATTTTTTTAATTTTATAGCCACCTTAAACACCTCTTTCAATAGGTAATTGTACCATTTTTTATCCCCATAGTAAAGAAAAAATAAATTTTTAACAAACTGTTCATTTTATTGGTTGACACGCATTTTTATCTATGGTATAAAACAAATATCAGTATAAATATAAGGAGGCCTATCATGAAAAAAAGAAATCACCACGCGCTTTGTCTCACCCCTCCCATGGGTTGGAACAGCTGGGATTGCTACGGTGCAGCCGTAACAGAAGATGTTGTGAGAAAAAACGCTGATTACATGGCAAAAAATCTTAAAAACTACGGTTGGGAATATATTATCGTTGACATTCAGTGGTACGAACCCAACGCAGTAAGCCATACATATAACGACTATACCGCTCTTGAATATGACGAGTATTCCCGTCTTATTCCTGCTGTAAACCGCTTCCCTTCCTCTAAGGACAACGCAGGCTTTAAGCCGCTTTCCGATTACGTTCATTCTCTCGGCTTAAAGTTCGGCATTCATATTCTCCGCGGTATTGCCCGTGAATGTGTAAAGAAAAACACACCTATCAAGGGTACAAATAAGCGTGCTCTTGATATTGCAAGGGTTGATTCCACCTGCGGCTGGAATACTGACATGTACGGTGTTGACCCCTCTAAGGAAGGCGCACAGGAATATTACAACTCCCTTTTTGAGCTTTACGCAAGCTGGGGTGTTGACTTTGTAAAGGTTGACGATATTGCACGTCCCTATCATGCAGGCGAGGTTGAATTAATCCGTAACGCTATTGACAACTGCGGACGCGACATGGTGCTTTCCCTTTCTCCCGGCGCGGCAAGTCTAAGGAGTGCAGAGCATCTTAATGACCACGCTAACATGTGGCGTATGACAGATGACTTCTGGGACAAGTGGGAGCTACTGCGCGATATGTTTGACCGTTGCCGCAACTGGCAGAATTTAAGATGCGAGGGTGCTTGGCCCGACTGCGATATGCTTCCCTTGGGCAAACTCCGCGTATGTGACGGTAACGGCGGCGAATGGTCTCGTTTTACAAAGGATGAACAGCTGACACACATGGCTCTGTGGTCTATTTTCCGCTCGCCTCTTTTCTTCGGCGGCGACATGACCATGAACGATGAATGGACGGACAGCCTCATGATGAACGAGGATTTGATTGAACTTAATAAGTTCTCCACAGATAACCGTGAGCTTTACCGTGACGAGGCAGGTAGCGTTGTATGGTACGCAAAGAGCACAAAGGACGACAGCTCGTATATTGCACAGTTCAATATTTCTGACCGCGATATCACTGTTGACACACCGCTTTCTCTTATCGGCAAGGACAGTGCCACAATTAAAGACCTCTTTACAAAGGAAGAGACAACTGTTACAGACAGAATTTACTCCGTCATCCCCTTCCACGGCGTAAAAATATATAAAGTAAACTAACACAAAAGGACTTGGCAATATGCCAAGTCCTTTCAGACTGTCGAAAAACCCTGTTTTTTGCATAATCGCGAAGGGTTCGGGGAAGAAGGTTCCCCGAATGTAATCGGCAGACTTAATCGCATTCAGTCTGCCGAAAGTACCGATTTTAGGGGGCTTGCAAGCCCCTTGCACGAGAAATCGGTACTTTGTTCCTTGTAAAAAAACAGACCTCAAAGTGCCGAAGGACGTTAGTCCGCCTTTGAGGTCGCGTGTCGATAATACTTTATCGATACGCTCAAAGGACTTGGCAATATGCCAAGTCCTTTTTGGTTTATATTATACCAAACAATATAAATCCCACTGTATTGATTGCAAAATTCGCAAACATATGAGCAAACCAAGATGAATAGATGTTTTCATTTGCCTCGTTAAGGTAGTTAAAAATACAACCTCCTATGATAAGCCCTATAAGTAACAACAAAAGTGCAGGCAAATCAAACATGCCTATGAGCATACCCACATGGTACAAGGCAAAAACAGCTGAGCTGAATATGTATGCAAACATTCTTCCTGTATACTTTTTAAGCGTTATAAACCCAAACCCACGGAAGAAAAACTCTTCCAAAAACGAGTTCATAAGCGAAATATAGAGCGATACATACACAAAGTTATCTTTTGTTATGCCCATGCCTTTACCTAAAGACGGCGCAACAAGGGAATAGTCGATAACATTTCTCGTAAGAAAATATCCTCCCACAATAACCGCATAAATCCCAATGCCCAACAATAGTGCTGTCAGAATGCCTTTTTTCTTAAATGTGAAAAGCACCTTTATTTTGCCCCAATCCTCACGGCTTGCCCAAAAGAACATCAGCGGAAAAGCCAAGAAAAACAGTATTTTAACAGGTATTTTAACAAAATAATCGGGATGTACAAGTGCGTCTATAAGTGTAACGGCTATCGAAAAAGCCAAAACCGAAAGTACAATATATTTTCCTTTTTTATCAATCATAATAAGCCCTCCTGTACGGTAATTTTATCACCGTGCATCTCTTTTGTCAAATTTGTACTATGTCATGTATATTTTTTCATCCTGTGCAAATGATAACAAGGGTGATTAAAATGCAGCTTACAAGAAAACAGTACGCATTATTTGTACAAAAAAGGTCGGAAAACACATCCACCTTGCAAAACACAATAAAGGCTTACATTGTCGGAGGGCTTATTTGTGCGTTTGGTCAGTTTCTCAAAAACTTTTACCTTTCGCAAGGCTTGTCCGACACACTTTCGGGGACAGCCGTAAGTATCACGCTAATAGGTATTGCCGCAATACTTACCGCATTGCATCTTTTTGATAACATTGCCCGATTTTCGGGCGCAGGCACACTTGTGCCCATAACAGGCTTTGCCAACAGCGTTGTATCGCCTGCAATCGAATACAAAACCGAAGGGTATATAACAGGTCTTGCCGAAAAAATGTTTGTGATTGCAGGACCTGTGCTCGTATATGGTACCAGTACGGCATTTGTATCGGGCGTAGTATATTATTTCTTCATGGGGGTATAACATGACATCGTTTATCAAAAAAGGGCAATCCTCGTTTGAATTTGCTTTGTGCCCTTCGGTTCTATCCTTTGCATCGGTAGTTGGAAAAAAAGAAGGAGAAGGCCCTTTAAAAGGCAAGTTTGACCGAGTTGAAAAAGACGAATACTTTGGTCAGAAAACATGGGAAGCTGCCGAAAGTGCACTTTTTAAGGAGGCTGTCACAACAGCTCTTGAAAAAGGCAGGTTTCGGGCAGTAGACATTGACATGCTTGTTTCGGGAGACCTTCTTAACCAATGCACTGCCACTGGCTATGCCGCCCGCAATTTTGCAATTCCGTACCTGGGGCTTTACGGGGCATGCTCCACAATGGCAGAAAGCCTTTTTGTTGCATCATGCCTTGTGTCCGGCGGTGCCGAAAGGATTGTTGCAGCGACCTCGAGCCACTTTTGCGGCAGTGAAAAGCAGTTTCGGTTTCCCTTGGAATACGGTTCCCAGCGTCCTCCCTCCTCGCAGTGGACCGTTACAGGCTCCGGTGCCGTTGTACTTGGGAGAGAGGGTGACGGGCCCTATATCACACGTGCCACCTCGGGCAAGGTAATCGACGCAGGCATACGTGATGCCAACAATATGGGTTGTGCCATGGTACCTGCCTTTTGCGACACTTTGTCGCGCCATTTTGAAGCCTTCGGCACACGCCCCTCTGATTATGACATGATATTTTCGGGTGATTTAGGTCATTTGGGCAAAAAGGTTGCAATTGACTTATTATCGGAGGATTACGGCATAGACCTGTCAAAAAATTACGATGACTGCGGATGTATTATATTTGACAACAAAAAACAGGATGTCCACTCGGGCGGCTCGGGCTGCGGATGCAGCGCATCCGTTCTTACCGCCCATATCCTTCCTCAAATGCAAAAAGGCAATCTCAAGCGCGTCCTTTTTATTGCAACAGGCGCGCTTATGAGTCCTACGCTTTCCCTCCAGGGCGAAAGCATACCGTCAATTGCCCATGCAATTGAATTCAATAACTACGTGTAAACACGCAGAAGTCAAATTCGGTCCTCAGCTTTTAGCATTTCATACTTTTTCTTTGTTGCCAAGCCGCCACGGATGTGGCGTTCCTCTTTGTTATGCTCCAAGACCTTTTTTACCTCAAATGCAAGATGCGGGCTTATTTTCTCAAGCCTTGCGGTAACGTCCTTATGCACACTCGATTTTGAGAGTGAAAACTCTTTTGCCGTCTCACGTACGGTTGCTTCGTTTTCTATTATGTAATGGGCGAGCATTCGTGCCCGCTCGGCAATATAATCTTTCATAACGGTCTGCCTCCCTTGTTCCCATTTATATGAAAACAAGGGAGATTTATACCACAAAAAAAGAACGGTAAAACCGTTCTTTTTTTGTTTCACTTCAATATTATTTCACCGTTTTCTACCACGAATTCGGCAACGCTCTTTCTTTCGCCGCGGATAATGTTTTCTGCAAGCTTATCCTCGATTTCACGGCTGACAAGTCTGCGGAGTGGTCTTGCACCCATAGCTGCATCATATCCCTTTTCACAGAGGATTTCCTTCACTTCATCAGTAACGGTGATTGTTATGCCTCTTTCTTTAGCCATTTGTCTGATTTCGTCAATCATCAGATCAACAATCTCAATAAGCTCTCCCTTTGTGAGAGGATTAAACACTATAACCTCGTCAACACGGTTCAAAAACTCAGGTCTCAAGAACTTTTTGAGTGCATCCATGGCACGTGTCTTGGAGGTGTCTTCAATCGTCTTTGAAAAGCCCAACGCCGAGGACGAATAACTGCTGCCTGCATTACTTGTCATGACAATAACAGTGTTTTCAAAGCTTACCACCTTGCCGTGGCTGTCCGTCACTCTGCCGTCGTCAAGTATCTGGAGCATTATATTCATAACATCGGGATGCGCTTTTTCAATTTCGTCAAAAAGGATAACGGAATAAGGCTTTCTTCTCACCTTTTCCGTGAGCTGACCTGCATCGTCGTAGCCCACATATCCCGGAGGCGAACCGATAAGACGGCTTACGGCGTGCTTTTCCATGTATTCGGTCATGTCAACACGGATAAGAGCTTCCTCAGATTCAAAAAGCTCACATGCAAGTGCCTTGACGGTTTCGGTTTTACCAACGCCTGTCGGGCCTACAAAAATAAAGCTTGCAGGTCTCTTTTTCTTGGAAAGTGCCGCTCTCTTGCGTCTTATTGTACGGCTTACGGCATTAACCGCATCGTTTTGACCTATAATTCTCTTATGAAGGTTTTCCTCAAGGTTAAGAAGCCTTGCAGTTTCTTCCTCAGTAATCTTTTTAACAGGGATTTTCGTCTGCAGCTCGATAACCTCTGCAATATCTTCAACTGTCAGATATACGTCCTCCATATCGCCTGCAATTTTGTCAATAGACTGCTGGATAGAACATTCCTGCATTTTCAAATCTGCGGCTTTCTGGTAGTCCTCAATAGAATCCTCGTTTGCGGCATTGTCCTTTTCCATTTTTATAAGCTCAAGCTGCTTTTTGAGCTCATATATGGTTGCAAGTGCCTTGTTTTTAAGGTTTGCGCGGCTGCCCGCTTCGTCAATAAGGTCAATAGCCTTATCGGGCAAAAAGCGGTCGGTGATGTATCTTTCCGACAAAACTGCCGCTTTTTCGATAACCTCATCCGATATCTTTACCTGATGATAGTTTTCGTAATAAGAACGGATACCCTTTAAAATTTCTATCGTTTCACTAACAGAGGGTTCTTCAATAATAATAGGCTGAAATCTTCTCTCAAGTGCGCTGTCCTTTTCAATATGCTTGCGGTATTCGGTAAGAGTTGTTGCACCTATAACCTGTATATCGCCACGCGCAAGAGCAGGCTTTAAGATGTTTGCTGCACTCATTGCACCCTCTGCGTCACCTGCGCCCACAATATTGTGAAGCTCGTCAATAACAAGTATTATGTTACCAAGCTTTTTAACCTCATCAACAATCGCCTTAAGCCTTGCTTCAAACTGACCGCGGTACTGCGTGCCGGCAACAATTGCCGTAAAGTCTAAAGGATATACCTCTTTGTCACGAAGCTTTACGGGCACCTGTTTTGACACAATCCTCTCTGCCAAGCCTTCCGCAACTGCTGTTTTACCAACACCCGGTTCACCTATAAGGGCAGGATTGTTTTTTGTTCTTCGGTTAAGAATCTGAATCATTCTATCGATTTCAACTTCTCTGCCGATAACTTTGTCAAGCTTGCCCGAAAGGGCCTTACGGGTAAGGTTTTCGCCGTAGGAATCTATAATACGCTTTTCTTCCTTATGCTTTTTTTCCTTCTTGGGAGCTTTTTGCTGAGTGTCCTTGCTGTCGGGACCACCTTGTGAAAACATGTTATTTATAATGCTCATAACACTTCCTCCGATATCATCAGGGAGTGCTTCTTCATTATTCATAACCTCCATCATCTGGTTTTCCAGATTTGCCATTATTTCAGGGTCGATATCGCCCATAAGTTTATCAATATTACCCACGCCTAGCTCTTTCGCGCAGGGCATACACAGGCTTTCGTTTATTGCCTTTCCGTTTTCCATTCTTGTAATAAACATAACGGCTACATTCTTTTTACATCTTGTACAAATCATATTAATTCGCATAGCCTTTCTGCCACAAATAGAAATAAAAAATCTGTTTTTACGCACTTGCAGTGGCACGCAAGGCGTACAATGGTGAAATGCGCAATTACCCCATTATCACCTTAAAAATCAGTATATCACATATATTATATTTGTCAAATTAACAATTTATTAAATATCAAAAATTTCTGTCTCTTTTCGTATATTTTTGTTGAACTTTTTTTCTCGGTATGGTATGCTGATAATTAGAGAAATAGTAATTTTTTATACGGAGGTTTACCATGAAAAAACAACTTACGGCTTTAGTTTTAACCGCCGCACTTACCCTGTCATCAGTTGCCGCAACTGCATCGACTGCGTTTTCGGATCTCAATGAGTTCCACGCATGGGCAGAGCCCCAGATTGAAGAGATGACAACTCTCGGTATTATCAAGGGTTATACAGACGGCACATTCCGTCCCGACCGCGCTATCACAAAGACAGAAGCTCTTGTCCTCATTTCGCGTGCCGCAGGCTATATAGAGGAAGATTATGACACATTCCGTGCCGCCGCTTCCACGCGTTATGAAGATGTTTTGTCCAATTACAGCACACCTTATCCCAACGAAATCGCATTTTTGCTGTATAAGGGCGTTCTTACAGAGAGTGACCTCTCGGGCTATATAGCTCCCGACCGTGCGGATTCTCCTCTTCTCCGTTATGAAATGGCAGTACTCCTCACAAAGCTCATGCGTGCCGAAGCTTCTCTCTCCAATGAAAGCGAAATCACGCTTGAATATTCCGACGCAGGCGAAATTCCCTATGCCTCAACTGCATACGTTAACTACGTTACAAACGCATCCTTGATGCAGGGTGTGTATGACCCCGAGCATCCCGATGATGTTTTCTTCAAGCCCTATGCCTCTGTAACAAGAGCGCAAATGGCAGTGCTTTTGCACCGCGTACTCTCCAAATTTGACATCAGGATTTCTTATGCTCGCGTTATGGGCAAAAACTCCACTAATTCCACAGTTACATACCGTGATGAAGCCGGCAAAACCGCTTTTTATACAGTAACAGAAGGCGTTAATTTTGTTGTAGACGGCTATGTTACAAAGGACGTTTCCCATGTATACTCCGGCGCACAGATTGCGTTCTTCTACATAAACAACACCCTTTCCGATGTTGAAATCGTAAACAGTGAGGAAAACCGTTTTGACGGCGTTGAAAATCCCGTTATTGAAAATGTTACACCCACAGAACCCGTTGAGGGCGTTATCTCCACAATTGTTATGAGCGATGAATGCAGCGTTGTTGTAAACAATGTTGAATACACCCTCTCCGCAGCATCTGTAATATACGTTAACCACGTTGCATCTACCATTTACGATTTGAGAGTTGGCCACACCGCTGAGCTCGATTTTGAAAACGGCAAGGTTATCATGATTTATGCAACATCACCTCAGCAGTCCGATGACGGACGCGTTACGGCACAGGGCGTTATCACAAAGCTCAACGTAACAAACCGTCAGGTTTATCTTGAGGTCGAAAACAAGGAGACAGGCGTTACAAACGAGAGAGTTCTCTACATCGAAACAGGCGCATCCATTTTCAACGCAATTTCGGGTCAGGCTATTGACTTCCTTTCCTTAGAGGCTGACGACCGTATCACTGCTACAGGCACAATCAAGGACGGTAACTTCTACGCCTCCAAAATTATAGTAAGATAAGAGGTACTCTATGAACAGACGCGATAAAACAAATTATTATCTCGATATTGCAACAGCTGTACTTGAGCGCGGTACATGCCTCAGGCGCTCATATGGTGCAATTATCGTAAAAAATGACGAAATCATTTCCACAGGCTATACAGGTGCTCCCCGTGGTAGGAAAAACTGTATCGACCTTGGCTTCTGCCGCAGAATTGCTATGAATATTCCCCGCGGTCAGCGTTATGAGCTTTGTCGTAGCGTTCACGCAGAGGAAAACGCTATTATTTCCGCATCACGCCGTGATATGATAGGTGCAACCTTGTACCTTGTAGGCAGGGATATGGAAACGGGTCAGTTTGTTGAAGGTGCTTCCAGCTGTGCAATGTGCAAAAGGGCTATCATTAACGCAGGCATCGAAAAAGTTGTTATACGCAACACCATTGATGACTATACTGTTGTAGATGTTCAAAGCTGGATTGACAACGACGATTCGTTAGGCGAAACATTAGGATATTAATAAGTGCAGAATGCTGAATGCAGAACGCAGAATTTATAAAGAGGTTTTTGCTTTTGCAAAAACCTCTTTGTTATAAGAAAAGTACAATACATCACCGACATAATCTCGTGTTAAAAACACAAACAATGTAGGGGCGACCTGTGGTCGCCCGAAAGGAGAATGAAAATGAAAAGACAACAAATATTTTTACATTCAAACTGGAAATTTCACCGTGGAGAAGAGCCCATGGGCTTTTACAAAGGCTTTGACGACACAGCCTGGAAAACAGTTACCGTTCCCCATGATATGAGTGTCGAATGTGAGTTTGACAAGTCAAATTCCTCAGGCACAGGTTATCTTCCCAGTGGACGTGGCTGGTACCGTAAACGCTTTACTTTGCCCCCTAATCCCGGAAAGGTATACATCACCTTTGAAGGCGTATACAACAACTCAAAGGTATGGTTCAACTCAAACTACCTCGGCAAACGCCCTTATGGTTATTCTACTTTTACTTATGATGTAACAGAGTTTATCAGCGATGAAAACGTTGTAAGTGTTATGATAAACCGTGACGAAACAGCCGATTCCCGCTGGTTTACTGGTACAGGCATCACAAGAAGGGTTTACGTTACTGTATGCGACAAGGTATCAATTGTTCCCGACAGCCTCTTTATCACAACACCTTCGGTTTCCGATAAAGACGCTATGGTTAAAATCGAATGTGAAACCACTCTTCCTGCAACTGTTACCAACACAATCCTTGATAAGGACGGCAAAGTGGTTGCAACAGGTGACAACACGCTTACACTTTCCAATCCGTCACTTTGGTCTCCCGATAATCCCTATCTTTACACAATGAAAACAGACGTTATATCAGACGGTGAAATTACCGACACAGTGTACACTACCTTTGGTGTCCGCTACTTCAATTTTGACCCCGACCATGGATTTTTCTTAAACGGCGTGCATACCCTCCTCAAAGGCGTATGTGTTCATCATGACGCAGGCTGTCTGGGTGCGGCAGTGCCTAAGGAGGTTTGGCGTGATCGACTTTTAAAATTAAAGGAATGCGGCACCAATGCACTCCGCACAAGCCACAATCCTCCCGACCCCGAGCTGCTTGATTTGTGTGACGAGCTGGGCTTCTTGACCATGGACGAAGCCTTTGACGAGTGGGAAGGCCCCAAAAACAAATGGTGGCAGGGTCACAATGTGTACCCTCCCAAGAGATTCGGCTATTTTGAAGATTTCCCCGAATGGGGCGAAAAGGATATTAAGGCAATGGTGCTCCGTGACCGTAACCACCCCTCCATTATAATGTGGTCTATCGGTAACGAAGTTGATTATCCCAATGACCCCTATTGTCACCCTTCGTTCTCCTCTATGACAGGCAACAATGACGCAAACAAGCCCGAAATCGAAAGAATGTATGACCCCAACAAGCCCAACGCTGAACGATTGGCAGTAATTGCCCGCAAGCTCGTTAAATGGGTAAAGGAATGCGACACAACCCGCCCTGTTACTGCGGCACTTGCATTCCCCGAGCTCAGCTGTAACACAGGCTATTTTGAAGCACTCGACATTGCAGGCTATAACTATAAAGAGCATCTTTATGCGGACGACCACAAGCGTTTCCCGAACTCAGTTATCTACGGCAGTGAAAACTCCCACTCATGGAAGGCGTGGAAAGCTGTTGCCGACAATGACTATATCTCAGGTCAGTTCCTCTGGACAGGTATTGACTACATGGGCGAAGCACACGGTTGGCCTATCCGTTCATCAATGCCGGGATTACTTGATATGGGCGGCTTTAAAAAGCCGAGCTGGCATTTTAGGAAAACACTTTGGGATAGTGCCCCCTATATCTATATTTTCACCCGCGAAAAGAGAGACGAAAACGCACCTCGTCGCCGTCGTCCTCCCAAGTGGTTCTGTGAGCATTGGAATTTCCCGGAAGGTACTAATTGCGAAGTTATCGCATACACAAATGCTTCCGAGGCAGAGCTTTTCTTAAACGGCAAATCATTAGGCGTAAAAAAAGCCGACAATGAAGAGCACGGCAATGAGATTTTCTGGCAAATTCCCTTTGAAGAGGGCGAATTAAAGGCAGTTATCGAAGGATTTGAGTATACACTCAAATCAACCAAAAACCCCGCTAAAATCCGTCTCATAGCCGAAAAAGCAACCCTTACAGCCGATAGCTATGACACAATCCGCATTGACGTTGCCTTCCTCGATGAAAACGGCAATAAGGTCAACTGGGACGACAGAGCTATCACAGCACAGATTGCGGGTCTCTCTGCTATATTGGCAGGCATTGAATCTGGTTCAGGCTTTGACGTAACACCTTATTCCTCCCCCACAAGAAAGCTCCATAACGGCAATGCGGTTATTTATGTAAAATCAACCGACATTGCAGGCGAGGCTACATTGACTGTTACTGCCGACGGCATAGAGCCAGCTTCACTTACAATCATAACAAAATAACCACACAAAAAAAGCTCTCCAATTGGAGAGCTTTTTTAGTTAAGTTAAATTACTGAGCATTATCTGCAAGATAGCTTGCGTAGTCAAATGTGATTGTTACGCGACCGTCTTCGTTTTCAACGAGACTTGTGTATGCAGCAATCTTAGAATTGTTGTTGTTAATTCTGATGTATTCCTGCCAGTAAGAGTTGATTGTTGTGTTTGTGCCTACAGGCTTGATTGTAATAGCATATACGTTTTCGGAAACAGTTTCGCTCGATACTACTTCGAAGAACTGGTCACCAGA
>JAFUJZ010000029.1 GCA_017467965.1 Clostridia bacterium
CTTGGGCTTTTTATCAACAATACCAACTTCTGCAGCACCCTCTGCAAACTTAGTAAGTAACTCTTCACCTACAGCACTGTGGTGAACTTCTCTACCACGGAAACGAACGGTTACCTTAACCTTGTCTCCGCCCTTAAGAAACTTAATTGCGTTTCTGAGTTTTGTTTCAAAATCGTGTGTATCAATGGAAGGAGAAAGTCTTACTTCCTTTGTGTCTACAACCTTCTGGTTCTTACGGTTTTCTTTTTCACGCTTGCTCTCTTCAAACTTGAACTTGCCGTAATCCATGATTTTACATGTAGGGGGAGTTGCCTGAGGAGCAATAAGTGCAAGATCCATATTCTGACCTGTTGCAAGCTCCAACGCTTCTTTAATAGGCATAATACCCAACTGAGCGCCGTCCTTACCTATTACTCTAACTTCCTTCTCACGAATTTCTTCGTTTATCAACAATTCCTTACTGATAAAAAACACCTCCGAATATTTTTAAACAAAACAAAAAATACGATGAAAACACATTTTCACCGCACTCAAAAAAATCCCCGGTACTTTTCCGGTATTCCTTATTAACCCCATACGCCGTCTGCTTGAGGTGAGAAGCGGTTACTTCTGCTTTATTCCCGCATATAATATCACAACTTTTCCCCCATGTCAATACCCTTTTTAAAAAAAATTATTCCTTTTTTCGAAAAAATATATAGATTTTTCTGAGCATGTGTTATATAATAAGTACGATTATGGACTTTTATATTGAAAGGACGATAGTTATGAATAAAGAACTCTTATCAATTCTTGAAAAAAACAGCCGCATTACTCCCGCTGAAATCGCCGTAATGCTCGGCACAACCGAAGATAGTGTAAAAGATGAAATAAAAATGCTCGAAGAAAGCAAAATCATCCTTGGCTACCGCACTCTCATCAATTGGGAGCACGTTGAAAAGGATACTATCAAAGCATACATCGAGCTTAAGATTACACCTCAGGCAGCAAAGGGCTTTGATCGTGTTGCCGAAAAGATTTATAAGTACCCTCAGGTTAAGAGCCTTACACTCATGAGCGGTGCATATGACCTCCTCTTAGAAGTTGAAGGCGAAACTCTTCGTGATGTGGCAATGTTTGTATCTGAAAAGCTTTCGCAGATGGATTCCGTTACAGCGACAACAACACATTTTGTTTTGAAAACATATAAAAAGGAAAACGTTATTTTTGAACATCCCGAAGTCGATCCCAGAGAGGTTATTACATTATGATGGATTACGAAAACATACTTTCAAAAACCGCTTCTGACATCCCTCCCAGTGGTATCAGAAAGTTTTTTGACATAGTAAGCGAAATGAAGGATGCAATCAGCTTAGGCGTAGGTGAGCCTGACTTTGTAACCCCTTGGTCTATTCGCGAAGAAGGTATCAAGGCACTCGAAAAAGGCAGAACCCACTACACCTCAAACGCAGGTACTCTTGAACTCCGAGAAGAAATCGCTCGCTATTCAAAACGCAAATACAATCTTACATACAACCCCAAAAGCGAAATTATCGTCACAGTAGGCGGCAGTGAAGCTATTGACATTACTCTGCGTGCACTCATTAATCCCGGAGACGAGGTTTTAATTCCCGAACCCAGCTTTGTTTGCTATAAGCCTTGTGCATCTCTCGCAGGCGGTGTCCCTGTTCCGATTGTAACAGAGGAAAAAGACAATTTCCGTTTAACAAAGGAAAAACTCCTGGAAAAAATCACGGATAAAACAAAGGTGCTCATTCTTCCCTTCCCCAACAACCCCACAGGTGCGATTATGGAAAAGGAAGATTTAGAGGATATCGCCTCTGTTCTCCGCGATACAAACATCATCGTTTTGTCCGATGAAATCTATTCCGAGCTTACATACAACAATAAAAAGCATATATCCTTTGCATCTATTGACGGTATGTGGGAAAGAACCGTTACAATAAACGGCTTTAGTAAAGCATTCGCCATGACAGGCTGGAGACTGGGCTACGCTATGGCTCCCGAACCCATAGCAAAGGTTATGTACAAAATTCACCAGTACGGTATTATGTGTGCTCCCACAACAAGCCAGTTTGCCGCTGTTGAAGCACTCCGCAACTGCGATGAAGACGTTGAAAACATGTGTAAGGAATATAACTATCGCCGCCGTGTACTTGTTGACGGCTTCCGTAAAATGGGACTAAGCTGCTTTGAACCCGAGGGTGCGTTCTACGTATTCCCTAACATATCCTCATTAGGCTACACTAGTGAAGAATTCGCCCAAAAGCTTTTGGAAGAAGAAAAGGTAGCGGTTGTACCGGGTAACGCATTCGGTCAGAGCGGTGAAGGCTTTGTACGCTGTAGCTATGCTTATTCAATCAAAAATATTGAAGAAGCAATCCGCCGTATCGCCCGTTTTGTTGAAAGACATAAGAATCAGTAATTTAAAAGGTTCAGGACTAATGTCCTGAACCTTTTTCGTTTTCTATTATCTTTAAAAGTGCGTCTTTATCGTTAATTTTTTCCACATAACGGTATCCCGAGCCTTTAACGGAAGGGTCAAATGCGCAAAAAGATTTCATCTCGCACCATTCGCAAGCACCTCTCACAGGCTTTATAGCATTGTTGCCGCCGAGTATTTCGCTTGCCAGCTTCTTTACAGTATTTTTTGCATGCTTTGAAACAGCCGCAAAATCACTTTCCGACGCAACGCGCGAGCTTTCTGTGAAAGAACCGTCCTTTTTTAGCTTTACGTTTATAACACTGCTGCCTTTGGCGTAGTCACAATCCATTGCTTCAAGGATTTCTTCCTCACCAAGCACCAGTCCATCCATTTTAAGCTTTTTAACAATTTCGCTCTTAACAGCTTCATCCGATACTGTTCCCGGCGCTTCTATAATCGGGTCGTCGATTTTAAAATACAACATTCCCCCGGGGCGGTAATCTCCGTTTTCACAGATTGCCGTCAGGTACACTGCCAGCTGAAGGTCAAACCCATGATAAATGTTTGAAAGCGAAAACTTTTTATTGCCGCTTTTGTAGTCAATTATCCTCACAAATTTTCCCTTTGCCAAGTTAAGGATATCAGCTCGGTCTACTCTTCCGCGTAATATGGCTTTCTGTCCGTTGGGCAAATCAATCGTCATTGGCTTGAAATCACCCTTCTTATCAAACACAATTTCATATCCCAAGGGTTCAAACCTGCCCTTTTTCATATGCTCGCTCAAAACAGTAACACTGCGCTTTGCAATACGCTTAAGCTCTGCAAAAAGGTGTCTCACCCTTGGCGAGGTTTCCAGGAGGTGCTTATTAAGCCCCGACAGAAGTGACAGAGTGATTTCTTCTGTTTTTTTATTGATGTAACCTTCGTCAATATCACGCCAGCTTCTGCCGTCGTCTGCAAGTCCTTTACCGAAAAGGTCAACAAATTCATGAAGGAATGTACCGCTGTCTGCCGCAGTTACCTCAAGCTGTTTCCTCTCAGTAAGTCCCAGCGTTACCTCCGCAAAATACGCAAACGGGCATTTCACATACCCTTCAAGGCGTGATACGCTCGTTGTGAGTTCACTTGTGTATCTTGCTTTCAAAAGCTCTTCACGCACAAGCTCGGTTTTGTTTTCGTATGACGTATACTTTTCAATTTCTTTAAGCTTATTCTGCCAGTGTGGGTCATTTTTGTAATAATCCAATGCCGTAAGCCACACAGGTGCTATTTCTTCACCGTTTTTGTATGCTGCATATTCCGCCGCAAAATCCTCATATGTGCTCTTTGCGCTCGTTATACACCGTACGCTGTCTTCCTCCCTCAATTCATCCGATACGAAAGAATTCGGGAAAACACGGTAAATCCTCTTTATAATTGAGGACGGCTTTGCACTTTCGCCCTCTTCACTGTAGCTTACATAAAGCCTCTCCGTTGCACATGTCAAAGCTGAATATATAAGGCTTTCTTCCATATATATCTTGCCTAAACGGTCGGGCGGAAGCTCTATGCCGTATTCTGAAAGCTCATGACGGTCAGCGTCCGAAAAAATGCCCGTATCCTTAGGTGCTAACGGAAACTCTCCTTCACGAGCACCAATAACGATAACTGCCTTTGCTCCGTGAGAGCGTGCACGGTCAATACTACCGGCACAAACACAGTCTGTAGTAGAAGGTATAACGCCTATCTCAACGCTTTCCAATCCCGATGCAAATATTGACCCAAACTCCTCTGCGTTGAGCATTTTATCACAAAAGGCATTGTCAAAGCTTTCAAGCACATCTACTACAAGCTCGTATACCTGCCTCATTCGCAGCGCAGCATCCATATCGCCTTTTTTTTCAAGATTGCCTGATAAAGCATCGATTTTTTCTTCAATGCCGCACTCAGTCATAAACTCATAAAAGGCTACGCTGAATTCTCTGCCCGTGTGTCGTCCTTTTATTTTTTCCTCAAGATGTACAACAGGCTCTGTAAGCCTTTTTCTTGTGCTGTTTATTTTTTCAAGATAATCCTTATCTGCACATTCATCCTTTACTGACAAAGGCATATCCCAGTTGTCTGTCCTCTTCCAGTCTCTGCGCTTTACACCTGCAGCCAAGCAGTAGTTTTCAAATTCGTCTGCCTCATAGGGCAAAAGCGGCGAAAACGCCGTTTTCATATATTCAAAGACACTTTCGTTTTTCCACCCGCGGGATATAATCTTTATTGCACTCAAAAGAAAAATCGCCGCCGCTTCCCCCGAAAGCGGTGTTTTTTTGTCCATAAACAAAGGTATTCCAAACCTTTCAAAAACACGCGACAGATTTCTTTCGTATTTTTCAAGCTCTCTTGCAACTATTACAATATCACGGTATCTGTAACCCTCATCACGGCAAAGTCTTTCAACCTCTCGTGCCGCATTTTCAATTTCAGTGTATTCATTTTTTGCTCTGTGAAGGCGTATTTTATCGGTTTTGTCCCAAAAAACTTCTTCTTCGTCTTCAAAAAAGCTTTTTTCAAGAATCTTTAATTCATCCTGGGCTGTAAACATCGCACCGGGAAGCTTAACTTCGCCTTTATATTCAACACCCTCATTTTTTGCAATGCGTATAAGGGTATCCTTAGTGCGGTTTGCTGTCTCAAATTCATCTAATCCCTCATATGCGCAAAGTGCCACCGTCACACTCTTTGCCTTCTTGAGTATGTTTTTAATAACATCGTATTCCAAAGGTGTAAAAGCCTGAAAAGCATCAATAAAAACATCTTTTCCCTTAAGATAATCTGTTTTCTGTATATTTTTGCAAAGCCCCTCCAACAAATCGTCAGAATCGCGGTAGCCCGTACTCAAAAAAGCATCATAAGCATCAAAAATAACCTTGCAGTCGGAAAGTTTCTTAAAAAGCAAGGAATTCTTAGTTTTTTTCATTGCGTTTTCAATTTTTTCTTTGGTTATGCCGTACTTTTTAAAAGTTGTGATAATAACCGCACTTTCCTGTGCCATTTCTCCGCGACGCGCACTGCCTCCGTACAACGAAAGTGATGCGGCGTTCTTTTTTGTGATATCATAAAGCACCATTATACGCCCGGATTTCGATATATCCTCTTTGAGATTTCCGCCATACATCTCTTCAAAACAATAGGCAAGTCGCCTTAGGCTGAAAACATCAGGATTGCCCATGCCGCTCATTCCGAAAGCTGCGGTAATCTTTTTTTCTGCCGCAAAGCTGTACTGCTCAGGCACAATGTATATTGAATTTTCACAAGTTTTCATCAGCGAAAACAACTCTTCTGTCTTACCGCTTCCGCTTCTGCCTGTAATTATTCTAAGCATTCTTCTTTCGTTTCCTTCTCACTTTTTTAAGCATTTCTTTTTCTTTATCCGTAAGGTTTGCTTTTTTTATCAAATCAGGTCTTTTGAGCTTTGTTCTTATAAGGCTTTGCTCACGCCTCCATGCTTCAATGTTTGCATGATGTCCCGACAAAAGAATATCCGGCACCCTTCTTCCCATAAATTCCACAGGGCGAGTGTATTGCGGATACTCCAATAGTCCGTCATAGTGGCTCTCAACCTGCATAGTTTCGTCGGAGTCAAGCACCCCTTCCTTCATACGGCTTGTGGCATCAATAACAATCATCGCAGGCAGCTCTCCACCTGTCAAAACATAATCTCCGACGCTTATTTCCTCGTCAACGATTTCTTCGATAATTCTCTCGTCAACACCTTCGTAATGTCCACAAAGTATGACAACGTGCTCCATTTTAGAAAGCTCACGTGCCTTTTCCTGGTTGAAAACATTCCCCTGAGGTGACATGTATACAACATATGGCTTTTTATCGCCCTTCACTGACTGATATGCCTTGTATATGGGTCCGGGCTGCATAACCATACCACCGCCCGCACCGTAAGGATAATCATCAACGCGACGGTAGTTGCCCTCCGAAAAATCACGGATGTTTATATATTCAGTTTCAATAATACCTTTTTTCAAAGCTCTTCCTATAATGCTTTCGCCGAGCACACTCTCAAACATTTCGGGAAACAGCGTCAATACCGAAAACTTCATTTGGTTTTAACCTTTCATTAGTGGGTTTTTGTAGACTTTTATCTGGGACCACTGCAACTATTTTATAATGAACATGGACACAGCCATTCATTTAAAGTTTAGCTTGTTACAAAACGAGTATGTTGGATGACTGTGGGTAGGCAATGTCCCTGCAACTTACAGCGGTAAGTTTGCCATTACCTTCGTTCTACACTTTGCATTCTGCACTCATATTAGTCCTTCAATGGGTGTAATATAAATCTTCTTTTCGTCCAAATCAACTCTGTCAACAAAAGCGTCACACTTGGGTATCAAAATCTCCTTGTCACCATTTTTAATAGCAATCAGATTCTGTGCCGCTTTTTCCTGTATGTCTACAACCTCACCAATCTCTTCACCGTCAACTGTTTCGGCAGTGAGACCTATAAGGTCAATAAGATAGTACTCTCCTTTGGGAAGAGGCGGAAAATCCTCTCTCTTGGCATAAAGGTACACGTTTTTCATTCTCTCTGCACTATTCATATCCTCTATACCTTCAATCGTTACAAGAACGCAGTTTTTGCCCTCTCTTACATTTGTTATATGAAACTTATTTTCCTTTTTGTCGTAAAGATACTCCACCTTTTTGAAAAACGCGAGAGAATCCGCGTAATGAACGGCTTTCATTTCACCTTTTACACCGTGAGTATTTATAATTTTCATCATTTCAATCATTTGTAGCCCTCCCCAAAAACACTTTCCTTAATTATACGATAAATTCCCTCGCTTTGCAAGTGTTCATATCAGTGAACTTTTATCTTAGATCACTGCAACTACTCACTCATCATATCACGTATTTTCATCATGGAATAATCAATCTTGAGCATTTCGTCGGCACATCTTTTCAAAAGTGCCCGACTTTCCTCGTCGCTTGTGTCTTTTTTGTATTTTAACTGATGCTCGGCACTTGCCCAGGAATTCATAACCATGGTGCGAATCTGTATCTCTACCGTCACATAATGTGTCCGCCCTTTATTAAGTATCCCCGTCCGCACAATCATATGATAGCTTCTGTAACCGTTTTTTTTGGGATTTCTTATATAGTCTTTAGTTTCCTTTACCTCAATATCGCTACATTTCCCAAGCTCTTTTGCCATAACATACACATCGTCAATATAAGGACAGATAATTCTAATCCCTGCCGCATCGTATACATTCACAACAGCTGATTTTCCTCCGCCTGCAAACCCTCTCTTTTTGAGCTTTTCTTCCATACTCTCGGGGCTTTTAATACGGTAACGCACATTGTCGCACAGCTTTCTCTGTCCTCGTGCCTCTCTTCTTTGGTCTATCTCGTAAATTCTTTCTACAAGCTTTTCAATAGCCTCTTCAAGACAAAACAAATTCTCCTTATAATAGTCAAAATATGTGCTGTTTATCGCTTCCTTTAACATTCTCTCTCCCTTTCCTTTTTTTAGTCGAACATTTCATTATATTCATTCCGTCAATCAAATATTACAGTATATTTTTGAATAAAATGTCTGCCCATTCTTAAAAAAGCTCGAAGCAAATGTAAACTTTTTTTATAAAAATCCGTCCACTATTTGGTTTTCAATTAGTTATATATATTACAAAACAAAAGAATTCCCGAAGGAAAATCCTTCGGGAATTCTTTTAATAAAACAGTATATCTGCATATGTAGGCATGGGCCAATATTCCTTACTTACCATAGGTTCAATGGTATCGGCGTATTCACGCACCTTTTCAGCCAAGGGAAGTACCACGTCGTGCATATATTTTGCACCGTCGTTAATGGGCATTTTTTCAGCCTTTCTCACTTCAACCTCAAACTCGTTTGTGGCAAAGTAAAGCTTTTCGTACAAAGGCTTGATTTTGTCAATCATATCCTTTTCAACTATAGCTTCCATGCCAAGCATGTTCATATCGCTCACAACACCCACAAGATAGTTAAGGTATTCGCCAATCGCAGGTATAATCTCCTGCTTTGCCATATCAAGCATTGTGAGGCACTCATAGTTATTGAGCTTAAAGTACTTTTCCATACGGATTTCGTAACGGCTCTCAAGCTCAGAGCGTGTATACACGCCCAACGCTTCGAACATTTTTACGCTTTCTTCTTTAGTGTACTCGCCGTATGCTTCAATCGAGCTCTTAAGCACAGGCAAGCCGCGTCTTTCGGCTTCTTTTGCCCATTCTTCGCTGTAGCCGTTGCCGTTGAAGACAATTCTTGGATAGTGCTCTGTGATAATATCTCTCACAACATCATATGCCGCACTTCTCTTATCAGTGGCATTTTCTATTTTTTCTGCAAACTTCCACAGTCCGTCTGCAACGATTGAGTTAATAACAGTATTAGGCCCTGCAATAGATGCGGATGAACCAACTGTTCTGAACTCAAATTTGTTACCTGTAAACGCAAAAGGACTTGTTCTGTTACGGTCTGTATCGTCACGTTTAAAAGCAGGCAAAGCCGACGCACCCAAATCAAGAGTACCGCGGTCAAGGCTTACTTCGTCATCACCCTTTATAATGCTTTCGCAAACCTTGTCAAGAGCATCGCCCAAAAACATCGAAATCACACTCGGAGGAGCTTCGTGAGCACCGAGGCGGTGGTCGTTAGAGGGGTTGCCCGCACTTGCACGGAGTAGTCCCCCATGGAGAGAAACAGCTTCCATAGTAACTGCAAGGAAAACCAAAAACTCAAGATTATGAAGCGGGTCTTTACCTGGTTTTAAAAGGTTTTTGCCGGTGTCTGTCGAAACAGCCCAGTTATTATGCTTACCCGAACCGTTAAGCCCACGGAAGGGTTTTTCGTGAAGCAAACATACCAAACCATAGTGTTCAGCACATTTTTTGAGTGTTTCCATTACCATATAGTTAGAGTCAACAGCCGTATTTGCTGCCGAATAAACACATGCCAATTCGTGCTGACAGGGCGCAACCTCGTTATGCTTTGTCTTCGCAAAAATACCCATTTTATAAAGCTCGGTATCAACTTCCTTCATGAAAAGTGCAACGTTTTCACGTAGTGTGCCGTAATATGCGTCATCCATTTCCTGACCTTTGGATGCAGGCGCACCAAAAAGGGTTCTGCCTGTAATCTTAATATCTTTTCTCGCCTCAACGTGCTCCTTTGATACCAAAAAGTACTCCTGTTCGGGACCAACCGTTGCGATAACTTTCTGTACCTTGTCGTCACCAAGCAATCTCAAAACTCTTACAGCAGCATGGCTAAGTGCATCACATGAACGGAGAAGAGGCGTCTTCTTATCAAGTGCCTCGCCTGTATAGGAGCAGAAAGCTGTGGGAATACACAGCGTTACACCTGCTGCATCCTCTTTCAAAAAAGCCGGCGACGTTGTGTCCCATGTGGTGTAGCCGCGTGCCTCAAATGTGGCACGGATACCGCCTGCCGGGAAGCTTGACGCGTCACTTTCACCCTTTACAAGCTGTTCGCCTGTAAATTCCATAATAGCCTTGCCAGTTTTGGGGTCGGGATTGATAAAAGCGTCGTGCTTCTCTGCAGTAAGTCCCGTAAGGGGCAAGAACAAATGGGTATAGTGCGTAGCACCCTTGCTCATTGCCCAGGTTTTCATTGCTTCGGCAATCTCGTCGGCAAATTCCATGGTCAAGGGACTGCCCTTTTTAAATTCTTCGTATGTATCGGAACTGAGCATTTCGCGCATAACATCGTCACTAAACACATTACATCCAAAATACTCTGTCAAAGGTGTTTTTTTCTCCATGATAAGTCCTCCTCAATATCGGAAACTATAACATACCAATCTATCATATATTTAACCATATTTTATCAATAAAATCAAGCCGAATTTTTCTATAAAGATTTGTATTAATATTTCTTTACTTTTATGCAAAAAAGAAACCGAGAAATTCTCGGTTTCTTTTTTGATTTATTCAATTACCCAGTTTGTATAGCCCAAGCTGCCGTCACTCTGGCAGAAGCCATCTTCCGCTTTTGTCAGATACAAGCCGCTGTGTCTTAACTGCAGCTTGTATGTTCCATCGCCGTTATTAACAAGGCTGAAATGCTGGTTTGTACCGCCTGTTACAGAGTAGAGGATTGCACTGGCACCATTTTCAATACTGCCGCCCGAAATATCAAACACTTTGCCTGTTTTCTTATCTCTGATAAGGTAGTAGTCCTTGTCAACAGGCACAAATTCCCATACGTTGTCATCATCCGAGAGCATAAGTCCTTCGCCCTCAACAAATCCGAGTTTTTCGCCTGTAACCTGAAGAGTAAGTGTTTTATTACCCTTGTAGGGGATTTCTTTTTCAAACGCAAAGTCCCAGCCTGCTGCATCGTCACAAATTTCAAGCTTTTCATTAATGCAGAATCCTGTTATGGCATCAAGCATTTTAACAGGCTCATTTCCTTCTCCCGCCTTAAAGCCTATTTTTGTAGCGTTTTCACCCAAAGTGAGCTTTCCATTTTCAACTACGATATATCTTCCCGTAGCCTTGTTTCTGAATGTACCCCACATATTATCCTGGGAGTAAACTTCCCACATCTGCCAGTCCTTTTTAGCATCATTTTTATCTGCCAATATAAGAGTTCCGTTTTCATCAGTAAGATACTTGTCTCCAAACTTAACGGTTACTATCTGACTGTATGTTATTGCATCCACAATATTTTCAACTTTTTCGCATTCGTCCTTATATTCAGCATAGAACTCGCTGTCAACTCTGTACAAAAGTGCTTTGTATGCCTTAGCACGTGCCGGGTATGTGTTTTCGATTGCTTTTACTCTCATATCGTCGCCGCGAGCAAGGAGGTAAAGACGTGAATATTCAGCCAAGTCTTCCCAACGGTTTGTTTTGCCGTAGCCTGTTACGGGCACCATGTCCTGTGCAATTGCACGATACCACACATCGTTGTTCTGTCTGCCGTTATCCATAACGTGACCGAGCTCGTGGGCAAACATCTGCACCATGTTGTTAACGTCGCCACGGTAGCCTGTATTATTCCAGATAGTGTTGTCGCCGCCGTTCCATGAGGATGTGTTCATGCTTGTATAAATAAATCTGTGCAAGGTTTTTGCAATAGGCATTTCAAAGCATGCCACAGCTTCACCTACTACTGCCGCATATTCTTCATCGTTGTCAAGGGGTGAATAGTACTTAAATGTGTGACTGTCACCATTTTCCTTATCTGTAATTGTAACATCATAACGGCGTGCAGGCTCATCGGGAATACCATGCCAGTCCTGCCACACATTTTCTTCAATTCCTACAAATTTAACCTCAATATCTCTCTTGAGCTTTGTAGCCATAGATCCGTACATCAAGCTTGTAGGCTCAACGGCAAAGCATTCTTCAACAAAAGCCACCTGCTCGTCATAGGAAAGGTTAAAATAATCTCTTTCCTTAATCATTGTTTCAACCTTGTCATATGTAAGAACGTTGAATTCGCCGCCCGACATAAGGAAATCATAAAGTCTCTTATATCGGAAATCAGACAAACTCTTTGCAGCATCGCTCTCGAGCATTTTTTCAACCATGGGCTCATATTCGCCCACCACATTTATCTTCCAAAGCTGATTTTTGTCGTCACTTTTTGCTTCCTGTGTTACTGCACCGTCAGTTTCTGTAAGATAAAGGTTTGAAAAAGCTGACTTTATGTAGCAAAATCCGTCTTCAGCATCTTCAATTACCCACCTCTGGTTGTTCGCACCGGTACTTGTCCACTGGATAATACTTACTCCTTCGTCCATAGAAGCACTGTTTACGTCAGCAGAGAGCTCGTTCTCATTTATAAACGAATAGCTTCCACCTAAAAACGCCTTAAATCTCCAGTTTTCAGCATCATCGCCTACGGTTAACACATTTCCGCGGTCTTCCCCCGACGGAGCTAAAAACTTACCGTCCTTTGTTTCAATAGTGCAGATTTTGTTTGTAAAATCCACACTTTCCTCTGCCGATACCCCAAATGCTCCAAATGCTGTAAAAAGCATCATCACAACAAGTATCAGCGACAAACTTTTTTTCACAAAAACCCCTCCTTTTTTATATAATTCTATTTTACAGTCGGGGATTTTGTTTGTCAATAGTTTTACAGCTCTGTCACATATTCAATTGCAAAAGTCATATTACATGGAAAAATATCTCTCAATGCTTCGGTATATTTATCAATATTATATATTCTTTTTGCAGTTCTTATAACCACGTTCAGGTTTTCATAGTCAACCGTCAATTCAAATTCATCTTCTAAAAAGCACTCCACAAGATTGTTATATTCCTCAAGCGAAATATATTCATATCGTCTCAGCATCCTATATGTTCTTTCCAGCCAGTCATCGGAATAATCGATACCAAGCAAATTTTCCCACATATCACTTTTCGAATAAAAGGTTGACACACTTCTCATTGTAGAGGCTCTCAGCTGTGCCGATGTATAAATCATCCCTTGTGCATATGCCAGATTCTGTATTTCAGCAAAGTCCTTAATATAATCAGGACAATGCTGTAGCATATCATACGCCATTTAAAGTCACATCCCCCAAAATCTGATTAGGTTCAAGAATAAGACGGTTTGTATTCCCGTTTATTGACACAACGTTCACATCTTCAACTCCCAATTCAATTAGGCAGTCCTCAATCACTCTGTCCCACAAAACAATATACCTCGTCTTGTCCCAATTCTTGTTTATTTCCTTAAAAATCAACGGAAGATTGCTTCTTGCAAGTCTTAAATAATACGCATCGGTTGTCACGCCAGTTATATCCACCACAATTTCAACGTCAACCTTTTCAACGCTTTCAACGGTCACCTTGTGTCCGAGCGGCACCAATCCATACCCCAGCCCCTCTGTTTCTTTAGGGTCAAGCTGTTCTTTCACATAATTCACCAAATCGTCCGTGGCTACGTTATACTCCGTATCAGTAATAACAACCCTCACAGTTCCCGCTCCGTCAGAGGCAGGAATAACCCGTCTGCCGCCCACGCCGGATATTGTATCAACCAGCTCTTTATAGTAGCTTACATTTCCCGGACAGACAGGACACCTCGCTCTTTCGATAAATCTTCCTCGTAAGCTCTCGTCATCTTCTTTGTCCTCGCCCATTGCAATAATCGAAACTATTTTTATTGTCTCTTCAATATCACTTCTGTTTTCTGCGATAACCTCTCCTATGTAGCTGTTTCCTATAGTGCCTGCGGTATTTGCCTCAGCGACAAAATATCCGTCATGAACCGACACTATCGTATAACTCAGTTCTTCTCCCGATACAACGTCACCTGCACTAAGTCCCGTACCGCCTTCAATTTTCACCACAGCCTTTGTCTCACCGCGTCTTTCAATTCCTGAAATTGCGCACAACCTCTGTAAATTTGCCCCTGCGGCAGTATCAACAAAGCAGTTTCTTTCCAAGTCATCTATATAATCATACATTTCTCTTGTTGCCATTGCCGACGCCGATGCAAGTATATATGCAATTGTCCCCTCACGCTTGTCCATGTCCTCGGGTATATAACTCAAAAACCTTTTTTTCAATCCTTCATATGAATTAGCCATTATCAATCACCTCCGCAATCTCAATATCACCAAGATTTGTGACCACCCTAAAGCTTACAGCCATTTTTCCAACTTTTCTCTCAAACTCAAAATCCTCAACAGCAATTATCCTGTCATCACACAGCAAGCTGTCACAAATAGCGTTTTTCACCTTGCCCATAGCCTTCATATACCCCTCTTCAAAGGCATCACCATAATCTGTGCCGTAAGAGTGTGAAAAAACAGGATACTTATATCTTTTAGTAATAAGTGCAATATGTATCGCCTGCTTCAGTGCATCACGTGAATCAATAATTCCCCCAAGTTTCTTATTCTCAAAATCAATCTCAAAAGCTTTATTGGACTTTTTCTCGCTAATCTCTGTTTCATTTATTGTACTGCTCGGTAACATACTTCATCTCCTGTCACAGCTTTCCTATCGCAATATATCCGTCTCCGCCCTTTTTTCTTATAAGAACAACACCGTCACCTGTATCTATTCCTTCATTTACAACTAGGCTTCTCTCATATCCCGCAAATGTAAACGTGCACTCTTTTCTCATAAGGTGCTCACATACATCCACTATCTCACCCTCTAAAAGCATTTCTCCGCATCTGATTTTCACAGGCTCGCAATTTACAACCGTGCCCAAAACTACCTCACATGGCAAACTTGCATCAAAAGCCTCCATAGCACACCTTTTTATTGCATCAGCCATATTCATCCAAGTTCACTCCCGTCAAGATAAACATCGCATCGGTACACGTTGTTCTCAAAAACATGCACCGCCTTTTTTATTCTCATGTATCCGTCAAGTTCAACATCCCCCATAGTGAAAACCACATATACACGGCTTCCCGGGAAAAATCCCGGGTTACCGTCTACGTTTTTTATCACAATTTCTCTGTTTATGCGGTTGTATTCACTTAGAAGCTTTTCCGCTTCACTCTTTTCGTTTCCGGCATCAGTTGCCTTTTTCGACAAAATCAGCGTTCCCCACATATCCATTGTTTCTTTATCACTGGCTACTCCTAGATATCTCGTATTGTACTTTTTCTTGTCCGAATACACCTCAACTATGTTGTATACCTCATTATCTATCGTATCGGTATATTCATAGTTTTCCGCCTGTGTATCATCCAGTACCACATCAAGCACCATAGAATTTTCGTTTTTTAAACAAAGCTCTCCGCACTTATCAAAAAGGATATATCTCTCGCCGCTTTTACTTCTCACATCCGAACACGCTTTTTTTACAACGTCAATCAGACTCACGTTTTCTGCCGCTACAGCCCCCACTGTTACTGAGCATTTTTCTATCTCGCCCTTTCGTAGTGCATAGTCATCTGCTATTTTATTCACAACCTCGTCAAGCCGCATTTTCCCTCTTGTATATGTACGCCTGTTTTTCATGTATCTGAGTTGGTCATAGCACACTACCTTGATAAGCTTGTCCTTATCCCGCTTTTTATAAAAAACGTATCCTAAAAACATATCCTCCCCGTCATATTTTACACTTACAGCATCTCCCTGATTAAAAGACACCGTATCGTCTTTCATAACCGTAAACTCCAGCTTTGAGGCACAAAACTCCTCTCTTTCAATCCAAAGCCTGTCCACAGTCACCACACGGTACACCTTAAGCTTGCTTTTAATGAAAACCTCAAGCTTTGTCTCTCCTGTCTCCACATCAAAAACTTCTCGGTATCCGCCCTTTTGTTAACCCGACCTGTTCTTTATATAAGTCTGCATATTATTCCCTCAATATTATAGTCTGCCCCACATAAATCGTATATGGATATTCAATGGAGTTAATCTGAGCAAGATATGTATACATCTCAGAATCGTCCAAAAACTTTTTAGCAATATACCACAGACTGTCACCTGACTTAACTGTATACGTATCAGGCACCTCAAAGCTGCTTTCTCTTTTTCCGTAGCCTTCCTTCTGCTTTTCGTTCACAATTCTCGTCTGCACATTTCTGTACTCACGCAGTATAACCTGTGCTTTCATATCCATCCCGTTTTCGGCATCCTCAACAATACTTATCTTCTCCACAAGTACCTGTATATTTGTAAGGTATGTCTTATTCATATCGGGGAAAGTCCTGTACACATCAAACCACACAGGCTTATTTTCCGCCGCAATCCTTTCCAGCTCATCCATAAAATATCCCGCATCCCGAAATCCGTGTTCGTACTGCGCAAAAGGGTACTCCGTCATAGGAAGCAACAATTCAAAGGATATTTTCTTCAGTCCCTTTCCGCCCCTTAATGACATAAAACTGCCGTCAACAAGATTTATTACACGGTTATTAACCTCATTTTCAATCACAATCTTCCCGGGAGCTACGGGAAAAAGCACATGGTCAATATAAAGCATATACATACCTATCGCTCCTTTCTTTCCAGAAAAACATCAATAGCCGCAATAATAAAAGCTTTTTCATTTTTATCAAGCCCTATAAAAGTACTCGGCAACATCTTAAGATTGTGAAGGCACCAGTACGCATACACTGCGTCACCGTCACCTTCACTTATCAGTTTTTTGCTTCTTCCACCCTTTGCGCCATACTCACATCAAAACCGTTAATTTTCTGCAAAAATCTTATAAACTCCTGATACTCTCCCGGGTTATCGATAAGCGCTGTGAGTAAATCCTCAGGTGTTTTCACGCCGTAGGAATCCTGGAGTGCGGCATTATAAAGAGGTGGATACACCACGCTCTGTACCATAAGCTTTTTCAAATACTTACCATAATCAATCCTCACTGTGCCCTTTTCCCTTATGGTACATTCCTCTCTGATTTTTTCATCCTCACGCGTTGTAATATGTCTTATTTCCCACGCGGCAGCCTCGCCGTTTTCATCCTTTACAGCTTCCGTTACCTTATAAAACACATTATCCTTTTTTATCCTGTTTTCCTTAAGAAAAAGCTTCAGACTATCCATTTTTTCTCTCCTTCTCAACCTTTTGCACCAATGGGGTCTGACCCCATTGGTGCAAAATCATCCTTTCTTTTTTACACCATGCCGTTTAACAAGCTGAACTTCTTAGGCATCTTAAAATCTTCAAAGGTGCCCGAAATATCCTCAGCGAGATAATCTCCCTCAGCGTCAAACTTTGCAAGTATACCTCCGTCAATATTGCATCCTGTAAACACTATCGTCTGCACCCCTGCCCCACTTGCAGGGTCATTATTTGTCACCTGAATATCAAAATAAATATCCTCGCCTGTTTCCTTGTACTCCATAAGCATCTGTCTAAAAACCGACTGATTATAGTGTGCCTTGCCACGGAACACACCCGTCCAGCCGTTAGCCTTGTTACCTCTGCCTGTTTGCCCTAAAATAGGCACGGTATTCTTGTTTTTTGTAATAGAGGCTTCAAAATTAATCATCTGCATAAAATTGTAGCGGTTTGACCCAACAGTCACATAGCACTCCGCCAAGGACGCCGATACAGCGTCGCTACCCTTCATCGTAATTGTCGCCATTTTATTCCTCCTATTATTCTACCGTTGTTGAAATATAAAGCTGTGTCATTGAGTTAATGGGGCAAATTTTGCTCAAAATAACAACGCTTGTTTTGTTATTGCCCTTTTTAACCTCAATATCCTCATCCTTGAAAGGCTCAATGGCACGCATCTTTACAAGGCTCTTTCTATGCTCTGTAATATCGTTCCAGAGCGACACTCTCCCCGCCTCATCGTTAGGGACCATACCAAGATATTTATTCTTAAAAAGGTTAGCATCGTCACAGGCAATCTGGTCAATAATTCTCACAGTCTGGTTTTCACAAAAAACCTCTCCCATTTCAGCCGTGGTTGTCACAAGCGAATTAATATCCGCAAGTATTCTCCACTCGTCATCCACCTTATGAGCAATAAACTTACCTTTTTTTATGCCCGCTTCAAGATCCGCCTGCGTATACGAGCCTATAAGTTCAAACACACCGTTATAAACACGGTTTGTAAGACTCTTATATATTTCGCACCCTGCTGCAGCACCTGCCACAAACCACACAAAGCTTGCCGTATTGAACATCTTGTCATTTACCGAAGTATCAACATTTATAACACCTATGTCATCTGCCTCCGTCTTATAAAGTACACTCTGGAACTTAACTCCTCTTTCCTCTCTCATTCTCTTTGTGTATGCCGCAATAAGACTATTAACATTATCGTCCGTGCTTGCCACCGCCAGCACATTAAAGCTTATATTCTCGCACTTATCAAGAAAGCTCTGATAATTCTCTCCTGTAACAGTAGCGTTACTGCCCCCAGTAAGTGCTGTTGCCGCGCAAACCTCCAAAGTAGCAGCAGTATCCCATATTACATAATCATTGTCCTTAAGCTCTGCTGCACTCTTTACCTTCTGTACATCACGCTTCACGTTGCTGTAGTATGTAGCAACATCAAAATAACTGTTATCGTCAATATTTTCACTCACTCTTATCTTGATATTGTTACCGCAAATACCACTATAGCGCGCCTTGGCAAAACTACCCTCAGCTTTTACGCCCTCGCCTAATCTGTACACGTAAACTTTCGACGCATTCAAAAACAAATCTCTCATACAGCGCATTTTGCTGTGTGTATACGCATAGCCGAAAATTTTCATACTGTCAGTATAAAAATCATCCGCCGTAACCGCAAAAAACTCGTTTTCAACACCCCAGTCAAGCTCTATAGCGACAGCGCACACGCCTCTTTCCGACACCTCGCCCGATGCGCTGAGTGCCGACACAAAGTTTACGTATGTACCGGGCAGTACCTTGTTATAATTAGTGAACGTACCTCCGCCCAATGCCATAACTTAAACCCTCCCTTTCAAAAACTTGTCTATAATAGCTTCCGCCTCTTCAATTTCATATGTTTTTTCTTCATCAAAGAGGGCCTCAATAATATCAATTTTTCCTTTGAACTTTTCAGCCTCTTTTAATTCATCCTTCGTGTATTCCACAAACCTCCTCCTTCCCACCGATGCTTTCCATAAGCGCAGTTTCATCATTCTCATTTTCCTTTACGGACGAAACATCATAAAACACCTTAAATATCATTTTATCTCCGTCATTTACAGCACTCATTCTTCTTCCGTATACACTTATCCCGCCAACCTCAACAAAATTAAGTGCGCTAAAAAGCTTTCCCGCAATCTTCTCCGACATAAGGTTTTTATGGTCCGAATCATCCTCCGCCGTGATGCTCATTTCCACTCTCAGAAAAAACCTGCCCCCCAGAAGATTTATCTTTTCCACACCTTTTATCTCAACAAAAAAGCATGGCTTCTTAACATTCTGATACACCTTTTCCGTATATACAGGGTGCCTTTTGTCAAAAAGCTTAAAAATCTTTTCACTTACCGCACCCGTCAGCATACCAAGCATACATAAATCCCCCTACGCATAGTTTTTCTCTATTTCTGCCATAACCTCGTTATGTGAAACATAAAAGCTCATTTCACCGCTTCTTGCATACATACTGCATCTGCCTGAGTCATATATCTCAATCCTACTCCCGGGCTTTATCTCATATTCAGGCGGCACAAAAATCTTCGCCTTTTTAGTTATCCTAAGGCTGTTATTCTTTTCACTGCCTGCATTTTCTCCAAAAAGATATGCCTTCACCGACAACCTGCACGGTATCATCACATATTTTTCCTTTTCCCTAAACACAGTTTTTCCGTCAACAAACAAAGGTTCCTTTTCATACACCGTGCATCTGTGAGTATAAAAAGGCTCCAATGCCTTTTTCATTTTTTCTACCATTTGAGCCTCCTGAAAGAAAGTATTTCCTCCCGTCCGCTGCTAAGAAGAGTGTCAATCAGCTCGTCTGTATCGCTCTCATCACTAAACGTAACCGACACATCCCCCTCTGACACACTTTTCACCACATTTCCTCCCTCTCTTGATTTCACGGCAAGGAGATATTCTCCCGCCGCAATATCAAGAAGTGTAAACCTCAATTCATCAGGAACACTTTCGCAGTTAATAGCATTCACTATACTCATTTCCGCTCTTTCGAGAGCACGCTTCAATTCACTTTCTTCATTTTCCTCTGTCTCAAAACCCATATCCGAAAGCCGTTCACGCAGTGCTTCATAGTTTAACATCAATACCGCCCCTTATTCCGCACTAAGGTTTGTAATAGAGCCGTGTAAAAACGCAGGACCATGCGCAAGACCAATCTGTGAATAAATCTGAATCATATCAGATGCACCTGTCTTGGCAAGCTGTTCTTCAAAAATAACACCCTTTTCGGGCACAGCCTGGAATACCGGTGCAATATGTGCCACATCAGCAACTAAGATTGTGTCCTTAGGCATAAATCTGTCCCATACAATACCCATACGGCAAAAATCTGTTTCAATCTGTGTAATATTCACGCCGCCGATATTTTCTCTTGCGCCCATTGTTGCATTGAACTGATTAGCATAAATATCTGTAATCATCTGCTTCTGGTATGCGGGTAAAAGCATCACACAATTGTCAAAATACGCGCCAGCTTCTGCCATTTGACGGAAAAGAGAATCAAGCATACTCTTTGTGAGCACACCGCCCTCAGCATCAATAGTCGTGCCGCTCTTTGTAAGCTCAACAAGACCGCGTGTTTTGTTTGCATCAGTTGCACTTTTCGCCTTATTGAACACACCGTTAATAAAGCTGTGTTCAACGTCACGTGCAATCTTCACAAGCTTGTGATGAATCTGGAACGCCTTTTCGTCCTCCACGCTGTTTGCCATAGTGCTGTTTAATCCCGACATATTGCCGCTGTTGGACATCTTCATATATGTAAGGTTAATAACCTCCTGATGAATCTGTACCACGTTTGTCTCCTGTTCGCGTGCAATAAGACTTGAACCAGGTGCCGTCACAGACGCCGATTCCGAAATCGCAGGCTGAGTTGCTTCGGGGTAATCAAAAAGCACCGCCGTAGGGAACTCACTCGTTGCCGTCTGTCTGCCACCTGTCAAACCGCCAATCATTGAAAGAAGCGGCGTCTGACTTGCATCCGCTGTAAATAATTCACCTGCATAATTAGGCAAATTCCAACTTGTACCTACTCCTGTAACTACTGCCATAAAATAATTCCTCCTAAAATTTTGTTTTATATATCTAAATTTTGCATAGCAAAATTTATTTCTTGTTTTGCGTTATGCACTTCATTCACCACTGTCGCGCAGCGTCATTTTGCATTTTGCATTACGCAAGTATAACCCCTTCTGCTGCTGCCTGCTGTTTTATTCTTATTGCTTCAATGGTATTGCCTCTTTTTCTCGCCTCTCCAAGTCTCACCTCAAAGTCGTTTTTCATCGCGTCAGGTAACTTCTCACTGCTCTTTCCTGGCTTAAAGCTTCTGCGCATATTCTCAAACAAAAAGCTTGTCTCCTTTTCGCTCTTAAGCCTTTCAATCTGCTCATTCACATCACCCTGTGTGTCAATTAGTGCCTTAACCGCCTTTATGTTTCTTGCGCCGCTTTCGTATAGGGCAATATCCAGCATATTTTCTTTTCTTAAATCCTCAATTTTTCTTTCGTATTCACTTTTTATTAGGTCAACGTTCTCCAATATCCTGTCACAAATATCTTCACCAACGCCCAAACTCAAAAGCTCATCTCTATTCATCCAAATTCTCCTTTTTCGCCATTTCCTTCTTTGCATCCTTAACCCATGGGTGCATCAAAAGCACTGTTTCCTCGCTGAGCACCTCTCTGCTCTTTATGCAGTTGTCAATAGCCTCACTTTCATTTACAAGACAGTCACGATTAAAAATAATATCCGCTCTCTCGCCTTCAAAGTATCCGTAACCGTAAATTTCCATATACTCATTTACAATCTCGCATACTCTATGGAAAGCATATCCAAACTCTATCTCAGCCTCGCTCATATCCAGATCAATATCCGAAAACATAGCCTTCATAACCAGCTGATTGGGGTTATTGCCGAGCTTATCACTCTTTGCATCATAGCCCATGGCATTTTCTACAATAGCGCTCTTCAAAAGGTTTACCATAACAGCATAATTCTCACTGTCAAACTGCGTGTTTAAGGTCTTTATATCCCCGGGTGCACCATCAACAGTCTTAACTTTTACCGCACCGTATGTAGCCAGATTTTGTCTGAACTCTCCCAAATCCGTACCGTCGTAATTCTGCAATACGAGAATAGTATTTCTCGCATCCTCCTGCATATTATTTTCAAAATCCGATAATGTCCTGTTCAAAGCATCCTGCAGGCTCTTCACTCTCGTAATCAAGGGCATTTCCTTTTCGTTGTACTTAAAAGCAATCAGCGGTATTTCCTCCCGTGTAAAATATCCGCTCTCGCCTACCTTACAAAGCACTCCGTCATCAACCTCAAAGGTTTCAACCTTCCCCTTTGAATACACCTCCACCATTTCACGTACACAGTATTCCTTGCCCTTGTACCCTTCCACAGTGTAAAGCCTGAGTGCCTTCTCAAGCTCGGTATGTTCACTATCCTTCCAGTATGCAATCATCTCATAAGCAGGGATTCTCTTAAATCTTAGCATTTCTTTTTCGTCTGTGTATAAATACAGCCACCCAAGCCCCATATTCACCGCATCACGGAGCATACATTTCATAATCCTCTGAAAATCCCGTCCCAGATTTTTCTTAAGAATACTTATATAAGCCTCATTCTCGCCGTCAATAACAGCTTCTCTCCCCAAAAGATAATTAACCTTCTGATTAACCATTCTCTGATACTGATTGTCCACAATGGTATTGTTCGGCAAATTCTCAATTTTCTTAAGCTTGCCGTCACGACCGATAGCCGTTCTCTCACGCTTTAAAATATCGTGCTCACCTTTAAAATACCTCTCACCGTCAATCATGTCTCTGCGTCTGTCATCCTTTTTCCAAAGGGCAATCTCGTTCTCAAAAAACTCCCTCTCACTCATTGCCGCACCCTCACGGTTAAGCTTTTCAATAACTGCCTCTGTCACATTCGTCCAGATACTCACCCATATCCACCTTTCTGTCAATACAATCCGTCTGCACCGCGTGACATCATCTCGTAAAGATGCTCTGTCAGCCTGTCCGAAATACTCTCAATGTCGCTTTCTTTTTCGATTGTATTGTTGTTTGTAACCTCTATTTTCACATTTCCCGACCTTTGTGCAAACATATTTCCGCTCACATCAAGTATCCTGTCAATTTTGCTTTTCCCCACAAATTTTATACTGTCAATACTCTTTACAGCTTCACTTTGACCGCTTTCAAAATAATTAATCAGCCTCTCCTCTTTAAGAGTGCTCTCTTCATTTTCAAAGCCTGTCCAAAAATCCTCACGCATCATTTTTTCTGCAAAAAATCCCATCTCGGGCATATCTTTACCAAAAGGCTCATATATCGCAAAATCCTCATGCTTTGTGTAAAATTCCCCTTCTGCAAGCGCAAGCTCTGCAGTGCGCTTATACAGCTTATCGTTGTATATATAACCGTATTCTTTTTTTCTCGCATGGTATTCCTCTGCAGCTTCCATGCGTGCTATTTTTTTATCATCTTCCCAATCCTCGGTACTATATGTCCTTGCTACTTCGTACCATTCATTTTCGTCGTCATAAATTACCGCCGAAAAAAACTCCGTACCATAAAGCAAATCAAAAATATTGCTCCACTCTCTTATATTCCCCATAACAACACTTCCTTCAGAAAGAAAAACTTTCCTCTTCTCCCACACTTTCCATTGCATACCTCATCGCATCCATAAGATGATTAAATTCATCCTTTGGGCGATTTATGCTCTTACCGTTCTCGTCCGATTCCCACACGTAGTTTTCTATCTCCGTAATAAAGTTTACGCACCTATGATGAACCACAATCTCATATCCTTTTATCACATCAATCCCGTATCGCACGCTGTCAGGACCCTTTTTTGCCCGTCTTATTCTCTCAAGTCCCAGATATCTCAGCCTGTCAATACTCTTAGGCTCACTGCTGTCAGCACATATCCTTTCCTTTCTGTATCCCTTACGGCATATCTTTTCAAAAATCATCTCATTGGAAAGGTTCTTCTCATACATTTCATCAAACACAAAAAGCTTCTTTTCTTTATCGTCAACCACTCCGCAAAAAAGTGCAGTCGGGTCGTTTACATACCCAAAATCCAACCCAAAAATTGCCCTTGCAGAAGCCTTTTTCAAAACCTCCTCCACACAAAACTCCTCTTCTCTCCAGTTGGTGTAAACACAGCCCTCACTGACGCCCCAGTTTCCTAAGCCTGCAACAAGATATCTTGACGGATTATTCACCTTCATGTTTTCAAACACTCTTCTATCTGCCTCGTCCAAAAACTCATTTACGGTATAGTTTGTAGTCATAGCCAGCACATCTTCATTTTCCGTGTCAAAAAATCTCCTCTTAAGCCAGTGTTTTTCATTCCATGGATTAAAGGTTATGGTTATCTGCTTAAAAAGTCCATTTTTTGTTTCGCCTCTTATTGATTCGTCAAGCATGTCAAAGCTTTCCTCGTCCTTAATCTCGTAAGCCTCTTCAATCCACATCCAACTAAGTACCCCGACCCCAACGGTTATACTCGTAATCTTCATCGGGTCATCAAGCCCATAAAAATAAATCTTTTGCCCCGTCGGTAGATAAATCATCTCCATTGGAGCCTCTTTTACCAGCCAGTACTGCGATACTCCAAGCCTTTTTATTGCCCACTTCAGCTCTTCAAAGCATGAATTTTTAAGCGTCCTGTAGGTTTTTCTCACCACAAGTAAATTTGCATCCTTATATTTCATCATGTTATATATAAACCACAACGCCGTAGTCTTGCTCTTTTTGCTCGCTCTCGACCCCTTTACAACTCGGTATCTTCCCTTAAAGTTCCAAAACTCCTTATACCCTCTCCCCACAACAAGGGGCAAATATATTCTCTTCTCCAAAGTCTACCTCTTCTCCGTCCCGCATTAACCGCTAAACACTAACCACATCAGTTTTCCGCTGGGGACGGCACCCTTTCCTCCCGCTCACTTCGCATTCCGCATTATTTCGTTACTCCTCCAGCTCATTTTCCCCCTCGAAAACCACGCCTCCCGCTCCCGATTTATCAAGCCCCATATACTTCATCAACAAATCAATAGCTTTCATCCGGTCCAATGTCTCAACAATTATCCCCGAGGGAGTATTCTTAACCGTTGCAATTGCACTCTTCACCTCTTCAGGTAAACGCGCTATATCCTTCCACACAATTTTTTGCTTTCCGCCCTCGTTTGTTATTTTCACAAAAGACGCAGGCGACGTAAACGCAATATCAGCCAAAAGCCCCAAAACCTTTTGCGCATCAACCTTTGCCCTCTCGCTAACCTCTCTGAGCGCACTTTCTATATATTCCTTAACCTCGGGATTTTTCTTTAGCTCACAGGCCTTATTGCCTGCAAGCTTTTTGTTTTCAACACCGTAAGCTGCCATATATGCTTTAGTCGCGTTAGGCTCTCTTATATATGCGTCAGCAAATTTTTTCTGCTTATCAGTAATCCTATCTCCTCCCCTCACATTTTCGTCTAACCAAACGAGAACATTTGTTCCCCCTCCGTTTTTGAATATAGCACACCACCTTGTGTCATTTCGTCCCCCAAATTTTTTCTGTGCAACCTTACATCTTAAATTCCCAAATTTTTTTCAAAAAACTCTTGCAATCTTTTTTTTACTATGTTATAATCATCGTTGTCTGTAATAGATTATAATTATTTATATACACAAATCTTTGAAAGAGGTGAACGTAGTGAGAGAAGGTATCCATCCCAACTATGGTCCTGCAGTTATCAAGTGTGCTTGTGGTGCAGTGTTTGAAACAGGTTCCGTTAAGGAAACAATCAACGTTGAAATTTGCTCCAAGTGCCACCCCTTCTACACAGGTAAGCAGAAGCTTGTTGATACAGGCGGTCGTGTAGAAAAGTTCAAGAAGAAGTTCAACATTGGCTAATCAATGCAATGAAAAAAAGCCTCCGCTTTTGCGGAGGCTTTCTTCATTATTGAGCCTTCTCCTTGAGGAGAAGGTGGCGGCGTTAGCCGTCGAATGAGGTGTTAATTCTGCATTCTGCACTAAAAAAGGCGGACAGGATGTCCGCCTTTTTTATCGTCCTTTTATTTCAATATCCTTCGTTTCATCAATCTGCTCTTCTGGGTCAAAAATACTGTCAATATCCTCTTCCCATATTTGGTCTTCGGGCACATCTGCCATTTCTGCATATTCACGGTCAATCATCTGCGAAAACAGTTTTTCCGCACCGGAGAGGTTATCCTTCTTCATAACTATACTCCCTTTCGTCTAAGTCTATTATATGCACCCTTGGCAAAATTTATCAACATAGAGGCTATAAATTTTTGTAATATAGAAACTCCTGCCCCATGGGCAGAGTTTCATCCTTAATGTGCCCTGTGGCACATTTCATGAAGCCAAAGGCTTCATTTCATCGCAATAATTTGCATGGCAAATTATTGTTTATTCTCCGCCTAATCGTTTAACCGCTCTCGGCAGTGCATCCTTCGCATTGCCCCAAGGAGCGTCCTGATTGCGATAGTCATATTTCTGTGTAAACCAATGCACATCTTCGTTGAGTTCATCAAGTCTTGAGTTCATAAGAGAAGACAATTCGCGTATAAATTCGTCAAGATTTTTGCCCGTAAGCTCCTCCGCACTGGCTCTTACAACCATTTTCATATGCGGAATACAAAGCCCCTTGCTTCTTCCGAACTTATCACGAAAATCCTTTTCTTTGTCCCAAAGATAAACAAGATTTTCAGCCGCAGCTTCAATCTCGCTGTCAAGCTTATCGCAAACAGCACAGCTGGATACTATCTTGTCCAGCTCTTCCACAAGCTTGTCCACGCTCTTTTTTGCACCGCCTGAGCCAAAACCTGTAGCCTTAAAAAGCTTAGCCTTTTTCTTAAGTCTGCCTCTTACCTCTTCAAGATGTGTATCAAGCATCAAAGCAAGCGACAATCTGTTACCTCTTTCATAAAGTGCGGTAAGGTGCCTCGGGCAAAAACCGCGGTTATTTGTAACCATTCTGCACTCAGGCTCCATCATCGAAGGTCCTAAAAAATAGTCAACGTTATTATCCTCCATAGTTTTTGCAACAGCACACATAATGCAGTCGCAATCGGATTCCAAAGCTTCTGTCAGCGGTATCGAATAAATTCTTTCTTTCATTTTCTCTTCCTCTTTTCAACAAAATCTATTAAATTTATTCTATCACATCTCATCTGCTTTTGCAAGAACATACTTCATCAACTTATCTTCTGGCGAATCTTCTCAATAATCTTTTTTTCCAGTCTTGACACCTGCACCTGTCCTATGTTCAAAATTTTTGCCGTCTGGCTTTGTGTCAGCTCTTTAAAATACCTTAGCATAATAATTTGCCTGTCCCTTTCATCAAGAGATTTTATCGCGTCTTTGAGCTCAATTCTCGTGACAAAATCCTCTTCGCTCTCACCGTTACTTATGGTGTCTTTAAGCCTCATACCTCCCCCATCACTTTCATAAAGTTCCTTCTCAATTGATTCGGGAGGTGTAGTAGCCTCCAAGGCAAAAATCGCCTCTTCATATCCAACGCCTATTCTTTCCGCTATTTTTTCTATCTCACAGTCGCCCTCTTCACGTCTTATGCGTCTTATGACAGCTGCGGTTTCTCTTGCGCTACGGCTCACTTTTATGATTGAATCATCCCTCAAAAACCTGCGGATTTCCCCTATTATCATGGGTACTGCATAGGTCGAAAACTCCACATTAAAGCTTACATCAAACCTTTTTATAGCCTTAACAAGTCCCATTGCACCCAGCTGATACAAATCCTCGTCACCAACGCCCCTCCCGCAAAACCGCCTTACAGCACTTCTAATAAGTCCGGTATTCCGTATAACAAGCTCCTCTGCGGCTTTTTCATCACCTTTTTGTGCATTTATTATCAAATTTTTTACTTCATCTGACATTTACAGGGCTCCCCACTCTTTTCGTCATGGTAACAGTTGTCCCACAATTTAACCTTGAGTCAATATGTACCGAATCCATAAAGCTCTCCATTACTGTAAACCCAAGCCCGCTTCTCTCATCCTGCGGCTTTGATGTAAAAAGTGGTTCTCTCGCTTTTTTCACATCCTCAATTCCTTTCCCGGTATCCTTAACGGAAAACATAACCATATTGTCGTAGCAAAAAGCCTCCATATACACAATACCGTCCCTGCCGTCATATCCGTGCACAATGGCATTTGTCACAGCCTCACTCACGGCAACCTTTACGTCTTCTGCCTCATCAAGCGTCGGGTCAAGGTTCATCAAAAAAGCCGCGGCAATTACTCTCGCCAGTCCCACATTTGTCTCCTTTGCCTCAAATTCCACTTTCATATGATTAGTCATGCCCACTCCCTCCTTTTTGTTGCCGCATCTTCGCTTTCGTAAAGCTCAACAATATTTTCAAGTCCCGACAGTTCAATAATTCTCCTGACACACGTATCCGCACCAAAAATTTTTACGCTTCCGCCAAGTGCGCTGACCCTTTTGTATCGTCCGATTATCATACCAATCCCCGACGAATCCATAAACCCGACACCGCTAAAGTCAAACACCAGGTTTTTTACCTTTACCTCATCGTACTCAACATCAATTCTCCCACGGAGCCACTTTACACTCTCAGAGTCAATCTCCCCCGTAATCCTTACAATAAGATCACGCTCGCATCTTTTGAAATCTATTTCCATTTTTAAATCACCTCTTTAATTCTATTCTCCTTCTCTCCTTTGTTTCCCTTTACAAAAATTACCAATTATTCTGACAACAAAAGAGCACAGACGAGGGTATTTTCCTCAATCTGTGCCCTTTTTTCAATTACCTTACTTTTTCGAGTATCATTTTTTTAAGCTTTTCTTCATCAATCTGTGCATTATTTTCAATCTCCAGAACAATTCTGCCTACATTTCCTGCAAGCACGTATATTCTATCCGCCAAAAACAACGCCTCGTCAATATCATGGGTTATGAGAAGTGACGCAATATTGTGCTCTTTCGCCTTTTCCTTGAACCAGCTTTGCATATCACGTCTTGTCATAGCATCAAGCGCCGAAAATGGTTCATCCATAAGCATAACTTTTTTTCCGTATAGGAAAGTTCTCGCAAGACTTACTCTTTGCCTCATACCGCCGCTGAGTTCACAAGGGTACATATCCTTGTATTCCCCAAGTCCAAATTCATTAAGCTGCCCCAGAGCCCTGCTGTACGCCTCTTTTTTATCCACTCCCGAAAGGCTGAGCGGTATCATTACGTTTTTTATAACAGTCTTAAATGGCAACAGCAAATCACTTTGCTGCATATATCCTATATGCCCGGCACTGCCCGTTATACATTCCTCTTCCAGGTATACCTCTCCCTTATCGGGCTTTTCCAACCCCGACATAATGTTAAAAAGTGTACTTTTCCCCACACCGCTCACGCCTAAAAGTGCCACTATTTCTCCCTCTTTAACATAAAGCGAAACATCTTCTATAATAGCCGTACCGTCATAGCTTTTTGTTATGCTTTTTCCTTCCAGAACCTTCATTTCTTTACTCCTAATTAAGATAATCTGTTCTAAATCCCTTTCCTGTTAAATCCTTTTCCACGAGCCCCTTTTTATAAAGCCATGCGTAAAAATCATTCCACCTGTCAGGGTCAATTGTACCCCACTGACCGTTTTCGTCTGTAAAATATTCTGCCATGAACTTTGCACTTTCCTTTACCATTTCGCTATCCAGCTCAGGTGCCGCCTTACAAAGTATTTCTGCCGCTTCCTCGGGGTGCTCTGCCGCATATTCGTAGCCCTTTTTTGTTGCCTGCAAAAAGAGCTTTGCTTCCTCACTATTTTCGTTCAAATACTTATCAGAGGATATGATAACAGGCGTATAATAGTCCATTACGCTATCAACACTCTTGAAATCTACATAGTTATAATCATATCCGTCTTTCTTTGCCTTTACCACATCCCAGTATTCATATACCCATACAGTGTCAATCATATCCGTTTCAAGAGCGGTCATTACATCAGTTACTGTGGAATCAATCATGTTAAGCTTGTCAATACTGCCGCCTTCCTTTTCCATGCAGTATCCGATTATAGCCTGCTCAATAGGGCTGCCCCATGTAGCATAACTTTTGCCCTCCATGTTTTTGAAGCTGTCAATACCCTTGTCACCTCTTGAAATTATACCCGACAGATTATGCTGGCTTACCGCCGCAACAGCAACCACGTCAATAGGTTCGGGAGTTGCTAATGCAGGTGCCATTGAATCCTGAAAGCTTATACCAAACTGTGCCTGAGAAGCCGCAACAAGCATTTCAGCACCGCCCTCGGGAGGCTGAATAATATTAACCTTCAATCCCACTTCTTCGTAAAAGCCCTTTTCCAAAGCAGTGTATAAGCCTATATGGTTTGTATTCGGTGTCCAGTCAAGAACAACCGTAATCTCGCCCTCTTTTTTATCACAACCGCATCCTGATATACCAACCAATAACACAAGTGTCATAAAAACACACAATATTTTTTTCATAAAATTCATCCTTTCATGAGCCGCACGTTTATTTCTTCCACGGCATCGATTTCTTTTCAATTATTTTAATAATCTTCATCAATAAAAGGCTCAAAACGCTTATTACAATAATTACCGCAAACATCCTGTCAAAGCGGAAGGATTCACGCACTCTTGTCATATACACACCAAGCCCCCCATTGCCGCCAAGCCATTCTGCAATAACAGCACCTACAATTGCATATGACGCCGAAATCCTCAGTCCTGAAAAAAAGCTCTCTGCCGCATAGGGGATTTTTACATCAATAAGTATTTTCCAATAAGACGCACTCATTGACTTGTACAGCTTTATGATGTTTTCATCAGCCGTTTTAAATCCGCCTAAAAGAGACACAACAATCGGGAAAAAGCACGTTAAGAAAACAAGTAGCACCTTCGGCATCATACCAAAACCAAACCATAATACAAGTATGGGCGCAATCGCCACCGTCGGCACAGTTTGGCTTACCACACACAAGGGATAAAACATATCGTAAAATATTTTTACCCTGTCCATTAAAACAGCAATCACAAAAGCAAATACAAGCGATGCCGCCATACCGATTGCCGCTTCGGATAGTGTGATTAAAAGGTTATCCCATATCAAAGTCTTATCCTGCCACAATGCCGTAAGTATCTTTACAGGAGTCGGTAGCATAAAAGACGGTACCCATTCAAAGCTACCTGCAATCTGCCACAATATTAAAATAAACACAACCAATACCTTGTCCCATATTTTGATCTTTTTCATAAAACCATATCACCGTTTCAGCTCTTTTATATTGTAGGGGGACGACGTCCCTTATTCTGTGCTCATTGATATTTGTCAACCTTTTCGCCTATTGTCAAAACACCACTTGGATTATACGAAATTTGCACATTGGTCGAAACACCGCCTGCACCCTCACGTATGCAGATTTTGTTGCTTTCCTTGCCAATATCCAGTC
>JAFUJZ010000030.1 GCA_017467965.1 Clostridia bacterium
TGCAACTGTTGAATGGGATAACGAGACAAGAAGTGTAGCAAGTGTTAAGGGTGATGTGACAGTTACTCTTGCAGTTGACTCCAAGGAAATGACAGTTAACGGAACTGTTAAAACTCTTGACGTACCCGCGCAGATTATGAACGATAGAACAATGGTGCCTGTACGTGCCGTTGCCGAAGCTTTCGGTGCAAATGTTAATTGGGATAACGAAACACGTACTGTTGTTATTACAACAGTTTTGGAAGAAAAAACACCTGAGGCTGTAGTCAAGGAAGCATATGATGCTATGTTTGCGCTTGATTTTGAAAAGTGCGCAAGCTACTACAAAGACCCCAATGCTGCAATGGGCGACTTTGCAGGTGCAACAAATGTAGCAGACATAGTTAACATGGTTGCAGGCGGAGAAAATTTGACAGAAAGCCAAGTAGTATTGGTTGAAAAGTTTACAAAGGATATAATGCAGCTTCTTACTTATGAAGTTACAGGTTCCACAGTAAATGGCAATACAGCAGAAGTTAGTGTAAAGATGACAATGCCCAACATGGAAGCAATGGATCTTGAAGCTTACTTTACAGAAGAATCACTTTTGTATCTTTATACAGAGCTTCTTGCCGATACAGGTTATGCACTTGAAGATTTGGCATCAATTACAGACGAAGCTGAGATTGAAGAAATATCAAATATTTTGATTGAAGGCACATTTGCTTACATTGTAGCTGCTATTGAAATAGAAACAGAAACAGCAGGCTACATTGTAGAGGAAGATGTAGAAAAGCTCGAAAAGGTTGACGGCAAGTGGCTTATTGTTGAATAATAAGGAAAGTTTCAACAGTTTTATAAAGGAGTAATTTTATGAAAAACAAGGTTTGTATAATTGCTTTGATGCTTTGTGTAGTTTTTATGTTTTCAGCGTGCGGTTGTGGTAGTAGTTCACCAACCCAGCCTGCCACAGAGAAAACAGACTTGCAAACTTATGATGAGGCGGTTACTCTTATTTCAAACGAACAATATGAAGAAGCATACTATCTTTTAAAGGATATTGAAGATTTTGATAAAGCGTCAGAGCTTCTTAAAAATTTTCTTGTAACAGAAAAGGAATGTATGACAACAAATTCGGGCAGCACATACACTTTGGAGACAACCACAAATTCAGACGGTACTGTTGTAAAAGAAGAAATGTTTGATTTTGACGGTTCGCACACATTATGTGAGTATGAAATTGGTTCCGACGGTGTTGTGATTGCATCAAAGATTGATAATGACGGTTATATTTCAAACTGGGAATATTCCTACGATGAAAACGGTAATTGCGTAAAAGAAGACGGAATAGATACAGACGGCAATAAGGGTGCATATGTATACGAATATGACGAAAACAATAATTGTATAAAAGAGACATATTCGGACGCTTCCGGAGAAGTTGTGAAAATATTTACCTATGATGAAAATAATAATCTTATAAAAGAAGAGTATAACGCTCCTTTCGGTATTTATTATGTGATTGAGGACTTTTACAATGCTGACGGCAAAAAAGTAAAGACTACATGGTCTGACTCTTCGGGTTCTTCGTGGGTCAGTGAAAACTTGTATGATGATAATGGTAATATATCTCAAAACATTCTCACAGAAGGCGATTATGTGGAGACTACCGTTTTCACATATTATGCAGACGGAAAGGTTAAAACGGCGACAACCAGTGGTGCAGACGGAGAAGAAACCGTAACCGAATACTCATACGAGACAATTATAACTTATGTTGAAAACTGATAAACAAGAGGCGTAAGCCTCTTGTTTTTTTATGTGCGTGATGTTAGAATGTTCATAGGTGATTTATATGCAGGAAGTTGTTTCGGTTAAAACTATGCGCGAAAGCGATGAAAATACAATAAAAACAAAAACAGATTCGCTCACACTTATGAAAAGAGCGGGTGAGGCGGTATATAACGCATATGCTTGGACGGGTAAAACCGCTATAGTATGCGGACCGGGTAACAACGCCGGGGACGGATATGTTCTGGCAACATTATTAGGTGACAAATGCCACCTCTTCTTGTTATGCGACAAATTTTCACAAGACGGAAAATACTACTTTGACGAGTGTGTTAAAAAGGGTGTTGAGTACTCATTCATTGATGAAAGCACTAATTTTAGTGAATATGACACTATTGTTGACTGCATTTTCGGTACGGGATTCCGTGGCGAGGTAACAGGGCTTGCAAAATGGGTCATTGACAAAATAAACGAGAGCGGAAAATATGTTATAAGCGTAGATATCCCCTCCGGGCTTAATGGTGATACGGGGCTTGGCTACAGCGTTTTAAGTGATTTGACCATTTCAATCGGCACAATAAAGACAGGGCTTATACTGAATGAGGCTAAGGACAAAATAAAAAAGCTCACAAACTGCCCTATTGGCATTGATATAACAGGCGAAAAATATTATCTTTTGGAAAAGGAAGATTTTTGCGGCATAATACCTCAAAGAAAGCATCATTCGCATAAAGGTACATACGGCTATACTGCCATTTGGGGAGGATGCGAGGAGTATTCGGGTGCAGTAAAGCTTGCCAATTTAAGCATATCGGCACTAAAATCGGGATGCGGAGTTTCGAGGCTTGTTGTAAATGAGCGCATTGCATCTTCCGTTGCACCGTATTTGTTGGAAAGCACGCTTTTTGAAATGCCCGACGGATTTGATAAAACAAAAATTGACGAGGCATTAAAGGGCATAAAATGCCTTGCAATCGGAATGGGCTGGGGAAAAGGCGATGAATATGGCGATATTCTCTCATATATCCTTGACAATTACGCTATTAATGTTATCATAGATGCTGACGGTATTAATACCCTTTGTAATATGGATTTGGATATATTAAAACGGACAAAATGCACTGTGTGCCTGACACCTCATGTAAAAGAGTTTTCACGCCTTGTAAAGTGTGACACGGGAGAGGTTGACTTTTTAAAGGCACGGGATGTAGCAAAGGAATACGGCGTTATTGTGCTTTTGAAGGGTACGGCAACTGCAGTTACTGACGGTGAGAATGTTTATTTTATCACGAGCGGTGCTCCCGGTATGGCAACAGCCGGAAGCGGAGACGTGCTAAGTGGCATACTGTGCGGTATTGGCGGTTTTATGACGCTTGATATAATGAGTGTAAGTCTGGCAGCTTTTATTGCAGGGAGAGCCGGAGAATTAGCACAAGAGGAAATAAATGCCGTAAGCATGACATCGAGTGATACCGTAAGAAATATAGGAAAGGCAATAGGCGAGGTTTATGGCTATTAAATTATCGGACCATTTTTCGCTTGGGAAACTGTTGAAATTTGTTTTCCCGAGTATTGCAATGATGGTTTTTACATCTATATACGGCGTTGTGGACGGACTTTTTGTGTCAAACTATGCAGGTAAGGATGCGTTCACGGCGGTTAATCTGATTTTTCCGTTTATAATGGTTTTGGGTGCTTTGGGATTTATGATAGGCACAGGCGGTACTGCTATTGTGGCAAAAACCTTGGGCGAGGCAAATAACCGCGAAAAGGCAAATGGATATTTTTCGCTGCTTGTTTATACCACAATTATCCTTGGCGTGATAGTTGCACTGGTTGGTATATTTACCGTAAGACCGATTTCGCGTCTTTTGGGTGCGGAGGGCGTAATGGTTGACTATTGCGTCAGATATGCAAGGATTATATTTTGTGCATTGCCATTCTTTATGCTGCAAAATATTTTCCAAAGCTTTTTTGTAAGCGCAGAAAAACCCCAGCTCGGACTTTTTGTGACAGTAGGCGCAGGGGTTACAAACATTGTGCTTGACTATCTTTTGGTGGGTGTGCTGCCCTGGGGACTTGAAGGTGCGGCGATTGCCACAGCCATAAGCCAGACTGTGGGCGGCGTAGTACCGCTTGTATATTTTGCACTCCCGAATTCGAGTACTCTTAAGCTCACAAAGGCTAGGTTAGAATGGTGGGTGCTTGTAAAAACCTGCACCAACGGTATGAGCGAGCTTTTGGGCAACATTTCAATGAGCGTTGTCAGCATGCTTTACAATTTTAAGCTGATTGAAGTTGCGGGCAATGACGGAGTTGCGGCATACGGTGTTATAATGTATCTGCAGTTTATATTTGCTTCGATTTTTATCGGCTATGCAATAGGAGTAGCCCCGATTGTCAGCTACAACTACGGCGCTGAAAATCACAGGGAATTAAAAGGTATTTTCAAAAAAAGTCTCAAGTTGATGCTTGGCACTGGTATTGTCATGATGATTATGTCAATTGTGCTATCAAGCCCCTTGTCAAAGGTTTTTGTAGGTTATGATGAAAAACTGTATAACATAACCGTTGAAGGGTTCAGACTGTTTTCTGTGGCGTTTTTGCCCTGCGGCATAAACATATTTGCATCGAGCTTTTATACAGCACTTAATAACGGCGTTGTGTCAGCAGTATTGAGTGTACTGAGAACAGTTGTTTTTCAGGTGATAATGGTTTTGGTATTACCTGTGTTCTGGGGACTGGAGGGCATATGGTTTTCAAGCCCGATGACGGAAATCCTGAGCGTTATTGTAGCGGGAGTTTTCTTTATTGCATTACGAAAAAAATATCAATATATTTAATCCAAAAAAGGTATGTCGAATTTTCGGCACACCTTTTTCTTTTTGGGACGAAATGGGATAGAAGAGTATGCTATGGTTTTTGTGGAGGTGGTAAAATGTTTATGGTTGAAAATAACAACATAACCATGACAAAGGGAGACAGCGGGTTTTTTAATGTAAGCTTTGAAAATGGTGACGGAACGGAATATGTGCCCAAAAGCGGTGAGGAAATTATATTTACCGTCAAAAAGAAAAAGGAAGGCTTTTATGATGTTGTGCTTGAAAAAAGCGGCAAGAGAATAGTTTTTGAAAAACATGACACTGAAAAAATCCCCTCGGGTGAGTATGTGTACGATATTATGATATCAAAAGGCTCAAACGAGAGATATACGGCCCTGGAGGGAAAATTTGTATTAAGAAAGGCGGTACATGAGTTTGAGTGAAATTAAAGGATATATCAATATGCCTTTTCACGGTGAAAGTGCTTACGAAATAGCCGTAAGGCACGGTTATATGGGAACAGAGGAAGAATGGATAGAAGAAATCGGCAGCGTGAGCGAAGATGACTTGAAAATAATAATGGACAGCGTTGCAAACAGACTTTGCGGTTACATCTGGCATGCAGACACAGATTTGGTTTTTGACAAAGAAGGAAAAACATGCGGAAAACTGTCAGACTGCATGACGGATGATTTTGTAGGCGCGTGGTTTTTTGTGAGAACAAGTTCAAGCGAAGCGGGCAGTACATCGTATAACAGTAAATATACCATTGACGGCGCTAACGGATACTTGAGCCTTCGTGATTATGTTGTATGGACAGGAGTTCATCTTGTGCATATCCCCACTTTTGAAGCAAAAGCATCGTCAGTTAAAAACACGGACGGAAAATACAGCCCAAAGTCAGGTGTTGACGGGCTTATGAGTTCAACGGATAAGGCTTATCTTTCTGACCTCATAAACGCACATTGGAGCAAAAGATATGTACCTGTTTACAATACACCTACTGAGGTTTCATCTTCTTGGACGAGCGGATACTTAGTTAACTGGTGCAGAGACACCGGGTGGTATCTGGGCGGTTTTGCAAAAGAGTGCGGAGGTCATCCACCTGTTGTTAACAGCAACCACACATCGTGGATACTTCTTGTTTTGGTGGGGACGGTTAAAAATGGAGTTTTTCCACATGCACTGCAGGTTGCGTTTGATTTGTCAAACGGATTGATGTATATGCGCAAGGGTTGGCTTGATGCCAATAGCGCAGTATCGGGTTGGGCAGACGAATGGACCCCTATTGGACAAACCGTAACCGAAAACAAAAGTGACACTGTTTTTGTTACTGATAGCACAACTGTAGTCTTGGATGAAAATATTAAGGAAATAGTAGCAGAGGGCGATGTAAACTTAAATGTGTATCTTCCTGAAAAAACATGGTTTGGCTGGAGATGCATCATAAACTTTTCAGAAGCGGAAAGCGTAGAAACATTTGATGTAGGAACACATAACGGTGATATGTTCGGTACAGATGCATCGTGGACAGGTATTACCGCAGGAAAAACATATCTTCTTGTAAAGGTTAAAGATAAAACCGACACTACCCCCTCAGCATATAAAATGTACGAGGTTGACAATATAACAAGACAAATTGCAGAATGAGAAAAAAGCTGACCTACATCGGTCAGCTTTTTGTAAATTATTTGAATAAATTTGTATAATAGTCGTTATAGGTATAAAAATCCTTTTCCATAGGCTTGTAATCATCACATACACATAAAAGCTTTCGCGTCCTGTGTGAGCGTTCTTTATCGTCCTTTGTATAATAAAACAAGTCAGATTTTTGTTTTGGTACAATATCTTTCATGCAAAAAATTTCGTCCTCGTTGTCACCTGTGGGACAAAAATTACCGTGGCGACAGCTAATACAGGATTTAAGCTTTATTGTACCGGGAAGCTGATTGATAAGGTTGAGTATGGCATATTCTTTATTGCTTCCTGTGCCTGTAAATCTGTCATTATCAATAACAACGCTGACAGATACACTTGCAACATCGCCGTTATCATCAAAATGGGATATCGTGTGTGCCTCTACATTGATATCGGTGTTGCCTGACTGTATGCCTATAGGCTCATAAGACTGCTTTGTGTATTCATACCACGCTTTTTTGCGGTAATCATTCCACTCAATCGAAAATGAATCTGAGAGCAATATAACATCAAAATAAGGCTCATCGTAACCCAAACATGAAAGTTCATGAGAAAAAACTTCAACACCTTTTGATAAATCGGGAATAGGTTTAGTTGAAAAACAATTGATGTAAAATTTGCTTGCCATTTCTTTAATAAATTTTTTTGCGCCACGTTTACCGGAGTACTTTTTCGCCTTTTTTACACACTGCATAACACCGTTGGCATCCCGAGTCCACGTATCACCGGGTTTGAAGCTGACAAAAGACAGATTGAAAAATGTAAGTTTTGCGACATTAATCTCCATATCATAATCAGATGAGTTTTCATTTGTATTCTTTTTAACATTCAAATACTTTATGAAAAGCGTGAGGTTGTTTTTATCAGATATATAATCAAAAACCTCGCTGTCATGAAATTCAAAATCTGAAATTGAATTTTTGATACAGTGATTCATACAAATGCCTCCTTTGGGAATATAATACTACAAAAAATTATAATTGTCCATAATTTAAAAAAGTGGTATGAAATCCACAAAAGAGCATATAATTAAAATGAAAATAAAAAAAGGGTTGACAAAACATATTTTTCATGTTATATTAATAGAGCTGACAGCAAAACACTTGAATATCGCGGGGTGGAGCAGCTTGGTAGCTCGTCGGGCTCATAACCCGAAGGTCGTGTGGTTCAAATCCCGCCCCCGCAACCACAAAAAAGAAAATAGCAGGTCAAAAGACCTGCTATTTTCTTTTTTGTTATCTGGAGTGAAGTACACTTTTGTTACAAGCCCGACGAGCGTTGCTCGTTGGGTTAGCAAAGGAAAAAGGATTGATAATCCTTTTTCCATTGCGGTGTCCCTCAAAGCACGATTTTTCCAAGGCGAGTGTACCGAGCCGACGGAAAAAGAGATGCGACAGGGACCGGGAGATGTTCGCACTAACTAATTGACGGAACGAAAGTTGAAAATTCATGTGGTTCAAATCCCATCCCCGCAACCAAAGAAATCCCTTGGGCATTCGCCCGAGGGATTTCTTGTTATGTGCACGAAATTTAATTGTATCATGTTATTCGGGTTACGAGGCCGAAGAGCGAGCTCGTGGGGAACCGAGCAGCGACCGCCGCCAGTGGCGGATAAAGGGAGCGCGGAGGGCTGTGCCGCGGTCGAAATAGCCGAGTGAGTCAGCGAGGATACAAGGGATACCGCAAACGAGTTCCTTGTTTGCAAAATTTTTGAATTTTGCAAATCATGTCGCATTGAGACATTAAGCCTCCGCGGAGGCTTTTATACAATCCCTCAGTCACTTCGTGACAGCTCCCTTTACACAAGGGAGCCTTTTTTGTGTATCGAGGCGATAGCTTGCGACACACGACTGCGACCGGGAGATGTTCGCACAAAATAGTTACGAGACATTCTGACTCAACAGCTGCTTTATACACTCAACAATAAATTGATAATTGAAGAATAGAAAACACCTGCTATAATTAAATTGTAAGCTTACAAAATTCAATTTTGGAGGTTCATATGAATATAAAGATTGGTTCAATTATAAAGAAATTACGCACGGAAAACGGTATTACACAAGATATGCTTGCGACTGCAATCGGGGTTACTCCGCAAGCAATTTCCCGTTGGGAGTCAGAAAGCGGTTATCCTGATATAGAACATTTACCTGTTATTGCAGATTTTTTTGCGATCAGTATAGATGAGCTTTTGGGATATAAAATATCAGAGAGGGAAAAGCGTCTTGCAGATATTAAAGGAGAGTTGCGCAGACTTACAGAAGTCGGAATAATTGAAAAAAGAATAGATTTTCTTAGAATTGCACTTGCTCAATATCCGTCTGACTGTGAACTGAAAGAAAAGCTTGCAGCAAGCCTGTCTTGCCTGTATTTTGACAGGAATGATAATGCAGTATTACCCGAAGCTGAAAGCCTGGCGCTGTATGTAGTAGAAAATTGCAGGGACGAAGATACCCGATACGGTGCTATCAGCACTTTAGTCAGTATTTATGCGGATACAGATAGACCGGATAAAGCTATAGAAATGATTAATTTACTTACCCCCATGAAATACTGTAGAGAATTTTTAAAATCTCAAGGCATCGGGGACGGTAAAACTGAAATTTACAAGCAGGATGAAATCGATAAGCTCACCGACTGTTTAGGCATTGCTGTCAGAAACCTTGTTCTTGATGATGAATTGCCTAACGATCCGTCCACATGGGATAAGAAAATCAGGATGATAGAAATATCAAATGAACTTTATCATATGATATACGGCGAAAATTTGATGTTCTATCATTGCCGTCTTGCGTTTAATTATTGGATAATGTCAACATATCAAATATCGCAGGGCAAGATAGAGGAAACGCTTTTTTCGCTTGAAAAAATGTGTAATCATGCTACAGCTTACGACAAATCATACGAAAATGACCACGGGAAACATTTCACGTCTATTCTTACAGATAAGCTTGTTTATCCCGAGCCAAGTAAAGATTTTCATGAGCTGAAAGAGCATTCTCAAAGCTATTATATGCTTGGAAAATTAAATAATAAGCGTTATGACTGCATTCGAGATAACGATAGATTTCAAAATATAATAGAAGCATTAAAAAAACATGCAAGATAAAAATTAATGTTCAATTATTAACCAAACCTACTTTTGTTCCACTATATAAGTGAAATCATCGGTGATGAAATTAAACGGAGGTGTAATTTTGGATAAGTACGAACTGGACAATAGGATAGCAGATGTAGCAAAGACCCTTTTATCTTATTGCACTGCACGCACATCAAACCATTTTGAAGCGGAGGATCTGGCGCAGGATATCATGTTGGAAATATATAAGTCCGTAGATAATATTCGAAACGTTGAAGCCTTTTATGGCTTTATGTGGGCGGTTGCAGGAAATGTGTATAAGCAGTGGTGCAGAGGCAAAGCTCGAAAAAAAGAATGTCAGTTGACTGATAACTTAGTGGAAGAAACTGTAGAGTCAGATGACGAAACTGAGTTATATTTGTTGCGCCGAGAGCTGACTTTGCTTTCCGAAAAGTATCGCAGGGCAGTTGTTTTGTATTATGTCGAAAACAAGTCTTGTCAAGAAATATCCAACATCCTCTCAATCAGTGAAAGTATGGTCAAGTACCTACTGTTCAAATCAAGACAAATACTGAAAGAAGGTATGAGAATGGAACGAAATTACGGTCAACAGAGTTATAACCCGAAAGGTCTTTCGCTATTGTTTTGGGGAAATGGGGCAAATCGCTATTATCATTTATGCGACAGTAAAATATCGCAAAATATATTGTTTGCTTGTTATAATGACAAACTTACTGCAGAGCAAATCAGCTTGGAAATAGGTGTGGCACTCCCATATATGGAAGACAAGCTTAATGAACTGTATGAGAATGAACTTTTAAAAAAAGACGGCAACAGATATTATACAAACATAGTAATCTTCACAAAAGATTTTACAAGCGAAGTAAACGTAAAAACCGCCCCGTTAAGAGAAAAAATTGCAGATGTTTTGATTAAAGCGATTTCTGAACATGAAGCGGAAGTAAGAAATATAGGTTTTGCGGGAGCAGATATGAATAACAATTCGTTTGCATGGCAAATGGTGAGCTTTGTTTTGTATAACGCTGTCATTGAAATTCTCCAAAGTAAAATCAAAGTGATATATCCTAAGGACAAGTTTGGAACAGAATGTTTTGTCTGGGGCGCTGAAAAAGGTGAACAAAACTCTTGGGAGTCGCAGTTTGGCTTTGGAATCTCAAACACGGAAAATAAAAACGGAGATTATATTCAGTTTATGGATTTCCCGATTAACGGCGAAATGGTACATAATTATTACTTTAACAGGCAGAATATCACCAATGTGTTTTTGGATATAGCTAAAGGTAAAACAGAGTATTTTAGTGAAAATGATAAGGCCGTAGCGGCAGATATGGTGCGAAAAGGGTATGTTGTGTCTAATGAAAAAGGTTTGTTTGTAAATGCACCAATTTTTACGAGAGAGCAGCATCAAAACCTGAAAGGAATATTTTCGGATGCTGCTGTAAAAATCGCTGATGAAGCGGAAACTCTTATGAATGCGGTAACAAAGATTCTTAAAAACCATACTCCCGTACATTTGAAAAAGATGGCTAAGGATATGGCATATTTACGCTTGTTTGAAGATGCAATATCTGCTCCTGTGGCGATCCTTTTTGAGCGTAAGCATTTATTGTCTTATAACGGAGACGATGTTCTTCCGACAACCTATGTTATATTGAAATAAAAATTTTACTCTTTAGATTGTTTAATTAGTGCGATATCTTTTTCGGACATACACAAAATGAGCATCTCTCAAATATACTATAGTATATTTGGAGGTGCTTTTGTGTTTTTTGAAGTTTTGCATTATCTTTTTTCCTGCATTTTTTTGTCGGGCGTTGTATCGAGCGGAAATTTTCCCGAGCCGCTTAGCGAGAAAGAGGAAAGAGAATGCCTTGAAAAAATGAAAAACGGAGATATGGAGGCGAGAGGAAAGCTTATTGAACACAATCTCAGGCTTGTTGCACATATTGTAAAAAAGTACTCTCAGTCGGCAGATATTGACGATTTGATAAGCATAGGTACTATTGGGCTGATGAAAGGCGTTGACAGCTTTGATACAGAAAAAAACACCAGACTTGCTACATATGCCGCCAGATGCGTTGAAAACGAGGTTTTGATGCACTTAAGGCATGAAAAGAAATTTAATGCACAGATATCTTTAAGCGAGCCTATCGGCTATGACCAAGAGGGGAACGAAATCAGCCTTATGGATATTTTGGTAGGCGATTGTGAGGATGTTTGCGACAAGGTTGATAAAAAGGAAAACATAAAAAAACTGTTTGAGAAGCTTAAAAATATAAAGGACGAAAGAGAAAAGGAAATTATATTTTTGCGTTACGGTCTTTTTGGCAAAAAACCGCTTACGCAAAAAGAGGTTGCAAAAAAACTCGGTATAAGCCGCTCATATGTGTCAAGAATAGAAAAAAAGGCAATAAGTCATTTGCGTGAAAGTTGACAAATCAATCGCATGGGTATATAATTGCCAAGGGTGAAGAATATGGACGGACTTTTTGTGATAATTGAAAAAATAGGTTTTATCGGTATTATGATACTGATAGGATTTTTGTGCGAAAAAACAGGCTTTGTAAAAAACATTCCGTCGTCTGTTTCGGGAATTATAAAGAATATAACGCTTCCGTGCTTGCTTTTGACCAGCCTTATAAGCAATACGTTGGATGCGTCTAAAGCAAAAAACGGTGCACTTATTATAGGAATAGGACTTTGCACTATTGTTGTGCTTATGGTAATAGGCAATATAACAGGCAGAGTCCTTAAGCTGGATGAGGGCAAAAGAGGAATACAGATTACCATGGGAAGCTTTGGTAATGTGGCATTTTTGGGCTATCCTCTAATCAGTGCGCTTTTAGGCGACGAGGGGCTTTTGTATGCAGTGTTTTATAACCTTGCAAACGACGGTCTTTTGTGGAGCTTTGGATTAAGCTCCATAAGCGGCGAAAAAGGGCTTAAAAAGCTTAAAAACATGTTTAATATTTGCACAATGGCTTTTGCAGTTGGACTTATTATGCTTGTGGCAGGATTAAAGCTGCCAGAGGTTCTCCACAGCTCACTTTCAACAGTCGGCAGTGCAACAACTCCTCTTTCGATGCTTTTTATAGGTGCAACAATGGCAAGAGCCGATATTGTAAGTGCACTTAAGCGACCTGCAGTTTATATTTTAAGTGCAGTTAAGATGATAATAGCACCTGTAGTGCTGGTATTACTATTGAACATTTTGCCGACAGGATTTATGAATATAACGGCGATGCTTGCTCTTATTTTGCAAGTGGCAATGCCTAGCCAGACAATGGTTGCAATCCTTGCTAAAGAGTATAATCTGGACTCAAAGTATGCAGTTGAAGTTATTTTCATAACAACAATGCTTTCATTGCTTACACTGCCGTTAATGTATCAGTTTGCTACTAATATTTTAGGATAAAGGAGAAAAACAAATGAAACTGCTGTTGATAAATGGACCTAATATGAATATGCTCGGTATTCGTCAGCCCGAGATTTACGGACGCGACACCCTAGAGACAATCGAGGCTTTAACTGTTAACAAAGCCAAGGAATTAGGCTGTGAAATGGATTGCTTTCAGTCTAACCACGAGGGCGCAATAATCGACAAAATCCATGAAGCATACACAAAATACGACGGTATTGTAATCAATCCAGCAGCATACACTCACTACAGCTACGCTATTGCAGATGCGTTGGGGGCTGTGGCTATTCCTGCGATTGAAATACATATGTCCGACATTCACTCCCGTGAAAGCTTTCGTGCAAATTCTGTTACACTTCCTTACTGTATAGGTCAGGTAGCAGGCTATGGAAAGGAAAGCTATGCAATGGGCGTTGAAAAGCTTGTTGAATATTTGAAGAACAACTAACTAAAAGGTTTTGGCGACGCCAAAACCTTTTTTGATATTACGCATATAATAAATTGAGGTGTTATATATGCGCATGAGTCTTGATTTTGGGTACGAAAAGCCTAAGTATAGAAGGTTTTTTATATACATAGCGTTGCTTTTTGTAGTTGCAGCGGGGGTTTTTATATTCATAAATTTAAAAATACGCCCGTTTGTAATATCGGTTACGCAGGGATATGCGGTAAATGCCGTAAGCAACACACTTAATGATATAATCGACGAAGTTTTGAAAAAAGATGAATACAGCTTTGTAAATATTATAAAGGACAGTCAGGGACAGATTGCAGCAGTTACGATGAACAGTGCCGATGTCAACCTTTTTATGACGCAACTGTCCATAGGCATGAAGGAAAAAATCGCAGACATGGATGAAATAGAGGCGAAAATCCCGTTGGGGAACTTTTTGCCGTATCCTTTTTTTGCAGGACTGGGACCTGATATACCGGTGCGATTTCTCATACTGGCAAACAGCAATGTAGGCGTGGAGGAAAAGTTTGTATCACAGGGGATTAACCAGACATTATATACTCTTACGTTAAATTCAGATACCCGCGTGAAGCTGTATATACCAACTGTAAACACATCAATCACGGTGAAAAACAGCATACCTGTTTTTCAGACGCTTGTGGTGGGAGGCGTGCCCGACAGCTACACAAACGTTGAGGGAATGGAGGGCACTGTGCAGGACACTGTGCTTGATATTGAATAAGATTTGACAAAAATTTGCCCCAACCCAAGGATTAATAAGAAATAATCTCTTGACAGCAAGGTTTAAAAGTATTAAAATGGATATAATAAAAAATTAACTGTTAGGAGAACGAACTATGGTAGTTAAGCAGGTAGTTGTACAAAATCAGGTAGGTCTTCATGCCCGTCCTGTAACATTTTTTATTCAGAAAGCAAACGAATTTAAGGCAAGCATCTGGGTTGAAAAAGAAAACAGAAAGGTGAACGCAAAGAGCTTACTTGGCGTACTCTCTTTGGGTGTTGCTCGCGGTATGGAAATCACAATCAGCGCTGAGGGTGAAGATGCTCAGGAAGCTGTTGATGCTTTGGAAGCACTTATCGATTCCAACTTTGAAGAAGCTTAATCATTTTAATAATAAATAAATATAAGGCAGTTTTGTAATAATTTCAAAACTGCCTTTTTTAACAATAAGGAGGTTTACCATGAACAGAATTAGACAGTGTTTTGACAAAAAGTGGAGCTTTTATGCCGGAGATATTGATGTACAGTATGCTATCAAGGCAGGTTGCACAGGCGGTGTAACCGTGTGCGACAAGCGTCAGAACGGTGAATGGCTTGCTATTGCTTACAACGATAAAGAAGTTGACATAAAGCTTGATAAGGACTTACTCCGTGAGGTTAACCTGCCTCATGACTGGGTTGTAGAGGGCAATTTTTCCAAGCAGGAATGGGATGCACAGGGTTATCTTAAGCAGGGCATCGGATGCTACAGAAAAGAATTTGACCTCCCAGAGGAATACCGTGGCAAGGTTGTATCTATAGAATTTGACGGCGTTTCCCGCAATGCTACAGTATGGGTTAACGGTCATCTTATCGGCAACCATTTTTCGGGCTATTCGTCCTTCTCATATGATATCAGTGAATATCTTAAGTACGGTGAAGAGGGTACAAACTGTATTTTTGTAAAGGTTGAGGCAGACAAGTACGAGGGCTGGTGGTATGAAGGTGCAGGTATTTATCGCCATACATACCTTACAGTTACAGACAAGCTTCACGTTAAAAAGTGGGGTACATATGTTACAACTCCTGCTGTTTCGGAGAGCGAGGCGGCTGTCGAAATCGAAACAACAATTGTAAACAAATACGCAAATGGTGAAAAGGCTGTGCTTGAGACAACAATTTACGACAAGGACGGCAATGAGTGTGCACAGAACTCGGAAGAGTTTGAGGTTGGCATGCTTGACGAAAAGGTTGTAAAGCAGTCTCTTATAGTTAAAAACCCCATGCTTTGGGATATTGAAAACCCCACACTTTACAGTGTTGAAACAATCGTTCTTCAGGACGGTAATGTGATTGATACATATACAACAACATTTGGTATAAGAACACTTGAATTCACAAAGGAAGGCTTTTTCTTAAACGGAAAGCACGTTGAAATCAAGGGTACATGTAACCACCAGGATTTTGCAGGTATTGGTGTTGCACTTCCCGATTCTATCAACGAATTCAAGATTAAAAAGCTTAAGGAAATGGGCTCAAATGCGTACCGCTGTTCACATCATCCTCCCACGCCCGAGCTTTTGGACGCGTGCGACCGCTTAGGTATGCTTGTTATGGACGAAAACAGAAAGCTTGACTGTACAGACCGTGGTATTGAAGATTTGAAGAGCCTTTTGTACCGCGACAGAAACCACCCCTGTGTATTCATGTGGTGTCTTGATAATGAAGAGGTTATCCTCGGTACTATTATCGGTAAGCGTATTGAACAGAGACTTAGAGAAATCACTCACAAGATTGACCCCACTCGTCCCACAACCGTTGCGATGAACCATGGTTACAACGAAAACAACTATTGGGAATGTATGGACATCTTAGGTTATAACTACGGTCAGAGAAATAACCAGTATATTAAGGATTTGGAAAACTATCCCGACAGAATGACAATCTGTACAGAATCCACATCCAGTACAACAACGAGAGGCATTTACGAAGCGGATGTTGAAAAGGGCTATTGCACAAGCTACGAAACAAACCTTGCATCCTGGTGCTGTACACATGAACGTAGCTGGATTGACTACAAGAACAATCCTCGTCTTACAGGTATTTTTGTATGGACAGGGTTTGACTACCGTGGTGAACCCACACCCTACGCATGGCCCTGTATTAACTCTCACTTCGGTATTATGGACACTTGCGGACTTCCCAAGGACGGTTATTTCTACTACAAGGCTATGTGGCGTGACGAACCCTCTATCCACTTTATGCCCCACTGGGATTTAAAGGAAGAGGGCGAGGACGTTTGTGTAAGAGTAGTTACAAACTGTGAAACAGTTGAGCTTATCTTAAACGACAAATCCTTGGGCGAAAAGGAAATGGTTAAGTACGCTCACGTTGATTTTGATGTGAAGTATGAAAAGGGCGAAATTAAGGCTATCGGTAAAAACGGCGGCGTAGCTGTATGCGAATGTGTGAGAAGAACAAGCGGTAATGCCTATAAGGTAGTTCTTGAACCCGACAGAACTATTATGACAGCTGACGGCTGCGATGCAATCGTTGTTTATGCTAAGATTTATGACGAAAAGGGTGACGTAGTTAGCTTTGCCGATAACGAAGTACGCTTTAAGGTTGAAGGCGAAGCAAATATCATCGGTGTAGGTAACGGTGACCCCTCAAGTCTTGAGCCCGATAAGGCTACTCCTTTGAAGGATTTCAGACAGAGACCTATCACACTCGAAGCATATAACCCCGACAAGCAGAATAAGAGAAGAGCATTTAACGGTGCTTGTATGGTTATTGTACAGTCTACAGGCAATACAGGCGAGGTTAAGCTTACTGCTAAGGCTAACGGCTTGGTAAGTGATACTATTACAATTACTGCTGAATAACAGATTTAAAAAACACGGCATAGCCGTGTTTTTTGATTGATTAAATACTACATATATGATAAAATATAATATAAAGGTGGTGAGAATATGCTTGAAGAAAAGATAAAAATGCTGCCCGACAGTCCGGGTGTTTATATTATGAAAAATAAAGACGGCAAAATCATATATGTCGGCAAGGCAAAGGTTTTGAAAAACCGCGTCAAGCAGTATTTTATGAATTCGGCAAACCACACACCCAAGGTTAAAGCCATGGTAAGTAATATCCATGATTTTGAGTATATTCTCTGCGACAGCGAAATGGAAGCCTTGGTGCTTGAATGCAACCTCATAAAGGAGCATACGCCCAAATATAATATCCTTTTAAAGGACGGCAAGCATTATCCGTATATCAAGCTCACACTTAACGAGGAGTTTCCCAAGATGCTCTTTGTAAGACGTATTGAGCCCGACGGGGCAAAATATTTTGGACCCTATCCCACAGGCTTTAGCGTAAATGAAACCTTTGACATTGTTAAAGAGGTTTTTAAAATCGCACATTGTAAAAAGACTTTTCCAAAGGATATAGGCAAAGAAAGACCGTGTCTCTATTATTCAATGGGGCGTTGCGTTGCCCCTTGCAGCGGAAAGGTAACAAAAGAAGAATACAGGAAGATATTTTCCGAGATAGAAAAGTTCCTTTCGGGCAGTGATAAGGAGCTTATTGATAAATTAACCGATGAAATGAAGCAGGCGGCGGCAAGCTTTGAGTTTGAAAAAGCGGCATTGTGCCGTGATAAAATTGAAGCCCTCAGAAATCTTTCCGAAAAGCAGAAGGTTTTGAGCGACAAGGGTGACGATTGCGACGTTCTGTCGGTAGCTGTTGAAGATATCCTTGCATCGGTAGAGCTTTTTACCATAAGAGGCGGCAAGATGATAGGTTCACATTCCTTTGATATAAAAAGCGAGGGGACATTAGACGAAAAAGAGGTTTTGTCTGACTTTGTTGACCAGTACTATACAAAGGATGTGTATGTGCCCAAATGCGTATATTTATCCTGCGAGATTGACTCTGAGGATACTTTGGCAGACTATTTGAGCCAAAAGCGCGGCAACAAGGTCAGCGTGACGGTGCCAAAAATCGGCGACAGGAAAAAAATTGTTGATATGGCTGTTAAAAATGCACGCCATAATATTGAAAAAATGAAAACCGCCGAAATTAAAGAGACGATGAAAATGAACTCGCTTATAGAGCTTGCTCAGGCACTCAGGCTTGAAGTTATCCCCGACAGGATAGAAAGCTATGACATATCCCACACATCCGGTGAGGAAAACGTGGCGGCTATGGCTGTTTTTAAAAACGGGAAACCCTCTAAGCATGACTATAGGATTTTCAAAGTAAACACTGTGGAGGGTGCAAATGATATTGCATCTTTAAGAGAAGTGCTCTTAAGACGCTTTACTCACGAAAAAAGAGAAAACGACGGCAAATTTGCCGAAAAACCTGATTTGATACTCATGGACGGCGGTATAGCACAGCTTAATTGCGCAAAAGAGGTGCTTTTGGAGCTTGGACTTGATATACCTGTCTTTGGCATGGTTAAAGATGACCGCCACAGGACAAGAGGGGTGATGAGCGAAGAAGGTGAGGTATACCTTAAGCCTACAGGTGGCGCAATAAGACTTGTGACGTATATTCAGGACGAGGTGCATAAAACTGCTATCGAATATCACCGCAAGCGTCGTGAAAAAAAGATGCTCGGAAGTGAGCTTTTGAACATTGAGGGCATCGGTGAAAAGAAAAGAAAGGCTCTTATGCTGTATTTTAAGAGCATTAATGCAATAAAAGAAGCCGAAATAGAGGAGCTTTGCAAAGTTCGCGGAATAAGCGAAAAATACGCGAAGAATATATATGATTATTTCAGAAAGGAGAAAATAGATGAGAATAACATATGATGATGTACGAAAAAATGAAAAGGTAAACGCATATATAAAGAAGGCTGATGAATCCCTTTCTGCAATGGGATTTACTGACCATAGCTTTGCCCATGTAGCACGTGTTGCGCAAAACGCGGGCATGATACTCAGAGAACTTGGATATTCGGAGAGGGAGGCAGAGCTTGCCAGAGTTGCAGGGTATTTGCACGATATAGGTAACGTTGTAAACCGTATCGACCATGCCCAGAGCGGTGCCGTGATAGCTTTCCGTATATTGGAATCAATGGGCGCTGACCCCGATACTGTATCAACAATAGTTACGGCCATAGGCAACCACGACGAATCTACGGCTTTTCCCGTTAACCCGGTTGCGGCGGCACTTATCATTGCAGACAAGACGGACGTAACATATACAAGAGTACGAAACAACGACCCTGCAACCTTTGATATCCACGACAGGGTTAACTATGCTGTAAAAACATCTTCCTTGACCATTGATGCAGAAAAAGGCGAAATCCAGGCAAAGCTCAGGATTGATACAGATATGTGTACGGTTGTTGACTATTTTGAAATATTTTTGGAACGTGTTATTTTGTGCCGAAAAGCAGCTGATAAGCTTGGTGTAAAATTTTCCCTGAGAATAAACGGACAAAAACTTTTGTAAAATACTTGATTATTTTCCCGGAAAGGCGTATAATTATGATGTGTGAGTTCGTGATGAGAAATGGAGGTCCCTATCATGAATACAAAATCAGCCGAAGATGTACAGGCTTTGCATGATGAGCTTGTCCGTGATTATCTTAAAAGCAAGAGAATATACTGGAATTTTAAGAGGACTTTTGATATTATCGCAAGCCTTAGTGCATTGATTGTTCTTGGTATTCCGATGCTTATCGTGGCACTTTTAATCTATATAGACGACCCGCATGGAAGTCCGTTCTTTTCGCAGGACAGAGTGGGCAGAGACGGAAAGGTGTTCAAGTTTTACAAATTCCGTTCCATGGTTGTAAATGCGGAGGATTTATTGGACGATTTACAGGAACAGAACGAAAAGACAGGGCCTGTTTTTAAAATGAAGGATGATCCCAGGATTACAAAAATAGGCAAGTTTATACGCAAAACAAGTATTGATGAATTACCCCAGCTTGTCAACATTTTAAAAGGTGACATGAGTGTTGTAGGTCCTAGACCTGCACTCCCCAAAGAGGTTGAACAGTATGACGACTACGCTCGCCTTAGACTTCTTATTACTCCGGGCCTCACTTGCTATTGGCAGGTACAGGACAACCGCGACGATATTACCTTTGAAGAGTGGATGGATATGGACATCAAATACATAAAGGAGCGTACGTTCTGGGGAGATATAAAGCTTATATTTAAAACTGTTAAAGTTGCAATAACAGGACAGGGAACATAATAAAAAGCGTGCATCAGCACGCTTTTTTACCTTTTGTTCGTGGAGGGGTGAAAATGAAAAACAGAAAAAAACAAAAATTCAATGCGTTGTTTTTGGTAACGCTGGGTGTTTTGGTAATAGCTGTTATTGTGATAGCTTTATTTAATATGCCAAAAAAGCAAGCTCCGGTGCAGAGCGGCGAGGCTTATGTAGAAGCATATAATAAGACAAATGCACTTAAGCAATATGAGATACAAACATCCATGATTATAAGCGTAGACGACGGCGAAGGGGTTAAGCAAACTGCTATTGACCAAACGATAAAGGCAGATAACAGGAATACGGGGCTTATATACAGGGTGGAAAGCGTTGCAACAACCACTGATGTAACAAGCGGAAAGGTTAATTCCGAGGAGAGTAGCTATACCTATTACGACAAAAAGTATTACTATAATCTGCCGGGTGTGAGCTATACAAGTGATGTAACAGAGGACAGAGCAAAGCAAAACCTTAGTAACTTTATAAATATGATATCTTTCCCTTATGATAAAATGCAGGTTTTTGAAAAAGAGGAAACGGACGGAATGACGGTGTATCACTATACAGTAAGCTATGACGATGTGTCAGATTATGTGAAAGCTGTTTGCGAATCCGGCGTCAATATTATAGGCGAGGGTAATTTCAAAAGGACTGCCGAGGCAAGTGCAACCGTCAAGGACGGATACGTGACACAAAGAACAATGTATATTGAATGTGTGAACGAAAACGGAAATACGGTTGTTATTGAGTTTGTGACAGAGCTTTGTGACACAAAGGCTGAAATCGCTGTACCCGATGCAAGTAAATACGCAAATATAACAGAATAAAATAAAACGAGCGTGCTAAGAAAGCACGCTCGTTTTTAAATAGTCTGCGCTAAAGGCAGTAGCCCTATAATACTCTATATACGCCTATAACCTTGCCTATAATTGCAACGGTATCGGTTATAATAGGTTCAAGATAGTCGTTTTCGGGTTGCAGACGGAAATGACCGTTTTCCTTATAAAAGGTTTTAACTGTGGCGGAATCCTCAATCAATGCGGCAACAATATCGCCGTTATTGGCAACACTCTGACTTTTGACTATAACATAGTCGCCGTCAAGAATACCTGCATTAATCATACTTTCACCGCGAATTTTGAGCATAAAAACGTCACTGCCGCGGGCGAAATCACTTGGGAGAGGAAACATACGCTCAATGTTTTCCTCAGCTAAAATAGGCGCACCTGCGCTGATTTGACCTATAACAGGTACAGAGAGGATGTTGTCGTCTGATTCGGTTACCTGTGCAACATTGCTCCGTTGAGCAAGACGCAGACCGCGGGATGAAGATGCGTCCTTTTCCAGCATGCCCGCTTTCTGAAGTCTGGATATATAACCATGAACGGTAGAGGGCGAGTTGAGTCCAACACCTGCACAAATTTCCCTCACTGTGGGGGGATAACCCTTTTCACGGGTGTACTGATCTATAAAATTCAATATCTGCTGCTGTTTTGTAAGATTAGCTGCCATATTTTTGCCTCCCGATAACTTACTTTATCGTAAGTATAACACATAAAAACAAAAAAAGCAAACATTTGTTCGAAAAATTTGCAAAAAAATATTGACATCGAACAAATGTTCTGTTATATTAAGTATAGAAAACACGAACACGTGTTCGATGAAAGGCGGAATCAATATGACAGAAGCTAAATATGTAGGCAGAATTTCCCCGATACTTTCCGATGACTGGACAGATAATGTTCCTCAGTATTATTCATATTATAATTTTCACATGAGAAGAAAGGCAGCAAAGAAAAAGCTCAACCGTGAAAGAAGAATATTTGCTGTTGTGAGTGTTCTTCTTGTGATGATTTGTATGTCACTTTTTGCAATCAGACCCGAGAGCCACGAATCATACGAGGACAATCTTCGTCATGCGGTTACATACGGCGACACGCTCTGGAGCATTGCTAACGAATATAAGAGCGATGATGTTTCCACAGGTGAATTCGTATACGAAATCAAAAAGGTTAACAATCTTAAATCGTCAAATATAAATGTAGGCGATCTTCTCATTATTCCCGAATAAAAAAGTACTTTTGGGCAATCCTTTTATTAAAAGGCGGCTTAAAAGAAAAGACAAATCCGCCGTGGTTTGTCTTTTTTTGTTGCCGTAATAGCGAAAAGAGGTTGCATTATGAAAAAATTAAGTCTTTTACTCGTGCTGACAATGGTTGTATGCTCGCTGTCGGCATGCGGCTGTGGTACGAGCGGCGAAACTGTTGTAAGATTTTTGAACTTTAAGCCTGAAATCGCATCCGTGTATGAAAAGATTGCTGATGAATACCAAAAGGAAACGGGTGTTAAAGTTATTGTAGAAACTGCCGCGGCAAATACGTATGAAAGTACGCTTACCGCAAAAATGGCAACAAATGAGGCTCCAGTGATTTTTCAGGTTAACGGGCCTATGGGCTACAGTAACTGGAAGGACTACTGCAAGGATTTGTCAAATTCGAAATTGACAAATATAGTTACCGACGATGCACTGCTGCTTGAGACGGAAGAGGGCGTTTTCGGTATTCCTTACGTAGTGGAGGGTTATGGTATTATCTATAATAAGAGCATAATGGATAAGTTTTTTGCTCTTCCTGACAAGGAAACCGACATATCCTCCATGGATGAGATAACAAACTTTGATACACTTCGTGAAGTAGTGGAAGAAATGTCAATGAAAAAAGCACAGCTTGGTATTGATGGCGTATTTGCATCCACATCTCTAAAGCCCGGCGAGGACTGGCGTTGGCAGACGCATCTTTTAAATATTCCCGTGCATTATGAGTTTGACAAAAACGACATCAACCTTGAGACAAGCGAGGTTGCAAACTTTAAATTTGAATACTCAGATAATTACAAAAAAATATTTGATTTGTATATAAATAACTCCACAACAGACAAAAAAATGCTCGGCTCTAAAATAGTGGGTGACTCTATGGCGGAATTTGCCTTAGGCAAATGTGCAATGGTGCAGAACGGTAACTGGGCATACAGTCAGATTGCGGAAGTTGCGGGCAATACGGTAAGTGAAGAAAATGTAAAAATGCTGCCCATATATATGGGCATAAACGATGAAAACCAAGGTCTTTGTATAGGTACGGAAAACTTTTTGTGTATAAATAAAAAAGCTGATGAAAATACACAAAAAGCAGCAGAGGACTTTTTGTACTGGCTTTTCACCTCCGATACAGGAAAGAAATATGTAACAGAAGAGCTGGGCTTTATAACGCCTTTTGAAACCTTTACAGAAGACGAAGTTCCCGACGACCCGCTGGCGCGTGAGGTTGTAAGATGGATGAACAAGCCCGATACGCATACAGTGCCGTGGGATTTTACGATTTTTCCGTCACAGCGATTTAAAACAAACTTTGGAAGTGCGCTCCTTTCCTATGCACAGGGGTCAAAAGAATGGAATAGAGTTAAGCAGGATACTGTAAGCGACTGGAAAGCTGAAAGTAACAGGTAAGGGGTGGTTTTTTGAAAAAATATGCTCCGATATTTTTACTGCCTTTGACTGTATGCTTTATAATGTTTTTTGTACTGCCCTTTGTTATGGGGCTGTATCTTTCCTTTACGGAATTTACCACCGTGGACAACGCAACTTTTGCAGGGGTAGAAAACTATATAAAAGCATTCAGCGGGGATAAAAGCTTTATAAATGCTTTGTTCTTTACGGTAAAGTTTACTGCCGTAAGTGTGGTGAGCGTAAATATAATTGCGTTTTTGCTTGCACTTTTGCTCACTAAAAAAATGAAGGGCGTTAATTTTTTCAGGACCGTGTATTTTATGCCCAATCTTATCGGCGGTATTGTGTTAGGCTATATTTGGAATGTAATTATAAACGGTATTCTGCGTTATTTTGAGGTGGATATAACCTTTAGTGCAGATTACGGCTTTTGGGGACTTGTCGTGCTCATGAACTGGCAGATGATAGGTTACATGATGATAATTTATATTGCAGGGTTGCAGAGCGTTGACAGGGGGCTTATCGAGGCGTCTTATATTGACGGTGCTACGAACAGACAGGCCCTGTGGCATGTGACAATCCCCTCGCTTATGCCCTCAATAACTATATGTACTTTTCTGACGCTTACAAACTCCTTCAAGCTTTTTGACCAGAACCTGGCTTTGACAGGCGGTGCCCCGGGGAAAGAAACCAGTATGCTGGCACTTGACATTTATGACACGTTTTACTCTCGTATAGGCTGGCAGGGCGTGGGGCAGGCAAAGGCGGTACTGTTTTTTGTAATAGTGGCACTCATTGCGTCTGTTCAGCTATATCTGACAAGGTCCAAGGAGGTTGAATTGTAATGAACAAAACCCTAAAAAGGGTAGGGTATTATATTCTCCTTAGTGTGATAGCGTTGTTTTTTCTGTTGCCGATAGGGATAATACTGATAAACTCTTTCAAAAACAGGTTTTTGATTATGTCAGAGCCTTTTAATTTTCCGAGGGCAGAAAGCTTTGTCGGTATAGACAATTACGTCTCAGGCATAAAAGCATCGGGATATTTTGCGGCGTTTGGCATGAGCCTTTTTGTGACAATTTTGTCGGTTGGAGCAATTATACTGGCATCGTCGATGACGGCTTGGTATATAACAAGGGTTAAAACATTTTTGACAAAGGTTTTGTACTATGCGTTTGTGTTTTCGATGATTGTGCCATTTCAAATGGTGATGTATACTCTAACCTACATTGCCGTAAAAATAAATTTTGCCAATCCTTTGGGGATAATTGCAATTTATTTGGGATTTGGTGCAGGGCTTAGCGTGTTTATGTTTTCGGGATTTATAAAGGGTATTCCCCGGGAAATAGAAGAAGCTGCCAGAATTGACGGCTGCAACCCAATACAAACCTTTTTTAAGGTGGTTTTCCCCATATTAAAGCCCACAACCGTAACCGTGGGCATCCTTAATGCCATGTGGATATGGAACGACTATCTTTTGCCGTATCTGATACTTGGCACAAAATACAAAACAATCCCCGTTGCCGTTCAGATTACAATGCAGGGTGCCTACGGTAGTATTGACTGGGGCGGATTTATGGCAATGTTGACTCTTTCAATTATCCCCATAATTTTGTTGTATATTTTCCTGCAAAGGTATATAATAGAAGGGGTAATCTCAGGTGCTGTAAAAGGATAAAAGTTGGTGATAAAATGCGAAAAAGCGGTATACTATTGCATATTTCGTCCCTGCCTTCGCCCTATGGGATAGGCACGATGGGGAAAGAAGCTTATAATTTTATAGATTTTCTCAAAAAAGCAGGTCAAAAGGTGTGGCAGGTGTTGCCGATAGGGCATACCTCTTATGGGGATTCGCCATATCAGTCCTACTCCTCTTATGCGGGCAATCCGTATTTGATTGACCTTGAACTTCTCTATGAGGCGGGATATCTTACAAAAGAGGATTTGGAGAATATTCCCCGGGAAAAGGACAGCGTAAAGGTTGACTACGGAATGTTATATCAGACAAGATACCCTTTGCTAAAAAAGGCGGCAGATAGGTTTTTGGAAAAGCCCGTGGCAGATTATTATACCTTTTTGGAGGAAAACCGTGCCTGGCTTGATGACTATGCTGTTTTTATGGCGATTAAAGAAAAAATGGGCTTTAAAAGCAGGGAAACATGGCAGCTGGAGCTGAGGGTCAAGAGCGACGCGGGACTACTTTTTGCAGATGAAGAAACAGTAAGAGTATACAAAGCTATTCAGTATTTTTTCTTTTCTCAGTGGTTTGGGCTTAAAGAGTATGCAAATAATAACGAAATAGAAATAATCGGAGATTTGCCCATATACTGTGCATCTGACGGTAGCGATGTGTGGAGTGAGGGCAAGGCATTTTTGCTCGATGACGAGTACTTGCCCTATATGGTTGCAGGTGTGCCGCCGGATGGGTTTTCGCCCCTAGGTCAAAGGTGGGGCAATCCTATCTATGATTGGGATTGGCTTGAGAAAAGCCGCTATGGTTGGTGGGTTGAAAGACTGAAATTTGCACTCAAAATTTTTGACAGGGTACGAATCGACCATTTCCGCGGTTTTGACAGCTATTTTGCAATAGATGCAAGTGAGGAAACCGCCGTTAACGGAAAATGGATAGACGGTCCGGGAATGAAGCTTTTTAAAGCTTTTGAACGAGAAATTGGCGAGAATTTGCCCATTATTGCCGAGGATTTGGGTTATTTGACCGATAGCGTAAAAAAGCTTTTGCGTGACACAGGCTACCCGGGAATGAAAATACTGCAGTTTGCCTTTGATGAAAGGGAGTCGGGCGATTATCTGCCTCATAATTATACCCCTGACAGCGTGTGCTATGTGGGAACCCATGACAACGATACTGCACTCGGGTGGTATATGTCAGCTGCCGAAAACGACAGGAATATGGCAACAAGGTACTTTAACCTAACTGAGGAAGAGGGCATATCAAAGGGGCTTATCCGTGGCGCAATGGCGTCTGTTTCAGATTTATGCGTAATTTGTATGCAGGATATATTGCGATTAGGCAGTGAGGCGAGGATGAACACTCCGTCAAAAATGGGCGGTAACTGGCAGTGGAGGATTAAAAAGTCCGATTTGACAGATACTCTTTCCGAAGAAATAAATACAATGACAAAACTTTATGGAAGATAAAAAAAGCAGTTGCATTGTTTAGTGCAACTGCTTTTTTACCGTTTAGGATAGTTCAGTTTAGAGGGGAGATTTAAAAGGTAGTCTGCGGATACGTTGAAAAATAAGCAAAATGAAATTATGTCATCAATACAAGGTTCGTATTTACCACATTCGATGTAGGAAATTTTGCGTTGTGTCATGTTGACAGCTTTACCGAGTTGAGTTTGATTCATATTCATATCTTCGCGTAAATTGCGTATTTTTTCACCAAAGCTTATATTCATTTAAATCACCAATATTAATTTACCATAGATAGAAACTTTCTATTGACTTGTAGACGGAAAACGTCTATAATTTAAGATGTATACAGTATAATCATATGATACAAGGAGGAATAAATAATGACGCTTGATGAGTTCAGCAGGGTTTGTGCAGGACTGTCTGCAGAACAGTTAATGCCTTATTTAAGAGAAGCAGAGACGGCGGTAGGTGCAGTATATCCTGCGACGGAGAGGTATTCCAGAATATATCTTGGAAGGGAAGAGACTGTAAAAGTAAGAGATGGTTTATTGAAAAACAGACCGGGATTTATAGTAGTTTTCGTTGTTTTTGCGATGATATCTGTAGCTGTATTTTTCTTAGGACTTGTAACACTTGAAACTATAGGATTTTTAGTTTTCTCTTTACCGTCAGCCCTTTTTTTAATGATTTTTGGTATAATAGGTATTTTATCAAATAATAATTCATTGAAAAAGACTAACAAAAACTTGACTGTGCTTGAAAATGAACTTTTGAAGGCAGATGCGGATGTTAAGCAGTTACAGGACACACACAACAACGGACAGCTAATACGTATGGCGATTTGCCCTAATGAATGTAAAAATCCCGAAAATATGAGAGTATTTGTAAATTTCTTTGAAACGGGAAGAGCAAGAAATTTGAACGAAGCAAAAAATCTTTTTGATGAATATATGTATCGCAAAAACATGCAGGATATTGCAAAACAACAGATGCAATATTCTTTTGATGCCCGAACGGCGGCATATGAAGCACGAGCAGCTGCGGAAAGAGCTGCAACAAACGCATCGAATGCAAGTACAGCAGCATCTCGTGCAGAATTTTATACAAGATTTAAATAAATTTACTTTGTAAAGAAAGGAAGTCAATTTAAATATGAAAAAGATTTGGGTATTGTTGATGTGCTTGGTAATGTTATGTACATTGTCTGCTTGTAAAAACATTGAAAAAGCAGATGATGAAATAATTGAAGAAGAAACAACGCGTGCACATGAAAATGATGTTAAAAAAGATCCCCTTGAAAATTTTGAATGGGTTTATGTTGACGGAGGGGTTGAAATTACAAAATACACCGGAAGTGATAAAAGTGTAATTGTTCCCGAAACTGTTGAGAACAAAAAAGTTGTTTCTGTGGGTAATTCTTTTGACGGAAATATTGTAATAGAAAAACTAATTGTTCCCAAATATGTAAAAGAGCTTGAATTGACAGGGTGTGATAATTTAAAGTATCTTGAGTGGGACGTAGAAGAAATTATACCATATCACTACTTTTATAATGAGCAAAAAATAACAATTCCCCAATCTGTTGAAGAAATTGTTTTACCCAACACAATAAGTTTTGATTTTAGTTATATACCAGAAGGAAGTAATCTCAAAAGAATTGAATTGCCAAATGCAAAGGCCATTAAAGGCAGTGCAACAATGCCTGCAACGTTGTATGAAATGATTGTTTCAGACGCGATTAAATATGTACGCTCTGATAATTATTCGGGAGAACATAGATTTATTTGTGCGGAAGAAAATGATATGTATGGAATTTTTGAGATGGCTTATGATCAGGTGTTTGGCTATGAAATGATTACGGACGAAAATATTGCGCGGATTTACTGTCATTTAGTAAATAAGGACCGTATTGTAGTAAATGGAAATCTTTATGAAAATTAACCAAAAAGCTGTTGCAATTGCAACAGCTTTTTTAAACCATAAATTCGTCTATATTGGAAAAGAGTGTTTCTGCCCTTCTTTTTAAAAGAGCGTTTTCTTCATCCGATAGTGTGGGGTCGCGCTGTAAGAGCTCCGTTACTGCATCAGAGCTCTTTTTGAGGGTTTCCATATCGAGTAGTGAAGAAATCTTCAAAGGAGGCAACCCGTGCTGGCGTGTACCGAAAAATTCGCCCGGACCACGAAGCTGCAGGTCTGTCTGGGATATAACAAAGCCGTCGTTTGTTTTTGTCATGATACCCATACGCTTTTTGATATCCTCGTCCATTGAAGAGGGAATAAGGATGCAATAGCTTTTATCCTTGCCACGTCCTACTCTGCCTCGGAGCTGATGAAGCTGGCTGAGCCCGAAACGCTCAGCGTTTTCGATAATCATGAGGGTAGCTGAGGGCACATTTACACCGACTTCAATAACCGTTGTTGATACTAAAATATCGGTATCGCCAAAGGCAAAATCATTCATGATAGCATCTTTTTCGCTATCCTTCATTTTGCCGTGAACAAGTCCCACCTTTACGTCGGAAAAAATATTATTGGCAAGGTTATCGCGGTAGGAAACCGCACTCTTTAAGTCAAGCTCTTCGTTTTCGTCAACCATTGGGCAGACAATATACACCTTGTGGTTTGAACTGACCTCCTTACGGATAAAGTTGTACATTCTTTCGCGGATATTTTCCCCTATACAGAAGGTGTCAACCTTTTCACGTCCGGGAGGAAGCTCGTTTATGATGCTTATATCTAAATCGCCGTAAATAATAAGTGCAAGTGTGCGTGGAATAGGGGTGGCCGTCATAACCAATATGTGGGGGTTGTTGCCCTTTGAAACGAGAGCACCGCGTTGCTTTACACCAAAACGATGCTGTTCATCGGTTATAGCAAGCCTGAGGTTTTTGAACACAACGCTGTCCTGGAAAAGTGCATGTGTACCTACAATAATGTCAATTTCACCGGACTGAAGCTTTTCGTATACAGCTTGCTTTTCTTTTTTTGTCATGCTACCTATAAGCAGTGCAGTTTTTATGTCCAAGGCTTCAAAAGTAGCCGAAACAGACTCATAATGCTGTCGGGCAAGTATGCTTGTAGGTGCCATAAAGGCACTTTGTCCACCGTTTTTTACGCAAAGATACATCGCTACCATTGCAACCGCCGTTTTACCCGAGCCAACGTCACCTTGGACCAAGCGATTCATGGGCGAAGAGGAGGTTAAATCGGATATAATTTCGTCAATAACCTTTTGCTGTGCGTTTGTAAGTGCAAAGGGAAAAAGTGATAAAATCGGCGAGATATCCGTCTCAGTAAACGGTGCTACAGAAGCTTTTTTTGCAACCTGCTTGCGCATATTGAGAGCAAGCTGTAAAAGAAACAGCTCCTCAAAGGCAAGACGACTGCGGGCAGAATCATAAGCGTCATAGTCAATGGGAAAATGAATGTTACGGACAGCATAATCGGCACGGCACAGGTTATAGCGTTCAATAATTGATTTTGGCATAAAATCCTCAATAGAATCGCCTGCTACGTCAAGGCATTTTTTGATTGTGGAAACCATGACCTTTTGCGTGAGATTAGCGCAAAGACGGTATATGGGAACAATGTTGCCTGTCACGTTATTGGTTCCGTAAGGCTCATAAATAGGGGTGATAATCTTTTTTTGTCCGTATTTATGTTCTATTTTACCGTAAAAGTTGTAGAAAGAGCCGACGCGGAAATTTTTCATAACATAAGGGTTGTTATAAAAAACTGCGGTGATAACTCCTGTGTCATCACGAAGAGGGAGGGAGTAAACGGCAAAGCCTTTACGTATGCGTCTGACCGTGGGTGCGGCACCCACAAGGGCTGTAATGCACGCAGTTTCACCGTCTGTTAAATCGGTAACTTTTTTTGTGATACGTCTGTCTTCCACCGAATATGGAAAATAGTAGAGCATATCACGCACGGTTTCAATACCCAAGGCAGAAAGCTTTTCTGCTCTTTGTTCTCCGATGCCTTTAATTGTGGAAATACGGTCGTATAATGCCATATGTATCACCTTCTTTCAAAAAGAGGTCAGTAATCAAATCATGTAGAATAAAAACAAGAAAAGGGAAACACGCGGTTTCCCTTTTTTCGTTTTTATTCTACTGCGATGAAGTAGTAATATACCGGCTGTCCGCCGCTTCTTACGTATACATCACAATCGGGATACTTTTCTTCAAGTGCATCGCAAAGTGCTGCTGCATCATCTTCAGAAACATCTTCACCGTGGTAAACTGTGATGATTTCACTGTCTTCATCAACCATGTCATCGATAAGAGATGCGAAAGTTTCGTTAAGGTCAGGATTAACAATGGCAATCTTGCCTTCGCGCATACCGAGGTAGTCACCTTCGTGGATTTCCTTATCGTCAATAGATGTATCACGTACTGCATGAGTGATACTGCCGCTCTTAACGAGCTGGATTGCTTCATTCATTGCATCAACGTTGTCTTCCAAGCTACCTTCGGGCAAGAAGCTTGTCATAGCTGTAATACCCTGAGGAATAGTCTTTGTTGGGATAACAGCTACGTTAACCTCAGCCAATTCAACTGCCTGTTCAGCGGCTAAGATAATGTTTTTGTTGTTGGGAAGAACGATAACGTTCTTTGCGTTAACCTGTTCAACAGCGGCAAGAATATCGTCTGTTGAGGGGTTCATTGTCTGACCGCCGCGGATAACATAGGATACACCGAGCTCTGTAAATACTTCGGCAATACCTTCGCCTGCGGAAACAGAAATAACTGCAAGCTCCTTCATGGGGCCTTTCTGTGCGGGAGCACTGTCAGCCTCTGCAATAATGTTGGAGTGCTGATAACGCATGTTATCAATCTTTATGTTGATAAGCTGACCAAGCTTTACAGCCTGTTCAAGAACAAAACCGGGGTTATTTGTATGAATATGAACCTTTACGATTTCATCCTCTTCGATAACAAGCATACAGTCGCCTGTGGGGGCAATCTTATCACGGAAAGCATTTGCGTTTGTTTTAACATCGTACTTTTCGATGATGAATTCAGTACAATAGCCGAATTCGATATCATCGGGGTCAACAGCCTGCTGTGCACCGCTTGCCATAGCAGGGGAAGTGGTTGAAGGTGCATCGGAAAGAGATACAGCGTTGCCGTCAAGAGCGGACTCCATACCTTCAAAAATGCACAACAAACCTTTACCGCCCGCGTCAACTACGCCTGCCTGCTTAAGCTGAGGAAGCATTTCGGGTGTCTGATCAAGAGCGATGTTACCTTCCTTCATGATGATTTTGAAGAATTCATTAAAGGAAGCAGCTTCGCTATTTTCTACCCCTGCTGTTGCCATGAAGCGGATTACAGTGAGGATTGTACCTTCTGTAGGCTTCATAACAGCCTGATAAGCTGTGTCACAGCCTTTTTTTACTGCTACAGCAAAATCAGCGGGAGTGATAGTTTCCTTGCCTGTAAGGCCAAGGGAAATACCGCGGAAAATCTGAGAAAGGATAACACCGGAGTTACCTCTTGCACCACGGAGTGTAGCCTTTGCAACAGCCTGCGCTACATCGGAAACCGAGGAAAATTCCTTGACAGAGATATCCTTTGCGGCAGACATAAATGTAAGAGCCATGTTTGTACCTGTGTCACCGTCCGGAACAGGGAAAACGTTGAGAGCATCAACGTATGCTTTGTTTTCATTTAACTTATTTGCGGCAGAAAGAATCATGTTTTTATAAATTGCCGCATTAATAGCCTTCATCATAACTGAGTAACTCCCCCTATCTTATTCGTTTGCAACACGCATGCCTTCAACGTATACGTTAACTTCCTTTACGTCAAAGCCTGTCATGGCAGAAACCTGATAGCTTACGTTGTGCATAATGCTTTCGCAGATTGCGGAAACATTGACACCGTACTGAACCATGATGTGCATGTCAATAATAATGGAGTTGTCCTCAACTTCAACTTTGATACCCTTGGAAAGAGAGCCAACCTTAAGGAGGCTTACAATACCGTCCTTTGTATTTCTGACAGCCATACCTACAACACCGTAGCAGTTGTTGGCAACGGCACCTGCGATGTTAGCGATAACGGAATTACTGATAACGATATCGCCGTAATTGTTTTCAATTTTAGCAGCCATAAATAGACCTCCAATCTACATACTATAATTTATTATACATCATTTTACTATCCAATGTCAACAAAATTGCAATTTAATTGATTGAAGTAATCGTTTTTTCGGTTTGTAAAAACGATTACCTGTCTCTTTTTTGCAACGTTACTCAAAAGGTCAAATATCGCCTTTTCGCGCCACTTATCCGAACCGAGGAAGGGATCATCCATAATTATGGGAAAATCTTTGTCGTAAAGAAACTCGGAAAGTGCTATACGGAAGCAAAGGTAAACCTCCTGGCGAAAACCGAAGGAAAAAGACGACAAATTCCTGGGGAGTGGGTCTTTGACGGAAATGGAAAGAGGATTTTTGTTGTTTTCGGCATCCATTATAAGAGTAACATCGCGGTTTTCTTTGGGAGCAATAAGGGAAAGATATTCCATTGCTTTTTTTGAAACTGCGGGCGTAAAATCTTCACTGAAACGCTCTGACGCATAGCCGATAGCCTCAATTGCGGCGTCAATAGCCTCAACCTTAATACTCATTTCACTACAGAGCTTTTTGGTGTAGGATAATTCTGCCTCAATTTCGTCAATTGAACGGTAAGACGCATCAAAAACCATTTTCTCGAGAGAATGAAGAGCATCCTGCTCTGATAAAAGCGTTTTTTGCAACTCACTTATCTTTTGGTGTGTTAAAGATATTTTTTCGGATATTTTGGCTTTGTCTTCACGCAGTTTTTCAAGGTCAGTAAGTGATTCTTTGTATACCGATGTGTCAGCCTCTTCGGCATTATTGCTCTTTTTTTGATTGATAAAAAGTTTTGATAATAAATATGCTAAAAGAGGAAGCGGAGATGCAAAAATGAGCGGTTTAAAGAAGAGAAAACCTATAATAAACAAGCTAAGTGTGCATATGGTATACAGTACGGGATATTTGACAGAGGTTTTTTCAGGCTTTTTATCGTTTTTTACAGGAGAGAGAGAAGCGATATAGTCCTTTTGCTGGGAAATACTCTCTCCAATCTCGTTATCCTCCACGGCGTAAGACACTATATTATTTTCAAGTGTAGCAATTTGTTCTTTGAGAGCTATGATAGTTTCTTCCTTATTATTAATATCAGCTCTGCGTGCGGACAGGTCGTTTTCGGCAAGACGTGCTATTGCCAACTCGTTTTCAAGGTCGGTCACCTTGATTTTTGCTTGTTGCAAGGCTCCATTTGTACCGCGCTGTCTGACGTAATGCTTTTTCTGCTCGGAAAGATAGGCTATAGCCTCTTGAGCGTTTACGTTTTCGTCACCTGACGCCATAATGTTGGATATACGCGCATCCATGCCACTGGTTTTGCCGAAATCAGCGGCTTTGCCCTCTGCACAGTATACACTTTTGCGGAAAGTTTCCCTATCGGGAATGATATCGGAAAGAGAGATATCCGGCTCTGTTTGCAAACTGTCAGCTTTGGGTGTGGCGCCGAAGGTGCGGTAAATTGTATAGTCCTTTGAGTTATGGTTTATTGTCATAGTGCCAGAGGGGGCTGTTTTATCCCATGGGAAATATTTCCCCCTGTCTTTGTCGTGGGCGGGGTACGAGTAGAGCATTGCTTCAATAAATGCCGAAATTGTGGACTTTCCACTCTCATTTGTGCCGTAGATAATGTTAAGATTATCTGAAAGTGAAATCTCTTTGTTTTTTAATTTTCCGAAGGAAAGAAGGTTTAGCTTTTTTATAATCATAAGTCTTCCTTCACTCCTTTCAGAGCCCAAACGCCGTATTTGTATGCAAGAGAGGCAACCTCGCCGTCGTAGTTTTTGTTCAGATAGTCAGAGAAAAAGCGATAAATGCTACTTTGGGAAATATCGGTGTCGATGCGGGTGTTGTCCTTGATGCTGACATAAAACGCTTTTTCCGAAAGATAAGAGGTTATATAGTCAATATTGGGCATAAAACCTTCTTTTAATGTGCCTGTCAGGTTGATGCGGTATATGCCGTCTGCAATTTTTGCCATTAGTGCATCAGAAAGCGCCATTGATGAATCAAAGGGCGACACATCGAAGTCTAAAATAGTGTACACCCGTGAAGAGGAGGGGATGAAATCAAGCTTTAAGCCGCAAGAAATATCAGCAAAGATAAAGCCTTTTTCACCACTTTCATCAAAACCGCCACCGTCATGGCAGCCGGGGTATACAATATTGCTTTCTCGAAAATGCGTGTGCACATGACCGAGGGCGACGTAATCGTATCCGTATGAGAGAAGTTTTGCCTTATCTAAGGGGTTATATTCACTAGCTTGAGAAAGATCACCATGGAGGACGAGTATGTTTTTGTAATGAGGGTCGGGAGAGGGAATGCTTTGTGATAAAAAAGCAGTCTCTGACGTAAATGACGCACCCGTTACAGCAACATCTTTGAAAATAATACGCTCAAAATTATTGGGGAAAATGTGTACATTTCCCGGGAAATTGAAATTCGATATACCGTAGTCATGATTACCAAGTGCAATAAACACGGGAATATTGCCTAATTTTTCGAATTCCTTTATGCAAAAGTTAATAGCAGATGCAGAAGGTGTGGGGGAGTGGAAAAGGTCGCCCGAAATAATAAGCATATTGGCATTTTTGGTGGTATAATCTATTATTTTTGAAAAAGACGAGCGTCTCTCGGCTTTTCGCACGGTGGACTTGCCTTGAGGCAAAGAGTTAAGCGGCATGTCCAGATGATTGTCGGCAGTGTGCACAAAACGCATTCAAAGCACTCCTTGGGTTTTGAAAAATAGTATGAGTTTCTTCCTATTATATAGGTGGTTATTTTGAAACTGTTATAATATGATAATAACATAACAAAAATGCAATGTCAAAGTTTTGGTAATATAAGTGTAAAAAATTTATGAATCGGGGGTTGATTTTAGGCAATTTGTTAAAAAATTTTTTAAATTCTTGGTCAAAAGTTATAAAAAAGTCTTGAAGTTTTTAAAATATTTGTGTATAATGAAAGAAGTAGTAATATATTATAGGAGGAAGTGTGAAAAAATGCAGGTTAAACTAAAATCTATAATTGCTACGTTTTTAGTTGCAATGATGATTGTACCGCTTTTTAGCGGATGCGAACTTAACCAGAACAAGAAAGACACAGGCAAACTCACTGTTATAAGAATCGGTACTCACGCACAGAGTGAGGATGACCCCTACTGGGTTGACGAAATCACAGGCACTTCAAACATGAACGCCGACAGAAAGAAAGCGGCAGAGCATGCTTTGGAAACTGTTAAAGAACAGCTCGGTGTTGAACTTAAGTTCTTGCAGTATTCCAGTGACTTGCAGCAACTTTTGTTGCAGACAGTGCTTGCGGGCGACCCCTACTGTGAACTTGCTATCCTTTGGGGTGGCTGCCAAGGTAATATTCTTTCGCAGAATATTCTTCAGCCCCTTGATAAATATGCACATATATTCCATGATGACCCCGACGGTGCATGGATTCTTCCGCAGAAGACTTTCGGTCACTACTATCTGATGAACCGTGACCTTCTTTATACTAATACATGGCCTATAGTTTACAACATCAGCATGATTGAAGAAGTTCCTTCTCTTAAGGATGCTAACGGCACAACAATGTATCCTTCGGAAATGTATCTTCGCGGTGACTGGACATGGTCAAACTTCAAGGATTACCTTGGTAAGATAAAAGCTTACTATTCCGGTAAGAAGGCAGCCTCCGGCAAGGACATTGTTGCTTTCAACACAAACTACACATTCTTCGGTCAGTATGCTCTCCACTCTGTGGGCGCAGGCGTATATGACGGTGAAGCAATGAAGTTTGCTACAGAAGAAGGTATTGAAGCTTGCGAATATGTTGATGAACTTATGACGGCAGAACTTGTTACATGTTCGACTGCATCAAAGTCAACTCCCAACTCCGGTTGGCTGACAGCAAGTGATGCTTTCCAGAACGGCGAAACAGTTTTTACAAACTGTGCAAGATGGAGAATGGGTACAGCATCTTCTATCCTCGCTGAACGCGGTGAGTCAATGGCAGTTATTCCGTTCCCTTATCCCGACGGAACAGATTCATCTGACCCCGACTATCGTCACCTTAACCCCATGGCTGACTCTGTAGGTCTTCTCCGTGGTATTAATGAAAAGACAAGTGAACTTGCTCTTAAAGCATATAAGATGTATAAGGTTGAATATTACAAGGCAATGGCTGGTGTAAATTCTATCGAAGAATACATGGTTGAACAGGCAGACGATGAAGCACTTAACTTCGGTATTGATATTTTCCACCCTGAAATCGGTGATCAGAACCTTAAAATCTGGATTGAATTTGGTAAGGAACCCGCTAACGAATACTCCGAGTCCTGTGGTGTAATGTGGACATGGAGTGATATCTTAGGTAAATCTATCTACGGTATCGACGGCTTCCCCAAGTACAGAACAGCGGTTGAGGCAAACAAGGAATCAATTTACAAGAAACTTGAAGACATCGGTACAGCTGTTAACAGTGCAGGTGCTATCGATGCGGTTAAACCTTCGGTAAGCAGAAAGGGCGTTATAGCTATCGCGGCAGGTACTGACCCGGCAACTATCAACTGGGGCAAGTACATCGGTGCAAGCGACAACGCTGACGGCGAATACAAGGTTGACAAAATCAAGTTTGAATACGACGCAGAAATATTTAAGACAGTCGGTACATATGAAGGCGGAATTAAAGCTTCCGTAACAGACAAGAGCGGCAACGTGGGTGAGGGTACATTTACTGTTATGGTTTATGACCCCGACAACACAACACCTCCCACGCTTCAACCCAAGGACGTTGTTCCCGAAATTGCTCTTAACACAGACGTTTCTACTATTAACTGGGGCGACTATGTTGAATGGGCGAAGGATGCTGACGGACTTGATATTTCGACAAACATTACAGCTGACACAGGTTGGCTTGATGTAACGGTGGACACCGAAGGCAAAGAACCTTATCCGGTTGATATTGTTGCAACAGACTTTGCAGGCAATGAAATCTACGCCACAATTTATGTTGCAGTTAAGAAGAGTTAATGAACGGAGGGAAAAGAAAAAATGGCAAAGAAAACTTCTAGTAAACCCAAAAGCAAGAAGAAGTTAAACGTCAAGCTTTTAGTTGTTGGCGGTTTAGTGGTTTTATCACTCCTTCTTGTTGCTCTTGCATTTGTTCTTCCCGGTAATGCGGATACGACAGCAAATGCAGGTACACAGGGTGAATATATCAGCAATGAGTATCAGGCGTACCTCGACTTGGTTGGTTATGAATCAACAGAGCAGCTCGCTACAGATACTGTAACTGTTGATATTACAGCTTTTGAGTTGTATGACCCTGACGCAGAATTGTCAACAGACGCTGCAGTTGAAACTCCCGTAGCACCTGTGGAAGAAGCTACAGATACAGAAGAACCTGTTGATGTAAAGCTTATCCCGGATGCAGCAGTAATCGGTACAACAACCGATATTGACGGTAACGAGGTTACAGGTCTTCAGATTGGTGAAAGAGCAAATGTAAGATGGAAATTTACAGCTCCTGCCGACGGTTACTACAACCTCAGATTCAACTATATCTCCATTAAGAGCACAACTTCCAACCCTCAGAGAGATTTCCTTCTCGATAACGCACCTCTCTACTATGACAAGGTTAAGAAGTTAAAGCTCAGCCCTGTTGTTGAATTTACAAGAACATGGGATAACGGAACAATTAAAGAAACAGATGGTAACGAAATCCGTCCCGAAGCTAACGAAGATTTTGTAGCAAAGGATATTTACTTGTCCGACACAACAATGAGAACACTTTCACCCTATGTAATTTATCTTACAGCAGGTGAACATACACTTGAACTTGAAGCTAACCGCGAGCCTGTTCAGATTAACGAAATCTCCTTTGAAAAGGCTCCCATTGCTCCTACATATGCTGAATACCTCAAACTCCACAAGGATGCTAAGGAATACAGCGGTGAGAACCTTGTTATGGAGGCTGAAAGATACGAAGGCGGTACAGTAAAGATTACTAAGTCCTCCACATCTATCGGTGCTTCTACAGACTACTCCAGTTCTTATACAACACCTTATCACCACTGGAACCAGCTCCTTAACGTCATGGGTGGTTCTAACTGGGCAACAGCAGGCGGTTCTATCACATGGACAATCGAAGTTCCCGAAGAAGGCTTCTATCAGATTGCTCCTCGTGCAAGACAGAATGTTAACCGTGGTGTAAAGAGCTTCAGAAGAGTTAAGATCAACGGCGAAGTTCCTTTCCAGGAAGCTAACAAGATTGGTTTTGACTACTCCACAAGTTTTGAAAACTATGTAATTTCAGACTCCGAAGGCAAGGCACTTCTCTTCTATCTCAACAAAGGTAAGAACACAATCACAATGGACGTTGTTCTCGGTGACTTTGCTAACGCTCTTTCCGAAGTTGAAAACAGCGTGCTTGTACTTAACGAAATGTACCGTAAGGTAGTACAGATTACAGGTACAGTTCCGGATACATATATTGACTATGAAATCGGCACAAAGGTAAAGGGTGTTCAGATTGGTGAAGATGAATACCAGACATTTGCTGAAACAATGAAGGATCAGGCAGATGCGCTTTACGCAGTAGTTGATGAAATGGTTAAGATTACAGGCGAAAAGGGCTCCGGTACAATTCAGCTTGAAAAGGTTGCACGTCAGTGTGCGCAGTTCGCTGAAAAGCCCGATGACGTTGTAGACGAAATCTCAGACTTCAAGAGTAACATTTCTGCTCTTGGTACATGGATGCTTGAAATTTCCTCCATGCCTCTTGAAGTAGACTCCTTTACACTTTCCAAGCCCGGTGCTACACTCAAGAACGCTGAACCTAACGCTCTTGTAGCAGCAGGCAACGAAACAATCAGATTCCTTGCAACATTTGTTGTAGACGATACACAGATTGCTTCCGACAAGGAAGTATCTAAGGACGCTGTTAAGGTATGGATCGCTTCCGGTCGTGACCAGGCTCAGATTATCAGAAACCTTATCGATAATACTTACGAAGACGGTTCTGTTAACCTTCAGCTTATTCCCGCGGGTGTTCTTCTTCCTGCAACATTGGCAGGTAACGGCCCCGATGTATCACTTTCAAACGGTCAGGCAAGCGTTGTAGACTTTGCAGTTCGTGGTGCTCTTCAGGATCTTACAGAATTTGATGATTATGAAGAATTTATTTCTGACATGGACTTCAAGCCCAGTGCTATTAACACAGCAAGCTACAACGGCGGTGTATACGGTCTTCCCGAAACACAGACATTCAGCGTACTCTTCTATCGTACAGATATTCTTGAAGAACTCGGTCTCGAAGTTCCCAAGACATGGGGCGAAGTAGAAGAAGCTATCAATGTTCTTCATATTAATAACTACGATTTCTACATTCCTACATCTGCACTTTACTCCACACTGGTTTACCAGTACGGCGGTGATATGTATCACGGTGCAGCAGGTACAGTAGATGAAAACGGTTACAAGTTCGCAGCCGACGGCAGTGACTACGGTATCAGAAGTGGTCTTCGTGATGAACCTGCAATGCTTGCATTCCAGAAGCTTACTGAATTCTTCACAACATATGCACTTCCTGTTTCCGCAGACTTCTCCAACCGTTTCAGAACAGGTGAAATTCCGATTGGTATTGCTGACTATACACTCTTCAATACACTCGAAATCTTCGCTCCCGAAATCAAGGGTCTTTGGAGCTTCGCTCCCATGCCCGGTTATGAAGATCCTGTAACAGGTGAAATCAATAACTCTGTAGTAAGTGCATCTGCACACACAGTAATGATGAACAGTGCAAAAGACAAGCAGGCTTCTTGGGAATTCATTAAGTGGTGGCTCAGTGAAGAAACACAGCTTGGCTATGGTACAACTATCGAATCTATCTTGGGTAGCGGTGCAAGATATTCTACAGCAAATATCAACGTTCTCAGACAGCTTCCCTGGGCAGCAGAACAGGCAGATGTTATTGTTGAACAGTTTGATAACACAATCGGTGTTCCCGATGTTCCCGGTTACTACATGACCGGTCGTGAAATCGACTACGCATTCAAGGGCGTTGTAACAGACGGTCAGAATCCCAGAGAAGCTCTTTACCTTAACGTTAAGGAAATCAATGATGAACTTACAATCAAGCGTGAAGAGTTCCACTTAACAAGATATAACGAGGAGGGTGAAATAATCGATGACTGAGCAGAAAGTAAATAATAAACCTGCAAAAGCTAAGAAGAAAAAGCTTCAGTCAATGGAATGGAAGAACGCATGGAGACTCCACAGAGACAAGTATATTCTTATTCTTCCTTTCGCACTTATCTTCTTAATCTTTACAGTGCTTCCCGTTGCGGTATCAATGGTATTGAGTTTCACAAACTTCAATATGCTTCAGGTTCCGGATTTCCTGGGACTTGAAAACTACATCAACCTTATAGTATTCGACGATATCTTTATGATAGCTCTTAAGAACACATTGTTCTTTGCTATCGTAACAGGTCCTGTCAGCTATCTTATGTGCTTTGTATTTGCGTGGATTATTAATGAACTTCCGCCCAAGGTAAGAGCACTCATGGTGTGCGTATTCTACGCACCCAGTATCTCCGGTAACGCGTTCGTTATCTGGAAGCTCCTTTTCTCAAGTGATATGTACGGTTATATCAACGCTTATCTCTTGAAATGGAACATTATTTCAAGCCCGATACTTTGGTTTGAAACGGCTGAATATATTATGCCTATTCTTATCATTGTTCAGCTTTGGCTTTCTCTTGGTGTAGGCTTCCTGTCTTTCGTAGCAGGTTTGCAGAGCCAGGACGCAGCACTTTATGAAGCAGGTGCTATCGACGGTATCAAGAACCGTTGGCAGGAACTTTGGTACATTACACTTCCTTCCATGAAGCCCCAGCTCATGTTCGGTGCCGTAATGCAGATTACATCGTCTTTCGGTGTTGCAGGTATCGCAGATCAGCTCGTTGGTTTCCCCTCGGTTGATTATGCAGGTCACTTCATTCTTAACCACTTGAACGACTATGGTAGCCTTCGTTATGAAATGGGTTACGCATCAACAATTGCGGTTATCCTCTTCTTCATAATGATTTTCGCTAACATCTTAGTTCAGAAGGTACTCAGAAAGGTGGGTTCGTAATAAAATGAAAAAGTTGTTTTCTAAAATAGGTGCGGCCCTCGTGAAGGTACCTCCCTTTAAGCAGATATCGGCTTGGCTTGCACACAGACGTATTACAAGAAGAAACCGTTCTATCGGTGTGGATATTGCTCTTACAGTATTCCTTGGTTTCTTCGGTGTTATCAGTGTACTTCCTCTTTGGCTTATCGTTGTAAACGCATTCAAGCCCTTGAACGAAGTATTCATGTTCCCTCCCAAATTCTACGTGGTTAACCCCACAATGGATAACTTCCTTGACTTGTTCCAGTTGATTGGTAACTCTTGGGTTCCTTTCTCAAGATACCTCTTCAACACAGTGTTTATCACACTTTTGGGTACAGTTGGTTCAGTTATCATTGCCTCCATGGCAGCATATCCTCTTGCGAAGTACAATTTCCCCGGTTCAAAGTTCATGGGTAGTATCATCGTATACTCTCTTATGTTCAACGGCTCAGTAACAGCTATTCCCAACTATATTATCATGAGCAAGATTGGTCTTATCGATACATATTGGGCAGTAGTATTGCCGGCTATCGGTTCTACAATGGGTCTTTACCTGATGAAGAACAACATGACACATATTCCTATGTCACTTCTTGAATCCTGTAAGATTGACGGCGCAAGCGAATACAAGATTTATTGGAAGATTATCATGCCTCTTTCCAAGCCCGCATGGATTACTCTTGTTATCCTTTCTTTCCAGAGCTTGTGGGGCACAACAGGTGGTACATATCTTTACACTGAAAAGTTAAAGCCTGTTACATATGCACTTAGCCAGATCTTGGCTGCCGGTGTTGTACGAACGGGTGTATCCAGTGCAGTAAGCTTGATTATGCTGATTGTTCCCGTTGCTGTATTCGTAATTAGCCAGAGCAACGTTGTTGAAACAATGGCATCATCCGGTATGAAGGACTAAGGAGGTGCAGATTGTGAGAAAGAGAATAATATCGACTATTCTGGCTTTAGCCATCGCTCTTATCCTTTGTTTACAGGCTGTACCCGTTATGGCTGAACATACTAAGGATTCCAGTTATATCTACGATTTCTGGGGCAATGCAAACCAGAGCTTGTCAGCTTTTCAGCTTGCCACAGTAATCGACAAAACTTCCATGGCTGACCTTGCTGAAAATCATGACGAAAATCTCAGCAGTGAACTTCCTCTCTCCGGCGTAAAGGATATATTCGTTTACGAAGAATATGAAGAAGTTGAAGTTGTAGAAGAAGTTGCAACTGATGTTGTAGAAGAAGTTGCAACAGAAGTAGTAGAGGACAGCACAGATGTAGCTGAAGAATCTACCACAGAAGTTGCTCCCCAGACAAAAACAGAAAAAGTCCTTGTTGAACGCGAAATCTACGTTGTAGACTCCGTTGCAGGCAGAGTAAATATCTTTACAGATGATTACAAGCTCAGGGGCTCTATCAGAATTATCCGTGACGCAGAAGGAAAAATCGTTGTAAGTGAAGAAACTAACAAGCAGATGCTTCTGTCCGGTCCCGAAGGTGTTTATGTAACTAAGGAATATATCTACATTGCTGACACAGGTAATGAAAGAATCCTCCAGCTTCAGAGAAAAGCACCTTACAGCTTGGTTAAGGAAATTACTCGTCCTTCCTCAATGGTTGGCGATTCCTTGTTCAAGCCCTCAAAGATTGCTGTTGACAACTCCGGCAGAATTTTCGTAGTTGTACAGAACAGTACAGAAGGTATTATCGAACTTAACAGCGACGGTAGCTTCTCACGTTATTACGGTGTAAACTCTCCCACAGTTAATCTTATTGATTACTTCTGGAAGAGTCTTGCCAGTGAAGAACAGCAGGAAACAATGAGCAAGGTTTATGCTCCTGCATTTAGTAACCTCCATGTTGATAAGGACGGTTTCGTATATGCGGTAACAGTTGATACTGCTTCTCAGGAAATGGTATTCCGTTTTAACTCCAATGGTGAAAACGTTCTTCGTAAGTTTGGTTATTCCGAACAGCTCGGTGACCTTCCCAATATGCTCGATGAAAGCTTCACAATGAGCACATTCATCGACATTGCCGTAAACGATTACGGCGTATACGCAATACTTGATACTGCAAAGAAGAGAGTGTTCGTATACAACTTTGACGGTAACCTCCTTTCTATCTTTGGTGGTTCCGGTAGCACAAAGGGTACTTTCGTTAACCCCACAAGTATCACTTGGATGGGTAACGACCTTATCGTAGGCGACGAAGACCTTAAGAGTGCATTCGTATTCAAGACAACAGACTTTGGTGAGCTCATCCTCTCCGCTGAAGAAAAGTACTTTACAGGTGACTTTGACGGTGCTGCAGAGCTTTACAGAAAAGCAGTTGAAATGAACGCAAACTATGACCACGCATACGTTGCTATAGGTAAGAACCTTCTTATGCAGGACGAATACGAACAGGCAATGCATTATTTCAAGCTCGGTAATGATAAGACTTATTACTCTACAGCATTCATGGGCTACAGAAACCTTGTATTGCAGAAGTATTTCTGGATTCTTGCAATTGTAATTGTTGCATTCATCTGGTGGGTACTCCGCGGTGAAGTAAAGTACAACAAGCAGCAGCGTAAGCTTGAAGAACTGTGAGGTGAAAGTGATGAAGAAATTAGCTAGAGATTTTAAATATTTGACCCATGTTATCTTTCACCCGTTCGACGGATTTTATGAAGTAAGATTCAGAGGCATGGGCAACAACCTTTTGGTTGCGCTTTTGTTCCTTGCAAGCGGTATACTTAACGTTATAGCATATCAGTACACAGGCTTTATTCTCAACAATAACCCCTTGTACGCTATGAATAGTGTTACAACCTTCATCTTCGGTTTGTTCCCTTACTTACTTTTTGCAATAAGTAACTGGAGTATGACCGCAATTTTCGAAGGTAGCGGTAAGTTCCTTGATATTTTGACAGTGCTTGCATACGCATTGTTCCCCAAAATGATGACTGATATCGTTTATATTATCGGTTCTAACTTTGTAACAGCAGAAGAAGCTATGATTCTTACAGCTGTACAGATGATTGGTCTTGTTTGGTTCTGTTTCCTTGTATTCAGTGGCTTGTGTGTAATCCATGAATATGGTGCAGGCAGAAACCTTGCAATGATTATCGCAACTTTTGTTGCAGCGATAGTAATTATTTTCCTTGCAACATTGTATATCACACTTGTTGAGAAGGCTCTTGGATTCTTCACAGACTTCACAACAGAATTGGCTAGGAGGTGACGGTAGGTATGAAGAAATTTATTAAAAAACTTTCTCTTTTGAAAATTGTTACAATGATTCTTGTTGTGGCAATATTGGTTTCTATCATATCTTTCCTTCCTCAGCTTCAGCTCAAGTATTCTGATGTTGCCGGAATTGTACAGGAAGGCATCCAGAAGGGTGATTTCCCCAAAATTGACAAGGCTATAAAGAGCAATGTTCTTGTTGCTCAGAATGGCGGCAGATCACTTTATGTTAACCCCAACACTCTCAATGTAACTGTAGTGGATGACGCAACAGGTACTGTTTGGACATCTATTCCTCAGACAGGTACATTGGAAGACGAAGACAAGGCTCCCATGTTAGTATCTTTCCTTGATGCTACAGGTGCTGTAAACAACTGGGATACATACACACAGTGTATCAGCCTTGATAACACAACAAGAGAACTCGAAGTAGGTGAGGACCGCGCTGATACTTATACAGTATACCAGCTTCCTGACGGCTTCAGAGCAAAGCTCAATGTTACAAAGGCAGAAGTTACTGACCTTAACCAGTACATGCCCAAGAAGATTTCTATCGACCGTTACAATGAATGCTTCATCGCAAAGATTGACGAATTCAAAGCAGGTGCGGTTGCTACTATTAAGGACATTACAGGCGTAGAACTTAAGGCTGACGAAAGTGGCAATTACGATGCTAACATCGATGCTGAAATTCTCGAAGCTCTTGACGCTGATGAACTTAAGAAGGTTACAAGTGCACAGACAACTTTGGAAGATGCAGTTAAGTATGTAAAGGCTCTTGATATGATTTATGATATCGACGCTGAAACAGAAGATCATTATTACAATAAGTACGCAGGTACACCTCCTCTTACTGTAACTAATATCCTTATTGATCTTTCCAAGAAGGCTCTTTACACAAGAGAAGACCTTATCAATGACTCCAGAGAATTTGACATCACAGACGTTGAATTTGCTCAGCCTGCTGATTTCACAATCATCATGGACGTAAAGTTAGTTGACGGTGACCTTGTAGTTCATATTCCTACATATGAAATCAAGAACAATAGTGAAGACCCCGATTATTATACACTTCACAGCATTTCTGTTTTCCCCAACTTTGGCATCGTAAATGCTGACAGTTATGATGAAGGTTTCATCTTTGTTCCCGATGGTTCCGGTGCTCTTTTCGACATCAACAGCTATGACAGCGGTTATGCTGAATATGAACGCCCCATTTACAACAACACATATTTCGATACTCTCTACACAGACAGCGAATATAACGAAGATTTGATGCTTCCCGTATTCGGTATGGGTAAGAACGGTAAGACAGCAGTTCCCGTTGCTGCAGCCGAAGAAACAGCCGAAGAAGCAGTTGAAGAACCCGCTGAAGACGCTACAGCAGTTGTAGAAGAGGAAGAAGATGCTTTGACAGTTGTTGATATTTCTACAACAGAAGATAAAAACACAGGCGTATATACTGGTTTCATGGGTATCATTGAAAGCGGTGCTGAAACGGCTGCTCTTACAGTTAAGCTTGGCAGCAAGGCTCAGGACGCTTCCAGCCTCAACAAGGTATATCCTACATTTGACGTAATGCAGTATTCCAACGTAAAGGTATTTGGTCCTTACAGCACAAACGAAGCTAAGTTCCTTGCTAAGACAGGTTCCTTCGGTATGGATATCAAGGTTCGTTACAAGCTTTACACAGAAAACTGCAACTACTACACAATGGCAGCAGATTATAAGGAATATCTCCTTCAGACAAACGAAAATATCAAGGTAGAGTATGATGTGGAAACACCTGCTCCCGAAGTATATCTCGATGTAATTTCTGCTCTTACAGTTGAAGACAGAATCATGGGTATTCCTTATGACAACACAATTTCCATGACAACATATTCCGAGCTTAACGATATCCTCAATGACCTCGGTAAGGTTGATACAGTTGTAAGCTACAAGGGTGCTTATAACGGCGGTATTTATAACAAGGTTAACCAGAAGGCTGACAAGACAAAGGCTAACGGTTCCGAAGATGAATACAAGAAGCTCATGGAAAACCATGGTGACTCTATCTACATGAGCACACCTATCTCTTACGTATACAAGGATGACGCAGTATTCAATCCTGAACGTCATGCACTCTTAGGTTTTGATTCTGAACCTGTTAAGGTTTATGACTATGATATTCCTACAGGCAGATTCAATCTTCACGGCGAAGGCCACTGGATTTTGAGCCCCTATTATCTTCCCGGTGTTGTTGAAACATTCAAGAAGAGCTTAGAGGACAATACAAACCTTGCTTTGGAAGACCTTGGTAACCTTGTATATGCTCATAACAAGCCCGAAGAAGAAGTTAACCTTTATGAAGGTGAACTTGTTGTCAAGAAAGCTCTTGATAAACTCTCCGAAGGCGACAGAAAGCTTATTCTTACAAATCCCTTTGCAACACGTATGCTCTATGCTGAATACAGCACAGACATCTCTCGTGAAAGCAGCGACTACGGTTTGATAAGACATAACGTTCCTTTCCGTCAGCTTGTTATGAACGGTCTTACAAAGTATACTACACTCACAATTAACGAATCTTCTTCCGGTAAGGCATATTACCTTCTTCAGGCAATTGAATTGGGTAGCAGCCCCAAGTATAAGATTACAGCAAAGAGTGTAGACGACCTTAAGGAAGGCAACTATCATGAGCTCTTCTCAACAGAGTACAGCCTCATCGCTGCTGACATTAAGGCAATGGCTAAAGAAATCGACGCTGCGTTCGCACAGATTGGTACAAACGAAATTACAGGACACAGACTTATCGATGAAAAGGTATATGAAACAACATACGCTACAGGCGTAAAGGTTGTTGTTAACTACAACAAGCTGGATGTTACTACAGAATATGGTGATATTCCTGCTGAAGGCTACATCATCATCGCTGCTGAGGAAGCTCCCGATGCTGTTGTAGAAGAAAACGTGGAAGGAGGAGAAGTAGATGGCTAATGCAAATGTAAAAACAAAGGCTCCCGCAAAGGCAGCAAAGCCCGTTAAGGCTAAAAAGCATATGAAGTTCCAGACTACTCAGAAAATCAACGGTTACGTATTCTTGCTTCCGTGGATTATCGGTTTCCTTCTTTTCTTCCTTATGCCTATCGTAAACACAATTATTTATTCTTTCAATACTGTAGGTGTTGCTGATGCCGGCGGTATGGAAATGACTTTCGTAGGCTGGGATAACTACACAGGTTTGTTTAACACAGAGCTTTCTACACAGGGACAGCAGTTCACTCGTGTATTTACTGAAGAAAACTCAAACATCATCATGAATACTCCTCTTATCGTAGTATTCTCGCTTTTCTCAGCGCTCCTTGTTAACGCAAACTACAAGGGAAGAGATATAGTACGTGTTATCTTCTTCCTTCCCATTGTACTTGGTATTTCTATTGTTACAACTCTTGTAACAACAACAGGCGGCGACGTAACAGGTGTTACAGCCGTTGCTACAGAAGAGTCCGGTTTCATTATGAGACTACTCACTTCTTACACATTCTTGCCTAAGGACGTAATTGGTTTCATTATGGGTGTTGTAGCTGATATTTCATCCATTATCTCTAAGGCAGGCGTTCAGACACTCCTTTATCTTGCAGCTTTGCAGGGCATCAGCCCCTCATTGTACGAAGTTGCTAAGATTGAAGGTGCAACAACATACGAAGTGTTCTGGAAGGTTACTTTCCCCATGGTTGGTTCGATTACACTCTTCAACTTTGTATATACATTCGTTGATTTGTTCCTCGACTCTTCCATTGCACAGGAAGTTTACTCCTTCGCTTTCGAAAAGAACAGTATCGGTGTAGGTAGTGCTCTTTCAATGGTTTACATGCTGGACGTATTGGCAATTCTGGTTGTTATGGTTCTGATACTTACAAAGGTGGTGAAGATCGGTGAGTAATGTTAAAAAGGTTAAAGCCCCCAAGGCTCCTAAAGTAAAAAAGCCCGGCTTTTTCGCTTGGCTCAAGGCTGCATGGAATGATAATTCCATCACTGATCCCCTCGTATGTAAGAGAACTCTTCAGGGTATAATTTTCAAGGTTTTCGGTATTACACTTATCTTGGGTATGTGCTTTGCAATCCTTTATCCGATTTTGAAGCTTTTCCCCATGGTATTGAGCGATGTTGAAGACCTCGGTAACCCCGACGTTGTATGGGTACCCATTAACTATTCAATCATAAGCTTCCAGGCTGCTATAAGATTGGTGTTTGGTAACTTCTCTACAATGTTCCTTTCACTCCTTTATGCAGCGGTAACAGCTTTTATTCAGGTTGTTATCTGTGCTATGGCAGGTTACACAATTGGTCGAATCAAGATTCCTTTCAAGGGCTTAATCTTTGGTTTGGTAGTATTCCAGTTCGTTGTTCCTCCTCAGTCACTTCTTATTTCCCAGTACCTTAACTTCAAGAACTTTGATATTTTAGGTATTTTCCAGTTGACAACAGGCGATACAATCGACCTTATCAACAACCCTGTTACACTTTATATGCTCTCACTTCTTGGTCAGGGCTTAAAGCAGAGCTTGTTCATTTACATTTTCTCTTCCTTCTTCCAGGGTCTTCCCAAGGAATTGGAAGAAGCAGCTCTCATCGACGGTTGCGGCTTCTACAAGACATATCTTAAGATTGCTCTTCCCAACGCTGTACCTTCTATCATGGTTGTTGCAGTTCTTTCCTTCATCTGGAACTATGGTGACACATACTACACAGGTTACTTCCACCCCGAAGGACCTTACCTTGCAATGAAGCTCAACCAGCAGTTTGCAGCTACAAACGCAAATACTGTTGTTGACGCAGTTTCCAAGTGGTATGATAAGCCCGCCGCAAGTAGCTTCACATACGATGCTGTTAAGCAGGCAGCTGTTCTTATCTACCTTATTCCTCTTCTGGTTATTTACTTTATTGTACAGAAGAAGCTTGTTGAAAACTTTGCAGCCAGTGGTATTGTTGGTTAAAAACTTTAAAAGACGTCCAAGAAATTGGACGTCTTTTTTGTTTTTAACCAACAGCAAACCAAATTTCTTTGAAATTTGGTTTATATCGCATCTGAACATAGCGAGGATATATCGCAACCGAATTAAATGAGGTTATATCGCATTTCACGAAGTGAAATATATCGCTTTATTATTGTGAAACAAAAAGATATGTGTTATTATATAATTGTAATCCAATTAAAATGGTGATTGATATGGCAATGGTACATAAATTTTATTTGTTGAATGATGAGGCTTCGGAAATAGGAGTTCATGACGATATAATATTTCACCATTTGGAAAGGTTTTTAACTGTAGATACCTTTTGGGGAGGATTTGATAAAAATCCCACGAAAGGACTTGATTATTGTGGATATACATACATTCCGCCCGAAAGCATTGATGAATTGTTTGAAGCAATCAGAGGTATCCATGAATTTGAAGAGCTTAGAGAGCTTTGCTTGATCGCAAAAAAAGAAAATGCTTGGATTGAGCATAGAGGATTATAAAGGAGACAACAAAATGAGCAGATGCGAAAATACAATTCTGACAAATATGTGTATGGTCTATGACAGTGATAGAGTTCTTGTGCAGGACAGATTAGACCCAAGGTGGAGAGGGATTACTTTTCCCGGTGGTCATGTTGAAAAAGGGGAATCTTTTACCGATAGTGTTGTCCGTGAAGTCTTTGAAGAAACCGGTCTTATAATTGAAAAACCAAGAATGTGCGGAATAAAAAGCTGGTATACAAAGGAAAACGCACGATATATAGTTTTGTTATATAAAACAGACAAATTTTCCGGAGAAATAAAATCTTCCGAAGAGGGAGAGGTATTTTGGTTAGATTTAAAAGATTTGTCAAAAATGAAGCTTGCCAAGGATTTTGAAGATATGCTTAAGATTTTTACGGATGATGATTTGAGTGAGTTTTACTATTATGAAGAAAACGGAGAGTGGAAGTATTCGTTAAAATAAAGGGGCGATTTTGATGAGTTTTAAACTTGGGTTACCGATTATAGCTGTTATGGCAATAATTGTGGGAATTATATGTATAATTCAGTGGAGAAACAATAAAAACCGTGAGCATGTGATTATAAACGGGCGAATTATTGATTTTTCAAAACGAACAAACAGTAACGGCACATATTTTTATCCGGTATTTGAGTATTTTTATAATGGAAATACATACAAAAATGAAGGAAAATTTGGTACAGCAACAATAAAAAATGGTAAAAAAGTACCTATGTCAAAATATGAAGAGGGTGACGAAATAGAAGTGTTGGTGTTTTGCGACGACCCGTCAACGGGAATGATAAATACCAAGGGGAATATTAATCTTTCGCTATATTTTGGACTGGGTGCATTAGCTTTAGGCATATTGCTTGGAGTAGTTTGGATTTTGATTTGGGGAGTGTGATGTTATGTTTAGGGAATTAACACGGAAAAAGAAACAGATTACAGACGAAGAATGTATTGAAATATTAAAAAACGAAAAGCGTGGTGTTTTGTCGGTATTGGGGGATGATGAGTACCCTTATGGTATGCCAATGAATCACTGGTATAATGATGAAGATGGGAGCATATATTTTCATTCGGGGAAAACAGGGCACAGGCACGATGCTATAAAAAAGCACGACAAGGTATCCTTTTGTGTATATAATGAAGGCTACCGTAGCGAGGGCGAGTGGGCGCTTAATATAAAAAGCGTAATTGTTTTCGGCAGGATTGAAGTTATAGACGATTTGGAAAGAGTGATTGACATAACAAAAAAGCTCAGCTATAAATTTACGAATGATGATGAATATATTGAAAACGAAATACGACTTTATGCCGATAAAACACAGCTACTAAAGCTTAATATAGAGCATATGTGCGGTAAAATGGTTACAGAGTCTTGATTGAGGAGAAATTTGAATGAAAATACTTTTGGTATTTTTGAGTGCAGTTATTGTATTGAGCTTGTCAGCCTGCGGTTGCGGAAAGAATGTTGAAAAAAGTCAAATCGAACCGGCTATAGAACCCGTAACAGAGAACGAAGAGGTGCAAGCATACAGAGAAATGTATGCTCAGGCTAAGGAAAACGGAGATTATGTGGGAATGAATAATGCACAGAGTGCACTTAAAAATCAAGATTTTGACTATACGCACGATGGCGTTATAAGCCAATATGATTACGCATATACAAATCCGGAAGGTAAAGAAATCAAAGGCATGGTTTATTTTTTGGATTTACCGAACGAGTTTTCATTTGCAGAGGCGGAAGAGGTCGCAGATAGACAATCGATTGGTGAAAATGATTATGTGGTGATTGATTATACGCATCTTAAGGATGCGCGCTTACAGGTGAGAAATTCCTACAGAGCGGATAATTATTATGTAAGAGATTGTATTATTGATGTGCTTTTACAATACGACAACGAAAATAATACTCCATGGCAAAGAACAAAGGAAACCATGGAGATTGAATGGTATGTGCATAATCTGTCATATGCGGCAGGGTATAAGACGGAAAGAGCCAAGCATGTAGATTTGAATAATGAGGATGAAAACGTATATTAATTAAGGAGATGTTATTATGAAAAAGTTTTTGGTATGTATGACGACACTTTTGATATTTGTAATCGGTTTATCCGGTTGCGGATGTGATAATACTGATGAAACAACCTCTCCAACAGAGGCTGTGACGGAACCAGAGGGCGAAACACTTCCCATTGAGGACGGCTTGAATCTTATTTATTCATCTGGTGCAGGTGCGTGGGAAGCACATATTTATCTTAACGCCGACGGTACATTTACAGGCGGTTATCAGGATATGAACGCAGGCGAAGGCGGAGAAGGGTACGATGCTACGGTTTATCAGAGCGAATTTAAAGGAAAATTCAAGGATATTAAAATGGTTGAGGATTACGCATTTACAATGACGCTTGAAAATGTGGAAACCGAAAAACCCGAAGGAACAGAGGCTATAGAAGAATGGAACGGACAAGTCGCGGTACGAGTTGTTAATACTGCACCGTTCGGTATTGCAGGGGGAGAGGAATTTTTATTTTATTTACCCACCGCACCTATAAGCGAACTTAGTGAAGAGTTTTTGAGCTGGAATCCGGCAAGAGGAGAGAAAACAGAAACACTCGAAAGATACGGACTTTATAATATTGTGACCGATGCAGGCTTTTTCACATATGATTAATGCAAAAATATTTCGAAAAATGTATAATTATTCACTGAAACGCGCAAAAACCTATTGACATTATGCGAAAAATGTGGTAAATTTGGATAAGCAAGTAATCTTGCTATATGTTTATATTTTGAAAGGAAGTAGTTAAAATGAAAAAGATTTTAGCACTCGCACTTTGCCTTGTACTTGCACTTTCTTTTGCAGGTTGTGGCTGTGACAGCACAGATGCTACAGATGCAACAGAAGCAACAGGCGCAGTAGAAGAAGAAGAAGTAAAGACAGTTGGCGGCGATAACGTTCTCAAAATGGGTACAAACGCAGCATTTCCTCCCTATGAATACAAGGAAGGCGATGTAATCGTTGGTATCGATGCTGAAATCGCTGCAGCTATCGCAGAAGAACTTGGTATGGAACTTGAAATCGTTGATATGGAATTTGATTCTATCATCACAGCAGTTGTACAGGATGCCGTTGATTTCGGTATGGCAGGTATGACAGTTACTGACGAAAGAAAAGAAAACGTTGATTTCACATACAGCTACGCTACAGGCGTTCAGGTTGTTATCGTTCCCGAAGGCAGCTCTATCGCAACACTTGATGACCTTGCAGGCAAGAAAATCGGTACACAGATTGGTACAACCGGCTTCATGTATGCACAGGGTGACTACGGCGAAGAAAACGTAATCGGTTACTCTAAGGGTGCTGACGCAGTTTTGGCACTTAAGGGTGGCGACGTTGACGCTGTTATCATCGATAACGAACCCGCTAAGGCATTTGTTGCAGCTAATACAGGTCTTGTAATCCTCGATACTGAATATGCAGTTGAAGACTACGCTATCGCAGTAGCAAAGGATAACACAGCACTTCTTAATGCTATCAACGATGCACTCGTAGTACTTAAGGATGAAGGCGTAATTGATGCTATCATCGCAAAGTACATCAGCGCTGAATAATTAAAGCTAATACAGTACTGCAAAAACAGGTGAGCAATCTCCTGTTTTTGCAGTATATTAATGTATTGAACGGTTATTTAAGCGCCAAGGAATTGGGGTTTAAATAACCGTTTGATATTATTAAAGATGAAAGGGTTGCAAACAAATGACAAAGAAGAAAATTGCGATAATCGTTATATCGGTTCTGCTTGTTCTTGCCATTGCAGTCGGTTGCTATTTTACACTCGGACAGTCAGAGGAATTAAAGCTTAGTGTGGATGAAGCGGAAAAAATTGTAAACAGCACCTTTGACAAAATTTCGGACGACGGTACAAGACTGGAAAAGCCTGCCGAATACATTGCAGAAAAAAACAATATTGAGGTTAAAAAGGTTACATATGACAATAAGCGCATAATCCTTGATTGCAGTATCACAACCTTAGATGCTCATGCGGCTATTTCGCCTTATTATGACAGTTTCCTTGATACAAGTCTTATTAACGAGGGGACAAAACAGGTTAAATCGTCGTTGGATTTCCAGATAGATTTCCGCAAACCTCTTTTGGAACTGGTTAAAACAGCAGCTGTAAAAACCGTTGATACAAAAATTTATATTTATAATGTTGACGGCGTTCCTGTTGTTTATACATCGGACGAATCTATCAATGCTGTTTTCGGTGGTATCGGTGATATTGCAACAGATATCAGAGCAAAGACAACATATATGTCTGTTGATGAAGACGGAAACACAGTTAAAAAGGAAATTGATACTACAAACGACAATATTAGAAAAGGCTTTATCGAATGTTTGACTGTACGTCATGACCCCAACGAGCCCGACACATCCGGTCCTATTGGTCAATTTATCAATAAGCTTAAGAAGGATTTTGACCAGAATTTTATCCAGCATGACAGGTGGAAAACAATATTCAAGGGCTTGTGGATTACACTTCAGATTACTTTCTTCTCACTTATTATAGGTGTAGTTTTAGGTTTCCTTGTAGCGTTTGTAAGATGCGCACATATTAAGAGCAAAAAGAAGGGCGTTATTCTTAATCTTATAAACTCAATCTGTCAGCTTTATCTGACAGTTATCCGCGGTACACCAGTTGTTGTACAGATTTTGATTATTCACTTTGTAATTTTGCAGCCTATGGGTATAAGCACATTTGTATCTGCTGTAGCATGCTTTGGTATTAACTCCGGTGCTTACGTTGCCGAAATCGTACGTGGCGGTATCATGAGTGTTGATCCCGGTCAGGAGGAAGCAGGTCGAAGCCTTGGCTTCAACTATGCTCAGACAATGTGGCACATTATTATGCCCCAGGCATTTAAAACAGTATTACCCTCGCTTGCAAACGAATTTGTTGTTCTTCTTAAGGAAACATCCATTGCGTTCTATATTGGTCTTAAAGACCTTATGTACGAGGTTAACGGTATTAGAGCGGCAACATACAGTGCGTTTATGCCACTTATTGCATCCGCTGTAATATACCTTATTTTGGTATTAACTTTCTCAAAGCTTGTTAATATCCTTGAAAGGAGATTGAGAAACAGTGAGCGATAATTATAACTATATTATAAGAACAGAAAATCTCTGTAAATATTACGGCGAGAAAATTCACGCTCTTGAAAATGTCTCCGCAGAAATCAAAAAGGGTGAAGTGGTTGTTGTTATCGGCCCTTCCGGCTCAGGTAAGTCAACGTTTTTACGTTCTCTTAATCTTTTGGAAGAAGCAACAAGCGGAAAGGTATTTTTTGAAGGCACCGATATTACGGATCCAAAGGTAGATATAAATGCACACCGTCAGAAAATGGGTATGGTTTTCCAGCAGTTCAATCTTTTCCCGCATATGACAGTTCTCAGAAATCTTACACTTGCACCTATGAGCCTTAAGAAAATGAGTAAGACAGATGCAGAAGAGCTTGCACTTAAAATGCTTGATAAGGTTGGCCTTCGTGACCGTGCAAATGCCTACCCAAGTCAGCTCTCCGGTGGACAAAAGCAGAGAGTTGCAATTGTGAGAGCCCTTTGTATGAGTCCTGATGTTATGCTCTTTGACGAGCCTACAAGTGCACTTGACCCCGAAATGGTGGGTGAAGTATTGCAGGTTATGAAGGATTTGGCAAAGGAAGGCATGACAATGGTTTGCGTAACACACGAAATGGGCTTTGCCAAGGAAGTTGCAGACAGAGTTATTTTCATGGCAGAGGGTCAGATTGTAGAAGAGGGTACTCCCGAAGAGATTTTCACAAATCCCAAAAATCAAAAAACACAGTCTTTCCTCAAATCGGTATTGAATGTATAAAAAGAAGCGTGTCGTAAGACACGCTTCTTTTTTATCTTATGAGATTTAACACTGCTGTTGGGTCAAGATACCAGTTGCCATTTGATTTATACATGGTGATTTCAATTTCTGTGAAGATATATTCATCCTCATCAAGCTGTTCAATGCTCAGAAGAGCTTTTGCAGCTCTTTCTGCACCTTGAAATAAAGACGCATCCACATAGACAAGCGAATCGACTGTATATTCACCTGTGGCATTTGCAAACTGTGCTGCAAGTCTTTTTTTCATGAGCGATATTTCGGTATTATACTGGGCAGATGTTTTGCCCTTGAAAATCGTGTTATAATCCTGTGTGCTCAAAAGTTTCACCATATCGGAGGGCTTAGCATTGACCGATGATTTGACATATTTGTCGACAAGATTAAGTATAAGGGTGGAGTCTGTGTTTTCACCGGACTGAATAGGCACTTTTGCCTCGTTATCCTTGTGAGGAACCTCGGGAAACCCGATGTTTGGGAAAGAAAAGTCATCGGGGTATTGGAGATGAGTTGTTATGGAATATTTTTCATCAAACACAAGATTATTATAGGAAAGAAGTGCTGTAAATTTCATAGAAAGCTCTGTAATATAGCCGCCCTGAATAGTGGTGGTTATATATAACATTGAAAAATCTGCCGATGAGCCATGCTTGTTCAGAATATTCTGAACAGAAGATTTAGCGATCTTGTCGGGGGAAACCGCCAAAAAGTATTTGCCATTACCTAAATATGACATACACGAGGTGTAATCGTCGGGCAAAAACGCCGAAAGCGTAAATCCTGATGTGGAATACGGTTCGGTTACCGCGTTTGACGAAGAGGCAATAAGCTTTCCGTTATAGCTTAAGGTACCGTCTGATGCAACAAGCACCTTAAGCGCCGGGTGGTTTTCGGTGTTTGAAACAGCATCGGCAAAATAGCTCATTGCATCAACCGAAGGTGTAGTTGTGAGAATTGCGGTTTTTGATACGTTATCCCATGTGACGGTTTTGCCGAAAAGCTGACCTATGGCACGAATGGGCAAAAACGTGGTAGAATCCTGAAGACGGGGGAAAACCCTTGTGCCATTAGCGTCAAGACAAACAAATTCCTCTCCATCAACATATATGTTGATGTTTTCAGAAAGTACAGGTGAGCCGCCCTTTTCGCCTATATATACGGTTTTGGTTTCCTGCTCCCAGTTAATTGTTTTTTCAAAGGCTTCACCTATGGCTCTTACGGGAACGTAGGTTGTGCCCTCATATACGAAAGGCGATACCACCGTACCATTTGCATCACGGCATATGAGCTCTTCGCCGTCTATTACAATATTGCATTGTGCGTTTGCAACAACGGGAAAGAGGAAAAGTAAAATTGTTACAAAAAATGATTTAAAAAACTTATCCATATTCTTACTCCGATATTAATATTTTTTAACAATTGTGAATATATTAAACCGTAAAAAAAGAAGAAAAACCTAAAACAAGCCATTCGTTTTCATTCAAAAAACGACATACTTTTACATATTATATCATATATCCGGGCTCATTGCAATCGCCAATTGGGCACAAAAACGGGTCAAAATATGTGTACAGGGCTACTATTTGGCATTAAAAAATGTTAAAAAATTAAACAAATGTTACAAAATTATCACAAAAGTGCGAAAAAGTATTGACAAACCAAAAAAAAATACGTATAATGCTGATGCAGTCAAAGTCAGCCATTGCGAGGAACTTAAAAAAGTTCGGCAGCTAAATAAAGGCACCCTGCGGCAAAGACCCTTGCAGTATGCCGGAAATGAGGTTAGATTATGAAAGGTATTATGAATAAGAGTACAGCGTCGAAAAGAAGAGTAGCGGCATTTGTTCTTGTAGCAATTATGCTTGTAAGTATTTTCAGCGCTGCAGTTGAAAAGGATTTCACAATCATCACACTTAACTATGACGGTGTTGAGTTCAGTTATGCAACAGATGCAGAAACAGTTGGTGAATTCTTTGAAAAGGAAAATATCTCCGTTAAGGACAATGACTACGTAAGCCATAATAAGACAGATTCTATCGAGTATGGCATGAAAATTTATGTAAGTGTTGCAAAGTATATCACAGTATACGATGAAGACGCAACATACGGTGCTATTACATTTATGACAACAGTTGAAGACGTTTTAAGAGACTTTGGCTCTCCTTTGTCTGATGCTGATGGCTGTTTCCCCGTAAGAGAGGAAAGAGTATATGACGGTAGTGTTATTTATGTAACAAGAGCAAACAAGGTTATTTTTGAGAGATTCGGCACTCAGCTTGAATATGACACACACAGTGAAACAGTTGGCGACTTCCTCAATGAGCTTGGCGTAACTTATGACATGGCAGAAGAAAAGGTTGTTCCCTCTGAGGACACTATTCTTACAGACAACATGACAGTAGTAATCAAGAATAAGACAGATGCAATGTCTCCTCTTGATTTTGGCATTGATCTTTCTACTGCGCGTGTAATTACATGTACTGCAACAGCATACACACCCTCTGCTGATGAATGCGGAAAAGATGACGGCATTACAGCAACAGGTGCAAAGTGTGAAGTTGGTGTTGTAGCAGTTGACCCCAAGGTTATTCCTTTGGGCACAAAGCTTTACATCGAAACAGTTGACGGTAGCTTTGTATACGGCTACTGCTCCGCTCAGGACACAGGCGGTGCAATAAAGGGTAACAAGGTTGACCTTGCAATGAATACAAAGAGCGAATGCTTCCAGTTCGGAAGAAGACAGGTAAAGGTTTACATTTTATCTTAAATATAAAAATCCCGGGTTTTTCCCGGGATTTTTCTTTACTTTTTATGATCAAGACGTTAAAATGTAAATAAGTGAGGTGCGTATAATGCTTGATTTAACTAATATTGAAGTAATAAAATATCTTTGTAATAAATACGGATTTAAGTTTTCAAAGGATATGGGACAGAACTTTCTGACCGACAGCACAGTTATTGATGTGATTTCTGCTTCTGCGGCAGAGGATGTTTCGGGCGTTATTGAGATAGGCCCCGGTTTTGGCTGTCTTACGGCAGCACTGGGACAAAGGTGCAAAAAGGTTGTGTCTATTGAGCTTGACAGGAGGCTTGAAAACGTATTGCACGAGACCCTTGCAGGGTTTGATAATATCCGTCTCCACTGGGAAGACTGCATGAAGGCAGATATCAAAAAAATTATTGAAGAGGAGTTTGACGGCAGGGTATCTGTGGCGGCAAATCTGCCGTATTATATAACAACTCCTATTGTGATGAAGCTTCTTGAAGGCAATTACGGATTTAAGAAGATTATTATCATGGTACAAAAAGAGGTAGCAGAACGTTTTTGTGCTACTCCTGGCGGAAAAGAATACGGCGCAGTTACACTGGGCGTTCAGTACCGTGCCGATGCCCGTGTGATATGCGAGGTAGGCAAGGAAAAGTTTATTCCCTCGCCCAAGGTTGACAGTGCGGTTATCGAAATGACCCTGCTTGATGAACCTAAGGTAAAGCCAAAGAGCGAAAAACTGTTTTTCAGCCTTATCAAAGCGGCATTTGCACAAAGGCGTAAGACCCTTGTAAATTCCCTCAGCAATGCAGGCTGTTTTGGAAGCAAAGAAGATGTTGCTAAAGCTGTTGAAGAAATCGGTAAGGACGTAAATATACGCGGCGAAAAATTGTCTATAGAGGATTTTTGCCGTTTAGCCGATGTGCTGTTCGACAAAAAGGCATAAATAAGCTATAGGTATACACAAAAGTGACCATAAAATCGTATAAGGCAGGCATATCTGACCTAAAACGTTAAAGGGTGCATCTGAATAGTTCCATACGTTCCAGTCAAGGAGCAGATTGACTATACAGCCTGTCACAAATTCCATAACGGTTATGATTGCTCCGCCCGTGAGAGCCTTGACGATAATGGGCACATCGTGCATAAGCGGAAAAATCGAGAACAGAGAGTAAAAGCACAAACCGCCTAAGACAAACATTGTCCAGTGGCTGTAGCCTCTCCAGAGGATTTCTATTAAGAAATAGCCTGTTCCGCCTATAGTAAATAAAGTAAAAAATCTGAGCATGATAACCTCCGGGTATTTAATCATGCTTAGTATTGTCAAAAACACCAATAAAAAAGCTCGGAATTTTTTTCCGAGCTTTTTTGCAGTTTGAATGAAATAATGCTTTATTTATTTTGTTTTTTGTGTTACAATAACTTTAGGTATATATAGATGAAAGGTGATTTGGATGATAAAGCATATTGTTATGTGGAAATATAAGGAAGAATTGTCCGTCGAAGAGCGTGACGAGCTGTTTTGTCAGCTTAAAAAAGCAGCTGATAACATGAATGGAAATATAAAGGGACTTGTTAAGGCTGAGCTTATCAAGAATGTTAATCCTGCCGAAAAGTTTGACCTTGCTCTTTACTGTGAGCTGGAAACACTTGAGGATGTTATTGCATATCAGGATGACAGTGTTCACATTGCGTTTAAAAACATCATAACGGGTAAAGTTTTTGACAGAGTATGTATTGATGGTGAATGAGTTTTTGAAAGGGATGATTTTAGTGAAACGTAATATAGCGGTAATTGTGAGTTTGATTATGGCTGTTATTATGCTTTGTACCGGCTGCGGTTGCGGAAAAAGCGAGACTGCTCCCGAAAGTGAATTTGCAATACTTGATACGGGTAACGTGGAGCTTGAAATGGGACAAACCCAGCAGGTTAACGTGCTTGAATATGCGGGCAAGGTTGTATGGAAGAGTAGTAACAAGAATGTTGCAACCGTATCGGCAGAGGGTGTTATCACTCCTGTGTCGGCAGGTAGTGCTGTTGTAACGGCAACCCTTGAAAGCGGAACAGAGCTTAACTGTATGGTAAGCGTTGTTGCAGGTACATCAAACGTTGAAACGATAAAGGTTACAAGTATATACTCCGATGCGGATGATATTACACAGTCTTATAACAATGCAATCTCGGTTCAGCTTAAGGCAAGCTGTGACCCCTACGACCCCGAAGAAAAGCTTACTTGGAAAACAAGCGATGAAAGCAAGGCAGTAGTTGATTCTAACGGTCTTGTAACTCTTTTAGGTAACGGTGTGGTTACAATTACGGCGACTGCATACAACGGCGTTGAAGGTAGCTGTATTATCAGAATAAAAGATGTTCCCGGTAATGTGACAGCCCCCGAGACGGAAAATAGTGACGATTCTCAGGTGCCGCAGATTGAAAGCGAAAATAAAACCTCTAATACCAACAGATTTACATCTCCTGTGCCTACAACATCTCCTACTGCAACAAGCGTAGTTATTGTAAGTGACAGATATCTGTACCTAGATGTTGCCGAGGGATATACTCTTACATATGCTGTGGGCAATTCCTCCACGAAAACCGCCGAATGGATGAGTAGCGACAGAAGTGTGGCAATAGTTGACGAAGACGGTTGTGTTGTGGGAGTAAGCGAAGGCGTGGCAACTATCAGTGCGGTGACAGCGGACGGTGCTGTAGCACACTGCAAGGTAGCTGTAGGTGAAAGTGCAATTAATCAGCTTAAAAAAGAAGCAAGCAAATAATGAATTAGTAAAAAGCTATAACGGGCGGAAGCAATCATATGTGATGCTTGTGCCCGTTTGTTTTAAAAAGGTGTGAAATGGTATGGATATTTTAAACAACAAAGAGTTTGTGATACTGGACGGTGCTATGGGTACACAGCTTCAGGCATCCGGACTTAAAATGGGCGAAAAACCCGAGATATACACATTTGAAAACGAAGACGCAGTGTTTGATGTTCACAGACGCTATATCGAAAGCGGCAGTGATATTATTTATGCAAACACTTTTGGTGCAAACCGTCTCAAAATGGCAGGAAGCGGCAAAACAGTTGATGAAATAATAAAAAAGAATGTTTCGGTTGCAAAGCGTGCCGCTGAGGGAAAAGCTTTGGTTGCACTTGATGTGGGCCCGATAGGTGAGATGCTTGAACCGTCGGGTACATTTACCTTTGAAGAGGCATATGATGTTTTCCGCGAAGAAATGATTGCGGGAGAAATGTACGGTTGCGACCTTATTGTTATTGAAACAATGACGGATCTGTATGAGATGCGTGCGGCTATCCTTGCGGCAAAAGAAAACACAAAGCTGCCTGTTATTGCGACAATGAGTTTTGAAAAAAACGGAAGAACGTTTTCCGGCTGTACCCCCGAGTCTGCCGCAATAACTATAAGTGCACTCGGTGCTGATGCTGTTGGTATAAATTGCTCACTTGGCCCTGACGAGATTTATCCCATTGCATGCCGTATGGCAGAATATACTGATTTGCCCCTTGTGATCAAGGCTAATGCAGGCTTGCCAGACCCCGAAAGTGGCAAATACAATATTACACCTGATGAGTTTGCGAAAAGCCTTGAAAAATACGCTTCCATTGGCGTAAGATTTGTAGGTGGCTGCTGTGGCACAAATCCCGAATACATAAAGTGCGTAAAAGAGATTTTTGCTTCTAAAAAGCATCAAAAGCCTCAAAGGGAGGAAAAGAGTGTTATTTGCACACCTTCAAAGGCTGTTGTAATTGACAAAATTAAGGTTATAGGAGAAAGACTTAACCCTACAGGAAAAAAGGTTATGAGAGAAGCTCTCAAAGAAGGAAATATGGATTATATCCTTACAACTGCAGTAAGTCAGAGCGAGGCAGGATGCGATATATTGGACCTTAACGTAGGTGCACCGGGTGTTGACGAGGTTATTACTATGCCAAAATGTGTTAAAGCTGTGCAGAGTGTTACCTCTTTGCCTATCCAGATAGATTCTACAAATCCCGAAGCAATTGAAAAGGGTTTGAGGGTTTATAACGGCAAAGCTATTGTAAACTCGGTAAACGGTGAGGAAAAAAGCCTTAAGACTATTTTACCGATTGTTAAAAAGTATGGCGCATGTGTGGTAGGGCTTACCCTTGATGAAAACGGTATTCCCTCTACATGGCAGGAGAGGGTTAAGATTGCTCAAAGGATACTTGATGAGGCACTTTCCTACGGTATAAAAAAAGAGGACGTATTTATAGATACGCTTACAATGACGGTTTCCACAGAGCAGAAAAGCATGTACGAAACCTTGAAAGCTATGAAATATATCCGTGAGGAAATGGGTCTTAAGACCGTGCTTGGAGTATCGAATATTTCCTTTGGCTTGCCTCAGAGGCAAAAGATTAACAGTGCTTTTCTTACTCTTGCAATGGAATACGGACTTAGTATGCCTATCATAAATCCCAACGACGAGGTCATGATGGGGGCTGTGCTTTCATATATGGCACTTACGGGTATGGACGAAGGCTGTAATATTTATACCGAAAAGATGAGTGTAGCAACGGAAGGCTTTGTTAAAAAAGACGAAAAGATACAAACAGTTGAAGATGCGATACTCAAAGGCTTAAAGAGCGAAACAGCATTTTTGTGTGGTGAACTTTTGAAAGAAAAGGAAGAACTCAGAGTTGTAAATGAGCACCTTATTCCTGCCCTTGACGCTGCAGGTGAAAAATACGAAAAGGGTGTGTTTTTCCTGCCCCAGCTTTTGAACGCGGCCAATGCGGCAAAAGAGGCTTTTGAAGTTATAAAGCAGTCCATTGATAAAAAGGGCGGCAGAGATGTCAAGAAGGGCAAAATTATCCTTGCAACAGTTAAAGGTGATATTCATGATATCGGAAAAAACATTGTAAAGGTGATACTTGAAAACTACGGATATGAGGTTATTGACCTTGGGCGTGATGTTGATGCGCAAAAGGTTGCAGACGAAGCAAAAAGGCTGGATGTAAAGCTTGTGGGGTTGTCGGCACTTATGACAACCACGTTAAAAAGCATGGAGGATACTATAAGACTTATCCGTCAGTCCGGGCACGATTGTAAAATAATGTGTGGCGGTGCTGTGCTCACAGAAAGCTATACAAAACAAATCGGTGCAGATTTTTATGCAAAGGATGCAAAACAGTCAGCTGACATTGCAAAAAAGGTTTTGGGATAATTGAATTTTGGATGCCTTAAAAAGCTAAATTCACTTGACGAAAGTGGAAAAAAGTATTATGATATAATTATAATGGTATATTGAAAAAAGTTGAATTTTTTGGAGGGAAGGTAATGTCAAATATTTTTAAAAGATTAGTGGCTGGTTTGGCTGTTGTGGCTATGACTGTGCCTGTTTTCTCCGGATGTATGAAAAAAGAGGAGCAAACAACTGCCGTTGTTGATACAATTTATATCGGCACACACTATCAGGCAGAAGATGACCCCTACTGGGTAAACGAAATCACGGGCGAGCCTGTAATGAACCCTGACAGAATCAAGGCAGCTCAGGCGGCTCTTAAAACTGTTAAAGAAGAGCTTGGTGTTGATATTAAATGGAAGCAGTGGCCTAACGGTGTAACACAGGATATTCTGCAGACTGTACTTGCAGGCGACCCTTATTGCCACATTGCTATTTTGTCAAATGGTTTCCAGGGCAGAGTAATGGTACAGAACGTACTTCAGCCTATTGACGAATACATGCACATCTTTACAGATGACCCGGATGCTACATGGATTGCATCAGGTAAAACTTTCGGAAAACATTACCTCTTTAACCGTGACCTTTTGTACATTACAGACTGGCCCATGGTTTATAATGCAACAATGCTTGAAGAAGTCCCCAGCCTTAAAGAAGCTGATGGTACAACCTTGTACCCTGTAGAGCTTTATGAGCGCGGCGAATGGACATGGAGCAAGTTTGAATGGTATCTCACACAGGTTAAGACCTACTATACAGGTAAAAAGGCAGACTCCGGTAAGGAAATTGTTCCTTACGATGCAAGATACCAGTATACAGCAGTTCAGGCTATTCACTCTAACAACGCATATCTTTACAATGGTGAAGGCATGGCGTTTGATACGCCCGAGGCAATTGAGGCATGTGAATATCTTGACAGACTTATGACAAACGGTCTTGTTAACTGCGTACAGTCCAAGTTTGGTACATCAAGAGATCCGGGTTACCTTCAGAGCGTTGACTGCTTTGCAAGAGGAGAAACAGTATTTACAAACTGTGCAAGATGGAAGATGAGCTCTTCCTCCGTAGCATTGGCAGAACGCGGAGAAAGTATGGGTATCATTTTCTTCCCCCGTCCCGATGATGTTGAGTACAAACCTTATAACAACGAAGTACATAACGACCCCAACTATGGATATAAGATTGCTATCTCTTGTGCCGACAGTATGGGCTTGCTTCGTGGTCACAACAAGGAAGTAAGCGAGCTTGCACTTAAAGCATATAAGATGTACAAGGTTGAGTTCTACAAGAACTACGGCGGTGTTGATTCTATCGCAGATTACCGTGCAACAATGGAACCGACTGAAGCTATCAACTTTGGTGTCGATATTTTCCACCCTGAAATCGGTGATAAGAACCTTGAAATCTTTAAGCTCCTCGGCTCACTTTCTGAAAATGAATACGGCGAAGCTATGAACATCCTTTGGGGATGGGGCGTTGACATTTTTGGTGCTTCCGTTTATGCAAACGACGGCTCTCCCAAGTATGCTATCAAGGTAAAGAGCAGCAAGGGCAACATAGAAAAGAGTATTAATACTATTGGCGAAGCGTTGAAGAGCGAAGGTGCGAAAGACTCTGTTGCACCCGGTATTTCACAGGTTAACTCAAACCAGCCTATCGTATTTGAAAAGGGCACAAATCCCGATGAGATTGACTGGACCACAATATTCTCAGCCAGCGATAATGCTGACGGTAAGTACCTTATGAAGTGGGAAAATGGCGAAATTCTTCTCAAGCCTAACCCCACAACTACCGATGATGAAGAGGGTAGCAGCAAGAAGAAAAAGTACGAATACACAAAAGACCTTATGAAGGTTGTTTGTGACGACATAATCGACGAAGAGACAGGCGAAGTTACAAAGAAGGGTGTTGACTTTAATACTGTTGGTACTTACGAAAACGGTATCCAGGTAATAGTTATTGACACTTATGGTAACAAGGCTGTGAAGAACTATACAGCGTATGTATACGATGCTGATAATACTGTTCCGCCTACATTGAAGATTAAAGAGTCTTATAAGGCACTGGCAGTTGAAACCGATACATCGACGGTTGACTGGGCAGGTATATTTATTGAAGAGGCTGTAGACGTAAATGGTATCAACCTTAAGGCGTTTGTATCTGCTGATGTAACAGCACTTGACGTAACACAGGCAGGTAAATATCCTGTTACGGTTTATGTTGAAGACTTTGCAGGCAACAGAAGTGAACAGACAATAGAAGTAACAGTAGAATAAAATATAGAAAGTCATCGCATTTTAGCGATGGCTTTCTTTTATTTTATGCCTTTTTGCGGTCTGGGCAATTTTTCATCTCTTTATTTGTGAAAAATTTCAGATTAACATTTTATAAACATTTTTGAAACCTTTTTCAAACAAGCTGTATGTAAAATAACGCTGTAAGATGAAAAAAGAAAGAGGCGATAATAATATGAATACCAATGAGCAGAAAATGATTGCAGAAAAAATCAGAGCACAATACGTGGAAAACAGAACAACACCTCTTGATGAATTACGCACACTTGATAAAAACGTTAAAAAACCCGCAAATGTGTTCGGTTATATTTTTGGTGGTATAGCTGCGATTGTTATGGGCTGCGGCATGAGCCTTGTTATGACAGATGTCGGCACATGGTTCAACCTCGGCAGTACACAGACAAATGTTATTGGCATAGTAACAGGCGTTATAGGAATGATAATGGCAATTGTAAATTATCCGTTGTATAAGAAAATTTTAGATGGTCGTAAAAAGAAATTTGCAAACAGAATTGTTGAATTAAGTAACAGTATAGCAGGTAAATAAGAAAGGAGAAAAATATTATGAGTAAATTTGTTGAAGTTAATGAAAAGATTGCAGAAGGTGTTACAAAAGGCTATAAGAAAATTGAAGAAGGCGTAGTAGAGGGTTACAAAAAGATTGAAGACGGCGTTGTAGGCGGCTACAAGAAAATTGAGGAAGGCGTTGTTGAAGGCTTCAATAAGGTAACCGATAAATGTGTTGAAAAGCTTTTTAGTAAAGAAGGCGAAACTGTAGAAGAGACAAAAGCTCGTTTGACTAAAGGCTTGGACAAAAAAGAAGACTAAAAGGCTGATAGGGAGATGTAAAAATGACAAATTTTTTTAAAAAGGCATTTGCCGATATGAAGGAAAGTGCAAAAGCACAGCATGAGGTTGACAAAGCTAATTTCGAAGCAGCAAAGGCTGAATCTAAAGCACAGTGGGAGGAAGCAAAGGCAATGCGAAATCCCGAAAAACTCAAAGCAATGATGCAAGAGGCGCGTGATGAGCAGATTGCTGCAGCTAAAGAAAGAACCGCAGCAGCAAAAAAGCGTATAGATGACGCAAAAAAATAAAATATGTTAAAGCGAGGCAAACCGGAGTTTGCCTCGCTTTTGCGGCTTCAAAGAGGCGATAGTGTGAAAAAGACGGTCAAATATTATATAAATGAAAAAACTGTTGAAAAAGAATACAATCATATACCTTTCAGATATATTCTTGCGGTGATAATTACAGCCTTGGAAGTTGTGACTATTGTGGGAATTGTTATAGCTCTTTGCTATTTTGTACCGTATTTTTATGTTTTGGCATGGATTACCCAGATAGCATGTATCATAAGGATAATATCATCAGACGATAATCCGGATTATAAAATCCCATGGCTGTTATTTGTTATGATACTGCCTGTTGCAGGATTTATGCTGTATTTTATATTTTATTCAAGAGTTTTGAAACGAAAGTACGTCAAAAGGCTTAAAGCATTAAAAGAAGCGTCATATAAATTGGATGACGGCGTTTTATTTGAAAAATTAACCTTAGAAAACCCCGTTGCGGCATCTCAGGCAAAAATGTTGTGCAGTATATCGGAAGCGCACTTGTTCACAGATACAAAACAAATGTATTTTCCTCTTGGTGAAGACATGTACCCGCGCCTGCTTGAAGATTTGAGGAATGCTGAAAAATTTATTTATATGGAATACTTCATTATTGAAGAAGGAAAGTTTTGGAATTCAATACTTAATGTTCTCAAAGAAAAGGCTAAAGTGGGTGTAGAGGTAAAGGTTGTTTATGACGATATAGGCTGTATGGCAACTCTTGCGGGAGATTATCATAAAACATTAAGATCATACGGCATTGACACAGCGGTGTTCTCAAGACTTAAAGGACAGGCTGACGGTGAGTTTAACAATCGAAGTCACAGAAAAATTGCTGTTATTGACGGCAAGGTTGGCTATACGGGCGGCATCAATATTGCGGACGAATATATCAATGAAATCGTAAAATACGGTCATTGGAAGGATACGGCTATTCGCCTTGAGGGCGAAGCTGTATGGGAGCTGACAAGACTTTTTCTTGTAGATTTTGGTATCAATGTCAAAAAAATGCCAAGTATAAGGAATGACCTGTTCCCAATGCAGGAAATTTGCGAAAAGGGATACCTTGTACCCTTCGGTGACGGACCTAATCCAATTTATAAGCGGAGAGTGGGCAAAAGCGTAATTCAAAATATGGTAAACTCTGCTACGAGATATGTATATATGACAACACCGTATCTGATTATTGACAATGACCTTTGTCAAAGCATTGAAAACGCGGCACTCAGAGGGGTAGATGTAAGAATTATTGTACCGCATATACCCGATAAAAAGCTGGTGTTTGGTATGACAAGAAGCTTTTATCCGAGGCTCATGTCGGCAGGGGTCAGAATATATGAATATAAGCCCGGCTTTATACACGCAAAAAGCTATATTGCAGATGATGAATATGCAATGATAGGTACAATAAACCTTGATTACAGAAGTCTGGTACACCATTTTGAAAATGGTGTATGGATGTATAAATGCGCTGTGATAAATGATTTGAAGGAAGATATAGACTTAACTATAGAAAAATCTGTAGAAGTAACAAACGATAATATAAAAACAAATTTAGTGCAAAGATTTATACGTGCAGTGGTAAGAATATTTGCACCAATGTTATAAAAGTGAAAAGGAGAAGTACAATGAATGCTATTGAAATACGTGGTCTATCAAAAAGCTTTCGCGGGATGTATGCAGTTGACCATTTGAACATGACGGTTCCTGTGGGGTCAATTTACGGTTTTATAGGCGAAAACGGAAGTGGCAAGTCGACGACAGAAAAACTTATCTGCGGGCATCTTGTTCCCGATGAAGGCACAATCAAACTGTTTGGAAAAGACTATACTGATGCAGGGATCAGAGTAAGAGTAGGCGCACTTATAGAAAATGCAGGATGTTTTCCCAATTCAAGCGTGTATCAGAATCTTCGTATGCAGACTATCAATCTTGGAATCAAAAATCCTGATGAGGAAATCAGCCGCGTACTTAAAATTGTAAGAATGGAAGATTCGGCTAACATCAAATTCAAGAGCTGTTCACTTGGTATGAAACAGCGAATCGGTATTGCAATGGCACTTTTAGGTGAACCTGCCTTGCTTATACTGGACGAGCCTATAAACGGACTTGATACTGACGGTATGAGAATAATGCGCGAAATTCTGGTAGATGTTACCCAAAACTACGGATGTACGGTACTTATTTCGTCTCATATTTTAGGCGAGCTTGAAAAAATAGCAACCCATTACGGCATTATCCGTCAGGGCAAGATGATTATGGAGCTGTCCGCAGAAGAAATGGACGGCAGAGCGCAGGTTTTTGTATCGCTTAAAACAAAGGATATGATTGGTGCAAAGAAGGTGCTTGAAGAAAAATTTGCAGATGTTCGTAAAGAGGATGAATACATCCGTGTGTACGATGTGGATGATACAGCCATTATTGTTGATTACTTGATGAAAAATGGTCACGTTGTAAGCGAAATCAAGAAGAACAAAATCGGTCTTGAGGAATATTATATCGAGCTGATGTGTGCAAAGGAGGAAAAGTAAAATGAAAACAGAGCTTAAATTCAAAAACCCGAGCTTTGGCGAAAGAATTAAAGGAATGCTCGGTGTAGACTTTTACAGATTGTTCCATACTCCAATGTTTTATATTTTCCTTGCTATTGCGGCTATTATCCCTGCAATGGTATCGGGCTTTACCTCGCTTCCTGATCAGAACGGTAATGTGCCGGAAGCACTCTATACAAATATGTGGCAGATTATTGCCGCATCTACGCCGCTGTATGTTATTAACAGCATTGCGGATTATGCCAACATGAATATGGTATTTATCTTTGGCGGTATTATGGTTTCTATCTTTATAGGGCATGACTACAAGTCGGGTTATGTAAAGCAGCTTTTTACAACTCATGCAAAAAAGCAGGATTATATGATTTCAAAATCGCTCACTTGTGCTTTTGCCATGGCGTGTATGTGTATCACATATCTTATCGGAGGTGTTGTCGGCGGACTGGTTGCAGGCTATTCGGTTGACGTGAACATATCATCGCTTGTTATTGCCATAATGGGTAAAATGATTATGAGCCTTGGATGGGCAAGCCTTTATACATTCCTTAACATCATTTTCAGAAGATATTTTGGTGTTTCGATTGCGTCAAGCTTCTTTTTCGGTACAGGAATACTTATAATCGGTGTTGCTGCCGTTTTGGAAAATCTGGCACTTCCCGCATCGTTTTTGAACGTATTTTTGTACGGTTCATCAGTAAATGCTTGTCTTGTAAGCAATATCGGAACATTGATTATTTGCATTGCGGTGTCGGTTGGCTGGGCAGTTTTCTACAATGCTTTAGGAACACATATTCTTTCAAAGAGTGATGTATATTAAGGAGGTGGCTTTGATGAACGCAGTTGAAATAAAAAATCTCTCGAAAAATTTTGGTGCCAAGCAGGCTGTGTGCGGTCTTGATATGACTGTGCCAATGGGAGCTATCTACGGCTTTATAGGTGAAAACGGAAGCGGCAAATCAACTACTGAAAAAATGATTTGCGGACTTATACCTACAAGCGGCGGCACAATTAAATTGTACGGAAAAGATTATACCAACGAAGATATAAGGGCAAAAATTGGCGTGCTGATTGAGGCGCCGGGGTGTTTTCCAAATCTTTCTGTTTGGGATAATATGATGCTTCAGGCGGCCAATTTGAGCATACCCGATGCAGAAAAAGAGGTTGTAAAGGTTTTGAAAACTGTCAGAATGGAGGGTGCGGCAGGTAACAAATACAAAAACTGCTCTCTTGGTATGAAGCAGAGAGTGGGTATTGCTATGGCACTACTCGGAAATCCTATCCTCTTAGTGCTGGACGAACCCTTGAACGGTCTTGATGCCGACGGTATGAGAATTATGAGAGAGGTGTTAACAGATATTGTCAAAGACGGAAAACGCAGTGTTGTTGTGTCGTCGCATCTTTTGGGTGAGCTTCAAAAAATTGCCACCCACTACGGTATTATCCGCCATGGTAAAATGATAAGCGAAATGACCGCAGACGAGCTTGATGCAAGCTGTCGTACTTATGTTGCTCTTAAAAGTGGGGAAATGAGCAGAACAAAAATGCTGCTTGGCTGTAAATTCTCCCGCGTGGAAGAGGACGAAGCGGGATATATTCGTGTGTATGATATTGTTACGCCCGAGGAAATAGTAACATATCTTTATGAAAACGGTATATGCGTTAGTGAAATCACAACGGACAAGATAGGTCTTGAGGAGTATTATATCGATCTAATGAAGGAGGGTAAATAATATGGAAAATACAGTAAAGCTTGAAAAAGTCAGCTTTGGTAAACGCCTTTGCAGTATGCTCCGGGTTGATTTCAAAAGAATGTTCAAATCGAGGCTTTTTTACATTCTTATTGCCTGTGCTTTAATAATACCGGTGCTTATGACCGTTATGATGACCATGATGGACGGTTCGGTTTCTGTCGACCCTCAGACAGGCGTTGAAACCGTTATAGAAGGCCCTGAAAACGCATGGCAGTCTATCGGTGCTTTGCCCACAAAGGACGGCGTGGCTATGGGCGGCATGGATGTTATGAGTATGTGCAACATTAACATGATGTTCATGCTTGCGGCTGTTTTTATCTGCCTTTTTATATCTGAGGATTTCAGAAGCGGGTACGCAAAAAATCTTTTTACTATCCGTGCAAAAAAATGTGAGTATGTAATTTCTAAAACTCTTGCAGGGTTTGTGAATGGGGCTTTAATGCTGATTTTTTACTTTATAGGTGCGATGCTCGGCGGTGCTGTGTCAGGATTGTCCTTTGATATTGCTACTCTCTCTACTCAAAATATTGTAATGTGTATGATAGCAAAGATTTTCCTTATGCTTGTGTTCGTTGCCATAGATGTACTCGTAAGCGTGGCAGCAAAGCAGAAGGCATGGCTTTGCCTCTGCGGTTCGTTCGGTGCAGGAATGCTCCTTTTTATGACTGTTTCATTAATTACACCGCTTGAGTCTACAATGATAAATGTTATTTTGTGCCTTATAGGAGGCGTGCTGTTTAGCGTAGGACTTGGCGCGGTAAGTAACAGAATACTGAAAAAAACAAGCTTGGTATAAATTAAAGAAGCAGAGCGGATTAAGTGCTTAATCCGCTCTGCTTTTATATGAATTTGTTGTATAATATAAAAACAGAAACAAAACGTTAACATTTTAATGTTAAAATATGATAAAATAGTGGCGATAGGGGGCTTTAGAATGTTCAAAGTATTGGTTTTGGAGGATGACAAGGATTTGAACCGTACAGTGTGCACTTTCCTTAACAAAAGCGGTTACGAAGCAACGGGATGCCTCAATGCTGAGGACGCTTACGACGAGATGTACACAACGGTTTTTGATATTATTATATCGGATATTATGATGCCCGGTACAGACGGGTTTGAGTTTGTGAAAACAGTAAGAGAAATCAATGAGGATATTCCGATTTTGTTTATGACGGCTCGAGATGACTTTGCGGCAAAGCAGCGCGGCTACAGAGTTGGTGTAGATGATTACATGGTAAAGCCCATTGATTTGGATGAGCTGTTTTTGAGGATAGGGGCGCTTTTGAGACGCGCTAAAATTGCATCTTCGAGAAAGCTTACGGTGGGGAGCTTTACTATGGATGCAGACGAGCATACTGCATATCTCAACGATGAAGAAATACCCCTCACAAACCGCGAGTTCAATATATTGCAAAAGCTTTTATCATACCCTAAAAAGACTTTTACACGCACTCAGCTTATGGACGAATTCTGGGATGTTGACACACTGTCAAGTCCGAGAACGGTTGACGTGTACATGACAAAGCTGAGAGCAAAGCTTTCAGAATGTGATGATTTTGAAATAGTTACCGTACACGGAATGGGCTACAAGGCGGTGCTGAAATGAAAAAATCTACCTGCAAAAAACTTTTGAAGTCGGTGTATAACTACTTTGTGTTTTTTGTTATGATAGCGTTTGTTATTACCTGCTGTATGATGCTTTTTGTCAGCACTATGAGCGAAACGCTTAATGTTGAGCTCACAGGTAAAAACCTGAGCTCAGCCGCAAAGTTCACCTTTGGTAATGTGGTTTTGCTCAGTGTTCTTTACACAATAAGCGACGCAATCAGACGAAAAATAACTGTTGAACGACCTGTTAAAAGAATTATCAATGCCGCAGAACAAATTATGCAGGGCGACTTTTCTGTGCGAATAGAGCCTGTGAGTGGTATGGATGCAGAGTATCAGTTCAACCGAATCATTTCCTGCTTTAACAAAATGGCAGAGGAATTATCGGGCACAGAAACATTAAGAACAGACTTTATTGCAAATGTTTCTCACGAATTAAAAACACCTCTTGCAGTTATGCAGAACTATTCTACAATGCTTCAAAGTCCCGTTTTGTCCGATGAAGAAAGGCTCCAATACGCAAAGGCGATTAGTGATTCGGCAAGGAAGCTGTCAAATCTTATTTCAAACATATTAAAGCTCAATAAATTGGAAAACCAGCAGATTTATCCAGAAAAGAGACTGTACAATCTCGGTGAACAGCTTTGTGAGTGTCTTTTGAGCTTTGAAAATGCTTGGGAAAACAAAAATCTTGAAATAGAAACCGATATTGAAGAGGATGTTTTTGTAGAGACAGACAGTGAGCTAATGAGCCTTGTATGGAATAATTTGTTTTCAAATGCAATCAAGTTTACTCCAGAGGGCGGAAAAATATCACTTAAGCTTATATGCGAAAATGAATGGGCAGTTGTAAGTGTGACAGACACAGGCTGCGGTATAAGCCGTGAAGTGGGCGAGAGAATGTTTGACAAATTTTATCAGGGCGACACATCGCATGCAACGGCAGGGAACGGACTTGGGCTTGCACTGGTAAAAAGAGTGCTTGATATCACAGACAGCTCGGTAACAGTTGAGAGTGAGCTGGGATGTGGCAGTACATTTACTGTAAAAATGCGGAGGCTTATCAATGGAAATGCTAAAAAAGATATTGGTTAAAATAATTTTTCCCCCTGTATGGTTTGTGGTATTTATTGCACCTATAGCAACGGCACTTTTGATATATGCCTTTGTAGGTGACGGTGTGAGTGATATGCTCAAATATTTTGCATATTTTTTATCTGCATATGCACTGACAGTTGTATGTACAAAAGCACCCCAAATGTACAGAACTGTTAAAGACTTCAAGGACGAAAACAGATATGTAAATCTGTATATGAACGATGCACATTTAAGAGTTAAAATATCGCTTTATATATCTGTAGCTATGAATGCAATATATTCTGTTTTTCAGCTTGTTTTGGGGATATATCATGCCTCGGTATGGTTTTATGCTTTGGCGATGTATTATTTTTGTCTGGTGCTGATGCGGTTTTTCCTGCTCAGGGATATAAGGAGTACAATCCCCGGGGAAAATATGGCGGCAGAGCTTAAAAGATACCGCTTTTGCGGTATTGTGCTTCTTTGCATAAACCTTGCTTTGGCGGTGATTGTGTTTTATATAACATGGCAGAACAGAGGTTTCAGACACCATTACATAACAACCATTGCAATGGCGGCGTATACGTTTACGGCATTTACGCTGGCTATTATAAATCTTGTAAAATACCGCAAATACAAAAGCCCTGTAATCAGTGCAACGAAAGTAATCGGGCTTGCATCGGCAACGGTATCAGTGCTTACCTTGGAAACCGCCATGCTCACAGCTTTCGGTGAAGAAGGACAGGAGTTTTTCAGACAAATTATGACGGCACTGACAGGTGCGGCTGTATGCGTTTTTGTACTTGTGCTTGCTATATTTATGATAATAAAATCAACCAAAGAGTTGAAAAAACATAGGATTAACATTTCGTAAACAAAATATTATAGTTTTTCAAACATATTGCGGGTATTATATGCTTGTAAACTAAAAAAGGAGCGTTATTATGGAAAATACAAATGAAACTTTTACTTACACTTATTCGCCCGAAGAACAGAAAGAAATCAAAAGAATCAGAGATAAATATCTTCCTAAAGAGGAGACCAAGCTTGAAAGGATTAAAAAGCTTGATGCAAGTGTTTTTAAAAAAGGCGTTAAATGGGTACTTGTTATCGGAACAATCAGTACACTTGTTATGGGCATTGGTATGAGCATGGTTATGAGTGATTTTGGTGTGTGGGTAGCCGATATGTTAAAGATAGGTGATATCGAAACCATGATTTTGGGCATATGTGTTGGAGTTATTGGCATCATAGGTGTGCTTTTATCCTATCCTGTATATAAGCTTGTTACAAAAAGACAACGCAGAAAGGTTGCCGCTGAAATAATGCAACTTAGCGAAGAACTTATAAAATGAGAAAGTGCCCGAATGCGAATTCGGGCACTTTTTGTATGAGGATATGAACAAATTGTAAAAAAGTGTTGCAAAGGTGGGAGGTTGCATATATAATATATTTAAAGAGGTTTATACCATATATATAGTGTATAGAGGTAAAAAATATGAAAATTCTGATTACAACAGACTTGTTCACGATAGAAACTAACGGTGTGGTTACATCGGTAAAAAATTTGTGGGATGAACTCAAGAAGAAAGGTCATGAAGTGAAGATTCTTACCTTGTCCGAAAACGTGCACAGCCACCGTGACGGGGAAGTATACTATATTCGTTCGATGCCTTTGGCGGTGTATCCCAATGTGCGTATGCCTCTCTCATATCGCCACAGACTTATTAAAGAATTGGTTGAATGGAGACCCGATGTTATTCATACACAGTGTGAGTTTTTTACGTATCAGTTTGCAAGACGTATATCCAAAAAAACAGGCGCACCGATTGTGCATACATACCACACACTGTATGAACAGTATGTTACATATGTAATCCCGAGCAGACGCCTTGGTGAAAAGGCGGTAAAACTGTTCTCCAAAAAACGCCTTAAGAGGGCGCAGAGGGTTGTTGCACCTACTCACAAGGTGGAGGATACTCTCGTCAATTACGGGCTTAAATCCGAAATCAGCGTTATTCCCAGCGGCATCAGCCTTGAACAGCACAAAAAGAGGATTGCTCCTGAGGAAAGACAGGCAAAGAGACGTGCTCTCGGCATCCCCGATGACGCCAAGGTTTTGATTAACCTTGGCAGACTTGGTACGGAGAAAAATCTGGGTGAGATTGTTCAGTTTTATTCAAAGGCTTTGCAAAAGAATTCAAAGCTTATGCTTTTGATAGTAGGCGACGGTCCTGCCCGCGAAGATTTGGAAAACCAGGCGAAGGATTTGGGTATTGACGACAAGGTTATCTTTACGGGAATGGTAAAGCCTGACGAAGTGCAGGAGTATTATCAGCTGGGGGACGTGTTTGTAAGTGCATCCACAAGCGAAACACAGGGGCTTACATATGTGGAAGCGGCTGCAAACGGACTTCCGCTTTTGTGCAGGAGAGATCCTTGCTTGGATGATGTTATCCGCGAGGGCGAAAACGGCTACGCATACACAAACGTTGACGACTTTGTAAAAAGCATTGAGGCTATCGTGGAAAATCCCGAATGGATTACACATGCAAGTAAGCTCAGCGAGGAGATTGCAAACACCTTTGATAAGCATACCTTTGGCGATGCTATTGAAGAGATGTATATTTCGGTAATTAAGTAAAATAAGATAAAACAAAAGCTCACGGATTATCCGTGAGCTTTGTTTGTCAATTATTCTTTTATTTTACAATACACAACGTTATACACATCTTTGCCGGTAAAGGTTATCTTTACAACATATTTCTCACGGAGCATTGCACCGTAGCTGTTTTCAGCGTCAACCCAGCCTTCAACCGACCAGGTATTGCCGTCTCTTAAGATTTCAGCTTCGCTCTGAGAGCAAAGCTGTTGATACGTTTACTACATTTTTTGTTTTTGTGTAAAAATTTTCTCCTTTCGTAATTCTCACGCAATTAAAAAATGCGTGGCAGCATAAACCACCACGCATTAAAAACGCGGCTTAGAATTTATGCTACCACACATTACACTCCAAATATGAATATCACAAGACAAAACATATTATAGCCTGCGTTTTTAACAAAACACAATTCTGTCTTATGATACCCAAAAATGGATAACACAAAATAAAGATATTGATAAATATCCCTGCAAATTCATTATTAAAGTGTAATATGTGGTAAAATAATTATACCATTTGTAAATTATAAGGTCAATAATTGGGAACAAAAAACCTGCCATTGACTTTTTAATCATAGGGCAGGTAGGGGGAAGGATTTTAAGCATATGGTCAAAATGGTGCTCTTCCGTTTGCGGTGCCCAATTTTGTTTATTCGCCTACGCTCACACAAAATTGACCACGGCACAGCTCTGCGCCCTCGCTTCATCGTCCGCCGGACGCGGTCGGGCTCGATTCCAACGCGGTCAACTGTAGCCGTTCTGTCTTCGCCTTCGGCTCGCCAATCACGGACTGTTTTCGCATAAGCTCTGCCAAGCCAATCAAGCATCGCCAAGGCTCGCTTTCTTGGGTCATCGCTTATCGAACCGCCGTAGTTCTCGTATCCTAATTATTAACCAAAAAGAAAAGCCAATCACTTTCGTGATTGGTTTTTCTTTTTGGTGGACCATCAGGGACTCGAACCCGGGACACCCTGATTAAGAGTCAGGTGCTCTACCAACTGAGCTAATGGTCCATAATATTGGAGCTGCCTAGCAGATTCGAACTGCCGACCTCTTCCTTACCAAGGAAGTGCTCTGCCTGCTGAGCTAAGGCAGCGTTTCTGTTAGTGGTCACTCACAACAATAGTTATTATACACATGTAAAACCCATTTGTCAACACTTTTTTTGAAATTTTTTCAACTTTTTTTAGCGAAATAAAAAACGCCTTAAATATGGGAAAACGGAGACGAGGCTTGTGCCTTAGTCTCCGCTTTTATGTGTAAATTTATTTAGAAATTGTATATTTTTTGTCTCCGATTGTGACGATGAAATCAGTTGAAGTTTCCTCGAAAGTGGGGATGAAAGTAGCTTCTTTATCGGAGGAATAAACGCCTGTTACGATTGTGTGCTCACCCTTATCAAGAGTATATCTTACTGTGGGGATTGCCGCGCGGGAGAAGAGCAGGTTTGTGTTAGATTCGGTACCGATAATGTCACACTTGCCGTTATCTGTCAATGCACATACACCTGTAACGACACCGTCCTGTACACCGTAGGCACTCTTTTCGTCACGCTTCCATTCGGTGGGAAGTGAACGGTTAAAGCTAAAGCCACCGTCAGCTGCGTCAATATCACGAGTGGTTACGATTTTGTGAATACGCACACTCCAGGGGAGTGCTGCTATAACGTAGCTTTCGATTGTAACGTCTTTCCATGGAGACCATTTTGTGTAGATATATTCGTCATACACCTTATATTCGTCGCAAAGGCGTTTTACACGATAGGAGTTGTCTCTTTCACTTACTGCAAGAGCCGAGTCGAAAGCACCCTGTCCAAGCCCCCATTCAGCCTTGGGTGTTGAGAAACCATGAAGATTTGAATATGCAAATTTTTCATATTTTGCACCACAGTGGGTGTGAGTGTTTGTGTAAGGATAGCCTGCATTGAAAAGCACTGCATGGTTGCCGTCACGTGCTGCAATAAGATGCGCAAGCGGCATTGAGTGTACTTTTTCAAGCTCGGGAAGAGGAAGCTCTTCCGCTGTCCAGAAAGGATGATTTTCAGGTAAAGCAAGGATAAGGAAGCTCTTTAACGCCCAATAGGGTGAACCGGGGGCGTTGTAGCCTTCGGTCATAATAAGTGACGGATAACCGTGACCTATTGTGAGAATACCTGCTTTGTCAAAAATGGGACGAGAGAACCAGCTGCGGAGATGACGGAGGATGATGCCCTTTACAACACCGGGCTCAAAGCCGTCAATCTCGGCATAAGCATATGCAGACCAGAAAGCACACTGTGCAAAGCGGTATGTCATGCTTCTGCCGTGGGGAATTGCACTGCCGTCGGGTGAAAACCAATATATGAAATGTTCGGCAAAGCGTTTTGCACGGTTCTTAATTTCTGTGCAGAAAGCTACGTCTTCGTTTTCCATTTCCTTGGCATAAACGAGTGAGTAAAAATAAATAGCAAAGGGGAGATAATAGTCAGTATGTGCATTTACGCCGTCCTGATACCAGCCGTCACCAAGATAAAACTTTTCAACAGTGTCAAAGGCTGTACGAACAACTTCGGCATTATAAGGACGACCTACACGCTTAAAGCCCAAGTTAACCATAACCGCAAAGAGAACCCAGTTACATTCCCACGCTTTGCGATAATTTACAAGATCGAGCCAGTTGTAGAGATTGTCCTTTTCTTTATCGGAAAGAGGCTCCCAAATTTTTTCGGGCGCAAGTATAAGCGCAAGACCCATTGCAGCCATTTCAACAAGCTTCTGGTCATAATGACCGGCTTCGCCCCAGTATTCGTCCGATTCGGGGTCTGTACCTGCGATAAAGCCTTCTCGGTAAATCTGTGCCCAATCGTCGTCGCCTCCGTCGGTAAAAAGAGGCGCAAGTGCCCACAGAGGACGGGAAAAAGCCTCAATCATTGATGTTTCGTCGGGGTATGCGGCACTTGTGGCGCCAAGGCTGAGAAAAGCTTTCTTGGGCGAAAAGTGAGGCTTTAAAGGCTCGCATATATCGCGGACAGCTTTTTTTACATCTTCACGTGTTTTTAAAGGATTGTTTTTTAAAAGTTCCTGTGTCATGATATTCAACATAACCTTTCCGATAAAAATTCATTGATTAATTATCTCTCAACGTTGGGAGAGGGGGATGTGTGTGTAAAATCGACCTTTACTTCTTTGGAGGTTTTGTCCTTGTATTCAAAATTTTCAGGAAGAGGCTGGAGGGGGATGTTTGCATAGTCCGTATCACGATATGTATACTCGTCAATTGGATGCGTAAGAATCTTTTTGCCTTCTTCAAGCCATAATTCGATTTCTTCTGCGGGGCCAATGATATCCACAGTATCTGTAGTGCACTCTGTTTCAACATCGGGAGAATCGCGGTAAATATTGAGTTCAACAGGGAAAGATTCGGTACGGTAAACTGTGAATTCAGCAGTAACGGGACTTTCGATGCTGAAGCTGATGTTATCGATAGTGTCACCGTCGGAATCAAGTGCCCTAAGGGATACGGGCTTTGTAAAGTCAGTTGTGATATCGGAAATATCAACCGTAGATGTTGTAACCTTTGAAATGCGTTTGATAGCACTTTCGCCGCCTGAAACATGTACAATATTGTCATCGGTGCCGATTGACATTTCATGAATACTGTAGCCTGCAGGAGCATTGCCCGACAAGCGGGGCATAACCTTAAAATCTTCCGTAACAAACTTTTCGAGTTCAACGTCAACGGTAACATTTTTATTTGTTATCGAAACGCCTGTTGTGGAAGGGGGAAACGATATCGAAACATTGAGCTTATGATTGCCTATTGAAGAAAGGGAGGAAACGTCAATTATAGCTGTAATGGAGTCAGCGGAGAGATGTCTGAAATTACTGCGCTTTGAGTTGATAGTAAGATTCAAATCCTCGTCCGAAAGGGACTTTATGGCTATACCGTTTCGGTTGAGCTCTGCTTCACCTTCAATTGTAATCGGAATATGCTTGACAGAACGTGTCATTTCGGGGTTTTCAACGTATGATACATAAACCCACAAAGCAAATGCCGATACTATACACAAAAGAAGAGAGATAGCTTTTTTATTCAGATTTAGATACTTTTTTAGCATTGATAATCTCCTTCCATTTATGTATTGGACGCTTCTTGGTCTCGTCGCCCACATCTCCGCGGAGAATATTGGTTACGGCTTCAAGGAGCATAGGCTCGGAATAATTACGCGTAAGCTTGCCGTTCTGTGCAACGCTGATAATGCCTGTCTCTTCCGAAACTACGATTACGGACGCATCACAGTTTTCAGATAAACCGATAGCTGCGCGGTGACGTGTACCTAGCTCACGGCTCAAGGATTCATCACGGGTGAGGGGAAGCACGCATGCTGCGTAGCGGATTGTGTTGTCATGAATAACAACGGCACCGTCATGAAGAGGTGTTTTGTCAAAGAAAATCGTAATAAGTAAATCCGACGTTACCTTGGCATTGATTTCGGTGCCTGTACCAAAAATATCACCGAGGCCTGTGTTGCCTTCAACAACGATGAGTGCGCCAAGTCTTGCGCGGGACAGTGCACACGCTGCTTTTGTGATTTCGGATGCGGTCTTAACATAGTCAACACTGTCATCGCGGAACAAAGATTCAAAATTGGTTCTGCCGATTTTTTCAAGTATGCGTCTCAGCTCCGGCTGGAAGAGAATGACCAGCGCCAAAATACCAACCTGCATTGTATTTCGCAAAATAAAGTTGATGGCATTAAGCTGCATTAGCCCGCTTATCCATGTGGCAATAATAAAGAAAATAACACCTTTTAAAATCTGCCATACTCGTACTTCGCGGATAAGGTTTGAAAGATAATAGAACACCACTGCGACAATGGCCACGTCAATGACGTCCTCAACACGCAGTAGCGTGAAGAAATCGACAATATAGTCAAAAAAGCTGTCAAACACTTTATTAACACCTCAACTTCATAATATACTAATTTTATTATACTATAGTTGAGATGTAAAATAAAGTGCTTTTTTTATTTTCCCAATATTTTTTTAAAAGAACTTACGGCAGCATCAATCTGGGATTTTTCGGTAAAAAATCCCGGTGAAAACCGAAGCGTACCGCTTGCTATTGTGCCTATAGTGCGGTGTGCCATTGGAGCACAGTGCAATCCTGCACGGGTACATATGTTATCAAGATTGAGCTTTTCGGACAGTGTAACAGGGTCAAACCCTTTGGCGCATATGCTTATCACACCAACACGGTCTTTTTCGCCGGGGATAGTTAATGCTTTAATTTCGGAAAGTGCCGTGAAAAGATAATCGGTGATTTCCTTTTCTTTTTCGAAAACGTTTTCGCGTCTTACAAAACGCACGCCTTCCAAAAGCCCTGCAATGCCGGAAATGTTAACAGTACCTGCATGAAAACGGTCGGGGAAAATATCGGGCATACGGACCGATTCGGACAAGCTGCCTGTGCCTCCGTAAAGAAGCGGAGATACACTGATACCCTCACGGATATATAGTGCTCCTGTGCCTGTGGGACCTAAAAGGCCTTTGTGTCCCGGGAAGGCTATCATATCAAGCTTTGAGGCATCAATCGGAATAATACCTGCACTTTGTGAAACGTCAAAAAGTGCAAGGCAATTGTGGCGAGTGGCAATCTCCTGCACGGAGTATATATCGTTTATTGTACCGGTTACGTTTGATGCGTGAATAAGTACAATAAGACGCGTTTTATCGCCTATCAGCTTTTCAATTTTGTCGGGTGATACTTTCCCCAAAGGAGATGCCGTGGCAATTTTCAGCACGGCTCCGCGACGGGCAGCTTCATGGGCGGCACGCATTACGGCGTTATGCTCCATGGAGGAAACTATCAGCTCATCGCCGGGCTTTAAAATGCCGAAAATAGCCGTATTGATAGCCTCAGTTGCATTTTTTGTAAAAACTATTCTTTCGGGATTGGGAATAGAAAAAAGAGCAGCTAACTCCTCCTGACACTCGTTTTGCAGAGTGGAAGCAAAAATAGCGGAATCATAGCCTCCGCGGCCCGGGCTGGCACCGCAGGAGGTCATATAATCGGATACTGCTTTTATGACCGTGTCGGGTTTGGGGTAGCTTGTTGCGGCGTTGTCAAGATATATCATATTACTGCCTTTCTGCCCACATAGTTTACTATACGCACTATCGCGGGCAGATATGGCGTATGAAAAATCAATCCTTTATATACCTTGTGCCGGAGGGGGTGTTTTCCTCGCGGTAAAAGGCACGGATGTTTATTTTGAGAGCTGTAGCCGCACGGACAACAACGGATTTGTGAGCATCGTCAAATCGAATGCTGTAACCGCACCCGTCCTTTGAGAGAGCGGCAGGGGTCTGGATTATTTTGGACGGAACAGAAAAATTTGTTCCGATATGCCGTTTGATTCTGTCGGCACTGCTTACAGATGCTACCGTTGCAAGCATATGAATTCACGTAGCCTTTCTTCCACAAATATCATACGCACTTGCTGTGGCAGGCAAAGGCATAAAATACCTTCGTGCGATGTGTTTCATTACAATATATGACCCCTGTCGGCAAAGTGACAACAAGTGAACGAAAAATTTTAAAATTTTTATGAATTGTGTTGAAAAAACACAAAAAAAATGATACAATTAATAAAGATATGTAAAATACGCTGAAACTATAAGGACGGAGAGGAAAAATATGCCTAATAATTACATTAGAACACTTGTTTACCAGTTCAGAGATGTCTTTGAAAGAAAAATCGGCGTTATTGATGAGACAGGCTTCATCATCTCACCTAACAGCCCTAAGGAGATTGACGCATCCGTTGAGAGTATTTTGGAAAAATGCTCGGAATCAGGTGCGATTTACCATTTTGCCGGATGTACCTTTGTGTCGTTCGGAAAAGGCAAGACAGATTTTATCACATTTGCTTCGGGCGAGGATGACGAGGCGTTAAAGTGCTGTAAGGTACTGGGCGTTTCCGTGAGCAATGTTAAGGTGCTTTATGATGAAAAATACGACAGAGGCAATTTTATAAAAAATATTATCTTAGATAATATTCTTCCCGGAGATATATACGCAAAGGCTCGTGAGCTCAACATTTCTCATGACGCAAAGAGAGTTGTTTTTAATATTGCAAAGGAAAACCTTTCTGCAGATGAGGTTAATGTGCGCGAAATTGTTGAGGGCTTGTTCCCCGATACAGACCGCGACTTTGTGGTAACAGTTGACAGCGAAAATATTGTGCTTGTAAAAGAGGTTGATGCCAATATCGAAACCGAAAAGCTTGACAAGATTGCAAAAACAATTATTGACAATCTGCAGAGCGAAGCACTTATCACGGTAACGGTAGGTATAGGTACTGTTGCAACAGGTGTGAGAGAGCTTGCAAAGAGCTATAAGGAAGCACAGATTGCAATTGAAGTAGGCAAGGCATTTGACGAGGAAAAGAATGTTATTAATTACGAAAACCTCGGCATCGGAAGACTTATATATCAGTTGCCTACAACACTTTGTGAGCTTTTCCTTTCCGAAGTTTTCAAGACAGGTTCTATAGATTCTCTGGACCGTGAAACTCTTCTCACAATACAGAAATTCTTTGAAAACAACCTCAATGTGTCGGAAACCTCCCGTCAGCTTTATGTACATAGAAATACACTTGTGTATCGTCTTGATAAAGTACAGAAGCTTACAGGTCTTGATTTGCGTATACTTGACCATGCAATCGTTTTTAAGGTTGCAATGATGGTAAAGAAATATCTTAATAATTCACAGAGCAGATTTTAAAAAATCTGAAAGAAAGGATGCCGTATGATAGATTTTGATAACGTTACGGTCGTTTATAAAAATAACGTCACTGGACTTGACAAAGTGTCGTTTCATATAGATAAGGGCGAATTCGTATTCCTTGTTGGTAAGACTGGTGCGGGCAAGAGTTCTGCAATAAAGCTGCTTACTGCGGAAATAAAGCCTTTTTCGGGCGATGTTTACATGGAAGGCGTAAAAATAAATGCTCTTAAGAACAGAAAAATTCCCTACCATAGAAGAAAGCTTGGCGTAGTGTTCCAGGATTTCAGATTACTCAGGGACAAGACTGTTTATGAAAACGTTGCATTGGCAATGGAAATTGTGGGTGCATCAAAAAAGGAAATCAGAGCAGAAGTGCCCAATATTCTCAGGCTTGTAGGTCTCAGCCAGAAAACAAGGGAATACCCCTCATCTCTCTCTGGCGGAGAACAGCAGAGAGTTGGTATTGCACGTGCTCTTGTAAATAAGCCTTCGCTTATTATTGCGGACGAGCCTACAGGTAACCTTGACAATGTAACAGCTTCTTCAATTATGGAGCTTTTTGAAGAGATTAACCGTCAGGGCACTACCATACTTATGGTAACGCACTCCGAAAAAATTGTTAACGATATGAACAAGCGCGTTATTGAGCTTGACCGTGGCGTGCTTGTGCGTGACGACAAGAAGGGAGTGTACACCCTTGAAAATTAGAAGACAGTTTTACTTTTTAAAAAATGCACTGCTTGGTATGAAGCGAAACGGTGAAATGACCGTTACGGCGATTATTACGGTTACAAGCTGTTTGCTACTTTTTGGTGTGTTTATGCTTCTGAGTGCAAATATCAACCAGATTGGTAATCAGATTCGTAATCAGTGCCAAATTCAGGCTTTTATAGAGTTTGAAGCAACAGCAGAGCAGGAACAGGCAGTCGTAAACGCTCTCAATAATAAAGAAAAATTCCCGAATATTAAAAAGTGCACATTTGTGTCAAAGGCTGATGCAATGCGTGAGTACCGTGAGTATCTTGGCACAAGTGCAAGTGCGTTTGACGGTGTGGAGGGTGAAGAATTTCTCCGCAGCAGTGTAAAAATCGACATGCACGATATCACTAAGTCCAAAGAGCTCGCTGCGCAACTTGCAAATGTACAGTACATTGCAAAGGTTTCAAACAGACAGGACGTTGTGGACAGGATTATCAGCGTAACCGATACTATCAAAAATGCAAGCTTTATAGCTATGCTTATTTTGCTTTTTGTAGCGGTATTTATTATCGCAAACACTATAAAGCTCAGTGTTGAAGCCAGAAAAGACGAGATACATATTATGAAATATGTCGGCGCTACGGCGGGCTTTGTCAGAAGACCGTTCGTTCTCGAAGGCATACTGACAGGTGTTATTGGCGGTGTTATATCCTTGGTTATCGTGAGCGTGGGATATAATTATGCAATTAAGTTCATGAAGGACTTTCTTGATATTTTTACACTTATTCCGTTTGGAACGATTTTCCCCTTTATGTTGGGAACAACCTTGGTTTTTGGTGTTATAATGGGTGCTGTGGGCAGTGCTATTGCTCTGTCGAAGCATCTTAAGGTATGATAAGGCGAAAGGCTGTATAAAGATGAAGCACACAGAAAGTAAATTCGAAAGAAGAAAACGCACCGGCGTTGCAATATGTGCCATCATTGTTGTTATAGCGTTGTTGTTTGGTTTGTTGTATCCGATTTTTGTGCAGGTTAATACCACACAGGCGGCTACAAAGAGCCAGCTTGAAAGTGATGTTGCCGAGGCTAAAAAGAAAACCGAAGAAGCAAAAAAACAGCTTGAAACGGTCAAAAAGAACAGAGCAAATGTGGCAGAGGAGGTTCTCAGCATAGATGCTGAAATCAACCGTGCCGAAAACGAGCTTGTTGCAACAGAAAACGCAATCGCGCAGGCAAAGGTAGACCTTGCGATTAAAGAGCAGGAGCTTATCGTTGCAGAAGAAAACTGTCAGATTTATGATGAGGAGTTCAAACTGCGCGCACGCACAATGTATGAAGACGGCACAACATCATATATAGAAGTATTGCTTGGCTCGTCCAGCTTCAGTGACCTTCTCTCACGTGTTGAAATGATACGCGAGGTTGTTGAATATGACAGGCGCATGCTTGCCTCTCTTGCTGCGGCACGTGAGGAAATCCGACTTGCCAAGGAAGCTCTCGCACTTGAAAAGACAAATCTCGAAAACAGAGAAATAGAGCTTGAAGCATTGCGTGAAGAGCTCGGATACCGTCTTGAAGCAAAACAGCTTTTGCTTGACCAGCTTATGGCGAACGAGGAAGAGTACAAAAAGGCTTATGAAAAAGCAGAGGCTGACGAAAAGAAAATTCAGCGTGAGCTTGAAAGACTTGCGGCAGAAGAAGCTAAAAAGGGTGGCGGAACAAAATATACAGGTAACGGTCAGTTCCAGTGGCCCTGCCCGTCAAGCAGACGTATTACGTCCTATTACGGTTACAGAATACATCCTGTGTATAAAACAAGAAAATTCCATGCAGGTATTGATATAGGTGCAGGCTATGGTAACGATATTGTAGCGGCAGAGTCAGGGACAGTTATTACCGCAACATACGGCTCGGGCTACGGCAAATACGTTGTTGTAAGCCACGGTAGCGGCATTACAACCTTGTACGCACATTGCAGCTCGCTTTTGGTTGAAGTAGGCGATAAGGTGCAAAAGGGCGAAACTATTGCAAAGGTAGGCTCTACAGGAGTATCTACAGGCAATCACTTGCATTTTGAAGTGCGCATTAACGGTTCAACCACAGACCCGTTGACGTACGTAAACTGATATAGCGAGCTTTAACTGCCCACGGTAAAGCTCACGGAGACTATGTGGGTAGAAAGGTCATGGAAAAAACCTGATGAATTGTAAATGGGTTAAAATAATAGCATTAATCGGGGCAATTGTGATGATGTTTTCATCATTGTGTGTGTCAGCCGCAACTCCCCCCGAAACAAGCACGGCGGCACTGCTCTTGATAGATGCAGATACAGGTGAAGTCTTGTACGGTAAAAACGAAAACGCAAGAATGTATCCTGCAAGTACTACAAAAATAATGGTTGCATTACTGGCACTGGAAAACCTTGAACTTGACGAGGTTGTAACAGCAAATAATTCAGCCTTGGGGTTACTTCCTCCGGGGCACACAAATATCGGTATTTTAAACGGTGAACAGCTCACAGTGCGTCAGCTTTTATATGCACTGATGCTTCCGAGTGCAGGTGACGCCGCAAATGTATTGGGCGAGAGGATATCGGGTAGCGTTGATGAATTTGTAAAGCTCATGAACAAGCGTGCATTAGAACTTGGTATGAAAAATACCAACTACATGAACGCAAGCGGTGCACATGACGAGCTGCATTATACAACAGCTTCCGATATGGCGCTCCTTGCCCGCACAGTGATGAAGAACGCTACCTTCCGTGAAATCGTAGCAACAGATGTGTACATAATCGGTGCGACCGAGAAATATCCCGAAGAAAGAAGGCTTCTTAACACCAATCATCTTGTGTCAAAGAAGCGTTCCTCAAAGTATTTTTACGAGTATGCAACAGGTATCAAAACAGGCTTTACAAATCCTGCAAAACGTTGCCTTGTATCGAGTGCATCCAAAAACGGAATTAATCTGATATGTGTAGCTCTCGGTGCAGATATTATAGACGGCGAACAAATGGATTTTGTGGACAGCCGAAACCTGTTTGAATATGGTTTTTCGAGCTATGTGAGAAAACCCGTTGTTCAGAAGGGCGAGGTTATAAGCGAGGTTAAAATTAAAAGCGCAAAGGGCGATGACGACCATGTGCTTTTAGAAGCCGGTGCGGATATTTCGCAGCTTTTGCCTAATGACAAAAAGTTAGGTGAGGTAACACGAAAAGCCACACTCTACAAGAACGAGGTTGAAGCACCTATCAAAAAAGGCGAAGTTTTGGGCGAAATGGAATATTTTGTAGATTCCGTATCGGTAGGTAAAGTGCCACTTGTTGCAACAAAAGATTACGCACGTGATCCCATAAAGCACATATTTAATGTTATAATAAGCATACTTACATCACCATGGTTATATATGCCGTTTGTACTGTTTTTTGTAGCTTTGGTTATAATAAGACAGTATAATTATAACAAGAGGAAAAAACAGCGCGCATTGGCACGCAGACAGCAAAAGCAGGTCGAAGCCGAAGCAAGACGTGCGGCAATGCGTAAAGATAAATATCTGGAAGATTTCCTTAAAAAATAAAAATATCAGAAAGGGTTGATTACTTTGACAAGCTTTACAACAAAAATTGAACTGGGCAACGACAGAGATGATGAAATAAAAGAAATACTCGCACATGTTCATGCGGCATTGGTGGAGAAGGGTTATAATCCTATCAGCCAAATGGTTGGATATATCATGTCAGGCGACCCGACTTATATAACAAGCCATAAGGGCGCGAGAGGTATGATTACGCGTTTTGAACGTGACGAACTCTTGGAAGTAGTATTCAAAGATTATTTGAATAAATGATCGAATTTTGAAAGAGGAAAATGGGAAGTTAAATAAATTTTCAACTTTCCATTTTCCGCTTTTAAAGGTATGTGGATGTGGCGGAATAGGAACCGAACCCGAGCCGCGTCCTGCGGACGATTGAGCGAGGGTGTAGGGCTGTGCCGTGGTCGGCAAGCAACGACCGAAAGGGAAGTTGATGTCGGGAACCACAAACGGGACGACGTGCGCACGGATGCCCTGTAGTAATATGTGAGAAATAAAGATTATATTTTTATAACAAATGCGGATGTGGCGGAATTGGCAGACGTGCAAGATTTAGGTTCTTGTGTCTCTGACGTGCAGGTTCAACCCCTGTCATCCGCACCAAAAAAACAGACACTACCCAAAGGGTGGTGTCTGTTTTTTTGAACCAGACAGGGGTTGAAGCTTAAGAAGGCACGAGGCGTAAAGCAAAACAATCCGGTGAATTGTTTTGTAGCCGAGTGGTGCGAAGAAGCAGCTCCGTGCCAAGCGGAGTGCTGATGAGCAGTGCAGATTGCGAAGCAATATGCCCCCTGTCATCCGCACCAAAAAAACAGACACTACCCAAAGGGTGGTGTCTGTTTTTTTTGAACCAGACAGGGGTTGAAGCTTAAGAAGGCAAAAGCCGAGATACCGGGTGTGTAACTGTACTATTATTTGATATTGTGACCTTTTGTAGAAAAAAATCATATTATGTAATGCAATCATAATAATTTGATTGTAATTTATACAGGAGGTTATAATGGATAGAATAAATTTTTTCAAAAATAATAGTGGTTGTAATAAAGATAATCATCTGTCGAGCAGTTGCTGCGATAAAAAAGATGATTGTTCTTGTCCGAAATGCCCTCCGGGACCTCCCGGTCCCAGAGGACCCCAAGGCCCCGCTGGTCCTCGGGGTCCTATAGGTGAAACAGGTCCCGTCGGCCCCCAAGGACCTATAGGTGAAACAGGTCCTGTCGGTCCCGCCGGACCTCAAGGTCCTATAGGTGAAACAGGTCCCGCCGGCCCCCAAGGTCCCATAGGCGAAACAGGCCCTGTCGGTCCCGTCGGCCCTCAAGGACCTATAGGAGAAACAGGACCTGCAGGCCCCACTGGTCCTCAGGGACCCATAGGCGAAACAGGCCCCACCGGTCCCCAGGGTCCTATAGGAGAAACAGGACCTGCAGGCCCCACCGGTCCTCAGGGACCCATAGGCGAAACAGGCCCCGCTGGCCCCCAAGGACCTATAGGAGAAACAGGACCTGCAGGCCCCACTGGTCCTCAGGGACCCATAGGCGAAA
>JAFUJZ010000031.1 GCA_017467965.1 Clostridia bacterium
ATAAAAAACCGCTCGAATTTTGGGGACACTTATCCCTATTATTCAAACGGTTTATAATTTTAGATATTTATTGTACGCAAAAATGACAGCGTCAGTTATCTGTCTGTCTGTCTGTCTGACTGTCTGACTGTCGGTGAAAATTTTGCTCTCTGCAAACATTTATGTCAACCCTTTTATGTCTTATTATTGGATTAATTATAGCATAAATCAAACACTATTGCAATATTTTTTTAACAGATTAACACTTTTGGCTCAATGGGGACAGACCTCATTGAGCCAATAAGGGGCGAATACTTTTGTAAACCGTTTATTTTATATTTTTTAATTTACACAAAACTCTTTACCCATGTTACCAAAGAGCCGTGATGCGTATTTTGGCGAACTGTCTGAATCATATAATCTGTTAAGGGACCGTTTTTCCTCATTTTTTCGAGAATTTTCTCCTGTAATTCTTCTACTGTCATATCTTCATAGGGTTTATTTGGGTCTGTTGCAATTTTTTCAGTTTTTGTTTCAACGGTCACTTCTTCCTTCTTTGATTCCGGTTTTACCTGTTTTTCCGGCACAGGAGTTTCATTCTTTTGTTCCTCTGCCTTCACTGTAGGTTTTGTTACTTTTTCAATTTTCGGCAACAATATCGGTGCAAAGCTTTCATCGGCTATTTCTGCGGGAATCCAGATTTCACCGGAGTTTGCCCCTATATTTACTCGGATATGTCCGCCGTTTACCAAAACTTTTTCGCCCGTCAATGCACCAACATATTTTGCGGAATTTCCCACCGGCAAATTCATAACTATATCAGCATCTGAGTTATTTACTGTTGTAATTACTGATTTGCCGTCCAAAACTCTCGCATATGCAAAATGTGTAGTCTGCAACAACAATTCCTTATATTCACCATAGCACAATGCAGGAGTATTATGACGAATCTTACCTAAAGCGGCAATAATCTTTGTACAGGGATTTGTTTTTATTGCATCCTTATAATCTTCATAATTTAACGCAGGTCTTAAAGAATCGTCAGAAGAACGTTCCTTGCGCCCCTCAATGCCAAATTCGGAGCCATAATACAGTGACGGAATGCCCGGCAGAGTATAAAGCATTATATGCACAGGCAGAAAATGTGCTTTGTTATTGAGTTTAGTATAAATACGTTCCACGTCGTGATTGTCTACAAATGTATAGAGATTCAATTTGTTACCAATCATATCATTGACATATTTAATGGTATGAGCCACTTCAAAATAATTATGGTCATTGTGACCTGAATACAATGCTTTATGAAGCATGTAGTTTGTTACGGAATGAAGAGTTTCGTTATTTGCCCAACGGGAATAATTTCCGTGAATTACTTCACCCATAAGCCAGAAGTCGGGTTTTACTTCATTTGCCACAACCCGAAGTGCTTTCATATATTCAAAATCCATAACATCCGCAGCATCCAAACGAATACCGTCAATATCAAATTCACTTACCCAAAAACGAATTACATCACATATATAATCCTTTACAGCACTATTATGCTGGTTAAGTTTAGCCAAAAGGTCATAACCACCCCAATTTTCATAGGAAAATCCGTCATTGAAAGAATTATTCCCCCAAAAATTCACATTGCAGTACCAGTCTTTATATTGTGAACGTTCTCTGTTTTGTTTAATATCCTTAAATGCAAAGAAATCACGACCCGTATGATTGAATACTCCGTCGAATATTACTCTGATTCCCTGCGCGTGACACTCTGCCACAAAATTAGTCAAATCTTCATTTGTTCCAAGCCTGGTGTCTAATTTCTTATAATCGGTTGTCTCGTAGCCGTGTCCCACAGATTCAAACAAGGGTCCGATGTAAATTGCGTTACATCCAATCTGTTTAATATGAGAAATCCACGGAAGTAACGTGTTCAACCTGTGCACAGGTTCTCCATAAGAATTTTGTTTTGGCGCTCCTGTAAGCCCCAAGGGATAAATATGATAAAAAATTGCCTCATCATACCACGCCATTTGTCTTTCCTCCTAATAAGCTGTCTTTATAACTGATAATTCAAAAAAATAGTAGACATCCGTTGATTATCTGTTTATAATATAATAAGAAAATATATGAAAATTGTCTACCAACAATATAACACATATGTTGGATATCCAACTTTTAAGAAAAATCGTTGGTTTTTTATGGAGGCTTTATGGATAAACGAGTTGAAAAAACGAAGTATGCTATTAAGAACGCATTTATGGAACTTCGCAGAAAAAAATCTTTGGAAAAGATTACAGTTAAGGAATTATGCGAGCTTGCGTATATTAACAAATCCACTTTTTATTCGCACTATGAAGATATTTACGCATTATCTGATGCAGTAGAATATGAAATAGTTCTCGAAATTATTTCAAGTATTCCGAAAGATTTGGATTACAATTTTTCAAATCCGGAAGTCTTTACCAAGGAAGTTACTTTGGCTTTCGCAAGATATATGCCTCAACTTAAGCTTATATTTTCGGGCAAGAGCCAAACACATCTTGCAATTCATTTAGAGGCAATCATCAAAAAAATGATTTTTGCAAAGTATCCTGAAGCTGAGAATAATGCGGAAATGAATATTTTGCTTTCTTACTGCATCCACGGTGCTTATAATGCCAGCCTCAGTAATCCGAATGCAGACCAAAAAACAATTATTCAGGTTTTGGAAAAGGTGACCAAAGCATTACAGCCTTTATACTAAATACAAATATACGGAAAATTACAGATAACAAAGTGTCTCCGACACTCTCTGGCGATAGTTGCAACTAAATACTATAGAGGAGAAAACACTTTGTTACGCCATGTGCGTTTTCCGAGTCTTGCGAGGAAATTCTCGCACGGCAATAAAATCAAAATTTATTTTTACTTTATAGGAAATGCGAAATTTCCTATAAAGTAAAAACATAAAAGGTGGTGCTTGTGCACCACCTTTTAATTTTATTTCTTGAGGGCAATAGCCTTCTTTACGTTTTCTGCAATGTTCTTTGCTGTCAAGCCGTACATTTCAAGAAGCTCTGCAGGCTTACCGCTTCTACCAAACACATCCTGTGTACCAACACGAAGAAGAGGACAGGGGCATGTTTCGCAGAGTACTTCTGCAACAGCACTGCCAAGACCGCCGATAACGTTATGCTCTTCAGCTGTAACGATAGCGCCTGTCTTTTCAGCTGCAGCCTTGATAATATCCTTATCAATAGGCTTAATTGTGTGAATGTTAATAACACCAACATTAAGACCTTCTGCCTCTAACATCTTAGCCGCTTCAACAGCTTCGGGAACCATAAGACCTGTAGCAATGATTGTTGCGTCAACGCCGTCCTTAAGTGTAACACCCTTGCCGATTTCAAACTCGTAGTTTTCATCGAACATCATGGGAACTGCAAGACGACCAAATCTGAGGTATACGGGACCGTTGTACTTAACTGCTGCTTCAACAGCCTTCATAGCTTCCCAATGGTCAGCAGGGTTAATGATAACCATGTTGGGGATTGTACGCATGATACCGATATCTTCCAAGCACTGATGGCTGGCACCGTCTTCACCAACAGAAATACCAGCGTGTGTAGCACCAATCTTAACGTTTAAGTTGGGATAAGCAACACTGTTTCTAATCTGTTCAAAAGCTCTGCCTGCTGCAAACATTGCAAAACTAGATGCAAATACAACTCTACCTGTGGAAGCGATACCTGCAGCTGTAGCAATCATGTTGCCTTCTGCAATACCTGTATTAATAAATCTTTCGGGGAACTTTTTCTTAAAAGTGTCTGTCTTTGTGGACTTGGAAAGGTCGGCATCCATTACCAAAATGTCATACTTTTCGCCAAGTTCAGCAAGAGCGAGACCATAGCTTTCTCTTGTAGCTTTCTTATCTGCCATTTATAACCTCTCCTTTCTTATGCTTCGAGACCCTTGATTGTAGCATCAAGTTCTGCGATAGCCTGTTCAAACTGTTCCTGATTGGGAGCAGCACCGTGCCAAGCGGGATTACCTTCCATGAAGGAAACGCCCTTACCCTTAACACTCTTAGCAAGAATCATTGTGGGCTTGCCCTTTGTAGCCTTAGCTTCTTCGATTGCATCATAGATAGCATCGTAAGAATGAGCATCGATAACGATAACATTCCAGCCGAAAGCACGGAACTTGTCATCGATAGGTTCACTGTTCATAACGTCTGTAATCTTACCGTCGATCTGTAAACCGTTGTAGTCAACAAATGCTGTAAGATTGTCAAGCTTGTAGTGAGCGGCAAACATAGCAGCTTCCCAAACCTGACCTTCTTCAAGTTCACCGTCGCCAAGGATTGTGTAAACACGGTAGTCCTTGTCGGAGAGTTTGCCTGCAAGAGCCATACCGTTAGCGGCACTGATACCCTGACCGAGAGAACCTGTAGACATATCTACACCGGGGATGCCCTTCATATCGGGATGACCCTGAATATAGCTGTCTGTTCTACGGAGTGTATGTACGTCTTCAACGGGGAAAAATCCTTTTTCTGCCAAGATTGCGTAAAGTGCGGGTGCACAGTGACCCTTGGAAAGTACAAATCTGTCTCTGTCCTCCATTTTAGGATTCTTGGGGTCAACGTTCATCACCTCAAAATAAAGTACGGAAAGGATATCGCAAATGGATAAGCTTCCGCCGGGATGACCTGACTGCGCATTGTAGATACCTGTGAGCGCGTGCTTTCTCGCTTTATAAGCGTGAAGAGCAATTTCGTTCTTGTTCATCTTTTATCCTCCTTGTTTAAATATGCTAAATTTAATATTTCTTCCAGTCTTTGAATATCGCCTCTTAAGTACAAAACCCCAGTAAGCGTTTCAAATCCGGTTGCCCATCTGTAATCAACAGCGTCCGCGTTTTTGGGAACGTGACCGCTTTTGGCATTTCTGCCCCATTTGAGAATTCCCTTTTCCTCTTCGGAAAGGTATTCTTCAATATTATGCACACTTCTCGCCTGTGCCGCGGCACTTACTGTGTTTATCGCATCACGGTGGATATCGTTTATCGGTCTCTCGCCTTTTTCCAGGATTTTGCACCTTACAAAAAGGTCATAAACCGTGTCACCTATATATGCAAGCGTTATTGGCGAAAAGTCCTTGTAATTCAGCTTTTCAGAACCAAACATCATGCTTTTCTCCATTTAACACCCTGGGGTGTATCTTCAAGCACAATGCCCTTATCCTTTAAGTAATCACGGATTTCATCAGCGCGGGCAAAATTCTTTGCCTTTCTTGCCGCTTGTCTTTCCTCGATTAAAGCTTCAATTTCGCTGTCAAGATCGTCTGCTTTACGGTTCTGTAAAAGTCCCAATACACCACCGATTTCACTAATTAAGTTTTCGGCATAATTAAGAGTAGCTTTATTCATGCCTTCCTTACCGTTTATATATCTTACAGCTTCAAAAATAGCCGCTATAGCGTCTGCAGTATTCAAATCGTCTTCCATAGCAGAAACAAACTTAGCCTTGTAGGAATCCATTGCTTCTTTGATTTCGACATCAACTTCGCCGTCGGGTGCGCTGGAAGCTAAGAACTTGAGATTATCAAGGCAGTTATACATTCTCTCCAAGCTGCTCTTTGCCGCATCCATTAATTCGTCAGAGAAGTTAATGGGGCTACGGTAGTGGGCGCTAAGCATGAAGAAACGAATAACCTCATAATCATACTGTGCGGCAATATCACGTACAGTGAAGAAATTATTGAGAGATTTACTCATTTTTTCGTTATTTACCTTGATAAAGCCGTTGTGCATCCAATAGTTTGCAAATGTGCAACCGTTTGCACATTCACTCTGTGCAATTTCGTTTTCATGGTGAGGGAAAACAAGGTCAACACCACCGGAGTGGATATCAATAGTTTTGCCGAGGTACTTATTAACCATAGCACTACATTCAATATGCCAACCGGGGCGACCTATACCCCAGGGGCTGTCCCAGCCAATTTCGTCGTCTTTTCTCTTTTTCCAAAGAGCAAAGTCAGCCGCATCACGCTTGCCGTCCTCCAAATCCTTTCTTACGCCTTCCATCAAGTCGTCCAAAGGCTTATGAGAAAGCTTACCGTAATTGTGATCACTCTTAACAGAGAAATAAACGTCGCCGTCAACCTCATATGCGTGACCTTTCTCAATCAATGTTGTGATAATATCAATAATAGCATCAATATTCTCTGTTGCACGGGGATGAATTGTAGCCTCGCGGATACCCAAGCCCTTTGCATCGATAAAATATTCTTTAATATACTTGTCAGCAATTTCCTTTACTGTGATACCTTCTTCTTTACTTTTGTTGATGAGCTTGTCGTCAACATCAGTAAAGTTCTGAACAAATGTTACCTTATAGCCAAGGTATTCAAAAAAGTTACGAAGGCAGTCAAATACGATAAAGGGTCTCGCGTTGCCTAAGTGGAAATAATTGTAAACTGTAGGACCGCACGAGTACATCTTAACCTCGCCCTCTGTAACTGGCTTGAATTCTTCCTTTGTTCTTGTCATTGTGTTATATAATTTCATTGTTATCACCTTTATTTATATCAATTTACTTTTATCTGGGACCACTGCAACATTTTTATAAGGAACAGCGACACTCCCATTCATTCATTTGTTATTTAGCCTGTGAAAATCCGAGAATGTGGGTTGGCTGTAGGTAGGGAGTGTCCCGTGTTGTGGGTTGCAGTTTACTGCATTCTGCATTTATTTTACCTTCTCATTCCCTGCAAATCCTCAAGTTCACTTCTCAGCTGTTCGATTTCAGCCTGCAAACGAGCAAATTCCTGCCCGATAAGGTCAGGGGTTGATGCCCAGTCGATATCTCCGACTCTTTGACCGTTAATTTTTTTAACGCGCGCAGGTGCACCTACACAGGTACAGTTTTCAGGCACTTCATGAAGTACAACACTATTTGCCGCAATTACGGAATTATCCCCCACTTTAAAGGAGCCTAAAACCTTTGCGCCTGCACCAATAAGCACATTGTTGCCGATTGTAGGGTGACGCTTGCCTTGCTCTTTACCTGTACCACCCAAGGTTACGCCCTGATAAATTGTACAGTTGTCACCTACAATAGCAGTTTCACCTATAACAACGCCACTACCATGGTCAATGAGTAAGCCGCGACCTATCGTTGCACCGGGATGTATTTCAATACCTGTAACAAGTCTCGCAAACTGACTTACAAGTCTCGCCAGGAAAAATCTCTTATGTTTATAAAGCCAATGTGAAACACGGTGAAAATGAACCGCGTGCAATCCCGAATACAAAAAGAAAACCGTAAGCGGGCTTTTTGCCGCTGGGTCACGTTCCATAATGCTTTTCACATCGTATCGAAGGGATTTAAACATTCCAATCCTCCCAATTTACATACCTTTAAGTCATTATATAATAAACCGCGGAAAAATACAATATATTTTTAACAAAATTGCATATATTTTTGCGACAAAAAGCTCGCGGAGACGTCTCCGCGAGCTTGAAACATGTTTTTATTTAAGTACTGTTTTCTTTATAACGGGCTGCATTGATGTCAGGGACTTCCATACAAAGATTTCTACAGTCTCTGCAGCTTCGGGAATGGTGAATTCCAAGCTGTTAACGCCGTCATAAACCTTTGTTTCCACGCTTTCCGAATTGTTTACGGATACCGCAATCACTACACCTGCGTCAATGTTTTCAGGTGTAACTGTAAGAAGGTTGCCCTCTACTGTTGTACTGATGCTCATGGGTGTGCCTGCTTCACGTACTTTGAAGTTACGTACACTTACCTGTCCCCACTCAAATGCCCAACCAAGCTGGAATACAAAGTAACCGTCGTCAAGTGCTGTTGCAACAGCTTCGATTGTTACCCATTCGTTAGCTGTGTCGAGATACTTTGCTCGACCTATATGTGTATCAAGAACACTTGCAAGGGTTGTAATGTCACCATTTGTTCCGGGAATCTTATTTGCATAAGCGTCGCCGTTTTCAGTAACTGCATCAAAGCCAACAACGTTATTTACCCATTCAGCTGTGTTTATCTCTGTTGCCTTCATTTCAAAGCTCATAACGTAGGTCTTGCCCTTTTCCGCCTTAAGGTAACTATTCACATCGGCTGCGTCCTTCATCCAGTTTGTGAGAACAAGGCCCATGTAAGGCTCACTTACGTCACTCTTCCAGGGGTATTCGGCATTGGAGTTCATGCTGCTGAGTGCAGGTATTGTAACGGATGCCGCTTCGCCTTCTGAAGCAGGATTATAGATAAAGTGAGCGTTTGTTGTTGACATCCAGGCACCTGACTCGGAAAGATACGGACGGTCAGAAAGAGGCTTATGCTGATTATTCACATAGCCGCCCATCCAGCCTGTAACAAAGGTGTAGTTGCCTTCCTTGGTAGTTTCGCTCATGTCACCGTTGTAAACAAGATTTTCGCCTATAGAGTGGCTCTTTTTATAAATCGCTGTGTATACGGTACCTTCTTGCTCTGTAGCTTCTAAAGAATAGATAGAGTCGTCTGTCTTTATCATTTCTGCGGGCACAAAGTTATAAACCTCGCTACCCTTGTTGAGCACAAGCTCTTCGGAGGGAGCAATGGTGTTGCCCTTATTGTCAACATACTTCTTTGTGATGGCTTCTTCGCCTTCGTAATCGGGCACTTCGACTTCATGCTTCATGGACTCTAAAAGCTTGATTTCATCTCGGTTTAAAACCTTGTCATAAACTGCAGTAAGCTTCACCTGACCGTCAAAGCCACCAACCGCTACATTGTCAACACTCAAGCCTTCGCAAGGTATCTTAATGTCAACAAGGCCATCGCGGTAAAGTGTTAAGTAGCTTCCGTCAAAGGTAAGCACATGGTCAACGTAGCCCTGGTAGTTTTCAACGCCGTAGTTGCCGCCTGTGCCGCGTCCGTATGCTCTCCAGCAGTCAGATGTGCCGTAAACGTTACTTGTAACGTAGTCAGTGCCGTTAACAGTTACAACTACTCTTGCTCTGTCGCCTGTAGCTGTTGCACCGTACTGAGTATTCATTGTTTCAATGCTAAGCTGTACACCGCCCATGTCAAGGAGTGTACCTTCATAATCGCCTGCAAGGTAAATTTTTGTTGCAACGGAGAATTCGCCGTCAACCTGTGCTTCCAGAACATTTGCTGTTTCCTTTGTTGCCACAAAAGCACCGCCTATTTCATTATAGGTTTCGCTTGCAACCCAGTCATAAATAACGGGATACTTTTCGGGGATGGGCGCTTCTGCATGAACTGCTGTGCAGTAGCCGTTTGCACCGTAAGCATTACTTACAATCCAGTCATAGTAGTCGCCGTACATCCACACAAGGCGGATGTCCTTGCCCTCAGAATTGGGAATTACAAAGGGACGAACATTGTTCTTTAAGGAGTTTACTGTAATCTGCTCTGTTTCGATAACCTGTGTGCCGTCGTCACTCATTGTGTACTTCATAATTTCGTACACCTTGCCGAAAACGCCTTCAACAGGTACGGAGCAGTACATAACATTTGTATTGTCGGGGTCAATTGCCATACCGCCACTGTAGCACATTTCCAATCCTGCTGTCTGGTGGAAATGACCGCCACCATTTGCAAGGAAGGTCTTAACCCACTCAGTGCCGTTCCACTTTACATAGTAGTAATCGTGGCTTGTCTTGCTTCCGTTGATGCGTACCATTGCGATAACGGGGTTGCCGTCGTTACCTTCTGCTACCTGCCATACCCAGTCACGCATGCTGACTGCGTCAACGATATGTGTCTGCGAGTAGTTGGAAGCGTTAACATTCAATACACCATTGGCAATAGTTGTCATTGTATTGCCGTGGATGTCTTCAAGTGTCATGTCTTCAATATTAATCTGGTTGAAGAATACCCAGTTATTAGCTTCGTTGTCGGGGTGACCAAGTGTGTATGTAACATAGAGCTTGTCAACACCGTTACTTGAATACTTTGCGTAGGGTCTTGCCGCTGTACTCTTAACCATCTGGTAAGGGCCGTATGTAAACTGAGTATTGCCGTCTTCGTCGGGCAGACTGAGCTTTGCAATTGTAGGATGCCAGCCGATACCTCTCCACATAAGATAGATATGGTCAGGGTCATTTTCCATAAGGAAAGGTGAAGGATATGTTGTGGGATCTGTTGTGTTAAGACACTTTTCCTCGCCGAGTGTTGTTAAGTCGCCCTTTTCCTTAGTCACTCTGTACCAGAAACAATTTTCGTCAGTATGACGGGAATAGAACACAATAATTCTTTCGTCGGGAAGAACGAGGAAAGTGGGGTTATTGTGGTCATCGGGCTGGATGTTTGTACGGATTAAAACCTCGTTAACTGTGTTTGTCAAATGGTCAATCTGTGTAGCCTTAATTGAGCCGTGAACATCGATGTAGCCGATGATGGAGAAATCAAGTGTGCCTTCATCATTCTTGTAGGAAATACTTCTGGGGTCAGCAAACCAGCACCATGCACCCTCATCGTCCACCTCGTAGCCTGAGAAAGACTGGCTATCGTCGTACTTATTGTACACGATAACAATTTCACTTGTACCGTCTTGTTTTGCTGTTACGGAAAGTGTGGAGTCCTCTTCAGAATACACATAGATATCTTCGCCGATTGTTGTAGTGTATACAGGAGTTTCGGTATATGTATATACATCGCCTGCAATTATGTTGGGAATTGTTTTTGTATCTGCCTGTACTTCTGTTTCGCCGTCCATATAAACGGTCTTTACGTTAACGGAAGTGATGGCACCTTCTTCAAATTTAAGTGTTGCAGGATAGCTTGATGTGCTGTTATAAATCCATACACCGCCGTAGGGCACAGCTATACGGAAAGTTACCTGACTCTTTCCCTCCGCTGCCATTTCTTTAACATACTCAGTAAGAGCAAATGAAGAAACAGTTACAGTTTCATCAATCTGATTGTTTCCTGCCATACTAATGGGGCTTGTAAGACCTAAAAGAGGCAAGCCGCCTGTACCGGAGTCTGTGCCGGAAACACCAAAGATAGACTTATCAGATGATGTAGTCCAAGTGCCGTCCACGCTGTTGCCGTAGATAGCAAGGCGTGCACCTGCCTGATCAACCTGCTTTATGTATCTTACAGTCAAGCCAAGCGTAACCTTTGCCACACTGTCAGGGTCAAAATCCTCAGGTATATCAAAAGATACAATTGCTTGTCTTGATGAACCGAAATTTGTACCGCTTGTTACCGTCTGGTTTGTTACAGCACCGTCAGTGTCTGTAAAGGAATTTGCCGCATTCCAGTTGTCGGAACCGTTCCACGCAACCAAAACACAGCTGCCGCCGCTCTCAGAGCTACCCTCAACAGTACTAAGGGCACTCGATTGAGTGAAAAATGCTGTCGTATTTGCCGTGATTGTGGTAGCTGTGTCGTCTGCCGCAAAGCTAACAGCGGGCACAAATGCCATAATCATGCAAAAAGCCAGCACTATTGCCAAAACTTTTCTCATATTTTTTCTCCTCCTATAAAAATCTATAACAATATTGTACTACAATATTTTTTCATATTCAAGAGAAAAAATCCTCGCAGAATATTCTGCGAGGATTTTTCAACTGTAATTTTAGTTCTGAGGAACTGTAAATGTAAATGTTACACTGCCGTCTTCATTGATTACAGAATCGGAAATGTTAGCTGCAACCTTTGTGTGGTTGTTGTTAATTCTTATAAATTCGTTCCAGTAGCTCATGATTGTTACCTTGTTTGCGAATGTGTCAACAGGTGTAACAGTAACTTCATAAACTGTGTCACTCACCTTTGTTGCGCTAACATCAAAGAAGATATCGCCCGTATATGCACCATTACCCTCTGTACGAGCTGTAAATGTACCATTCGCTGTCATATCAAGACGGATACCAACCATGTTCACATAAGCATTAAGAACGTCGTACAAGCCGTAAGCTTCTGTTCCGTATTCAGTGTCACCACCGTCAACTTCATCGGAATCAACATTCTTAAGAAGACCTGCTGCTACCTGATAGATGCTTCTTGTAATAGATTCTGTGCCGTAAATTGTGCCTGTTGTACCGTCTGAGTACTGTACAATTACATAAGGAACAGCTGTGAAACTACGGTTGTAGTTACTTACAGCAAGGTCAGTAAGTGCTACTGTGAATACAGACTGACTGTCGCCATCTTGCCACTTTGTTACGGGGATGTCAACACTCTGAGTACTGTCCTCTGCAGTAATCTTCATACCGTATCCTGTTACTTCTTCACCGACGGAAGAACGGTCAACCTGTGCAATAAATCTGAGACCGTTGCCTGTGCTTATCTTGAAGTTTTCATCAAGACCGCCACCGTAACGCACCTGTGCACCTGTTACCATAGAAACGTTAATTTCTGCTGTTGTGATAACATCGCCGTCTGCTACCTCTATTTCACCTGCGTCAACAAACTTTGTTTCGTCTCCGCTTGTAACGTGATAGCCTATTACATTTTCGGAAAGTGTGCCGTCTTCTTCGCCCAAGTTAAGTGTGCCGTATGTCTTAACTTCCTTACCGTCAACTGTTACTGTAACAACTTCAACGTCACTTACTTCACGGATGCTGAAATCATCAAAGAACCAGTAAGGACCGTTACCTGTGTTGTTGCCATCGCCTAACCAGCGGAACCAGAAGAGAACGTGGTCTGTGTCTTCTGTAGCTGTAAATGTTCTTGTAACGCGAGTCCATTCTGTACCAATGTAACCTGCATTGGTTGTATTGGCTTCTCCGTCGCCTTCATTTGCAACGAGGCTTGTTATAATATAACCGCCGTCGGCACCACTCTTGTGCTTAGCCATATAAGAAATTTCGTATGTCTTGCCTACTTCTACTGCCACATATCTCTTATAGGAGCACAATCCGTCTCTGCCGTCGTTCCAACGTGTACCCAACGCCCAGTCTCCGTCGGGAATAGTTGTTGTAAGAGACTGAGATGTATTATTAGTAATCGCTTCAGTAGCATTTATTGCATAGCAGTGGTTTGTGGAATAAGGGCTGCCAAACTGTGCATTTGTACTTGCACTGAGCCAACCAGCGAGAGAGAAGTCACCGTTTTCATCCTCAAAGGAACCGTTTGTCATGACATTTTCGCCGTATTCCTTAGTCTTACAATATACAATTGTGTAGTTATGGTTTTCACTTGTGTAGCTGTCATATGCGTAAATCGCATCAGCTGTTGTAAGTGTTTCCTCGGGAACGAAGTTATAAACATCTGTACCTGCGGGAAGTGTTTCTTCTGTTTCCTTGATTACTGTGCCGTCAATGTCAACGTAAGTCTTTGTAACTGTAACATTGCCGTCTGCGTCGGGCTGTACAACTTCGCCCTTATTGGCAACAAGAGCTTTGATTTCATAGTGATTCAATACTCTCTCAAAAACAACTACGTTGTCTGCCAAGCCGTCAAAACCGCCTACAGCTACATCATCAACATTCAATTCCCAATAAGGAATCTTAATATCAACTAAGCCGTCACGATAAAGTGTTAAATAGCTACCGTCATAGGTCAAAGTATGGTTAATATAGCTATCGTAGTTTTCTACACCGTAGTTACCGCCTGTACCGCGTCCGTATGTTGTCCAGCAGTCAGATGAACCGTAAACGTTGCTTGTAACATAGTCTGTGCCATCAACTGTGAGTACAACTCTTGCTCTTTCGCCTGTAGCATTAGCACCGTACTGTGTGCTCATTGTTTCAACGGAAAGTTCAACATCGCCAAGGTCAAGGAGTGTTCCTTCATAGTCACCTGCAAGGTAAATGTCGCTAGATACAGTAAAGTTTTCGCTGTAAGTTCTTGCCTCTACAATATTTGCTGTTTCTTTAGTTGATTTGAATGCACCACCGATTGAAGAATAATCTTCTTCTGCAACAAACATATCTTCCATATCAACAGTATTTGTGGGAAGAGGCGCTTCTGCCATTACTCTTGTGCAGTAGCCAAGAGGACGGCTATTACTTACAATCCAGTCATAGTAGTCGCCGTTCATCCATGTGAGGCGGATGTCCTTACCTTCGCTATTGCCGATTACATAAGGACGAACGTTGTTTTTCTTAGAGTTCTTTGTAATCTGCTCAGTTTCAAGAATTTCTGTACCGGCGTCGTTCATTGTGTACTTGATAATTTCGTAAACTGTGCCAAAAACGCCTTCTACTGGTACTGAGCAGTACATAACATTTGTATTGTCAGGGTCAATTGCCATACCGCCACTATAGCACATTTCAAGCCCTGCTGTCTGGTGGAAATGACCACCACCGTTAGCGAGGAATGTTGCTACCCATTCAGTACCGTTCCACTTTACATAGTAGTAATCGTGGCTTGTCTTGCCGCCACTGATTCTTACCATTGCGATAACGGGCTTGCCGTCCGAACCAACTGCTGTCTGCCATACCCAGTCACGCATATTTCCGGGTGCTGTGTCAACGATATGTGTCTGTGTTGTATCTGTCTTATTAACACTTAAAGCACCGTTTGCAATAGTACTCATTGTGTTGCCGTTGATATCTTCCAATGTCATTGTTTCGATATCAATCTGGTTAAAATATACCCAGTTAGGCTGTTCATTGTCAGGGTGACCTGTTGTATATGTAACGTAGAGTTTATCAACACCGTTGGAGGAATACTTTGCGTAAGGACGGGCACCTGTAGACTGAACCATCTGGTAGGGTCCGTAGGTGAACGCCACTTCCCCGTTTTCATCGGGAAGAGACAATTTTGCAATTGTGGGATGCCAGTTGATACCTCTCCACATTAAGTAAATGTGGTCGGGGTCATTTTCCATAAGGAAAGGTGAAGGATAAGTAGTATTAGCGCTTGTGTTTAAGCACTTTTCTTCACCAAGAGTTGTTAAATCTCCCTTTTCTTCTGTTACTCTGTACCAGAAGCAGGCTTCGTCAGTATGACGGGAGTAGAACACAATAATTCTTTCATCGGGAAGTACCAAGAAAGTGGGGTTATTGTGGTCATCGGGCTGGATATTGGAACGGATTAACACTTCATTAACTTCGTCAGTTAAGTGGTTTACCTGTGTAGCCTTGATGTCACCATGAATATCGATGTAACCGATAATAGAGAAATCAAGTGTACCATCCTCATTAGCATAAGAAATGCTTCTGGGGTCAGCAAACCAACACCAAGCACCCTCGTCGTCTACTTCGTAGCCGGAGAAGGTCATAGACTCGTCATACTTTGTGTAAACAATACGAACTTCTGCTTTACCGTCTGCAGTTACTGTTACAGAAAGAGTAGACTGTTCTTTGTCATACACATAAGTTTCTCCGTTATATTCTACAGAATAAGAAGGAACAGCATGTGTATATGTGTCGCCTACAACCATGTTTGTAACAGTTTCACTTGCACTGTCTACCTCAGTTGTACCACTCATGTAAACAGTCTTAACATTTACACTTGCAAGTGCACCCTCTTCGATTGTGAGAGTTGCAGGGTGGCTGGATGCACTGTTATAAATCCAAACACCGCCGTAAGGAACTGCAATACGGAAAGTTACCTGTGTTTTACCTGCCGCTGCCATTTCCTTAACGTATTCAGTAAGCTTCAAGGAGGAAAGAGTTACTTCCTCGTCAACCTGATTATTACCTGCCTTGCTTAAAGGGCTTGTGAGACCAAGGAGAGGCAAACTGCTTGTACCGGAATCCGTTCCCGAAACACCAAAGATAGATTTATTGGAAGATGTCGTCCAAGTGCCTTCAACTGAGTTGCCGTAGATAGCAAGACGAGCACCTGCCTGACTAATCTGCTTTACATATCTAACTGTAAGACCAAGTGTTATCTTTGCTACATTGTCGCTATCAAAATCAGAGGGGATGTCGAAAGATACAACCGCCTGTCTTGATGAGCCAAAGTTTGTACCACTTGTTACAGTCTGACTTGTTACAGTACCGTCAGTATCTGTAAATGAGTTCGCTGCATTCCAGTTGTCGGAACCATTCCAAGCAACAAGAACACAACTTGAGCCGCTTTCACTGCTGCCTTCAACAGTAGAAAGTGAGCTGCTTGATGTAAAAAATGCTGTTGTGTTTGCCGTGATTGTAGTAGTTGTGTCATCTGCCGCAAAGCTAACAGAGGGCACAAATGCCAAACTCAGACACAAAGTCAGCATGATTGCTAAAACTTTTTTCATAGTTTAGCCTCCTTAAAAAAATTTATATAATTAAAATTATATTTTAATTTACAAACACCTTTTATTATGCTATAATATAAGGAAATTTGCGAGGGGGTATCGCTGTGAGAGACGTTATTTCCAAAGAAGAAATCACAAAACATCTTCATACCGATGCTATTCCCGTTTACGTGTTTGACGAGATTGATTCCACAAACCGTTTTGCAAAATCACTCACCGATGATATTGCGCTGGTTGTTGCAAACAGCCAATCATCAGGTCGCGGACGGCTTAACCGTTCTTTTTACTCGCCCAAGGATTCGGGCATTTATATGTCGCTTAAAATGCCTGTAGATGACTTGTACAATAACATACCTTTTGTCACAACTATTTGTGCTGTAGCTGTGCACCAAGCTATAAAAGCTCTTTTTAACATTGACTGCGGCATCAAATGGGTAAACGATATTTATATAGGTAACAAAAAGGTTTCGGGCATACTTTGTGAAGTGTGCGATTGCACTCATACCGTTATCGGTATAGGCATTAATTTTTATCCGTCTTCGCTTCCCGAGGATATAACACACATTGCAACACATCTTACCACCTACCCCTCCTCCGTCACACGCTGTGACCTCATAGGGGCAATATGTAACAATATTTATACTTTAATAAAAAAGCTGCCCAACACAGATTTTATGGATTATTACAAATCACACTCCTGCGTCATTGGCAAAAATGTTTTATGTATTCAAGGTGATAATTCATTTTCTGCAGTTGCAACCGACATCGATTCCTTCGGCGGGCTCATAGTCAAAACACCCGACGGATTCAAAACCCTTTCAACAGGAGAAATCACACTCCGCGTTAAGGATTAATATCAAAATCCAGCGGGTCAAACATCGACGTGTCAAACCGTCTCTGTCTGGGAGGACGTTTACAAAAAGGGTCAAACTGATATTTTTTGCACACATCGGAAGGCTTTACCTTTCCTTTCTTGGTGCACATAAAAAAATCTCCCTCCATATCCCCACGGAAACGGCACATGCTGCAACTTGCGTTTTCATTTATTTTAACCATTGCAAGTCATCCCTTAATTAAGTTTATAAAATCATTATACTATATATTTTTTAATTTAACAAGTATTTTATTACAGGAGGTTATCCTTATGACAAAACTCATAAATAATGGCGTTTATCTGAAAAACGGCAGAGAGATTGTGGAAAATACTGCCAATCTCCCCACTCCCGAGGTTGCTCGCGAAAACACAATGGCGTATCAGATAATGCGCGCTCACTCGGTAACAAATGACAAAAAGAAAATGAACATCAAGTTTGATTCTCTTATTTCTCACGATATTACCTATGTAGGCATCATACAGACAGCTCGCGGTAGTGGCTTAAAGGAATTTCCCGTGCCTTATGCTCTCACAAACTGCCACAACTCTCTTTGTGCAGTAGGTGGTACAATCAATGAAGACGACCATGTTTTTGGTCTTAGTGCAGCTAAAAAGTACGGCGGTATTTATGTACCTGCAAACCAAGCTGTTATACACCAGTATGCACGTGAAATGATGGCAACAGGTGGCGGCATGATACTTGGCTCCGACTCCCACACACGCTATGGTGCACTCGGTACAATGGCTATCGGTGAAGGCGGTCCCGAGCTTGTAAAGCAGCTCCTTTGCAACACATACGACGTTCCCTCTCCCGACGTTGTGCTCGTATACCTTACAGGCACTCCCAAGAAGGGTGTAGGTCCTCACGACGTGGCGCTCGAGCTTGTAAAACAAACATTCAAGAACGGTTTTGTTAAAAACAGTGTGCTTGAATTCTGTGGCGATGGTATCGAAAACCTTTCCATGGACTTTAGAATCGGCATTGATGTTATGACAACCGAAACAACCTGTCTTTCCTCTATCTGGGAAACAGACGAAAAGGTTGAAGCTTTCTACCAGAACCACGGCAGAAAGTCCGCTTACAAGAAAATGGCACCCGGAAGTGTGGCATATTATGACAGGGCAGTTGTTATTGACCTTAGTAAAATCGAATGTATGATTGCTCTTCCCTTCCACCCCAGTGAGGCTTATTCCATTAAAGAATTTAACGAAAATGCTGCCGATATTCTTCGCGGTGTTGAATTACGTGCTGAGGAACAGTTCGGCAAAAAGGCACAGCTTCATTTGACAGAAAAACTCACAAACGGTAAATTCATGGTTGACCAGGGTGTAATTGCAGGCTGCAGCGGCGGTATGTTTGACAACATAATGGAAGCTGCCGCAATACTTGACGGCGGTGATATCGGAAACAGCTATTTCTCCCTTTCCGTTTATCCTTCTTCCGTTCCGATTAACCTTGCACTCATAAAGAACGGTGCTCAGGCAAAGCTTCTTGAGGCAGGTGCACTCTTCAAGCCTTGCTTCTGCGGTCCTTGCTTTGGTGCAGGTGACGTGCCCTCCAACAACGGATTTTCTATCCGTCATACAACACGTAACTTCCCCAACCGTGAAGGCAGTAAGCCCGGCGAGGGTCAGCTTAGCGGCGTAGCACTTATGGATGCTCGTTCCATTGCCGCAACAGCAAAGAACGGCGGCGTTCTTACAGCTGCCAGCGATATTGAATATGATTACACACCTTCTGAATACACATTCGACAAGGGCGTATATGAAAAGAGAGTATATCAGGGCTTTGGAAATCCCGACCCCGATGCCCAGTTAAAGCTTGGTCCCAACATTACAGACTGGCCCAAAATGAATGCTTTAACCGACAACCTGCTTGTTAAAATGGCAGCAGTTATCCACGACGATGTAACAACAACAGACGAGCTTATCCCCTCGGGTGAAACCTCCAGCTATCGTAGTAACCCCCTCCGCTTGGCTGAATTTGCTCTCTCAAGACGTGAACCCGAATATGTTAACCGTTCAAAGGCGACTCAGGCAACAGAAAAAGAACGCCTTAACGGCAATAATCCCGAAGAGCTTATGCAGGTTCTCTCCCGTGTAACAGATAACGCAGAAGAAGCTATAAAGAACACACAGTTTGGTAGTGCAATTTATGCCACAAAGCCCGGCGACGGTTCTGCCCGAGAACAGGCGGCAAGCTGTCAGAAAGTACTCGGCGGCTTTGCAAACATCTGTAAGGAATTTGCAACAAAACGTTACAGATCTAACTGTATCAACTGGGGTATTCTTCCCTTCACAACAGATGATGATTTTAACTACGATGTAAACGATTACGTTTTTGTACCCGACATCCGTGAAAAAATCTTAAACGGCATTGAAGAAATCCCTGCAAAGGTTATCACAAAGGATGCAGTTCACGACATTACCCTCTACGTCAAAGGTCTCACCGAAGATGAAAAGGATATTATCTTAAAGGGCTGTTTGATGAATTACTACGCATCAAAGATGCAATAAGAATGATATGCCTACGGCATGATATGGCTTTGCCATGATATAAAACCTTACGGTTCCATGATATGCACTTCGTGCATTATGGTAGATTTGCTCTGCAAATCATATTATTAATTAAACGAAAAATCTCTGATTTTTTCTTCCTTAATGAGCCAAATGCTCATATCATGTTGCGAAAGCGACATATCATGCGAAGCATTTCATGCGTCAAGCGCATATCATCTCACTCTATTATGAAAGGAAAATCCCCATGGAAAAAATCAAAATGCTTAACCCTATCGTCGAAATGGACGGCGATGAAATGACCAGAATTCTCTGGAAAATGATTAAAGACGAACTTTTAGAACCCTTTGTTGAATTAAACTGCGAATATTATGACTTAGGTCTCCCCCACCGTGACGAAACAGGAGACAAGGTTACCTTTGAAGCAGGTGAAGCTATCAAAAAGCATCACGTAGGTGTAAAGTGTGCCACAATCACACCCAACGCACAGCGTGTTGAAGAATACAAGCTCCACGAAATGTGGAAGAGCCCCAACGGCACAATCCGTGCAATTTTAGACGGTACAGTTTTCCGTGCTCCTATATTGGTAAAGAATGTTTCTCCTGCAGTTAAGAACTGGAAAGCTCCCATTACAATTGCGAGACACGCTTACGGCGATGTTTACAAGGGTACAGAATACCGCGTACCTAGTGAAGGTAAGGCAGAGCTCGTGTTCACAACTAATGAAGGCGAAATCTTCCGCGAAACAATCTACGACTTTGAATGTGCAGGTGTTCTGCAGGGATTGTATAACAAGGATTCCTCCATTATATCCTTTGCAAAATCTTGCTTTGAATATGCCCTTAGCACAAAGCAGGATTTGTGGTTTAGCACAAAGGACACAATCAGCAAAAAGTACGACCAGACCTTCAAGCTTATTTTCCAGGATATTTTTGAAAAAGAATATAAGGAAAAGTTTGACCAGGCAGGTATTGAATATTTTTACACACTTATTGACGATGCTGTTGCACGTGTTATCCGTAGTGAAGGCGGCTTTATCTGGGCATGTAAGAACTATGACGGCGACGTTATGAGTGACATGGTTTCCACAGCTTTTGGTTCATTGGCAATGATGACAAGTGTGCTTGTATCCCCCGACGGCAACTTTGAATACGAAGCTGCACACGGCACAGTAACACGTCACTATTACCGCTACCTCAAGGGCGAAGAAACATCCACAAACCCCATTGCAACAATTTTTGCATGGACAGGTGCTCTTCGTAAGCGTGGCGAACTTGACGCAACACCCGAGCTTGTAAACTTTGCAGATAAGCTTGAAAAGGCTTGTATCGATACAATTGAGAGCGGCATCGTTACAAAGGACTTGGCACTTCTTGCCGAAGGCGAAACAACTAGTGTAAACTCTGCCGATTTCTTAAAGGCAATAAGAAACAATCTTGAAAAGAGCCTTTAATATATAAAAATGGGCTGTTGCTTAATGCAACAGCCCATTTTTATATAATTTTACCTTTTTTCTTAAGCCATGCAACCTCATCACGGATAGTCTCTTCATAAGAGCGTGTTGTATAGCCTAATTCTTCCTTTGCTTTTGACGAATCAAAATCATTGTTTCTTGCAAGGTTATACACCGAAAAAGTTGTCATAAGAGGCTTTTCTCCTTTCTTCTTTGCCTGTCTTTCAAGCATGCTTGCAATAAAGTTTGCTACTCCGATAGGTAAAAATAGCTTTACTTTTTTGCAGCCTGCCTCTTTAACAAGCATTTTTGAAAACGCTTTGAAAGACACTTCCTCGTTACCTAAAATATAGCAATGTCCTTTTTGTCCTTTATCTGCCGCAAGGATAGTGCCGAGAGCCAAGTCACGTACATCACAAAGATTAAAGCTGCCTGCAATACCTACAGGCATTTCTCCGTTAATAATCTGTATTACAGTTCCTGTGGTTTCGCCTATAGCAAAATCCTCAGGTCCTAAAATCCCACTGGGGTGCACAACACAAGCGTTAAGCCCTCTTGTCTTTACTGCATCCAATACCGCCTGAGTTGCAAGTGCTTTTGACTGACTGTAGCAACCAACCACTTTATTTTCATCAAAATGGTCAACCTCTTTAATTTTTTGACCCTTGGGTTTTTCCGGTATTGCACCCGTACTACTACAGTATACAAGTTTTTTGCACTCAGGATGACTAAGACACATATTGATAATGTTTTCAGTACCACCCACGTTTACATCCATAACCTTTTGATTAAAATCCGGGTTAACCGTTACAATGCTTGCAATATGTAAACAAATGCTCTCATAGCCCTCTTCCACTTCAAAAAGCCTTTCCAAAGACTCTTTATCACAAAGGTCGCCTTCAATGATTTCTGCATCGGCGGGAATATACCTCATAGCTTTGTCACCGGGCAGTACAAAAGCACGTACCTTATCGCCTCTTTCAATTAACTGACGGCATATTGTGCCTCCTAAAAATCCTGCCGCACCAGTCACAAGATAAATTGTATCACTCATCTCAAGCCCTCATTTCTCTCAATTATACCACTATGATAAATTAAGCATTTTTAAAAAATGTTTATCATATGTTAAAGAAATGTTAGTTTGAATATTGTTTTTATACATTTTTCGTGATAATATGTTTTTAACCTATTTTACGGAGGAATTATTATGAAAACAATATATCTTGCAGGTGGATGCTTCTGGGGCTTACAAAAATATATGGATCAGTTTGACGGCGTTATCGAGACAACCGTAGGTTACGCAAACGGTAAAACCGAAAACCCCACCTATGAAGAGGTTAAAAGCCAGGTAACAGACCATAGCGAAACAGTTGAAGTTATCTATGACCCTTCTATTATCACACTAAAAGAAATCCTTGAAAAATACTACGTAGTTATCGACCCTACAAGCCTCAACAAACAGGGCGAAGACGAAGGCCGAAGCTACCGCACAGGTATTTACTATACAGATAATGCCGACATTAAGGTAATCGAAGAAGTAACAAATGGTATTCAGGCTGAAAACAGCGAAAAGGTTGTTGTTGAAATTGAACCTTTAAAAGGCTTCTACCCTGCTGAAGAATATCACCAGAAATATCTCGAAAAGAACCCCGGCGGTTATTGTCATATCGGCGGCTGCTTTTTCGGGTAAAACGAGGTTGTGTATATGAAGAAAACATATGACATAAAGCAAGCTGCAAAAGAACAGATTGCCCCCTATCGCAAAACACTTTTTTATATTGCTGTGCTTCTGTTTATTATTTCAATAGCTTGCAAATATTTGCGCATTACATACCACGAAGAACCTGCTCAGTTTTTATGGTTTGAATACACGTCGAAAAAATCCATAAACATTGGTCTTTGGTTGCTTTCGCCTGTATTCACGCTGAGCAGTAGCATTATTTATCTTAATCTCACAAGAGGTATCGAGCCTAAAATAAAGGATATTTTTGTAGGCTTTAAGGACTGGTGGTGCATTGTCAAGCTTTCCGCTGTCAAAGGCTTTTTTATAGCATGCTGGACGTTTGTTTTCATCATTCCCGGGGTTATAAAATGCTTTTCGTATGCACTTGCTGAATACATCCTTGCCGAAAACAAAGGCATGCGTGCCTGTGAGGCTATCAGCATATCACGAGCTTTGATGACCGGTCACAAAATGGAGCTTTTCAAGCTCGAGTTATCTCTTTTAGGGTTCAAGTTACTGCAAATTCTGACCTTTGGCATTGCTTCAATTTGGGTTGGTCCTTATATTTCAGCTGTGTATGCAAATTTTTACCGTAAAGTAAGAGGCAGCAAGCACAAGATAAAATCAATTCCAATATACGACTAAAGAAAACACGCACACTGCATTGAATGCAATGTGCGTGTTTTTGATTACTTATTAAATACAAAAGTAGCAGATTTATCATCCATTATATCGGGAGAAACCTTCATTTCGATTGTTTTCCAATCTTCCGGCACTTCAATTGCATACCAACCCTGAAGCTTTTTACCAGACGCAACAGCACCATCCACGGTTTCACCGCCAAATGCACTTGTTCCTGTAATCGAATAGTCGCAGGACATATCGTCCGCATATGCTTCAAACATCAACAGAGAACTCATGTTCACTTCTTCCTCAGTTGTGTTTTCAATCAAGAACTCAACTCCCACAAACACATTGCCTTCACCTGCAGTGAAGTAGTCTTTACCCTTTGTCTCCTCCATGTTCACGGCGGTTATCTTTAATCCATCAAAATCCGCTGTTTCATTTAACGCAAACTCAGATACTGCTTCTCCTGCTTCGTTTGTTACTTTTGAGCCTGAACAGCCTGCAAAAGCAAAAACCAAAACTACACTCAACACAATACTAACTAATTTTTTCATATATAATATCTCCTTCTTTTGTTGATAGTAATATTATATGACATTTTGTCATATTTGTCAACAACTTTTTATGACATACTGTCATATAGGTGATGTTATGAAAAACAACTTAAAAAAACTGCGTAAAGAAAAGGGGTTAACCCAAATTTCAGTACAAATGAAAACCGGAATTGAGCAAGCATTATTGTCCAAATTTGAAAACTGCGAACGGATTCCTCCTACAGATACACTTATCAGACTTGCTGATTTTTATGGTGTCAGTATGGATTATATTATGTGTCGCACCGAAAAACCCGAAATAAACAAATAAAAAACATATCACTATTTTTATATAAAGAAACGACAGGGCAAAACCAATTCGCCCTGTCGTTTCTTTATCATTTACGGTTTTTTCTACCTACAAGATAGTCTATTGAAACATCGTATAAATCTGCAATTCTTATGAGTATCTCTATTTTAGGCTCACGCGTCATAAGCTCATAATTTTGATATGTCTTCTCCGTAATCTCACAATATATTGCAACCTGCCCTTGTGTATAGCCTTTTTCTTTACGGCACTGTTTTAATCTTTCAGCCAAAATATTTCTCACAATAATCACCTACAATTGTTCTTACTTCAAAATGTTTTCAATTAATTCTCTCTCAATTACAAACTCCGGGCACCCTTCACTACCTGCGGCAATCTCATATTTGTCAAAGCAAATTACTATATTGCCTTCTTCATTTATAAAGAAGTTCTGATTTTCTTTTATACCTTTGAATCCTTCGGTGAATTCATCGTTCTCCACCCAATATGCTCCCCCATTTTCATTCCTTGCTATCATTTCCTTTTTTATAATCTCGCTTATGGGTTCAATATAGTCTGCATTCTCCTCGAAAAGACCCTTTAATGCCACGAGCTCACCTGTATGTTTATTGACAGTATAGAATTTGTGTGTTGTAGACGATGAACCGACCACATTGTAAAAATAAATATCTATTGCGTAGTAATCATCGTTATCTGTACGGATAGTGTAATCACTTCCTACACCCATGTGGGCATCTTCACCGTATTCTTCCAAAAGACGAGTTGCCTCTTTTTCAAACTCTGCAATAAGCTTGTGGGCATTGTCTCCGAGTTCTTTATTAATTTTATTCATGAGCTCTTCATCCCGAAGTCCCTCAATTTTAGGTGTAACAATTTTCGCTTCACTGCCGCCTATTTTGTTTTCATATCGGTTTAAAGTAACAACTTTTACAAAACCACCCAATACAGGCACATCACGCATTGCCAATGCAAATTTGGGCGATATATTTACACTCACCGCAAACACCATAACCAATGCCGCAGCTGTACCGCCTGCAGTCTTTAATATACCAGCTACTCTGTTTCTGACAATTTTCCTCTTAACGCTTTTTTTCAAACCTTCACCTGCTTTTATATTTTCGTTTCCCTGTAAAAATTCGTACATTATTCTATCTCCCTTCTGAGCTTTTTTATCCCGGTATAAAACCTGGTTTTTGCGGTATTTTCGCTTATATCAAGCACTTTTCCTATTTCAGTAAACGTTAAATCATCACAGCACTTTAAAACAATAACTGCTTTTAAGTTCTCTTCAAGACAATTAATCATACTTTCAAAGTTAAGATGTGAATAATCATCCTCCGTAAATCCTCTCTCCATTTTTTCGGGTTCAAGTACTATACAGCGTCCGTTTTTCTTAAGCTGTGTGAGCGCTGTGTTTGCCACTATTGAATAAAACCAACACTTTATGCTGTCTTCGTTTCGTATTTTACCCACTGCCTTAAGTGCTTTTATTACACTGTCGTTGACAACATCTTCTGCGTCTTCTCTGTTTCTCATATATGTATATGCAAACCTGTAAACTCCGTCCAGATTTTCTTCCAAAAACCTCTCAAGCTGTTTTTTCTTCCGCATTTGTTTCTCCTCCCTATGTTTTCTAACGGTCCGTTCACCCATTAGACTATTACATAGCAAAAATAGTTTTATCTTTTTTCATTTTATCACACTTTTTCTTTATAGTTAAGATACAGTAAAAAATAATTTCTCAATTTGACTTTCACATGATTATGAATTACAATTATATTGGTGATGTATATGAAGAAAAATAGTATACTAAAAAACTCTGCTTATACACTTTTGATTTTGAGTTTTGCATTTTTTGCGTCACTCGGTATACAAAATCTTTTTTCGGCACCGAGCCTTGTGCCTGCGGTATTTGTGCTTGCGGTGTTTTTGATTTCGCTACTCACAAACGGTTATCTGTATGGACTTACGTCCGCATTTATCAGTGTATTGGCAGTTAACTTTGCGTTCACCTTCCCGTTTTTCAAATTTAATTTTACAATACAAGAAAACGCTGTATCGGCACTTATCATGATAGCGGTTACGACACTTACATGTGCGCTTACAAAAAAAATACAGCATCAGGACGAATTACGCAAAGAAAGTGAAATGGAAAAAATGCGTGCCAATCTGCTCCGTGCAATATCTCACGATTTGAGAACGCCTCTCACCACAATTTATGGCTCAGCATCAACGATTGCCGACAACTATCCCTCACTTAAAGATGAGGACAAGCTCACGATGCTCAAAGGCATAAAAGAGGATTCCCAGTGGCTTATCCGAATGGTCGAAAATCTTCTTTCCGTTACAAGATTTGACGCAGGCAACGTTAAGCTCATCAAAAGCTCTATCGTATTAGAAGAACTTATCGACTCCGTTTTATCAAAATTTCATAAGCGTTATCCCGACGCCAATGTAAATATCGAAATCCCCGAGGATTTTATAACTGTTTTAGCTGACCCTATTCTTATAGAACAGGTTTTAATCAATCTTTTGGAAAATTCCGTTCAGCATGCAAAAGGCTTTACAAAGATTTCGCTTAAGGTATTCACGCTCGGTAGCAAAGCAATTTTTGAAGTTACCGACGACGGACAAGGTATTGACAGCGAAATTTTGAAAAACATTTTTACCTCATTTTCACACACAGGCACCAATGCCGACGGAAAAACTCATTCAATGGGTATTGGGCTTTCAGTATGTGCCACAATTATCAAAGCGCACGGTGGTTCCATAAGTGCTGAAAACGGAAAAGATTCTGGTGCAATATTCAGATTTACACTTGATTTGGAGGAGCAAGATGAACAATAAATACAAAATACTTTTAATTGAAGATGAATTAAATATTTCTCGTTTTGTAACAGCACTCCTTGAGGCGAATGACTACAAAGTAATCAATGCCGACACTGCAGAAAAAGGTTTTTTGATGTTTTCGTCACATCACCCTGACCTTGTTGTTCTTGACTTAGGTCTTCCCGACCGCGACGGCACTCTTCTTTTATCCGACATTCGCAAATCCTCTGCTATTCCCGTAATGGTGCTTTCTGCTCGCAGTGACGAATCCGATAAGGTAGCCGCTCTTGATGCAGGTGCAAATGACTATGTTACAAAGCCCTTCGGTGCACAGGAATTTGCAGCAAGAATACGCAGTATTCTCCGTTCCAACCGACACAGTGCAGAGGAAGGAAAGCTCCCCGGAGGAAAGTTTACATCAGGTGATATGATAATTGATTACGATGCAAGAAAGTTTTATGTATCAGATAATGAAATCAAGCTTACACAGACCGAGTTCAATATCATCGCACTTTTAAGCGAACATTTTGGAAAGGTTATGACATATGCCTCCATATCCAAGGAAATCTGGGGATTTTTTGATTCCGGAAGCACAAAAAAATTGCAAGTTAACATGGCAAATATTCGCAAGAAGTTGGCCTTAAAGCCCGGCGATAACAAGTATATTTCAAACGAATTGGGCGTAGGCTACAGGATGCACTCCGACAATTGATATTTATCAAAATTGGTTTTTCAATTCTGAACAATTTTTTCTATCCCCTCAAAAAGGTGGTGTAAAAAACAATGTATTTTTTACACCACCTTTTTCTTTACACAGATTTAACATAAGAGGTCGGATTTTACCCAATCTTTACTGTTTTTTTACCTATCCCCATGTTAGAATATTATTGGTTAATTTAGCAAAAGATAAAGTAAGAAAGAAAGGGTTAAAAAACATGATACAAGATTTATTAGGTTTTGATCTTTTAGGTCTCATCGGTGGTTTGTGTTTGTTCCTCTTTGGTATGAGCCTTATGGGCGAAGCTTTGGAGAGACGCGCAGGCGACAAACTCAGTGCCCTTATCGGTCGTCTTACAGACAACCGCATTATGGGCTTTTTAACAGGTTTGGGTGTAACTGCAATTATTCAGTCATCCTCTGCTACAACAGTTATGGTTGTAGGTTTTGTTAACTCAGGTATTATGACGCTCAAGCAGTCTATCGGCGTAATCATGGGCGCCAACATCGGTACAACAGTTACTGCATGGATTTTGAGCCTTAACGGCATTGGCGATGGTGCATCTGCCGTGCTCGAGCTTTTCAAGCCCAGCACATTCACGCCTCTCCTTGCTCTTGCAGGCGTTGTTTTGTTTATGTTCATGAAGAGCAGCAAAAGCAAAGACACAGGTATAATTCTCCTTGGCTTTGCAACACTTATGTTCGGTATGGATGCGATGAGCGATTCCGTTTCTGCTCTCCGTGACAACGAAGCATTTTGCAGTATGCTCACAATGTTCTCCGAGCCTATCTTGGGTGTTCTCGCAGGTGCAATTTTAACAGCAATCATTCAGTCATCCTCCGCATCTGTAGGTATCCTTCAGGCACTTACAACAACCGGTGCGGTAACATACGGTGCGGCTCTCCCCATTATCATGGGACAGAATATCGGTACATGTATCACAGCGGTGCTTTCTTCCGTTGGCGCTAACCGTAACGCAAAGCGAGTTGCTGTTGTACATCTTTCGTTCAACGTTATAGGTACGGCAATTCTCCTTACAGTACTTTACATTGTACGTGGAATATTCGCGCCTCAGCTCTCTATGGCAGCTGACTACGTAGGTATTTCTGTTGCACATACATGCTTCAACGTGATTTGCACTTTGATTCTTCTTCCCTGTGCAGGACTTCTTGAAAAGCTTGCATGTAAGCTTATTCCCGATGCAAAGGTTCAGGAAGCTACAACAGAGCTTGACGAAAGACTTCTTGCAACACCTTCTATCGCTCTTGAACGTTGTTATCAGTATACAGAAGAAATGGCATACTGTGCTGTATCTTCATTGAGAAAGAGTATTGATACTATCGACAATTATACAGATGCCACGGCAGAAGAACTTTTTGAAAATGAAACAAAGGTTGACCATTACGAAGATGTTATTGGTAACTTCCTTGTAAAGCTTTCTGCACATAATCTTGATGACTCCGACAGCATCCGTGTTGCTCGTCTCTTAAAGGTTATCGGTGACTTAGAACGTATTTCTGACCACAGTATCAACATAGTAAAATCTGCAGAAGAAATCAAAAACAAGCAGATTAAGTTCTCTGAATCTGCTCAGGGCGAAATCAAAGTTTTGAGTGACGCAATAAACGAAATCCTCACTCTTACTATCAAGGCATTTACTGAAAATGACCTTAATGCAGCTCACCAGGTAGAACCCTTAGAGCAGACAATTGACAAGCTCAAGGAGGAAATGCACCTTCGTCACATCTACCGTTTGCAGAACGGCAGATGCAGTATCGAAACAGGCTTTGTACTCTCCGACCTTCTCACAAACTTAGAACGTGTTTCTGACCACTGCTCCAATATTGCAGGTTGTATGATTGAAACAAGCCACAACAACATGAATCTTCATGAAGGTTTGAGAGCTTTCAAGGCTGAAGATCCTCAGTTCCTTGAATCTTATAAGAAATATCTTAAGCAGTATACTCTCCCCGAAATGAGAAAGAACTAATTACACATAAAAAAGACGCTATAAAGCGTCTTTTTTATTGTCTTTACACCTTTTCTATGCTATACTTATCCAAAAGGAGCGGAGTTATGAGCTATATCAAAAAACATCCTATTATTATGATTATTGTCGGCGTTTTCGGCATATCATTATCATCAATATTTGTAAAATATTCTTCTGCACCGTCATCGGTTACGGCAATGTACCGTCTTTTGTGGACTATTCTGCTCCAAAGCCCGGTTGTTTTTGCATCACGTCCACTACGTACAGAGCTTTTAGGCACAAAACCCAAAACTACACTACTTTGCTCTCTGTCGGGGCTTTTTCTTGCAATACATTTTGTTTTGTGGTTTGAATCACTCAACCACACCTCTGTTGCCTCTTCTACGACGATAGTTTGTACCGAGGTTATATGGGTATCCTTAGGCTACTGCTTACTTATGAAAGGGCATATCCCCTTTAAAGCAATCATTGCAATTATAGCAACTCTTTTAGGCAGTATGCTTATCGCCCTCTCACAATCATCTGACAAAGCACATTTGTATGGGGTTATACTGGCGTTACTTGCAGCCATTGCCGTTGCGGTATATATGCTCATAGGAAGGGTTGTCCGCACCAATACGTCCACAACGGTATATACATATATTGTCTACTCGGTTTGTACCCTAACACTTATAATTATATGTATTATTCAGCAGATTAATCCGTTCAAATATGGTGCTAACCCTGTTTTCATCGGTTTGCTGCTTGCTGTTTTTTCAACAATATTAGGTCACAGTATTTTTTCCTGGTGTCTTAAGTATTTTTCACCATCATTTGTATCGGCATCAAAATTATGTGAGCCTGTCGTAGCCGCAATACTTGCTGCAATACTTTTTGCCGAAATCCCCCACCCTGTTCAGCTGACAGGCGGAGCACTTATCTTAGGTGGTGTTTATTATTATTCAAGATTAGAAAACAAATGAATAAGATTACGTACTAAAATCCGAACCCATTGCAATGGGTTCGGATTTGTTTTATCTGATTATTATAGCATTTGATATTTCTTTATAAAGAAACTAACTAATTTGAGTTATAACCAGATGTGCTGAAACAGGTCTGGTTCCTCCGGCAAGCGGAGTAATTGTAAGAGCTGCCGCATTGCCTGCAGGATTTCGTACCGTCAAAATGGAATTAATGGTAGTTGTTGTTACAATAGCCATTCCTATAATTTGCGAGGTGCCTGTTGCACGACCCACTACCGTATATGCCAAATCTGCACCGTTCAAAGTCAGTATTAATTGTCCCGCTTCGGTTACACTTACCTGAAACAGTATCTGATAAGTTCCAATTTGTGTTAGGTTAAAAGAACTGGGGCCGGTTCTGACGATATCGGAACCACTGTTAGGACCATCCTGCGGAAAACTAACATCTGTGCCCGGTGCTACCGTAGCTGAGTTATCTGGCGGCATTAACGCATAAAAATCAGCAAAGTTTAAGACGCCTCCTGCTTCACCTTGGGGACCGGTTTCTCCAATTGGTCCCTGCGGTCCGACCGGACCTTGAGGACCGGTTGCGCCTGTTTCACCTATGGGTCCCTGAGGACCTACAGGCCCTTGGGGTCCTGTTGCACCGGTTGGGCCTATGGGTCCCTGGGGACCGGCGGGGCCTGTTTCGCCTATGGGCCCCTGAGGACCTACGGGCCCTTGGGGTCCTGTTGCACCGGTCTCACCTATGGGTCCCTGGGGACCGGTGGGGCCTGTTTCGCCTATGGGTCCCTGAGGGCCGGTGGGGCCTGCAGGTCCTGTTTCGCCTATAGGACCCTGGGGACCGGTGGAGCCTGTTTCACCTATGGGTCCCTGAGGACCAGTGGGGCCTGCAGGTCCTGTTTCTCCTATAGGTCCTTGGGGGCCAGCGGAGCCTGTTTCGCCTATGGGTCCCTGAGGACCGGTGGGGCCTGCAGGTCCTGTTTCGCCTATAGGACCCTGG
>JAFUJZ010000032.1 GCA_017467965.1 Clostridia bacterium
AAGTTTTTCTTCTTTGCTGTGATGAATATTTGTACCACCTTTAGGTCTTCCCATATTTATCAACTCCTTATTTTAATTTTATCATACAAAAAGATGGTAGACACTGTTTTTTTAGTGTCTACCATCTTTATATCACTTCACCTTGAGAGCTCTTTTTATTTTGGGCAAAATGTAGAAATACTTGACAAAATGTGAAGAAAATATTACAATAAAAATAGTATAGTATAAACACATTCAGGAGATGATTGCAATGAGAAATGAAGAAAAAACCATGGACAAAGTAGTTACACTCTGTAAGAGCCGCGGCTACGTTTATCCCGGTAGTGAAATATACGGCGGTCTTGCAAACACTTGGGACTACGGCCCCTTGGGTGTTGAGTTTAAGAACAACGTTAAAAAGGCTTGGTGGAAAAAGTTTGTTCAGGAATCACCCTATAACGTAGGCTTGGACAGCGCTATTCTTATGAACCCTCAGACATGGGTTGCATCAGGTCATGTTGGCGGCTTTAGTGACCCTCTTATGGACTGTAAGGAATGTAAGAGCAGACACAGAGCAGACAAGCTTATTGAAGATTTCTGCTTTGAAAAGGGCGAGGCTGTAACAGTTGATGGTTGGTCAAACGACAAGATGCTCGCATTTATCGCTGAAAACAATATCTGCTGTCCTAAGTGCGGAAAGCAGAACTTTACAGATATTCGTAAGTTCAACCTTATGTTCAAGACTTTCCAGGGCGTTACAGAAGATGCTACAAGCGAAATCTTCCTTCGTCCGGAAACTGCTCAGGGTATTTTCGTAAACTTCAAGAATATCCAGAGAACAACACGTAAAAAGGTTCCCTTTGGTGTAGGTCAGATCGGTAAGAGCTTCCGTAACGAAATCACACCCGGTAACTTTACATTCAGAACAAGAGAATTTGAACAAATGGAGCTTGAATTCTTCTGTGCTCCTGGTACAGATATGGAATGGTTCCTCTACTGGAAGAACTACTGCAAGCAGTGGCTTCTTGATTTGGGCATGAAGGAAGAAAACCTTCGTCTTCGTGACCATTCTCCTGAGGAGCTCAGCCATTATTCCAATGCTACAACTGACTTTGAATTCCTTTTCCCCTTTGGTTGGGGTGAACTTTGGGGCATTGCTGACAGAACAAACTTTGACCTTACTCAGCATATGAACCACTCCGGCGAAAACATGGAATATATGGATCCTACAACAAACGAAAAGTACATTCCCTACGTAATTGAACCCTCTTTGGGTGCAGACAGAGTTGCATTGGCATTCCTCTGCGAAGCATATGACGAAGAAGAGGTTGGCGAAGGCGATGTAAGAGTTGTACTCCGTCTTTCTCCTGTCCTTGCACCTGTTAAGGCGGCTGTTCTTCCTCTTTCCAAGAAGCTCAGCGAACCCGCAATGGAAATTTACAACAACCTTATCAAGAAATATGCTTGTGATTATGACGACGCAGGCAGTATCGGTAAGCGCTACAGAAGACAGGACGAAATCGGTACACCTATCTGTATTACAGTTGACTTCGAAACAGCGGAAGACGGCTGCGTAACAATCCGTGAAAGAGATACAATGGAACAGACACGTGTAAAAATAGAAGAACTTGACGCTTATATGGCAAAAATGCTTGAATTTTAATTCAGCATATCAATTTATGGAGGGAATTGAATCATGAAAGTAGTAGTTCTCGCGGCAGGATATGCAACAAGACTTTATCCTTTGACAGAAAATTTCCCCAAGCCGTTACTCGAGGTGAACGGCAAGAGCATACTTGACTATCTTATCGAGGATTTGGACAAAAACCCCGATGTGAATGAACATATTATTATTTCAAATGCAAAGTTTGCTCATATTTTTGAAGACTGGGCTAAAAACAGTAACTATACAAAGCCCGTAACCGTTTTAAATGACGGTACTTGGAGCAACGAGACAAGACTCGGCGCTGTACGAGACATCCTTTTTGCAATTGAAAAGTATAATATCAATGAGGATATCTTTGTACTTGCAGGTGATAACCTTGTTGACTTTTCACTCAATGAATTTGTTGAGTTTGCAAAGGGCAAGGCTGCCAGCTGTGTAATCGTAAACTATGAAGAAAGCGTAGAAGAATTACAAAAGTGCGGTGTAATGGTGCCCGACGAAAACATGAGAATTGTCTCTATGGAAGAAAAGCCTAAGGAACCCAAGAGCAATTGGTGTGTAGGTCCCTTCTATTATTATCCCGCATCTGACCTTAAATGGATTAAGCAAGGTATTGAGGACGGCTGTGCTGTTGATGCACCCGGTAGTTTTGTGTGCTATCTCTGCGAAAAAATCCCCGTTTATGCCTGGGAGATGCCCGGTACAAGATTTGATATCGGCGGATTTGACAGCTATGAGGAAGTTAAAAAGACTTACAAAGGAATTGTTAAATAATACGGAATTCAGAATGCGGAATTCGGAATTAAAGAAAAGCAGACAGAATTTCTGTCTGCTTTTTGAATTAAAGGTGGATTTTATGGATACAAGGAAATTAATTTATGATACATTTTTGAAGCCATTTGAAAAAAGGCAATACGGAAATGTAGGCGTTGAGCTGGAGTTCCCGCTCATAAATTTAAAAAAGGCTCCTGTTGACGAAAGTGTTGCAAAGGGTATGTTTGACCACTTTTTAAAGCAAGACTTTAAAGTGGAAATAGAAGAAAACGGTCAGATATTATTTATTACAAATTCTGACGGCGACTGTCTCTCCTTTGATAATTCATACAACAATTTTGAGTTTGCGATGAATTATTCAGACGACCTCACAAAAATTGCCGACAGGTTTTACAAACTGCTTGAAAAGGTGCAGGCATACTTTAGAAGCCATAACCATGCCATAGTTGGTATAGGCAGCAATCCTTTCAAGAAATATACAAAAAAATCCCATGTGGATTTTTCCACATATAATATGGTGGATGAATACCTCACCAAATTTGGAAAGGTGGGGCCGTACCCGGATTTTCCGGCGTTTTTGTCAAGTGCCCAGACTCATATTGATATCCCTCTTTGCGATATTCCGAGGGCATATACTCTTTATGCAAAAATGGATTTTATCAGAGCAATTTTGTTCTCGAACTCCCCGGATTTTGACCGCAAGGGCTATATCTGCTACCGTGACTACCTTTGGGAGCAGAGCGCATTTTCTCTTTGTCCTAACATAACAGGCAAGGTGGAGGGCAATTTTAAAACGAACGACGATGTTGTGGACTATTTTGTAAAAAAGGGCATATTCAACCGCAAAAGAAACGGGAAATATGAGGTTTTTGAACCTGTGGGCATAGAGGAATATTTTGCACGTGAAGACGCCGAAGAGGATGATATCAATTTTTATCTTTCATTTAAAAATGTTGAGCTTACACGTCGAGGAACTCTGGAAATAAGAAGCGACTGTGCACAGCCCTTTGAAGCAGCATTTGCCCCTGCAGCTTTTAATTTAGGTATTGCCTTTAATATGTACAAGGCGGAAAGTATTCTCCTTGACTTTTTCAAGAAAAACTCTATCACAAAAACAAATACGCAGCTTCGTAACGAAATAATCGAGGGTAAGGCAGATTTAGAGGACGAAAGCTTGTACGAGCTTTTAGAAAGCATTCTTGAATGCAGCAAAAAAGGGCTTGAAAAACGCGGTAAGGGTGAGGAAAAGTATCTTTTGCCTCTTTATGACCGTGTTGCCCGAATGTCAAACCCCGGTATAGAAGCATATTACTATGACGAAGACGAACTTGTGGATATATATGCGCAAATATAAAAAAATCCCCGTTGTACGGGGATTTTTTATTGTGTAGGAAATTGTGCACAGAAAGTGCGCATATTTGCTCATAAAATAGAAGTGCACCTTTTCATCCCCCAAGAGTGGGGACCGAGGGGGTTGAAGTGTTGTAGACACTTTTTTATTTGATGGTGTATCCTAATGATTTAGGCATTACCTGCACATAGGTCTGCTTTGTGCTGTCAAGCACAAGCTCCTTTCCGTCCTTCGTATAAAACTTGAGTTGACTTGTTCGCGATGCACGGCGCCATGTAATAGGCGTCTGAACGCCGTTTGCTATAAAAATACCTTCTCCACGACCAGTTGTTTCAAGCTCCTGTCTGTGCGAACCATCGCCTAAAGAGTAATTTGAGGCAAACTGGATTATAATCTGCCCTGCACTAAGTCTCGCACCCGACTGAGTGGGGTGAGGCTCTGAATTAATGTAGCGGTCATAAAGACCTGTGTCAGCGTCATATTTATATGCTACATAATAAAACGGAGCATAGGGTATTGTAATATCAGTTGCAGCTTCGCCCTCGTATATGGGAGCTTCTGCTGAAAACTTAAACGGCAAAACCTCCGAGGTTTTTTCATAACCCAATGCGTCTGCAAGGTTATTAAGATTGCTGATAGATGTAAAGAGCGAATGATAGTCTCCGTTATATTTGCGTTCACGCCAGTAGTAAGTAGGTTCGTAGACAAGACCGTTCATGTTGTCCACATTCATGGTTTCAATCTGCTCCATTGCAAGCGGGCTGAACCCTGCATGGGCATAGAGCGCGTCGTTATCTAAAACGTAGTCCAAAAAGTAGTGCCTTGAAGAGCGCACAGGCCCGATTTTGGGAGTGTCGGCACCCTTGAAAATCGCCATAAGTCTCGTAGAGTTACCTTCAACGTACATTTCGTATATAATGTAAGCATCTTCAAGTCCTGCATGGGGACGGGAGGAGTTGCCGTCGTTGTCAATCATGACTGCATATGCTCTTTCATTTGTATTAAAATCAGAAAAATCAGACGTCTTGTCGAGCGTTGTCTCGGTGGATTTTTCAGAAGCAACGGGCGGTGAATTGAGAGGCTTGTCAGATTTTGACGAGCATCCTGTCAATGCCATTGCCAAGGAAAAAAACGCAATTGAGGCAAAAAGGAATTTTCGCATAACATCATCTCCTTTCAGTTAATTTTATCACATATACGTCCTACTGTCAAGAAAACGCACATCCTTAGGGTTGAACGCCCTAAGGTAATTTACGGAAAAATATGCAGTAATTTGTAAAAAGTGCTCCAAAAGAGAAAAAAGTGTTTGACATAACGGAAGTTTGTGTGTAAAATATAATTTAAATATATTCAGTTTGCCTGTCGCGGACATTTGTCCGCGCAGCAGATATAAAAATCCGACTTTTGTCTCATATAGATTTGGTGGCATCGGCAACGAAAGGAACGATTATAATGAATAACGAAGAATTGTTAAAACAGTATTTAAAGGTTGCAGAAAACAATTATGCAATTGCACCTGACGCATATTCAAAGTTCAACGTAAAACGTGGTCTCCGTAATCAGGACGGCAGCGGTGTGCTTGTAGGTCTTACAAAAATAGGTGAAGTACACGGTTACGTGCTTGATGACGGGGAAAAGAAACCCGACGTAGGTAACCTCCGTTATCGCGGTATCAGCGTAAACGATATCGTAAACGCCTGCAGTGTTGAAAAGAGATTTGGTTTTGAAGAAACCATTTATCTCATACTTTTCGGCAAGCTGCCCACAAAGACACAGCTTGAAGAGTTCACGGAGTATCTCAATAACTGCCGTCCTCTTCCCAAAAACTTTACTGAGGATATGATTTTGAAAGCCCCCAGTACAAATATTATGAATAAGCTTGCAAGAAGCGTTCTTGCTGAGTATTCCTATGATCCTAACCCCGACGATACATCCCTCGAAAACATGCTCCGTCAGTCTATTGAGCTGATTGCGCGTTTTCCTGTGTTTATTGCTCATGCGTATATGGCAAAGGCTCACTATTTTGACGGCAAGAGCCTTGTAATCCATTCACCCAGAACAGATTTGTCAACAGCTGAAAACTTTTTGTACATGATGCGTCCCGATCATCAGTACACAGAAACAGAAGCAAAGGTTCTTGACCTTACGCTCATACTCCATGCAGAGCACGGCGGCGGTAACAACTCTGCGTTTACAACACACGTTGTATCTAGTTCCGGTACTGACACATACAGCGCAATAAGTGCGGCGATAGGCTCCTTAAAGGGCCCCCGTCATGGTGGCGCAAACGCAAAGGTTATGGGCATGATTGACGATATCAAGGCTCATATATCCTCTCTTACAAACGAAAAGGAAATCACCGATTATCTTGCAAGAATTATAACAAGACAGGCATACGACAAGACAGGTCTTGTATACGGCTTAGGGCACGCTGTTTATACTGTATCTGACCCCCGTGCAGTAATTTTGGAAAAAGCTGCCGAAACTCTTGCCAAGGAAAAGGGCAGAGAGGACGAAATGGAGCTTTACCGCATTATCAAGAGCACGGCTCCCAAGCTTTTTGCTGAAATCACAGGACACGACAAAATTCTGTCTCCCAACGTGGACTTTTTCTCGGGATTTGTATATTCTATGCTTGGTATTCCCCGCGATGTATATACACCTATGTTTGCTATGGCAAGAGTACCCGGCTGGTGTGCTCACCGCATTGAGGAAATGACTGTTTCGTCAAGAATTATCCGTCCTGCATATAAGTCTCTCTCATCAAGAGCAGCATATGTAAATCTTGAAGACAGAGAATAATGAATTCAGAATTAAAAAAGGATTTTGCCTTAGCAAAATCCTTTTTTGTATTGAAAGAACGACAATAATGTGTTAAAATAAAATTTAGATTAAGACTGCGTTGGGGACATTGCCTACCCGGAGTTGCCCCATGCCGATAAAGATGTTGCAGTTATCTAATCAAAGTGGACCAAAAACCACAACTAAAGGGAGGAATTCAAATGGTTACAAGCATAAGAAATGGTATGCCCATGTATGACACTGACGGCAAAATGGTGCACGCACACGGTGCAGGCTTTTTGGAAGACAATGGCTATTACTACATGTTCGGCGAAGTTCGTGACGGCGACAAGAGAGTTGCCTGCTACAGAAGTAAGGATCTCATGAACTGGGAATTCAGAAATGTTGTTTTGCGCATCACTTCCGAAAAGAAGCCTCATTACATGAGAACAGACCTTGATTTGGTTTATCAGGGTAAAGGCGTAAATATAGAAAGACCCAAGGTGCTCTACTGCGAAAAAACAAAGCAATACGTTATGTGGATGCACTACGAAAACGGGGTTGACTACTGTGCTGCAAGATGTGCAATCGCAACCTGTGACACTGTTGACGGCGATTATGTATATCGCGGTAGCTTTAACCCTGTAGGTAACGACGCACGTGACTGCACACTCTATAAGGATAAGGACGGTACAGCATATTTCTTTGCGTCAGGCCGCGACAATGCCGACATGATGGTTTACCGCCTTTCTGATGACTATATGTCCATTGACGAGCAGGTTAAGGCTCTTTGGGCAGGTCAGTACCGCGAAGCTCCTGCTGTTTTTGAAAAGAACGGCAAGTATCATATGCTTTCTTCCATGTGTACAGGCTGGAATCCTAACCAGGGTGGCAGTGCATCAGCATATTCGATTGAGGGCAAGTGGTCTTCTATCAATAACTTCGGCGATACTGTTACATATAACTCCCAGCCCACTGCAGTGGTTAAATTCGGCGACCACTTTATCTATGTGGCAGACAGGTGGGATCCGGTTGATTACAACAACTCCGGCTATATTTTCCTGCCTATTAACGTGGAAGACGGCGTTTGTAACATCGAATGGGCTGACGAAATCAGCTTTGACGTTAAAACAAAAACATATTCGGTATTCTCCATTGAATCCGATGACTACCGCATTATGACAAACGAATACACATCCTACCTTTCAAGTGACGGCTGTGAACTTATGACAAAGCCCTTGTCCTATAAGGATGAAAGCCTTATCTGGAATTTTGAAAGAAAGGGCGACTGGTTCAGTGTTGTTCACAAGGCAAGCGGCAAGGCACTTGCAAGTGACGGTACACTTCGCGAGGTTTCAAACAATCCCTCCATGCTTTGGAAGATTGAAGAAACAGAGGACAGACAGCGACTTATCAATGTTGAATCCGGCAAGGTTTTTGCAGCACGTGGCAGACGTGTTATACTTGCATCTCCCGATGATAAGTTCGGTTATCTCAGAATAGTTAAAAAATACTAATAAAAAAACCTGTGGCTGATGCCACAGGTTTTTTATTAATTATTCACTTGCTAACACAGTAGTGGGTTCATCGACAATTGCTTCGATATAATCTGCACCGGAATCAGCATTGCCGTATGTTTTGTTAAGAGCTTTGTTGATGTCAATAGCGTTTTTAACGATTGCTGCTACTACAACCACCAAAAGTACACCGTACACTACAGCGATTACCGATTTGAAAATTGTGCGAGCCTTTTTGGAAGAGTAATAAATGCGCTTATCTGTGAGGATTGCATACACACATACAAACAAAAATGCTGCAACCAAAGCTATAACTGTTGCACTCGTACCCCAGGGGTTGCCGTAAAGGATACCCAATGTGGAAATCGAAACAAAGAAGCACATCAAAGCATATTTAATAAGTGATTTGTTTGATTTGTATGCCGAGTACGATGCAATTACCATGCCTGCGCCAAGCCCAAGATAAATCATGATAAGTCTGACTGTTCTCGCGCCTGCCATGGTAGCCTCTGATGAAAACATTGAATTCACCAGAACAAGCACCAGTGCGTATATGATTATGCTGCAGCTTACAATGGTAATATTGTTCTCAGCTCTTTTTTGAAGTTCTGTATCTTTACTTTTTTTGATTGACTGTGCGGACTTTTTCAAGATGCACCCTCCTAAACGTTTACTAACTAATATAATACATTTTTTTTTGCATAAAGTCAACAAAAAGAAGAAAAATAATGGTCGAATAAAATTACACGAAAAAAATGTGCAATTTTCTAAGGGCAAAGTATTGCAATTATAAGTGTTTTTGTGTATAATATTTAATTAAAGATTACAACAAATTTTGTAATAAAATTTGAAAGGGAAGGTGCTGAAATGAAAGCATATTTAATCCTTGAAGACGGCTCTGTTTATTCAGGCGAAAGTATCGGTGCAGTACGCGACTGTATCTGTGAGGTAGTGTTCAATACATCCGCAGTTGGTTATGTTGAAACCCTCTCTGATCCTTCCTACTACAGTCAGGGTGTTGTTCTCACATACCCCATAGTGGGCAGTTACGGTGTAAATCTTTCTGATATGGAATCAAACCGTATCTGGGCAAAATGCCTTATAGTGCGTGAACTCAGTCAGGCGGCAAGCAATTTCCGTATGGAAATCACTCTTTCTGATTATCTTTGCCGTTACGGTGTGCCCGGTATCGAAGGTGTTGATACCCGAGCTCTCACAAAGAAACTCCGTGACAATGGTACAATGGCAGGCTTTTTGACAACAACTCATTTTGAAGTTGATGAGGTTGTAGCAAAGCTTAAAGAATATAAGTCAAAGAACGCAGTGAAAGCGGTAACGAGTGTAAGCAAAGCACATTTTTCAGGCGAGGGCAAAAAGGTTGCTGTGATAGACTACGGTGTAAGAAAGAGTCTTGTTGACGAATTCGTAAACCGCGGTATGGACGTAACTGTTTTCCCTGCAACAACACCTGCTGATGAAATCCTCAGCGAAAAATTTGACGGTATTATCCTCTCCAACGGTCCCGGCAATCCTTGCGATAACGAAGACCTTATCGATGAAGTAAAGAAGATTTATTCTTCCGGCACTCCCATTCTTGCAATCGAACTCGGTCATGAGCTTTTGGCACTTAGTGCCGGCGGCAAGGTTGAAAAAATGGGTCACGGTCACAGAGGCGGTAACTACCCTGTTAAGTTTGTTGACAAAAACCGCTCTTATATCACAAGCCAGAACCATGGCTATGTGGTAACAGCAATTGATGAAAATATTGCCGAGGTAAGCCACGTTAATATTAACGACGGCACAATCGAAGGCATTAAATATAAGGGCAAGGATATCGTGTCAGTGCAGTTTGCACCCGGTAGTGAAACAAGCTTTGTATTTGATGAATTTGTTATGATGATGGGAGGAAAAGAGAATGCCTAAAAAAGCCGATATTAAAAAGGTTCTTGTTATTGGCTCCGGTCCTATTGTTATCGGACAGGCAGCAGAGTTTGACTATGCAGGTACACAGGCATGCCGTACTCTTAAAGAGGAAGGCATGGAGGTTGTTCTTATCAACTCTAACCCCGCTACCATTATGACAGATAAGGATATTGCCGATAAGGTATATATTGAACCTCTTACAGTTGAAACACTCAAAAAAGTAATCCTTAAGGAAAAGCCCGACTCTATCCTTCCCACACTTGGCGGACAGACAGGCTTGAACCTTGCAATGGAAATTGCGGAAACAGGATTTTTGGAAGAACAGGGCGTAACACTTCTTGGTACAACTCCCGAAACAATCCGCATGGCAGAAGACCGCCAGGGCTTCAAGGATGCCATGGAGGATATCGGTCAGCCCTGTATTGCATCCAAGGTTGTTGAAACCTATGCAGACGGCTTGGATTTTGCATATGAAATCGGTTTCCCCGTAATCATCCGTCCCGCTTACACATTGGGCGGTACAGGCGGCGGTATTGCAAATAACGAAGAAGAATTCGCACAGATTGCACCTCATGGTCTCCGCCTTTCCAGAGTAGGCCAGATATTGGTTGAAAAGTGTATCGCAGGCTGGAAAGAAATCGAGTTTGAAGCAATGCGCGATGGGCAGGGCAGTGCTATCACAATCTGCTCTATGGAAAACCTTGACCCCGTAGGCGTTCATACAGGTGACAGTATCGTTGTTGCTCCTGCGCAGACACTTGCAACAAAGGAATTCAACATGCTCCGCGAAGCGGCACTTAAGATTATAAACAAGTTAGGCGTTGAAGGTGGCTGTAACATTCAGTTTGCACTTGAGCCCAACAGCTTTGAATATGCGGTTATCGAGGTTAACCCCCGACTTTCCCGTTCTTCTGCATTGGCTAGTAAAGCAACAGGTTATCCCATTGCAAAGGTTGCTACACGTATAGCTCTCGGTTACAATCTTGACGAAATCAGAAATGCCGTAACAGGCAAGACATATGCAGGCTTTGAACCCGCTATCGACTATATCGTAGCAAAGTTCCCCAAGTGGCCCTTTGACAAGTTTGTGACAGCTGAGAGAAAGCTCGGCACACAGATGAAGGCTACAGGCGAAGTAATGAGTATTGCAACAACCTTTGAAGGTGCTCTTTTGAAGGCTGTACGCTCTCTTGAACTCAATATTTTCCAGCTTGACTTACCTCAGTACAGAGAGTTCACAAAGGAAATGCTTTACGAAGATCTTAAAAAGATTGACGACATGCGTCTCTTTGTTGTAGCGCAGGCACTTCTCCGCGGCATCACCGTTGAAGAAATCCACGATATCACAAAGATTGACAACTGGTTCCTTACAAAGATAAAGGCAATCGTTGACCTTGGCGAAGAAATGAAGAAGGGCAACCTTACTCCTGAACTTCTCGAAAAAGCAAAGATTTACGGCTATACAGACAAGATTATCGGCGAATGCGTTGGTATGGATGCTAAAGCCGTTAAGGAAATGCGCAAGGCGAATAACATTATGCCTGCATACAAAATGGTTGACACCTGTGCGGCAGAATTCCCCGCTATTACTCCTTACTACTACTCCTGCTACGGCAGCGAAAACGAATCCACAGGCGAAACAAAGGAAGACAAGAAAAAGATTATGGTACTCGGCTCCGGTCCTATCAGAATCGGTCAAGGTATTGAATTTGACTACTGCTCCGTTCATTGTGTATGGGCACTCAAGAGCCTCGGCTATGAAACAATCATCGTAAACAATAACCCAGAAACAGTATCTACTGACTTTGACATCGCGGACAAGCTCTACTTTGAGCCTCTTACTCCCGAAGATGTTGAAAACATCGTAGATTTGGAACAGCCTTATGGTGCTATTGTTCAGTTTGGCGGTCAGACAGCTATCAAGCTTACAAAAGCACTTAAGGAAATGGGTGTTAAAATCCTCGGTACAAAGGCGGAAGACGTTGACCGTGCCGAAGACAGAGAACTCTTTGACGAAATCCTGGAGGCTCACAACATTCCCCGTCCTGCAGGCAGAACCGTTTTCACTTGCGAAGAAGCTATCACAGCTGCAAACGAAATCGGCTATCCCGTGCTTGTAAGACCGAGCTATGTATTGGGCGGTCAGGGTATGGAAATTGCGTATAACGACCATGACATCACTGTTTATATGGAAATCATCAACCGTAGCGTTCAGGAGCATCCTATCCTGGTTGACAAATACGTTGTAGGTAAGGAAGTTGAGGTTGACGCAGTTTGTGACGGCAAAGACATCCTTATCCCCGGTATCATGGAGCACATCGAAAGAACAGGCGTTCACTCCGGTGACTCTATCAGTGTTTACCCCACACAGACAATCAGCGAAAAAGACAAGGAAACAATCATTGACTACACAGAAAAGCTTGCAAAGGCATTGAATGTAGTAGGTCTTATCAATATTCAGTTTATTGTTGCACCTGACGGTGTTTACATTATCGAAGTTAACCCCAGATCCAGCCGTACAGTACCTTACATCAGCAAGGTAACAAACGTACCGATTGTAAAGCTTGCGGTAAGAGCTATGATGGGTGAAAACCTCTGTGATATGGGCTACGGCGTTGGTTTGTATCCCGCTGCTGACTATGTTGCAGTTAAGATGCCTGTATTCAGCTTTGAAAAGCTTCATGATGTTGACACATCCTTAGGCCCCGAAATGAAGTCTACAGGTGAAGTGTTGGGTATTGCTCCCACATTCCACGAAGCACTCTACAAGTCCTTTGTAGGCAGCAATATGAAGATTCCCACAGAGGGCAACCTCCTTATCACAGTGCGTGATACAGACAAGGAAGAGGTTTGTTCTCTTGCCAAGGAATTTGAAAAGCACGGTTTCAGAATTTACGCTACAGGCGGTACATGCAAGTACCTTATCGATAACGGCGTAAACGCAAAGAAAGTTAACAAAATCGCCGAAGGCGCACCCGATATATTGGACTTTATCTCGGGCGGCGGTTGCGATCTTGTTATCAATACACCTACACGTGGACGCCAGCACAACCGTGACGGCTTTAAGATAAGACGTACAAGCGTTGAAAGAAGCATCCCCTGTATTACAAGCCTTGATACTGCAAAGGCACTTCTCAATAGTGTTGAGCAGAAAGAAGCAGGCGAAGTAGGTATTATTGATATTTCAACACTTTGATAAAAACATCAGCGGAAGCGGGTGCTTCCGCTGATAGTTTTTTCACCTCATCCACCGCAAGCGGTCCCCCCCCTTCCCCTCGAGGGGAAGGCTAAAAGGAAGATGATATTATGACTATAGATTTTAAAGAACATGAAATAATAATGCAAAGGGTTAAAGCTCTTTTAGGCGGAAAAGAAAAGTTTGCAATTGTTGAAACATACGGTTGCCAGCAAAATGTGAACGACTCACAAAAGTATGAAGGTATGCTCATGAAAATGGGCTATACCTTAACTCATGACCGCGAAAAAGCAGATTTTATAATGTTTAACACCTGCGCTGTCCGCGAAAATGCAGAGAAAAAGGTTTTCGGCAATATTGGTGCATTAAAGCATCTTAAAGCTAAAAAGCCCGATATGGTTATAGCCATTGCAGGCTGTATGAGCCAACAAGAATCTGTTGAGAAAAAGTTAAGGAGGTCACACCCTCACGTTGATATGATTTTGGGCACACGTGCAATGGCAGATTTCCCGAAAGCTTTGGAAACAGTATTAAGCTCAAGGCAGCGTATTGTAGACAGACAAGAAATTGACGTTGTTTGCGAAAATGTGCCCACAAATTATGACGGCGGATGTAAGGCGTTTGTTTCAATAATGTACGGCTGTAACAATTTTTGCACTTACTGCATAGTGCCTTATGTGCGAGGGCGGGAACGTAGCCGCAGTATGGAGGCAGTCCTTTCTGAGTGCAAACTCCTTGCAGAAAAAGGCGTTAAGGAGATTACCCTCCTTGGGCAGAACGTAAACAGCTATGGTAAAGATTTGGGGATGACAGAAGGCTTTGCCTCGCTTCTGAGTGAAGTGGACAAAATCGACGGCATAGAACGCATAAGATTTATGTCAAGCCACCCCAAGGATATATCCGATAAAGTACTCAGTGTTATGGCGTCTTCAAGGCATATATGTCATCAGCTGCATTTGCCGCTCCAGTCGGGCAGCGACAAGCTACTGTGCGAAATGAACCGTGTCTATAACCGGGAAAAATACCTCTCTATTGTCGAAAAAGCAAAAGCTCTTATGCCCGATTTGGCAATAACAACAGATATTATCGTAGGTTTCCCCACAGAAACCGAGGAAGATTTTGAAGATACAATCAGCATGCTTGAAAAGGTCAGATACGACAGCATTTTTTCTTTTATATATTCCCGCCGTGAGGGAACGCCTGCGGCAAAAATGGAATTTTTGGCAACAGAGGACGAAATCAAAGCCCGTTTTGACCGTCTTTTGGAGGTTCAAAACCGCATAAGCTATGAGCTAAACAAAAAATGCGAAGGCGAAATTCAGCCTGTTCTGGTTGAAAGCATGTCAAAGGAAGAGGGCGTATTAACTGCCCGCAACTACGCAAACAAAATAGTGAATTTTAAAGGCGATGAATCTTTAATAGGCAAAATCGTAAATGTAAAAATAACAAAGGCGCAGACCTGGATTTTGATAGGAGAATTATTATGAGTGAAATTTTAACAAAAGCAAGAGAACTCGGTCAGGCAATTGTAGACAGTGAAGAATACAAAACACTTAAAGCCTGCGAAGAAAAACAGGAAAAAGACGAAGAGGCTATGGCTCTTTTGGTAGAGTATAACAACGTAAGAAAAGCCCTCGCCGAAGAAATCAACAACAGTGAAGTCAATGACGAAAGAATGAACGAGATTCGTGCCGAGCTTGAAGAAGCTTACGAAAAGGTTATGAGTAATCCCACAATTTCCGAATATAACGAAGCTCAGCAAAAGTTCAGCGCAATCGTAAGCCAGATGAATTCTATTCTCACATATTTTATGACAGGCGAAATATCCGCAGGCTGCTCGGGTAACTGCTCCGGTTGCTCATCCTGCGGCTAATACCGGGGTTAAATGGCGCAGAATCGTCCAAAGACTTCCTCGAAGTTTATTCATACATCGTCGGAAGTCTTTTTATTTTGCAAAAAGTATTGACAAAATGGAAGATAAATAGTAAAATTAAGGTGTTATTTGACGAAATAACAAATATTTAATTTAAAGGACGGTAATGTATCATGAAAAAAATGATGAAGTCAATGGTTTGCATTGCAATCGCAGTAGCTCTTGTACTGTCTCTTGCGGCTTGCGGATGCGGTTATGCAAACAGCCCCGAAGGTGTTATTAAGAGAGTTATCAATGCGCAGAACAATCATGACTATGTAACACTTGAAAAGTATTACGAAGATGGGGAAGCATACGAAGACTATGCTGACGAAAAGATTAACAGCATCAAGGCTTACTACAACTACATATTGGAAGAGGAAGACGAAGAATTTGAATACATGGAAGAAATGATGGGTGAGAAAAATGTGAAAGCATGGGTCAACGCTCAGATTGAAATCGAAAAAGCTGTGGCTAAACGCTGCAAGGTTGAAATTGATAAGGTGGATCAGGACGGCGATGAAGCATGGGTTGAATATACAGTATATGAACCCGAAGTGGATTATGAAGACGTTTGGGACGCTGTTTATGATGAAATAGGTCTTGAAGAAGACGAAATGGACGATGCCGACGAAGGTGAATATACAAAGTTCATCAAGGCATATAAGAAGCATATGCTTAAGGCTATCAAGGAAGCTGATGTTGAAGAATCTTACGAAGCTGAAAGAAGAGTAGTTAAGGACGACGGCAAGTGGAAGATTGCTGAAGACCAGTCCAAGGAAGACTAATCAAAAGGTTAATTGATTAACAAAACGACCCTCAAAAGGGTCGTTTTGTGTTAAAACAATATATAGATGTTTTTGTGGAAAAACTTAACAATATATTGACAAATCAAACACAAAATGCTAAAATAAACTTGTCATTTGACAAAACAACAAATTTTTATCAAAAGGAAGGTAAATGAATCATGAGAAAAATGATGAAATCTATCGTTTGTCTTGCAATTGCGGCAGCACTTGTATTATCTCTTGCAGCTTGCGGATGCGGTTACTCCAACTCCCCCGACGGCGTTGTTAAGAGAGTTCTCAACGCACGTAACAACTATGACTATGTAACACTTGAAAAGTATTACGAAGATGGGGAAGAATACGAAGATATGGCTAAGGACGGCGTAAAGGACCTTAAGACTTACTATGACTGGCTCATCGACGAAGACCGCTACGAAGAAGAAGAAGACGAAATGGGAGAAAAGGCTTTCAAGGCTTACATCAACGCTAAGATCGAAATCAAAAAGGCTTATAACAAGCGTTGCAAGGTTGAAATCGATAAGGTTAAGAAAGACGGCGACGAAGCAGAAGTTAAGTACACAGAATACTATCCCGAAACAAAGAAGGGCGAATACGAACTCATGGAAAAGGCTGCAAAGAATGTAGACCTTAAGGATGAATTCCAGGAAAACAAGCTTGATGAAAAGGAATGGGAAAAGGTAATCAAGGAATGGAAGAAGCTTGCTCTTGAACAGATTAAGGAAGCTGACCTTGAAGATTACGACGGCGAAATCTTCGTTGTTAAGGATGACGGCAAGTGGAAGATTGCTGAAGACCAGTCCGGTGAATAATTATTAAATTTAAAAAGCTGTTGCGAAAGCAACAGCTTTTTTTGTAAAAAATTGAACAATTGGTAAATAATATGTAACAAAAGATTGGGAATGTTGAAGTGTAAAATGTGATATGATAAAATCATATAAAGGAGGCGGGAAAATGAGACTACTCAAATTTTTGTCGAACAGAATTACAATAGTGACTCTGGCAATTTTAGTGCAAATTGGTGTACTCATTGCCGCGTCCTACTGGTTTGAAGATATGGGCACGGCAATAAATATTGTTTTGCGCATATTAAGTATGCTTGTGGTATGTTTGGTTGTAAACGAACATTCAGATGTATCTATCAAGCTTACGTGGATTGTGTTCATCCTCGTAACACCTGTATTTGGCAGTATGATGTATCTCTTGACAGGAGGCAAGCGTCCAAGGAAAAGGATGATAACTGCTCTTGCTATATCCGAAAAAAATAACAAAAAATATCGCACGGAAAACAAAAACGCGGAAAAAGCTTTAAAGGAAAAGGATGATGAGCTTTATGCACAGAGCAAATACCTTTCAAGGCTTGACTTTAAGCTGTTGACGGCTGAAAACGCAGTGTATTTTCCCTCTGGGGAAGACGCTTTCCCCGTGATGCTTGAAAAAATGGAGCAAGCCGAAAAGTTTATATTTTTGGAATACTTTATTTTTGAAAAAGGTGAGATGCTTGAAAAAATTGTTGATGTGCTTGAAAGAAAAGCAAGAATGGGCGTTGACGTAAGACTCATATACGATGACATGGGCTCGCTTTTTACACTGCCCTATGGTTACAAGGATTTACTTGAGAAAAAAGGCATAAAGTGCATTGCTTTTAATCCTTTTGTGCCCTTTCTGGCAGGCATCATGAACAACCGCAACCACAGAAAAATACTTGTGGTAGATTCCCTCGTGGCGTTTACCGGTGGCATCAACATTGCGGACGAATATATCAACGTAAAAGAAAAATACGGCTACTGGAAAGATAATGTCTTTATGCTTGAGGGCGAATGTGTACAAGCATATACGCTGATGTTTCTCGATATGTGGAAAGCTTTCCGAGATAAAAAAGAAGATACGGGAAAGTTCCTTTTTGAGTACAAAGGCGAAAAAGCAAACGGAGTAGTTCAGCCTTTTTGCGATACACCTCTTGACGATGATACTGTTGGGGCGGATGTTTATCTTAACGCAATAAACGGTGCAAAAAAGTATATTTATATTTTTACACCCTATCTTGTTTTGGGGCAGGACATGTCCACAGCGTTGTGTCTTGCTGCAAAACGCGGCGTAGACGTGAGGATTATGGTGCCGGGAATCCCGGATAAAAAAACAGTTTATGCTCTGACAAAATCCTACTATGAGCCACTGATTTCCGCAGGCGTTGGCATATATGAATTCAAACCCGGATTTTTACATTCAAAGGGCTTTGTGTCTGACGACCGTATAGCTTGTGGCGGAACTATTAACCTTGATTTTCGAAGCCTGCATCACCATTTCGAATGCGGATGCCTGTTTTATAATATGGACGTTGTAATGGATATGAAGAGCGATATGCTCAGAACAATGGAAAAAAGCGAAAGAATACGAGATTATAAAAAAAGACGCGGTATTATAGGCAGTACGTACAATGCAATACTAAGGCTTATAGCACCACTAATGTAAAAAAGCGTGTCGACTTTTTCGACACGCGACCTCAAAGGCGGACTAACGTCCTTCAGCACTTTGAGGTCTGTTTTTTTACAGGGAACAAAGTACCGATTTCTCGTGCAAGGGGCTTGCGAGCCCCCTAAAATCGGCACTTTCGGCAGACTGAATGCGATTAAGTCTGCCGATTACATTCGGGGAACCTTCTTCCCCGAACCCTTCGCGATTATGCAAAAACAGGGTTTTTAGACAGTATGAAGCGTGTCTCACAGAGACACGCTTTTTTACATTATTTTGCGAAGATTTCAAAGAATATGTTATCCTCAACTTTGCCTGTAAAGTTCTTGCCTTTAAAGAGCTTTGTATAGGAGATTGAGGGGTTTTCGACTGTATAGTCTTTCTGGATCTGAACCATAGATGCCTCTGCAGTACGTGTGATTTCGTGTATGGGGGTTACTGCACCCAGTGCAAGCACTATCACAACCGGGGCAAGAAGATAAAACTTCTTTTCGGAAAGATATTTGCCGAAAGCACCTATAACAAACAAGCACAATATTACCAAAAGGGGTATTGATGCTCTCATACAAAAGTCAATGGACCTGCCCACCTTAAAGAACGGTATAATAAGTAGACACGATACCGTCACAAATAGCAGTGTTGATTTGCGATAAGCGGGAAGTGCAACGAGTGCAAGTATGAGCACTTCAAATATGATAAAGAGCACGTAAAGCCCTACAGGGTAGGACGATATTTTCGCAGCGAGAAAGGCAAGGGGAATTGCAGGGATAAAGTAAAGCGCATTAATGGGTTTGAGCGTTTTTAAATCGCTAAGAAGTACAAATGCTGCTGCCCAAAGGACAATTACAAGCAAAAATACAGGGATTGAGAAAACCTCAGTTGCCGCCTTTGTAGCGGTAGCAGTACTACTGGTGGCGGATGAGGCAATATTGCCTTTAAGATACAAAAACGATATTATGCCCGATATACCGCCGCCTACAACGTTCTGGAATGTGAAAAGGGAAAGGAAATCCTTTTTCGGAGTTTTTGTAAAAGGTCTGTCCAAAATCGAATTTACGTTATCCTTTTTAGTTAGTGCGCACCATAAAAATACAGGGATAAGACCAATAAAGGGTAATGTGCTCGAAAGAAGTGTAAGACCCATTATGAAAACAAGGTTTTTGTTGTTCTTTTCAAGTAAGAGCACAATTGTTGCCAGCCATACGGGCAAGCACTGGTTAAATACCCAGAAAAGCTGAGTTATATGCGAGGAATATTGATATCTTGATGCCCACCATTCAAGATGAGAAGAGGAGGGCGAGCCTTTAGGGTATGCCCACATACCCTTTTGCATTACGTTCAAAGAATCTGTTACGGCATCCACAATGGAAAGCCCTACAGTATCAAGCCCCGAGAACAAAAGGAAAATCACAATAGGATATATGACAACCTTCTTGTGCATGAGACACAACAGATACCACAGAATAAAAATACCAATTGACGCCCAAACTATCTGGAAGATATAGCCTACCTCAAGCGATGTAAACTTGCCTACAAGTGCCGCTGGAAGCCAAAAACCTATGTAATACACGATGCTTACAACGTCGCCCGAGGGTGCGGCTTTGGGTGGCCAGGGATTGGTAACAAGTGCATTAAAGAGTGTATTGCGTGTTGCGTGGTCGGGGTTTTGCCACAAAATATTGCCTATACCCGCCGCTATTACAATAATTACAATCGCAATAAAGCCCACCAGCATCTTAAATTTGTCATAGCGGTCAATTTTAATATCGGAATAAGCCGTACCGGCACTCTTTGCTGCCAGAAAAAGCCCTGCTAAGATTGCAATGGTGAAAGGCAGTGCGAAATACCATTTCAAAAAGCCTGCCGCAAAAATAATAAAGGGCAGTGCAATATATGTGTAAATCGCAAAGGAAATAGCTTTGTCTTTAAACATAATAAACTCCTTTTATACTTTAAAAAATAACGGAAACACTCCGATATGTTAAGTATATAATATAAATTTGTTCTTTGTCAATAAATCGAGCACGAAAGTTTGACATATGATGTAATTTTTGATATTATAAAAGATAAAGAACAAAGCATTCCTCGAAATTTCGGAAGAAAGGTACGGAGTGGTATGAAAAAAATCAGTATAGTAATCCCCACATATAACGAAGAAGAAAACGTAAAACCCATGGCGGAAGCCGTATCCGGGCTGTTTGAAGTACAGCTTGAAAAATACGATTATGAAATAATTTTTATAGATAACTGCTCAAGTGACAAAACACGTGAGCTTTTAAGTGAAATCTGCGCAGAAAACAAAAAAATAAAGGCGATTTTTAACGCGAAGAATTTTGGACAGTTCAATTCGCCTTATTACGGACTTTTGCAGGCAACAGGGGACTGTGCGGTGCTCGTTGCGGCAGATTTTCAAGACCCTGTTGATATGATTCCCAAGTTTGTAGCCGAATGGGAAACCGGCGAGTATAACATCGTGTGCGGCATTAAAACCGCCAGCCGTGAAAACAAGATAGTGTACGCATTGCGCACACTTTACTACAAGGCTATCAAAAAAATGAGTGATGTTGAACAGATTGAGCATTTTACGGGCTTTGCTCTTTATGACCAATCATTTATTGAGGTGCTCAGGAACTTAGGCGATCCAAAGCCGTTTCTTCGCGGTATTGTGGCAGAGCTTGGAGGCAAGAGAAAGGACATACCCTATACTCAGCCCCGCCGTCGTGCAGGAAAAACAAAAAACAACTGGTATTCACTCTACGATGCGGCAATGCTCAGCTTTACCTCATATACAAAAATCGGTCTCAGACTTGCTACCTTTGCAGGCTTCTTGGTAGGCTTTATAAGTGTCCTCATTGGTTTTGGATATCTTATCTTTAAACTTTTGTATTGGAATCTCTTTGCGGCAGGACAGGCTCCCATACTTATCGGTATGCTGTTTTTAGGTGCGGTTCAGCTGGTGTTTATAGGCTTTTTGGGCGAATATATCATGAGCATGAACAGCCGTATCATGAACAGACCTTTAGTCGTTGAAGAGAAGAGGATAAATTTTGATGATGACAAATGATGAAAAACTCGCAAAGCTTCACGAGGTGTCAATGCTTCTTTTGGAAAAAGCAGACAGCGTTATGAGCCAAAACTCCATATCATATATGCTTGATGCAGGCACGCTCTTGGGCGCAATAAGGCACAAGGGTTTTATCCCATGGGATGATGATGCCGACATCTGCATGATGCGCGAGGAGTATGACCGTTTTATAAAAATTGCACCAAAGCTTTTTGACGGGGATTTTGATTTTATCCTTCCCGGGCAAAAGGGCGATAATAAGTTTTACGATTTTGTGCCCAAGATTACCTATAAAAAAATGTGCGTAGCGCAGGCAGGACTTGACGATTCCTTCTACGGGGGTAAATATTCAAACCCTGCACTGGATATTTTTGTTATAGATAAAGTGCCGAACAGTAAGATAGGGCAGGCACTTCATACAAAGCTGCTCATTTTCATATACGGGATGGCGATGGGTCACAGAAGAGAGATTGACTATTCAAAATATTCAAAGACGGAAGCGGCGGTTATTTTTGTGCTTTCAAAAATAGGCAAGCTTATTCCCCTTTATGTAATTGCATCTATGTACGATGCTGTAGCAAAAATGTTTTCAAAGAAAAATAAATCAAAGGTGATGAGCACACACTCTGCAATGGACCATTTCGGAGACTGCTACGAGTATGACTGGTACAAGGACGTTTTAAAGAAAGAGTTTGCGGGGAAAATGTTCCCTGTGCCTTGCGGCTTTGACGGCATACTTACAAAGCATTATAAAGACTATATGACCCTTCCGCCGGAAGAAAAAAGAGTGCCTAAGCATCTTCAGTTTGATATATTTGAAACAAGGCGTGATTGATATGAAGGAATTTTTTAGCATATTGTTTTCATTCAATTTAATAAAAATTTTCTGTGAGCCTACGGAAAACGGGCTTTTGCAATTTTTCCGTTACGGTTTTGTAGGTGCATGGGCAACCGTTGCCGACTGGGGAGTGTTATTTTTTCTGACCGAAGGGGCAGGGGTGCACTATCTCATAAGCGGTGTTGTGGCTTTTGTAATGGGGCTTACGGTAAATTTCCTTTTATCAAAAAAATTTGTATTTTCAGGCGAAAAAACTCAGCATTCCTCATCGACAGAATTCTTGGTTTATGCTATAATAGGTATAATAGGTCTTGTGTTGACCGAGATTATAATGTTTGTTTTAACAGATGTTCTTAATTGGTATTTTATGATCCCGAAAATTATCGCAACGGCAGTTGTTTTTGTATGGAACTTTGTGGCGAGAAAAATGGTTCTGTACAGATAGAAAGGGTTGGAAATTATGGAAAAAATAATTATTGTCGGAGCAGGGCCTGCGGGTCTGACTGCGGCGTATGAGCTTTTGAAAAGCTCAAAGGAGTACGATGTTACAATCTTGGAAGAAACCGATGAAATCGGTGGTATATCCCGAACGGTAAGATATAAGGGCAACCGTATGGATATTGGCGGACACCGCTTTTTCTCAAAGGATAAAACTGTTACGGAGTGGTGGGAAAATCTTATGCCCACACAAGGTGCGCCCAGCTTTGACGACAAAATCTTAGCAAGGAGTCATGAGCTTAATCCCGGTGGACCCGACCCCGAAAAAACCGACAGAGTAATGCTCAGACGTAACAGAGTATCAAGAATATACTACAAGAAAAAGTTTTTTGATTATCCCATAACAATGAAACCACAGACCTTTATCAACATGGGCGCTGTTTCAACAGTTAAGGCAGGCTGCAGTTATCTTAAATCTACAGCAAAAAAGCTGCCGGAGGAAAATCTTGAAAACTTTTATATAAACCGTTTCGGTAAGGTTTTGTACGCAATGTTCTTTGAAGGCTACACCGAAAAGCTCTGGGGAAGACACCCATCGCAGATTTCAGCAGACTGGGGTGCACAGAGAGTAAAGGGCCTTTCTATAAGAGCGGTACTGAGTGATATGATTAAAAAGCTCACCAATAAAAAGGACAAGGGTCAGGTTGAGACAAGTCTTATTGAAGAATTCTCATACCCCAAGTTTGGGCCTGGTCAGCTGTGGGAAACCGCTGCAGGCGAAATTGTAAAAATGGGCGGCAGAATCATGAGAGGCTGCTCGGTTAAAAATATAGTTAATGAAAACGGCAAAGTTACTGCAGTGTCGTATATGGAAAACGGCAAAATGCGTGTAATGGAATGCGACAGACTTATATCCACTATGCCTGTCCGTGACCTTGTGGTAGGACTTAACAATGTGCCTGAGGACATAAGCCGTATCGCGAAGGGTCTTCCTTACCGCGACTTTGTGACGGTGGGATTGCTTGTTGATAAGCTTAACCTTAAAAACAAGACGAAAATTAAAACACTCAATAACATTGTGCCAGACAACTGGATTTATGTACAGGATGTTGGCGTAAAGCTTGGCAGAATTCAGATTTTTAACAACTGGTCACCTTACATGGTTGAGGATGTTAAAAACAAGGTGTGGATAGGACTGGAATATTTCTGCAACGAGGACGACGAGTTCTGGAATATGACAGATGACGAATGTGTAGCCTTTGCAATCGGCGAGCTTGTTAAAATGGGCGTTATAAAATCCGCTTCTGACGTTTGCGACAGCCATCGTGAAAAGGTAAAGAAGGCTTATCCTGCATATTTTGACACATATGACGAGTTTGACAATGTGATAAAATACCTTGACGGCATTGAAAACCTTTATTGTATAGGCAGAAACGGTCAGCACCGATACAACAATATGGACCACTCAATGGTAACAGCTTTTGAAGCCGTGAAGAATATTGTTTCGGGACAAACCGACAAGTCAAACATATGGAATGTCAATACAGAAAAAGAATACCACGAAAAGTCAAACGGTTGACAATGGCAAAAAAAGGATATATAATTATCTTAATAGGGGAGTAGTTTGCCGCAGTGCGGTAGCTTATAACGACATACCCGAGCCAAGGCTCCGTATAAGCTTTATATAACTAGACCTACGCACACTGTGCTTGGGTCTTAATTTTTTATATAATGGGGTAAGGGAAATTGGAACATTTAATTTTATTGTGGTACGCTATTGCAGCGTTGGTACTGGTGCTGTTTTCAATCAAGTGTGCAGACTATGTTGACATGCTTGATAAAAAAACAAACATGTCGGGCGCTTTTATCGGCGGTGTTATCTTAGCTGCTGTTACGAGTCTGCCTGAGATGATTACAAGTATTTCAGCAGTTGCTTTGGGGAGCCCCGGTCTTATCATAGGCAACGTTTTGGGCAGTGATGTAATTAATCTTTGCATTTTCGGCGGTCTTACACTTATTTCAGTAAAAGCGTTCAGACGTGCTAAAGTAGGTGCAAGTCATCTTAAGACGCTTATCTGCACAGTGTTGGCATATCTTACAACAGGCTTTGTGCTTTTCAGCGGTATTGATACATCTATCCCGGGTGTGAGCATAAATGCACTTTCGATCGTAATTGTTATTCTTTACGCAATTGCATGCAAGTTCATGGCATCGGACGATTCCGAAAGCGATAACGAGGATGATAACGACCTTACAGTAAAACAGGTTGTTATACGCTTTGTACTTTGTTCTCTCGGTCTTGTTGTTGCAAGCGTTGTTATTACTTATATTACTAACATTATTGAACAGCAGTATAAGCTTGGTTCCTCTCTTGCAGGCGCACTTTTCCTTGGCGTTGCTACAAGTATTCCCGAGCTTACAAGCAGTATTGCACTGGTAAGAAAGGGCAATTTCAACGCTATGGTAGGTAACGTGGTGGGCAGTAATATGTTCAACTACATAATTTTCTCCGTAACCGATATCCTTGCTTTCAGAAGCAACGTATATGAGGTATCCCCGGACTCTCAGCTTCTTATCATATTCGGTCTTATTTCAACATTCCTTACAATGGCGTCTATCATAATCAAGAGCAAGACAAGTAATGCAGAATCCCTTGAGAAAAACTCAAAGGCTGTAAACGGCACGCTCATGCTTTTAGGCTTGCTTGTTTGTGTGAGCTATATCACATTTATCGTGTGCTCTATGGCTAATGGGTAATTATCATGTATCCTACAATTGAAACAGCTTTAAAAGAGCTTGAAATCGGATATGAGATTAATCCTACAAGGTGGGTTGACCACTGCAAGTACGCAGGCGAAGCGGCGAGGAATATTGCCCACGCGGCAGGACTTGATAGTGAAAAAGCATATGTTTTGGGCACGCTTCACGATATCGGCAGAAGAGTTGGCTTTACAGGCATCCGCCATATTGTGGACGGGTACAATTACGCAATGGAAAAAGGCTGGGATGACGTTGCAAGGGTGAGCATGACACATTCCTTTGCGACGAACTATCCTACCATAAACCCATCTATGATGGATTTGACTGATGAAGAGTTTGAATTTACAAAAAACTATCTTGCAGGCATTGAATATGACGATTACGATATTTTAATGCACCTGTGCGATAACATTGCACTCCATTCGGGTTATGTGCTTATGGAAAAACGCATGGTGGATATTTCCATGCGTCACGGTGTTCATGCGGGCACAGTGAAAAGATGGGAAGAGCTTTTTAAGATAAAAGCTTACTTTGAAGAAAAAATGGGCAAGAGCATATACTCAGTGCTTCCCGGTGTAATTGAAAACACATTCGACTTATAAATAAAAGGACTGCGCAAGCAGTCCTTTTGTTTATAAGTCGTCAGCATCCTGAGTGGGCTTGTCGTCACGGTCCATGGGCGTGCCTGTCCAGCTGCCCAAAGGGTCTGTGTGAAGAGTGTCGGGATTTATGAATTCGCGGGCAATTTCCTCGCCGAGCTTTTTGATTTTTTCATTGACACGGATTTTCTTTTTGTCGTTAAACAACATTAAAATTACACCTCCTTTACAATTCTGTTACTATTATTGACTAAAAAAAATAAAAATATATAATGTATTATAGGAGAAAAGCCTCTATGACACGCGAAAGGACGGTGAGGAGTCAAATGAAAAAAATAACTGCGTTGTTTCTTATTATATGTATGCTTTTATCTGTGAATGTTTTTGCCGATGAAGCTGATACGGCTGCAAAGGTTTATCTTTTCGGCGACGACTGGGCAAAAGCATGGGGCGATGTGCTCGATGGCTATTTCTATGACTCTTCTGTATTTATAAATCTTGCAAATAACGGAGAGCTTATGTCAAATATGACGAAAAAGGCCGAATACTCCGCTATCAAAAAAGGGGACATTGTTCTTATATCCTACGGTATACTGGAAAAGGATCGTCCCGGTGACAAAAATACTGATTTCAAGAAAAATCTTGAAACCATAACAGCCAATCTTACAAAAAAAGGTGCAACGGTAAAATTTGTTTCTATTGTCAGCACCATGAGGTATAACACCCTTACGGGTCATATGGAGGAAACAAAGAATTTTTATACCGAAACTACCCGTTCTTGGGCAAAGAAAAATAATCTTACATATATTGATCTTGCCCGCATCACTGCCGAAAAGGCAAATTCACTCGGAAGCAATAATGCAGCAAAGCTTTACAAAGCACAAATGGAGCTGACAGTTAATGGTAACAGAATGTGCGCCTATGAGGTTTTTAAAAACCTCTTAGGAGAAGCGGCGCTTAAAGGAACACTTAAACTCAATCTCAGTCAGATACATGACGTTCTTCCACATGAAAGGTCAAAAACTGTTGACTTGCTGTTTGAAGAGACTGTAAGCGACCGCTTTTGTGTATATACAAAGGGCGGTGTTGACGTAAAGGTCAACGGCGAAATGATTTCAGACGGCATATGGGAAGGAAAAGCCGTAGACGGTAAGATAAATGTAGAATTTACCTATTGTGAAAAAATACAGGTTTCTCCGCAGTTCTATTTTGATGCGGCAGATGCAGCCACAACAGATATCCCCTTTGCTGGTAAAACGTTCCCAGGAATATTTGATGTGAAAGTTAAAAAGAGCGAACCTTTGAAGGCGAGCGTATATCTTAACGATTACCTTATCGCATCAAATCTTGACATGCCCGGTACACAGCCCGTTACAGAGGCGGCGGAACACACATTTGAAGGCTACTATCTTGCAGAGGGAGATTTTAACGTTAAGGTAACAGGACTTACAGACAAGCTTGATTATATCGCTTTTAATGAAGCTGATGCTATACGAGATGCTCGTCCACGCATTTTTGTGGGCGGTGACTCCACGGTGTGCAATTACTATCCTCTTGTCCGCACGGGAAACGAGGCTGACGGCACTGTTATGACGGGCTGGGCAATGCTTCTGGAAAACTACGTGGATGCAGATGTTGTAAATTTGGCAGCGAGTGGTTACTGGGCGTCAAAGTGGAAAGATACGAGCTTTAACATAATTGAAAAAGAAGGTAAAAAGGGCGACATATTTATTCTTCAGTTCGGTATCAATGACCGTTATTATTCCACGATTGAAGAAATGACAGTATCTCTCGGTACAATGATAGATACCGCGGCGGCAAAGGGTATGATTCCTATATTGGTAAGTCCGCAGATTTCCGCAGGCTACGGCTGGGGCGAAGAGGCAAACACCGGTAAATCAGACGGCGGTGACTATCAGGAATTTTTTAACGCAGTGCGAGATCTTGCAAATGAAAAGGGTTGCTTTTATGTTGACCTTACAGACTTATCCTCGGGCTGGTTTTCAGAAATCGGCAGAGAGGCAGTATACAAAAAATATCACCTTTGGGACTATGAAAACAATAAGCCCGGTGACATGATGCACCTTTCCTATAAAGGCGCGGACGCAATGTGCAGATTTTTTGTGCATGGACTCAAAAAACTCTCCGACTCAAAAGCCTGTGATAAATGGGGAAACAGTCTTGAAATTTTAAAAATTTGGTAAAAATTTTGTGCAAAAAAAGTAACAAAACTATTTACACGGAGAAAAAATTAGTGTATTATATAAGATAGATATATCATAATCGCTATATTTATGCCCTTATGGGGAGGAGAAAAATGAAAAGCAAGTTAATAAAAAAGATACTTGCCTCGGTTTTGTGTATTGTTTTGGCGTTTAGCTGCGTGTCAGTTATGGCAAATATTTCGGCTGCGTCAGAGGTTGAATTTTTGAAAGCGGTGTGCACTACCGCAAAGATTAAACCTCTTTTGCCCTTGAATGTAAGCGATCAGGTTCCTGACGCGGAGTATATCCAAGGGGCAATCAATGCCGGCATAATTGATTTGGATGATTTTAATCCAAATAAGCCGATTACAAACGAAAAAGCTGTGACCATGATTGTGAAAGGGCTTATCGCCATGAAAAACAATCTCTCGGTCGGTACGAGCTTGAAGTTTGAGGACAAAGACGAGATTTCAAATGAGTATCTTACATACATTGAGGTAGCTGCAGCAAACGGTATCATTGAAAACGAAGGCTATTTCAATCCGAAGGATTTAGTTATAAAATCCGACGTAGAGGGAATGATGAAAAATATGTACGAAAGCTACAAACGTCTTCCCGTGATGCCCAACAGCGGCATTATGAGACAGCAGTATCCCGTGATTGAAAATTCAAACATTGAAAAGCCCGAATTCTTACCCGAGGGGTATGAACTGGTGTTCAATGACGATTTTGACGGTGACAGTCTAGACACAACAAAATGGGGTTACAACTACTCCTGGGGTCACTCGCATAACCATGCTGCGTGGTGCGTGCCCGAAAACGTAATTGTATCTGACGGTATCCTTACCATAAAAGGTGAAAACAAACAGCACCCCGATGCCCAAGGCAAGCAGGGTACCTTCAATAATAAAAAATACGATATTGTTTATACCTCCGGTGCAATCAATACACACCACAAGTTCAATTTTGACTACGGTTATTTTGAAGCAAGGCTCAAGATGCCTAAGGGCAAGGGTATGTGGCCTGCATGGTGGATGCTCCGTGACGGTTGGCCTCCTGAAATTGACATGCTTGAGGTTTTGTGTTCAAAGCCCAATGAGTTGCACGTTAATTTCCACTACGGACCCGCGTGGAATGAACACTACAGTCACGAACAGGTTTTAAACCTCGGATTTGATACAAGTGAAGAGTTCCACACCTATGGTTTTGAATGGACGCCCGAATACATGCGTTATTATGTGGACGGAGTTCAGGTAGGTCATGATTTCACAAACAAGAGCGCAATAAGCGAAGCCAAGGGTATGTACATGATACTTAACCTTGCCATTGACGGCTGGGACGGCAAGCCCGATGATACAACCCAATGGCCCGCACTTTACCAGTGTGACTATGTCAGAGTCTGGCAAATGAACGAGTAAATACCAAAACCAACCTCGATTTACGGGGTTGGGTTTTGTGCCCTCATTGAGGGAGTAAATATGTTTTAAATTTTTGAGTATATATGCCGGTAATGCCGGTACTTACTAGGAGGAATGCCAAATGAAAAAGAACAGCATTATTTTCAAGATGATCTGTCTGACTGTTGCAGTTATGTTTTGTCTTTCCGCTATTTCTGCTTTTGCAGAAGAGCTGATTGAAGAAACAGAAGAAACAGTTGTTACAGAGCCTTCTGAAGAAGTTTCCGACGAGGCTACAGAGCCTTCCGAAGAAGTTTCCGATGAAGCAAAGGAAGATGTTACTGAAGAAGTAACAGACGAAGGTGCAGAAGAGGAAGTAATCGAGGAGGAAGTTCTCGACCTTTTTGCAGCAACACTCCGTGACGGCGGTGTTTACGTAACACCCGGCACAGACAATGCAGCAGTATTTACATATGACGGTTTGCGTTATAAGGTAGCTGCAGGCACAGGTAATGCCATAAAGCTTGACGGCTTTGAATCCAACCCCACTATCGAATCCGAGCCTATTGCTGAAAACGCAAAGAACAGACTTCAGGCTAACGCTGAAATCACAACAGATGCGGCTCACAGCGGTTATTTTGGTCTTTCGGTAGCAGAAGGTGAAGTTGTTTACCGTACAGGCGTAACAGGCGACGCAGTTTATGTGTTCTCCGCTTGGGTTAAGATGCCCTCTTCCGGCTCTATTTCCGATGATGACCGTGCGTTCAGAGTTGTAGCTGAAAGCGGCAATGAATATGTTGTAGGCTGGAACGAAATCGGCAGAGAAATCGCTGAGACAGAAGCTTGGCAGCAGATTCTCTTCACTTTCAAAGCTCCCGAAACAGGCCTCTTTGAAATTGAGTTCAACTACAAGGGCAAAACAAATCTTGCACTTGATGACCTTGAACTTTACGAAGCTGAAATTTTTGACAATCCTTTAGATATTACATCTGTTTTGTGTATTGATGCTGACGGTAACGAATACAACCGCTCCACACACTTTACAACATCCGGCACTCTTACACATACAACAACTCTTTACAACTCCGATGAAGACGATGTATTCTTCACAGCAGTTATGGTTCTTTACAAGAACGATATCATGATTGATATTGCAACAATTGAAGAATGCGCTCTCGTATTGGATGAAACAGAAGTTACTTTTGAAATCGAAATCCCCGAAGATGAAGACCTTAGCCAGTATAAGTACATGGTATACTTTGTAAATGATGCAGAGCCCACACAGTACTACGGTGCAATGCCTTCATTGCAGAATCCCTACATTGTACAGGGCGAGTAATTTAATCCGATATGAATGGAGGAAGAAAGATGAACGGCAATAAAATGACAAAAGTTTTGGCTGTAGTTGTTTGTGCTTTTATGCTCATTCAGTGTACAGCAATCGGCGCTTTCGCGGCTGACATTGCACCCGAAGCTGTCGTATATACACGTCCTGAAGTAACAGGTGCTGTTGCGAACCAGGTTGGTATGAATTATGTTTATGTTGACGTAGTTACTGAAAACTGTGATAACGACCAGACAGTAATGGCGTATCTTCTTGATAGCACAGGCAGTCTTGTAGGTGTTGGATATTCTCCCGTTGGTTCCAACAAGGCTGAAATCAAGGTTGGTGCTCCCGATAGTGCAGAAACAGGCACATACACAATCGTTATTGCACTCAACAAGGCAGCAGACGTTTTCAAGAGCGAAGTTTTCTACATCGGTGTTGAAGACGTTACAGGTTTCTTCGAAGCTGTTAACATGACAGATGTTGAATTGAGCGTTGTAAAAGAAAAAATCGATGAAAACTATGATGCAATTTCTGTTATCGAATGTACAGAAGATGCAGACGGTAATATTATTCTTAAGCTTACAGGCGAAGACTACGAAAATCTTACAGATGATGCAAAAGAGCTCTTTGCTGAGCTTATCTTAAACGGTGTCAACGGTCAGTTCTCCGCAGGTAAGGGTCAGTATACAGCCGAAAATGCAGAAGCTTTTATCAAGGAGGCATACCTTCTTGCAGCATATAATGCAGCAGGCATTTCCGATGCAGATATGGCAGCACTTATTTACAGATTTGCATCTGTAATCGGCTTTGATGCTGAAGATGAAAACCTCTACGGCAAGATTGAAAATACAGACACTCTTGCGCAGGTTGTAAAGACAATTGCTAAGGAAGTTGAAAGCGTTAACGAGCTTAGAGTGGCTCTTGAACAGGCAGCAGCAGTTCAGATTGTTAACGAAACACACTGGGCTAACCTTGTAAACGCAGTTAGTAACAACAACGACCTTTTCCAGGTTGATGAAGACGAAATCGAAAAGCTCCTTAAAACAAAGAAGTTAAGAAACCTCTTCTGTGAAGAATTCAAGGGTACATATTACTCCATTGAAGAAATTCAGGAAGCATGGGAAGAAGCATACGATACCGCTATGGAAGAATATGAAGATTCCAAAAAAGGCAGCAGCGGTGGCGGCGGTGGTTCCACCGGTGGTGGCAGAGTAACAGGTAACCTTGTAAGTACACCTATTGATAATTCTGAAAACAACAAGGACCCCAACGTTAAGGTTGAAGACTATTACAACGATATCGGTACATACAGCTGGGCAAGCGATGCTATCCTTAACCTCACAAAGAACGGCATTGTTTCCGGTTACGGCGATATGACATTCAAACCCGCTAATTCTGTTACAAGAGCAGAATTCATGAAGATGGTTGTTAACGTATTTGGTCTTGCAGATATCACAGCTACAAGTACATTTACAGACGTTGACAGAGACGCTTGGTACTACATTTATGTTGCAAGTGCAGAGAAGCTCGGTATTGCACAGGGCTACGGCAATGGTTTGTTTGGAGTTAATGATCCTGTAACAAGACAGGATGCAATAACAATTGTATATAGAGCAGCACAGATTAAGGGCTTGTCCGTTAACAAGTTCAGTGCAAGTATAGACAAGTTTGTTGATAAGGGCGACATCGCTGCATACGCAGTTGAAGCAGTATCCGCTCTTCACAACGCAGGCGTTTATCTCGACGCATCTGATCCTACAAGAGTAGATGTATTCGAACCTACAAGAAACGCATCTCGTGCTTACCTTGCGGTTATTCTTAACCAGTTATACATGTTTATGAACAAATAATTCCAACAGATTGAGAGGGTTGCAATATGAAAAAAAGAATTCTGAGCATGCTTTTGATGCTCACAATGGTTTTCTCTCTTATAATTGTTCCCAATACTACTGTTACAGCTGCAAACTATTTTGACACAGTTGATACAGACTGTGAACTTGCAGTAGATGTACTTAGTTCCTTGGGCATTATGGGAGGTTATACGGACGGAAGTTTCCTTCCTTATAACACAATTACTCGTGCCGAAATGGCACAGATCGCTGTAAAGCTTGCAGGCATTGACGGCTACAGCGACGAAGCTCCCGACGACATGGAGCTCTTCAACGATATGTACGACTACGACGGTTGGGCATCCGGTGTTATCGCTATCGCAAAGACAGCAGGTATTGCTCGTAGTGACGAAGATGGTAACTTCAATCCCGACATGTCCACAACATACGAAGAAGCTATGCAGATGGTAGTAGCTGCTCTTGGTTACGGTCATCAGGCTGAAAGTCGTGGCGGCGAACTTAAGGACTATGTTTATGTAGCTCAGAGACTTGGTCTCACAAAGAAGCTTGATACAGCAATGGGTCAGAACATTACTCGTAGTGATGTTGCAAAGCTTGTTTATACAGCACTTACAGTTGACCTTATGTTGCCTGTTTCCTACTCTGTTGACGGTACTGTTGTTAACTACGAATCCAGAGAAGGTGTTAATGCTCTTAACACATACTTTGATGTATACGAAGTAAAGGGTATCATTACAGAAAACGAATATGCCGCTATCGACGGCGAAACAACTGTTGAAGAAAGACAGGTTCTTATCAACGATGAAGCTTTCAACGTTGGTTCCACAGACATTGCTGATTACCTTGGTTATTATGCAACTGTTTACGCTCTTGACGGTGAAGATGCAACAGAAAACAGAACTATTGTTGCTTACAGCATAAAGAATGTTAAGAACAATACACTTACAATCCAGGGCGAAGATATCGTAAACGTAACATCCTCTGTAGACGGTTATGAATTCGAATACTGGCGTGATAAGGACAACGACAAGAAGACAACAGACGCGGCTACATCCGCTACACCTCTTGTTCTTTACAACGGTAAGGCTGTAACAGACGTTACAACAGCTATCTTCACACCCGAAAACGGTCACGTTGTGCTTATCGACAACAACGGTGACGACAAGTACGATATTATCGATATCTGGGAATATGAACTCGTATACGTATTCTCTGCTTCTCAGACTTCCGGTAATGTATCCGGTTATTATGACCGTTCCACAACATACAAGTTTGACGTTGAAGATGACAATTATCACGTAACATTCCTCAACGAATACGGCGGTATCGCACAGCTTTCCGACATCAAGCAGTACAGCGTACTTTATGTTTACGAGTCTCTTGATAAGCTCGAAAAGAAGGTTGTTATCTCCAACAAGAAGACAAACGGTACTGTAGACGAAGTTTCCAGCGACGGTTTCTATACAATCGGCGGTGTAGAATACGAAATTTCTCCCACAGTTTTAGGCAAGATTGAACTTGCAGTTTCCGATGCAGGCGATTTCTACCTTGATGCAGACAACCGTATTGCAGGTTTCGAAGGTACAACAGTTATCCGTAAGAACATCGGTATGTTCATCGCTATCAACGACGGTGGCCTCAGACGTGGTTATCAGATGAAGATTCTTACTCAGAACAGTGGCGTAAGAATTTATAACATTGCTTCCTCCGTTGAAGTAAATGGTAAGAGCATGTCCGCTGACCAGATTTATGAGCTCGCATTTACTGATGCTCTCTTCGGTACAAGTGAAGACCCTGTTTACGCATCTAACGGTCTCAAGCGTCCGCACCCCTCAAGAGCAGGCTTCCTTTACAAGCTTAACTCTCAGGATGAAATCAGCGAAATCACAGTAGTTGGTGAAAACAACAAATATCTTCAGACAAGACAGATTAAGACAGCCGGTTATCTCTACTACAGTGCAGGTTACAGATGCTTGCACTACAGCCAGGAAACAGCAATTGACGAATTCGGCAACACAGTAGGTAAGAGAACATACTGTGACGATAAGACAATTAACTTCCTTGTTGAAGAAGCAGTATCTAAAACTGATGACAACCAGTCCTTCTATACAAAGTATATGAACACATACTGGGATAACTACAACTTCGATATCTATGATTATTGTTGGGCATACTACTACAGCCCCGATGAAGAAAGTATCGATATGCAGAAGACAGTATGTAACTTCCTCGTAATGGCTAACTGGTACGATGATTCTGTTGACTCTTCCGAAGATACAGAACAGAACAGAGACGCTACATATTACCAGGATAATACACCTCCCAAGTTCATCCAGAAGATTACAGCAGCTTACGACAGAGCAAGTGGTGAACCTACACACAGAGTTTACTACTATGACGGTACAAGCGTAAGAAATGCTCTTATCAGACCTCAGTATTACTGGGTAGCATTTAACCAGCAGAATGGTGAGCTTTATCCCAACGGCTTCCCTGTAAGAATTTCTACAGATGGCGCTTATATTGAAGACGTTGCTCCTTACTTTGACGAGACAGGTCTTGCTGATTATACAAAGATGACTAATGTTACAGTGCCTATCTTTAATGAATCTACAAGCTCTTACGTAATGCCCTTCCAGCCCTTCTTCCAGGAACAGTGGAGAAGATGGAATTACTGGTCCAGCTACAATTACTGCACACGTCTCTATAGTGGTGTTATCACTTCTATCGACGAAGTTGTAGGCAGAAAGCTCTTCAATATTGCTTATGCAACATCCGGTTCTGATACAGACGGCGACAGTTTTGCTGATTCTTATACACTCGGTGTTCTTGCAAACGAAAGACTTGAAGGTACAGTATACAGAATGAACTTTGACCGTGCAGGTGAGCTTGAAAGCATCACAAGAGGTTCTCTTGACGATATCACACCCGGTCAGTTCGTAATCGTAAGAAAGCGTGCATATGATTCCTCTCCCAAGTGGCAGGCACTTACAGGTTATGCAATTCATGAATTCTACATCATCTCCGATGATGCAGCTGAACTTGATTACCTTGCAGGTTTCTACAATCAGGTGCAGGAAGAAATCGTAAACGCTGAATAAAAAATGACTGACGCAAATCGCGCCTAACAAATAAAAAACACCACGATGTATATAGAGTACTATCGTGGTGTTTTTTTATCCATTATCCATCTATTTTCGTTCAGTCATTTTGAAAATCCTTAAAAGATATGAAATACTAATAAATAGTGAAAAATAAAATA
>JAFUJZ010000033.1 GCA_017467965.1 Clostridia bacterium
TCAAGTTTGAAGAGAGCAAGCGTGAAAAAGAAAACCGTAAGAACCAGAAGGTTGTAGACACAAAGGAAGTAAGACTTTCCCCTTCCATTGATACACACGATTTTGAAACAAAACTCAGAAACGCAATTAAGTTCCTCAAGGGCGGCGACAAGGTTAAGGTAACTGTTCGTTTCCGCGGCAGAGAGGTTCACCACAGTGCTGTAGGTGAAGAATTGCTCAACAAATTTGCAGAGGGTGCTGCAGAGGTTGGTATTATTGATAAAAAGCCCAAGTTAGAGGGCAGAAACATGGCAATGTTCATGTCACCCAAGAAATAAGGTTTCAACGCCTATGGCGTGAATAATAAAAACAAAGATTATGAGAGGAGAGGTATTATGCCTAAAATAAAGACACACAGAGCAGCAGCAAAGCGCTTTAGTCTTACAAAGAGCGGCAAGGTAAAGAGAGCTAAAGCTTTTAAGAGTCACATCCTTAACAAGAAGGACACTAAGAGAAAGAGAAGACTCAGAAAGGTAAGCTACGCTTCCGTTCCTAACGCAAAAGTTATCAAGAAGCTTATACCTTACAAATAATTGATAGGAGGATTTACTAATGGCTAGAGTAAAAGGTGCACTTAACACCAGAAAACATCATAAAAAGATTTTGAAGCTTGCTAAGGGTTACCGTGGCGGTAAGAGTAAGCTTTACAGAACAGCGAACCAGGCTGTTATGAAGTCTCTTTCCTATGCATATGTAGGAAGAAAGCTTAAGAAGAGAGATTTCAGAAGACTTTGGATCACAAGAATCAGCGCAGCTTGCAAGATGAACGGCATGAACTATTCCAGATTCATGAACGGTCTCAAGAAGGCTAACGTTGAAATCAACAGAAAGATGCTTTCCGAAATCGCTATTAACGATGCAGCAGCTTTCACAAAGCTTGTTGAAACAGCAAAAGCAGCTCTTTAATTAAGAGAACACACGAGAGGTTGTAATTTACAGCCTCTCGATTTTTGCATTAATGAAGTCATTAAATGCAGCTAAACTCAATCAGCCCAAGGGGATACATATTAAAAAAGGAGAAGTCCTATGGAAAGTTTAATTACAAGCCGAGACAATAAATACGTAAAGCTTACAAAAAATCTTCATACAAAGCAAGGCAGAGACAAGGAAGGCATGTTCCTTATCGAAGGCTACCGTAATGTGCACGACGCATTGAAAAAAGGGGCAAAGATTGAATTTATACTTGTAAGTGAAAAGTGCACATATGACCTTGCGCCTTTTAAAACGAAAAAAATGTTTACCCTTGCGCCTCGTATTTTTGATTATGTGTCTGATACCGTAACACCTCAGGGGGTTATTGCGGTATGCCGCATGGAAAATATAGAATTTTCAGACATAGAGCTTAATGAAAAAAGTATGGTTGTTGTATGTGAAAACCTGCAGGATCCCGGCAACGCAGGCACTATTATACGTACTGCAGATGCGGCAGGCGCAAAAGCCGTTATTATGGCAAAGGGATGCGTTGATATATATAATCCCAAGGTTGTCAGAAGTGTTATGAGCAGCCTTTTTTCAGTAAAGGTTGTGCAGGGCAAAAACATTGATTCTGTTTTCGGATATTTAAAAAATAATGGTTTTAAAGCTGTTGCAGGAGCACTGACTGGCAAATCCGTTGACCTGTTTGATTCCCACATGGTGGGAAGATGTGCTATTTTTATAGGCAATGAAGGAGCGGGTCTTACCGATGAAACTGTTAAAAGATGCGATATAACCGTTACAATACCAATGCTCGGCGGTGCAGAAAGCCTTAACGCGTCCACAGCTGCGGCTGTTATGATGTACGAGCATGTAAGACAAAACAGAAAAAACTAAAGGATTGAGAAAATGAAAGATAAGATTGCATGGGCAATACTTGCACATAAAAACAGAAGCTGTAAAAAGATTAAAGAGCTTGCCCGTGATTTTGAAAAGAAAAAGAAAACCGTGGATTTTACAAGTGATGAAGCAATTGGTCTTATGAATGACATTGACAAGGCTACAAAGCGGGGCGTAAAATTCATTACATATATGGACAAGCAATACCCGGAAGAATTGAGGCATATTGCTTATCCTCCGCCATATCTTTATGTGAGGGGACGCATAGGTCTTTTAAAGCATCCATTGAAGGTAACTATAGTCGGAAGCCGAAAAGCTACAGGCTACGGCATAAATGTTGCCGCAACACTTGGACATGAAATCGCCGCAAACAAAATCTGCGTTGTGTCGGGCGGTGCCGAAGGTGTTGATACCGCAGCGCTGAGGGGTGCATTGCGTACAAGTGATGATGTCATTGCCGTTATAGGCACAGGTATTGATGTAAACTATCCGCCTGAAAACAAAAAGCTTTTTGATACTATTGCAGCACGTGGTGTTGTGGTGTCAGAATTTCCTATGGGAATGGGTCCGTTGGGACATAATTTCCCTGTGAGAAACCGCATTATGACAGCTCTCGGTGACAGCGTTGTTATTGTGGAGGCGGCATCAAGAAGCGGCGCACTTATTTCGGCAAAGCATGCAGAGGAACAGGGCAAAACCCTTTTTGCAGTGCCCGGCAATATTGACAGCCCCAACAGCGTAGGCGCAAATGAACTCTTGCGTGACGGTGCACGGTTTTGTATGTCATCGGGCGATGTAATTGAAGAGCTTATGGAAAGATTGCCCGATAAGTACCGTGAGGCACAGGGCTATATATATGAAGAAGAGGAAAGCGAGATAACAGAGACAGCTATGCCTCAGGAGACAGAAAAACCGGAGATTTTTACAGCCAATGAAAAGGCTGTAGTAAATGCCATAAAAATGGGAAAAGATACCTACGAAGAAATATTGGAGTTTTGTGCGTTGGAAACAAATAAATTAACTTCGCTCTTGACATTTATGGAAATCAAGGGCATAATAAAGCTTGCTTTCGGTAACCATTATAAACTTACTAAATAGATACCAAAAGAAAGGATATGGGAAAATGGCAAAATGTCTTGTCATAGTTGAGTCGCCCGCAAAGGCAAAAAGCATAAATAAATACCTTGGCAAAAACTACACGGTTATGGCATCGGTAGGTCACGTGAGAGATTTGCCCAAGAGTACGCTGGGCGTCGACATTGAAGATAACTTTGACCCTAAGTATATTACAATACGCGGCAAAGGCGATCTTATTGCAAAAATGAAAAAAGCGGCAAAGAGTGCCGACAAAATATATCTCGCAGCCGACCCTGACCGCGAAGGTGAGGCAATCAGCTGGCATCTGGCAAATCTTTTAGAGCTGGACGAAAAATCTCCCTGCCGTATTACCTTTAACGAGGTTACAAAAAATGCGGTTGTTGCCTCTATTAAAAACCCCAGATGTATCGATATTGATTTGGTGAACAGTCAGCAGGCAAGAAGAGTTCTTGACCGAATAGTTGGCTATAAAATAAGCCCTATTCTTTGGAAAAAGGTTAAAAGAGGACTTAGTGCAGGCAGAGTACAGAGTGCCGTTACAAAGATGATTGTTGACCGTGAAAAGGAAATCGAAAACTTTGTTCCCAAGGAATACTGGACAATCACAGCGCATCTTACAGATGAAAAGGGCAAGCATCCTTTTGAGGCTCGCTACTATGGTATAGGCGGCAAAAAGAAGGAAATTAATACAAAAGATGCTGCAGATAAGATTTTGGAAATGATCCGAAGTGCAGAATACACTGTAAAAAAGGCTACTTATTCTGAAAAGAAAAAGCATCCGCTTCCGCCCTTTACAACAAGCACTCTTCTGCAGGATGCAAGCCGTAAGATTGGTTTTACATCACAGAGAACAATGGGTGCAGCACAGACCTTGTACGAAGGCGTAACCGTGCCCGGACGTGGTCCTATGGGTCTTATCACTTACATGAGAACTGACTCTATGCGTATCTCAACCGAGGCACTTGATGCAGTGAGAGATTTTATAGGCGACAAGTACGGCAAGGACTATTTACCCATAAAACCCAACTACTACAAAACAGGTAAGGACGCGCAGGATGCTCACGAAGCAATCCGTCCTACAGACTGTACTATTACACCCGAAATGATACAGAAAAGCGTTACAACCGACCAGTATAAGCTCTATAAGCTTATCTGGGAGAGATTTGTCGCATGCCAGATGACAGCAGCAGTTTATGACACTGTTCAAGCTGATATCGAAGCGGGCGGTGTTACTTTCAAGGCATCAGGCAACGCTATCAAATTTATGGGCTACCGTGCTGTTTATATTGAAGGCAGTGACGAGGCTACACAGAAGGATAGTAAAAAGCTTCTCAAGCTTGAAGAGGGTCAAAAGCTTCTTTTGAATGAGCTTGAACCCGACCAGCATTTTACAGAGCCTCCCGCACGTTTTACAGAGGCAAGCCTTATCGAGGCAATGAAGGATGCAGGTATAGGCAGACCCAGTACCTACACACCCACAATTACAACAATAACAGGCAGAGGCTATGTAACACGCGAAAAGAAAATGCTCAAGCCTACAGAATTGGGCAAAATTGTAAACGATATCATGCAGACAAACTTTGAAAACATTGTAGATGCTGAGTTTACTGCAGGCATGGAAGCTGAGCTTGACAAGGTTGAAGAGGGTCAGCGTGATTGGGTTGACCTCATGAAGGAATTTTATGAGCCCTTTGAAAAGACACTCCAGGAACCTGAAAAGAATAGTGACAAAGTGAAGATTGCCGACGAAGTAAGTGACGAAGTATGCGACAAATGCGGCAGAAACATGGTTGTAAAGGTGAGTAAGTTCGGCAAGTTCTTAGCGTGCCCGGGCTTCCCCGAATGCAGAAATACAAAGCCTGTTATAAAGGACACAGGCGTTAAATGCCCCAAGTGTAACTCTCGTATTGTTGAAAGAAAGAGCAAAAAGGGCAAAAAATATTTCACCTGTGAAAAAGCTCCGGCATGTGATTTCCTTTTGTGGGACCAGCCCATAGCATCACCCTGTCCCGTATGCGGCAGCGTTATGGTGAAAAAATATCTCAAGCGCGGCAGTCTTACAACATGCTCAAACGAAGAATGCCCCACGAACAAGAAGAAAAATAAAACAGAAGAATAAGAGAAGAGGTGGAGAAGATGAATACGGTTAAAATCATAGGCGGTGGCTTAGCAGGCTGTGAAGCAGCATGGCAGGCGGCAAACCGAGGCGTTAAGGTAAAGCTTTATGAAATGAAGCCCACGCATTTTTCTCCTGCTCATGAAAACCCGGGCCTCTGTGAGCTTGTGTGCTCAAACTCGCTTAAGGGTGTAGGACTTGACAATGCCTGCGGTCTTTTGAAAGAGGAAATGCGAAGGATGAACTCTCTTTTAATTTCCTGTGCAGACCAAACGCGGGTGCCTGCAGGCGGTGCACTGGCAGTAGACAGAGAAAAATTTTCGCGCATGGTTACAGAAAAAATCACCTCTCACGAAAATATAGAGGTTATAAATGAGCTTGTGACTTTTGTTGACCCCGACGAATACACAATTATTGCAACAGGCCCCTTAACCCACGGTGCACTTTGCGATTCTATCGCAAGCCTTACTGGAAAAGAATACCTCTCCTTTTACGATGCGGCGGCACCCGTTATCGAGACGGAAAGCATTGATTTTGACCGAGTTTACAAAAGTGCACGCTACGGTAAGGGCACGGCAGACTACATCAACTGCCCCATGGATAAGGACGAATACCTTGCTTTTTATACAGAGCTGATTAATGCCGAAAAAGCACCCTTGCACTCTGATATTGACAAGCCTAACGTGTTTGAGGGCTGTATGCCTGTGGAAATCATGGCGTCACGCGGAGAGGACACACTACGTTTTGGACCATTGAAACCCAAGGGTCTCCCTGACCCCAAAACAGGCAGAGAGCCTTATGCTGTTGTGCAGTTGAGGCAGGACAACACCGAGGGCACAATGTTCAACATGGTAGGTTTTCAGACAAATTTAAAGTTTGGCGAACAAAAAAGAGTGTTTTCCATGATACCCGGTCTTGAAAACGCCAACTTTTTACGTCTTGGCGTAATGCACCGCAATACCTATATCAATTCCCCCGAGGTTTTGAAAGCAACCTTTGGTATGATAAAATACCCCAAGGTATATTTTGCAGGACAGATAACAGGCGTTGAAGGCTATGTGGAATCCGCAGCAAGTGGTCTTATGGCAGGCATTAACATAGCTAAAGCAATAAAAGGCGAAGAGGAGATAGTGCTCCCCACATCTACAGTGACAGGTGCTCTTAGTAACTACATTACGGTAGGCGCAGTAAAGGGACGTTTCCAGCCTATGAATGCAAACTTTGGCATAATAGAGCACCACGTGGGCAGGATTAAAAACAAAAAGGAAAGATACCTTGCAATAGCGGAAGAAGCACTCTGTAGCCTTGAAGAAGCTTTAAAAAGTGCAGAATAATGAGTAAAAGTCACCACTATATAATAGGGCGGTGACTTTTTTGTGTTGCAAAAATTGTCGCAATGTGGTAGTATGGTAAAAAATGAAAGGATGGTAACTGAAAATGAAAAAATTTTTCTTATGCTTAGTGTTGGCTGTTGTTCTTGTGTTCAGCCTTGCGGCTTGTTCTAACGAAGCGGAAAATTCTGCTGCAGAAAACTCTTCTGCAGCAAATTCCGCCGTACAGGGAGCTGTTAAGACGGGAGATATAATAACTTTAGGGTCTTATGAGCAAGATGGCGATGCCTCAAACGGAAAAGAAGAAATAGAGTGGCTCGTACTTGACATTAAAGATGACCAAGCTTTTGTTATCAGTAAATATGCCCTTGATTGTAAGCCTTATCATGAAGAACTTGTAGAAATCACATGGGAAAACTGCACTTTAAGGGGATGGCTCAATGACGAGTTTTATAATAACGCATTCAATGATGAAGAGCAAAACAAAATAATTGGCGCAACTATTATAAATGCGGATAACCCCGGACACGGCACGGATGGCGGAAATGACACAGAGGATAAAGTTTTTCTGTTAAGCTTAGATGAGGTGAATGCATATTTTTCTTCAGATTCTGAAAGAATGGCTGTGCCTACAGCATATGCAGTCGGCAATAACGCATATCAGAGCACTAATTGTTTAGTTGACGGCATAGGCTCAACCGCTTGGTGGCTCCGCTCACCTGCCTCAAGCTCATTTTGGGCTGCTGTCGTTACCATTAGTGGAGGCGACGGTGGTTCTGCTAAAGTTGATGATATTATATATGCTGTCCGTCCCGCTATGTGGATTAATCTTGTAAAATAAAGCATCACGTAGGCAGGATTAAAAACAAAAAGGAAAGATACCTTGCAATAGCGGAAGAAGCACTCTGTAGCCTTGGAAAAGCTTTGGGCAATGCGGAATGAAAGGAAAGGATTTTGCGTATGCAAAATCCTTTTTATGTTGCAATAATTTGAAAAATGTGGTAGGATGATAAAAAATGACGAAATGAGTGATAAAAGTGCAAAATAGTCTTATAAATGCAAATAATAAAAAACCTATTCCGCCATATATTTGGATAATATTAGGCTTGGTTTTGGGTGTAATAGTTGTTATCGCAACGCTGTTTATTGTAAAAGCCGTTAGTGGTGACGATATTGAAACCTATGACCACGAAGATGAGGTTGAAGAAATCGTAATAGAAGAGGTTACAACCGAATTAATCGAAGAAGAGGAAGTTGTGCCCGAGCCTTACAACGTGCTTGTGCTTGGCACAGACATTGAGGCAGGACTGCCCGATGTTATCATGCTTTGCCGTATAGACCCTGCTAAGGAAAAGGCAAGCATACTTTCTATCCCCAGAGATACAAAGGTTGTTTCAAATGGCACAACCATGAAAATAAACTCTACCTATTCCCAGGGTGGCTTGGGACAGGTTGTTGACAGCGTGGAAAGATTGACAGGACTTGATGTTGACCATTATTTTATGATTAATCTTGAGGCTTTTCGTGATATCGTGAATGCTGTGGACGGCATTTATTACAACGTGCCTCGCAATATGGACTACGAAGACCCCCTCCAGGATTTGTATATCCACTTAAAGTCGGGCTATCAGCTTCTTGACGGTGGAGAGGCAGAGGAGCTTGTCCGTTTCCGTCAATATCCTGACGGCGACATTGGTCGTATCAGGGTCCAACAGGATTTTGTAAAAAAGCTTATTGAACAAAAGCTTAATATACTGTATGTTGAAAAAATCCCCGAGGTGTATGAAATTATCGAGTATAACTCCAACACCGACATGACGGTTACTCAGATGCTTGAGGCAGGTACTTTGCTTGTGGGCATGGGCGAATCAAACGTTCAGTCGTTCATTGTGCCCGGTGACGGCGCATACGAGGGCGATGTATCCTACTACATACATAACTCGAGAGAGCTTAATGAGTTAATTAAAGACGAATTCAAATAAAAGCAGAAGTGTTCTGAACCATGAGTGTTCGGAACACTTTTTTGTTAAAAGTACAATAATGAGATAAAACCTTTTTACACCTCATCAGTCAGCAAAGCTGACAGCTTCTCCTCAAGGAGAAGCCTTAATCTCCTGTTGTGACGAGTATTATTTCTTCACCGATTTTTTTGATGCTTTTCCAAGGAATAAAAATATCTTCTTCTGCAGGGAGCAACCCAAAAAAACGGCGTCTCCCGGGTATAATAACAGAGTTTACAACACCTTTTTCCAAATCGATGTCAACATCTGTGATAAAACCTAAGCGGTTGCCGGTGGTGATATCAATAACCTCCTTGTGCCTAAAGTCCGACGCGTGGGTTGATATGTGCTCCATGGTAGCCTCCTTTTGAAGTATTATAACTGCAGTATTTTTTAAAAAATGCTGTACAAATTGATTTGTTTGTTATATAATCTACTATGTATATGTATGAATATTGAGAGGTAACCATGAATAAGAAAAACGGATTTTTGAATTCAATATTAAAAAACGGACTCCTCTTTTATTGTCTGCTGGTAGCAGTATGCGGTATAGGGGTTTGTTTTTATGCCCCTGTTGTGGGCGTTGTACTTGTGCTTTTGTCAGGCGTGGTGCTTTGCTACAACATATTGGAGGAAAAGAAAAAATACACCACAAGCCTCAAGTATTACTCCTCAATGAGTGATGTCAACGACAAGTTTGATATTACAAAAGGCGTAACGGCGGCTATGATTTCTGTCGGTACCGACGGCAAAATTAACTGGTGGAACGATGCTTTTAAAAATATGTGTCCTGAGGTTAGTATGCACGACGGCATAACAGAGCATATTCCCCGTATTACTATGGATATTCTTTGTAAAATGGAACCGGGCGAGGAAACCAAAATAGATTACAAGGACCGCTCGTATATCCTTTCAAACGTGCCCTTCAAAGCCGACAACGCAACAGACAGTGCATTTGTTTTAACCTTAAGGGACGTAACTGAGCTTGAACGCTACAAAAAAGAAGCGCAGGATTCCAGAACTGTTATTGCCCATGTTTTGATAGACAATTATGACGAGCTTCTGACAGAAGAGGGAGACGATGTTTCCTACAAGGCTGAAAAAAGCATTGAAGCACTCATATTTGACTGGGCAAAAACATTAGGTGGTAGTGTGCGTCATCTTGAAAAGGGCAGATATATGTGCCTTTTCAATTCGGAAATGCTTGACAAAATCAAAGAGGCAAAATTTGACGTGCTTGAAAAGGCAAAAAGCCTTGGCGAGGGCAGCGCAATCGAGCCGACACTCAGTATAGGCGTGGGCATTGACGGCTCAGATATCAACGAGATTGACACCTTTGCAAAAGCAGCACTCGATATGGCTCTCGGTCGCGGCGGTGACCAGGCTGTTATAAAGGATGCCGGTAGCTTTTCATATTACGGCGGCAAAAACCGCGAAACAGAAAAGCGAACAAAGGTTAAATCAAGAGTTAAAGCACTTGCGCTTTTAAATCTTATTGACGAAAGTGACAATGTTATCGTCATGGGTCATTTGAATGCAGACGCGGACTCGTTTGGTGCATGTGTGGCATTGGCGTGTGTTGCAATGGCTCGAGGCAAGCAGTCAAAGGTTTTGATTGAATCTTATGACCGCACAGTAAAAACTATTTTGGAAAACTTTGAAAAGAACCAAACCAACTGGGGACTTTTTGTAAACAAGATGCAGGCACGCGAGCTTATGGGCGAAAAAACCCTTGTTATTGTGTGCGATACACACCGACGCAATCTTGTAGCGTCAACCGAAATCCTTGATGAGGCTGACGCAGTGGTACTTATTGACCACCACCGCCGCAGCGAAGACTTTATCTTGAATACTGACCTGTTGTATCACGAGCCTTTTGCATCAAGTAGCTGTGAAATGATTGCTGAAATGCTCCAGTACATGGGTCGTGGCGGTATCAATAATCTTGTGGCTGAGGCAATGTACGCAGGTATACTTGTTGATACAAATAACTTTATCTACAAAACAGGTGTAAGAACCTTTGAAGCGGCGGCTTATCTCAAGAGGCTGGGCGCAGATACAGTAAATGTAAGACGTATTTTCAGAGAGACAAAAGAAGCGTACGAGGAAAGAGCTACTATTGTTTCAAATGCAAGAATGTATTCAGACACGGTTGCAATAAGCCGTGTGTATGAAATAATCAGACAGGATATTATAGCAAAGGCTGCAAACGATATTTTGGATATGGAAAATCTTGAAGCATCGTTTGTTATTGCACCCGTTGAGGAAAATCGTGTTTCCATATCGGGCAGAAGCTTTGGCGAGGTCAATGTTCAGCTGATTTGTGAAAAGCTTGGCGGCGGCGGGCATATGCTTGCAGGTGCGGCACAGCTTACCGATATAACCGTTGACGAAGCCGAAGAAAAGCTTTGTGCGGCAATCGAAGAATATGAAAAAGAACGATAAACGAAAGGAAGATAAAAATGAAAGTAGTATTATTGGCAGATGTTAAAGGACATGGCAAAAAAGGCGAGGTTGTAGAAGCAAGCGACGGCTATGCGAGAAATTTCCTTTTCCCTAAGGGTCTTGCCAAGGAAGCAACAAAGGGTGCTTTGAACGAAGTTAAGAGCAAAAACGAAGCTAAGGCTTACCATAAAGAGCAGGAAGTTATTGCCGCAAAGGAAACTCAGGCTAAGCTTGAAGGCAAAAGTGTAAACGTAAAGTCAAAAGCAGGCGACAACGGTAAGCTTTTCGGTAAGGTTACAAACCAGAACGTTGCAGATGCAATCAAGTATCAGCTCCATGTTGTTGTTGACAAGAGAAAGGTTCAGCTTTCCGACGGACTTAAGACTGTAGGCTCTCATGAGGTTGAAGTTAAGATTTATCCTGAAATCAGCGCAAAAATTACTGTTGTAATCGAGGCAGAATAAAAAAGCCTTATTTGATTGAAGGGAGGAAAAATTGTGGAACTTCCTATAGGAAAAACAATGCCGTACAATATTGAAGCGGAGCAGGCAGTTTTAGGCAGTATGATTTTTGACGAAAAGGCACTTATTGCCTGCGTGGAAAGTCTTTCTGCGGAGGATTTTTATACAAAAACACATCAAACTATTTTTAATGCCATAGCATCGCTTTTTGAAATCGGCACGCCTGTTGATATAGTTACTCTTTCCGATAAGTTGGGCAGTGATATTGATTCTGTCGGCGGCATAGGATATATATCGGGCATTGTACAAAACGTACTTAGTACGGAAAATCTCAATCATTATGTAAATATTGTTCAGTCCAAAAGCATACTGCGCCGTCTTGTAGGTGCAGCAGGGGAAATTATTGATATTTCCACCCGTGACGAGGACGAGATTACACACATATTGGACAGAAGCGAACAACTTATTTTCAATATTCTTGACAAGCAGGGTTCAAAGGGCTTTTACCATATAAGCGAGGTTGTAAAGAGCTCTATGGCATTACTTGAGGAACTCAAGAAGAAAGGTTCGTCCGTAACGGGTGTACCTACAGGCTTCAAGGAGCTTGACCAGCTTACTGCAGGGCTTCAGAAAAGTGCGCTTGTAATTGTTGCGGCACGTCCCGGTGTAGGTAAAACATCGTTTGCACTCAATATTGCCGAAAACGCGGCAATAAAGCACAAAATCCCCGTTGCTATTTTCAGCTTGGAAATGAGCAAGGAGGAGCTTGTAAACAGAGTTTTATCCAGTGAGGCACTTGTATCCAGCGAAAAAATGAGAGTAGGCGACCTTAGCCCCTCTGAAATGACGAAGCTTGCACACTCACTTCCGGGCATTATCAATGCACCCATATATATTGACGATACACCCGGTATTGCAATATCCGAAATCCGTGCAAAATGCAGAAGACTTAAGCTTGAGAAAAACCTCGGCTTGGTTGTTATTGACTACTTACAGCTTATGGAAACAAAAGGCGGAAGCGACAACCGTGCACAGGCAGTTGCCGAGATTTCCCGTTCGTTGAAGATTATGGCAAAAGAGCTGGAAATCCCCGTTATTACTCTTTCGCAGCTTAATCGTATGAGTGAAGCCAGAAAGGATAAGCGCCCACAGGTTAGCGACCTTCGTGAAAGTGGTTCTATCGAGCAGGACGCAGATATTGTAATGCTCCTTTATAATCCCGATACAGCCAGTGAGGACGAAAATGCTGAAAAGAGCAATATCGTGGAATGTATTGTGGCAAAACACCGTGGCGGTGAATGCAGAACAGTAAATCTTGCATGGCGCGGTGAATATACAAAGTTTATGAATCTGGATAACAGAAATTAGGTGAAGAAGTGCTTTTAAGAGTACTTGAAACGATTGAAAACAAAAAAATGCTCAAAGCAGGGGACAAGGTTGTTTGCGCCGTAAGTGGCGGTGCAGATTCTATGGCCCTGCTTTGTGTGCTTTATGAGCTCCGCGAAAAGCTTGGAATTGAGCTTTATGCCGCGAACGTAAATCATTCGATACGCGGCGAAGAAGGCGATAGAGACAGTGAATTTGTCCGTGATTTTTGCAAAGAAAAGGGGATAGAGCTTTTTTATAAAAAGCTTGATATTCCGCGTATTGCAAAAGAAGAGCAAATAAGCGAAGAAGAATGCGGCAGGCGGGAAAGATACTGTTTTTTTGACGAAATAACAAAAAAGCTTGGCGGTGCCCATATCGCAACAGGACACCACAGAGGCGATAATGCCGAAACCGTGCTGTTTAACCTTTTTAGGGGAAGCGGATTAAAGGGCTTGAGCGGTATCCCTTACAAAAGGGACAATATTATAAGACCTCTGCTTGATGTTTCAAAGGACGAGATAAAAAGTTATCTTACAAAAAAAAATATCACATGGTGCGAAGATTCGACCAATAAAGAGTGCGATTATACCAGAAACAAAATGCGTAATATTGTGCTTTTTGAGGCGGAAAAGATTTTCCCCAAGGCTGAGGAAAAAATCTCAGCTGTTTCTCAAATGCTGAGGCAGGATGATGAATACCTCAATGAGCTTGCAACAAAATCAGGTGCATTTGAAGATGGGGTTATTTTAAAAGACGAATTTGTAAAGCTTCCCGAAAGCCTTAGGCGGCGAGTGGTAGCAGAAGCGCTGAATAGGTGGCAAGTAAGAGAAATTGACACAAAAAAAATAAAAGCTGTGTACGATATTATACTGGGAGGCACGGGGAAAGGTGTTGACCTAGGCTCAAACATACGTATTGTACAAAGCTACGGAAAAATATATAAAACCGAAAAAAAACCAAGTGAAAACCATGGTGAAAAATATATTTTCAAAAACGGCGAAAACCTTGAAATCTCTACATCCGACGGTGTTTGGAGCATAAAAACAGTTGACAAAACCGTGAAAATGAGAGATAATAAAATGATGACATTTTTCGATGCCGAACTTCTCCCTGAGAGCCTTGTGATACGCGGGCGCGAAGAGGGGGACTTTATGTATCCTTACGGCATGGACGGCAAAAAGAAAATTAAAAAAATTTTCATTGATTTAAAAATCCGGAAAGAAATTCGTGATAAAATTTTAATGCTTGCAAATAATGACGAAATTTTATTTATTCCGGGCGTAAGGAAAAGCGCAAAATACCAACCAAGTGAAAAAACAAAAAAATTTTTATATGTTGAGTTTTGTAAACAAAACGGGAAGTGAGGAAGAAATGGAAAACAAAAGAGAAAAGATAACGGATGTTGTGGAAAAAATTCTTGTAAACGAAGAGCAGATTAAAACAAGAGTAAAAGAACTCGGAGAAGAAATCAGCCGTGATTATGAGGGCAGAGAGGTCTGCGTTCTTTGCGTGCTTACAGGTAGCTTTATGTTTGCATCTGACATTGTAAGAGCACTTAGCGTTCCTGCAAGAGTTATGTGCTTGTTCGCATCAAGCTACGAGGGTACAGAATCTGTTGGAAAAGTGGACATAATAAAGGGTAAGGGCTTTAACGTAAAGGATAAGGATATTCTTATCGTTGAAGATATCGTTGACACAGGCAGAACTCTTACCGCCGTACGCGAAATCCTTTTGAAAGAAGGCGCAAAGAGTGTTGAAATCTGCACATTCCTCGATAAGCCTGAAAGACGTGTTGTGGATCTTGTTCCCAAGTACATAGGTTTTGATATTCCCAATGAGTTTGTGGTAGGCTACGGATTAGACTATGACCACCGTTACCGTCAGTTCCCCTTTGTTGGAGTACTTAAACCCGAAATCTATGAAAACTAAGCCAAGGAGGCATTATGTTGAAAAAAGGCATTAAAAACCTGGGCTTTGTGCTTGCATTTGTGTTGGTTATTATTGTTATATCCAACCTTTTTGCACCGCAAAAGTCCGTGTATGAACCGGTATATTCGGATCTTATCAAAGACATCGAAGCTCGCAGAGTAAAGGAAATCGTTGTAAAAGACAGTGAGATTGAGGTTACCTACAAGGATAAGAGCAGAAAAGTCGAAAAAATCGAAGCACCGGGAAAATATATTCTTGAAAATGAAACCGTACAGCAACTTATGGCAGAAAATAAGCTTAAGGTTACTGTACCTAAACCCGAAGAAGGCTCGTGGCTTGTATCTATGCTGCCTACAGTAATCACATTTGTGATTATCATTGCTTTCTGGATTTTTGCGTTCCGTCAGTCCCAGGGCGGCGGTAAGGGTATGAGCGGTTTTGGAAAAAGCAAAGCAAAATCACCCGATGAAAACGGAAAAAGGGTTACATTTGCAGATGTTGCAGGTGTTGACGAAGAAAAGAAAGAGCTTAGCGAAATCGTTGATTTCTTGCGTAATCCCAAGCTCTTTACAGACCTTGGCGCAAGGATTCCCAAGGGTGTTTTGTTAGTAGGTCCTCCCGGTACAGGTAAAACTCTTCTTGCAAAGGCTGTTGCAGGCGAAGCAGGCGTACCTTTCTTCTCAATGTCGGGCTCCGACTTTGTGGAAATGTTTGTAGGTGTGGGTGCTTCAAGAGTAAGAGATTTGTTTGAACAGGCAAGGAAAAATCTTCCCGCTATTATATTTATTGACGAAATCGACGCCGTTGGTCGTCAGCGTGGTACGGGCCTTGGCGGCGGTCACGATGAACGTGAACAAACCTTAAACCAGCTCCTCGTTGAAATGGACGGTTTTGGTACAAACTCGGGTATCATCATTATTGCGGCAACTAACCGTGCCGATATCCTTGACCCGGCTCTTCTTCGTCCGGGCAGATTTGACAGACAGGTTGTTGTTAACTATCCCGACCAGAAGGGCAGAGAGGCAATCTTGGAAATCCATGCAAAGAATAAGCCTCTTGATGAAACTGTAAGTTTGGAAAAGGTGGCTAAGTCCACATACGGATTTACAGGTGCCGACCTTGAAAACATTCTTAACGAAGCTGCAATTTTAGCTGCAAGAGCGCAGAAACACAAAATCGGTCAGGCAGAAATGGACGAAGCAATCCTCAAGGTTGTTATGGGTCCCGAAAAGAAAAACAAGGTGATGAAGGACAAAGACAAGGAACAGACTGCTTATCACGAAGCAGGTCATGCAATCCTGTCGCATATTCTTCCCACACAGGACAGTGTGCACCAGGTTTCCATTATCCCCCGCGGTGCGGCAGGCGGATTTACACTTTCGCTTCCCGATATGGACAAAATGTATGTATCAAAGGATGAAATGCTTGAGTACATCATTGTTACAATGGGCGGCAGAGTTGCAGAAGAGATTATCTACAATCATATCAATACAGGTGCATCAAGCGATATTGAGCACGCAACAAATACTGCACGCAAAATGGTTATGCGTTACGGTATGAGCGACAAGCTCGGATTTATGAATTTTGGCTCAAGCGAGCACGAGGTATTCTTAGGCAGAGACTTCTCTCAGGGTAACAACTATTCACCCGAGACAGCAGCTATAATCGATAATGAAATCAAGGGTATTATCGATTCGTGCTATGCTCGATGCGAAGAGCTTCTCCGTGAAAATATCGATAAGCTCCACGCTGTTGCAAAGGCACTTATAGAACATGAAAAGCTTGACGGTGAAGAATTTGTCAAGGCTTTTGACGGCACATTAGAAATGCAAGAGCATACAAAAGAGGAGGCGGACGCAGAATGAAAAGCATGACAGGTTACGGCACAGCCGAAACTATGTATATGGGCAAAAAGATTACTGTTGAAATCAAGAGCGTAAACAGTCGTTACAGCGATATATCTGTTAAAATGCCCCGTCTCTACAGCTTTTTGGAAGCACCCATAAAAAAAGCCGTTACAGGCTACACATCACGCGGTAAGATTGATGTGTATATCAATATAGATTCCTCCGAGGATGAAACAAAGGCAGTTACTGTCAATGTTAATCTGGCAAAGGCATATCAGGACGCAATCAATAAAATTGCAGAAGAAACAAATACACAGGGAGAGGTAAACGCCATTACACTAGCACGTCTCCCCGATGTGCTCAGTATTGATGCCGAGGACGAAGACGCAGAGGAAATGACAAAGGTTGTTTTGTCGGCACTTGATGAAGCGGGCAAGATGTACACAAAAATGCGTGAAGACGAAGGCTATAACATGCTCCTCGTTTTGACAGAGCATCTTAACGTGATTGAAAATATTGTTAACATCATCGAAGAGCATGCTCCCGAAATTGTGACGGCTTACCGCAATAAGATTGAAGCAAGGATGAAGGAAATCATGGGCAGTGTGCCTTATGACGAATCCCGTCTTCTTACAGAGGTTGCTCTCTTTGCAGACAAAGTTAATGTTGATGAAGAAATCGCAAGACTTAAAAGCCACATCGAGCAGATGAGAGAAATGTTCAAAGCCGAAGAACCTATTGGCAGAAAAATGGATTTCCTTATTCAGGAAATGAACCGCGAAATCAACACTACAGGCTCAAAATGTAACAACCTTTCAATCGCACGAAACGTTATCGACGTTAAGGCTGAGATTGAGAAGCTGAGAGAACAAGTCCAAAACATAGAGTAAAAATCCGGTTGAAATCGCCCATCTTATTGATACCATGCAACTTTTATCTGGGACCACTGCAACAAATTTCAAAGGAACAGCGACACTCCCATTCATTCATTTTCCGTTTGGTTTGTGAAAAACGAGGATGTGGGGTGGCTGTGGGTAGGGAGTGTCCCGTGTTGTGGGCTTTAGGAACGTGAATTTAAATTGTTGGAGTTACCCAATCAAAGTAAACTGATATAAGGATGTGGTGAGTTGAAACTAATCAACATTGGGTTCGGGAACATGGTTTCTGACGGTAAAATTGTCAGCATTGTAAGTCCCGATTCTGCCCCTGTAAAAAGGCTTGTCAGGGACGCAGGCGAAAAAGGTATGCTGATTGACGCGAGCTTCGGCAGAAAAACAAAAAGTGTAATCGTTGCTTCCTCGGGTCATGTTATATTGTCGGCATTAACTGCCGATGTTATATACGAACGTAATGAGTCGGAGGAAAAGCAGACAATAATAATTGGTGAAGAATAGGAAGTGCGCTATGAGAAAAGGAACATTGCTTGTACTCTCAGGCCCTTCGGGTTCTGGTAAAGGAACACTTGTTAAGGAATATACCGATAAATACGAAGACGTATTTGTTTCGGTTTCTGCAACAACCAGAAACCCACGAGAAGGCGAAAGATACGGCGTTAACTACTTTTTCCTTACTGTAGAGGAATTTAAAAAGAAAATCGAAGAAAACGGTTTTCTGGAATATGCACAGTTTTGTGAAAACTATTACGGCACACCCCGTGAAAGTGTGGAAAAAAAGCTTAATGAAGGCATGGACGTAATACTTGAAATTGACGTGCAGGGAGCTTTTCAGGTAAAAGAAAACTGTCCCGATGCGGTTTTAGTGTTTACAATTCCCCCGTCATATGAAATTTTGCGTCAAAGACTTATCGGTAGAGGCACAGAGAGCATGGAGGTTATCGAAAAGCGTCTTAATGCAGCTGTTGAAGAGTTCCGTCAGGCGGAAAAATATGACTATATCATCATAAACGACAAAATTGAAACTGCAGCAGAAGAGCTCAGAGCAATTTTTGTATCAGAAAAATGCAGAATGAAAAATAATCAAGAATTTACAAAAGGAGTTTTGAACAATGTTATATCCTGAAATTGCTAAACTTATGGAAGGCATGCCCTCCCGCTACTCTCTTGTTATCGTAACCGCTAAGAGAGCCCGTCAGCTTGCTGAAAGCGAAAACCCCGTAACAGATAAGCATGTTAGCGTGGCCATTAGTGAAATAAGTGAAGGTAAGGTTAAGATAAAGAAGTAAATTTTGAGAACCAATCGTTATTACACTCAATAAAAAGGAGTCAGTACTATGCTTAAGGGGAAAAATATTGTACTTGGTGTAACAGGCGGAATTGCCGCATATAAAGCATGTGATATAGCCTCAAGGCTTGTCAAGCTGGGCGCAGACGTACATGTAATCATGACAAAAGCTGCCTGTGAATTTGTTGCGCCTTTGACCTTTAAGACATTGACGGGAAACAAGGTGCACACCTCAGTTTTTGACGAAAACGACACAGGTGTGCCCCATATAGACCTGGCGCAGGGAGCAGATTTGCTCCTTGTTGCACCGGCAACGGCAAATTTTATAGCTAAAGCCGCAAACGGGATTGCAGACGACATGCTTTCCACAACTATTCTGGCGGCAAGTAATAAGAAAATAATTATTTCCCCCGCTATGAACAGTCATATGTACGAAAACAAAGCCGTACAGGACAATCTTAAAACGCTCATGGGCAGGGGTTTTGTCGTAATTAAGCCCGATTCGGGTCGCCTTGCCTGCGGGGCAGAAGGTATCGGCAAATTGCCCGATCCATGCGATATTGTTGAAAGAGTTGTAAGTGAGTTATGCTTTAAAAAGAATCTTGTGGGCAAGAGAGTGCTTATTACGGCAGGCCCCACAAGAGAAAAAATTGACCCCGTAAGGTATATTACAAATCATTCCACAGGCAAAATGGGTTATGCCCTTGCCCGTGTTGCAAAGGCAAAGGGTGCATCAGTTACCCTTGTTACAGGCAAAACAAATATTAAAAAACCTCTCGGCGTTGACGTTATTGAAATTGTCAGCGCAAAGGATATGTTCCGCGAGGTGACAGAAAGGTATCAGGATACCGATATCGTCATCAAGGCGGCGGCTGTAGCTGATTTTAAGCCTAAGAACGTAAGCGACAGCAAAACAAAAAAAGACAATGCAAATCTTTGCATTGAACTTGAAAAAACAGATGATATATTGAAACATCTCGGACAAAAAAAGGACAAGCAGATACTTGTAGGTTTTTGTATGGAAACCGAAAATCTGATTGAAAACGCACAAAAGAAGCTTCAGAGTAAAAATCTTGATATGATTTGTGCAAATTCCTTAAATGTACCGGGTGCAGGGTTTGCTTTTGACACAAATGTGTTGACACTTATCGAAAAGGACGGAAAAGTGACTGAACTTCCTATAGACACAAAAGAAAATCTTGCAGCAATAATACTTGATAAAATAAGTGAAATGTGAAAGGAAAGCCTATGAAAAAGATAATAAGTAGCATTCTTGCAGGCGTAATGATGCTCTCCGCAATCCCTGCAATGGCAAATGATATAAATATAACAATCGATAACGAAGTATTTATCCCCAAGAATGCTTTGGGAGAAGAGGTTTACCCCTTTATTGAAAACGGGTCTACATATCTGCCTGTGAGAGCAATGGGTGAGGCAGTAGGGAAGGAAGTGGCTTTCGATGCTGAAAACTATGCAGTTTATATTGGCATTAAGCCCATGGCACAGGACGTTGAAAAAATGCCTGTTGCAATGGTAGGAGACAGAGTTTTCTACGAGGAAGACCTTGCTTTTTACGGCACTTTGGAAAACATGATTATTGCGGTAAAGCTCAAAGCTCTTGCCGAAAGCATGTTTACACAAAGTGAAATTGAAAGCAGAATGAGCATGGTATATGCTTTCATGACACCCCAGCAGCTCGAATCCTTTGGTGATGACGAATATTCGCTTAATGAATATATTGAGGTTTTGGCATATACTGGCCTTATTTCCTCTAAGGTTGAAGTTGATGATTCTTTCTACAACGACTATGCAACAGTTAAACATATTCTTGTCGAAGACGAAATCGTTGCAAAGGAAATCCTTGAAAAAATTGGAAATGGTGAGGATTTTGCTGCACTTATTGAAGAATATAACCAAGACCCCGGTCAGACGAAGGATTCAAGATATACATTCACATACGGTGAAATGGTAGAAGAGTTTGAAAAGGCGGCATTTGAGCTTGAAGAGGGTCAGTACACAAAAGAAGCTGTAAAAACTTCTTATGGCTATCATATTATTACAAGACTGCCTCTTGACAAAAACAGTGTAAATGTTGAAGGCTACAAGCTTGCTGTCATTGAAAAAATGATGGAAAACGTAGAGGTTACAAAGGCTGTTGAAATCAAGCGCGAAGGCGACTACGCAGTGCTTGAGGGCTTTACTGTTACAACAGATGACCTCGCTGTTCTTGGTGGAACAGGTACACCCTACAACCAGACATATGAGCTTTTGGAAAGCCTTGTCATGATAAAGAAGTATTTTGATTCGGAAAATATTCTTACAGATGAAGAAAAAGCTGAAATCGCAGTTAGCGCGGAAGAGTATCTCGCTGAGGCGAAAAGCTCGGGCAATATAGAAAAGGACAAGTTTTTTGCAGAGCTTATAGGTTATTATTCGGTATTCTTTACAAAGCTTTATATGGGCGAAATCCCCGAGGATTTTGACCAAAAGAGCGAACAGATTGAAGTTGACAGCAATCGTATAAAGAGCATCAGAGTATTTGTTGACGGAAATCTCATTGTTCCCGGTGATGTTAACAATAACTTTGTTGAACCAAAGAACATTGAAGGTACGGTATATGTGCCCGTAAGAGCTATTGTTGAAGCTCTCGGAATGAAGGCAGACTGGGATAACGATACAAGAACAGTTGTAATCACAAAATAAAATTTTCATCGGAGGATTTTATGTACGCAGAGGTATATATCAATACACCTCTACTTGGTCTTGACAAGCCGTATACGTATCTCATACCAAAAAAGCTAGAGGGCGACGCGGTAAAAGGCGTAAGAGTAAAGGTGCCTTTTGGTTTTAACGACAGGTTGACAGAGGGCATTATAACAAATATTTGTGATAAGACCGAATATGAGGATGTTAAAGAAATAAAAAGCGTTACAGACAGCATGCCTCTTCTGAATGATAAGGATATTGTGCTTGTTTTCAGAATGCGTGATGACTATTATTGCACTTTTTACTCTGCGGCAAAGCTGCTTCTTCCGGTGGGCAGTGAACAAAAAAAGGAAGAATGGGTAAATCTGAGCGGCAAGTATTCACCCCAGGAAATAGGTGACATGGTGAAGAAAAGTGCATTGCAGGAAAGACTTGTTATGCTGCTTACAAACGCGGCAGGCAGCATGGAAATGACTGCAATACGTGCCGAAATGGGCAAAAATGCCCGCACTCAGGTAAATGCTCTTGTTAAAAAGGGTATTGCTACCGTAGAGATAAAAAGCATACGCCGTGTGGGTGAGAAAAAGGTAAAGGTTGCATACCTTTCTTGCGAGGAAGATGCAAATATCCTAAGCAACGCCTTGGAAAAGAGAAGTCCCATGCAGGCGAAAATTGTTCGTTTTCTTTCTGACGGCGGAAAGTACACGGTATCGGATATTATATCCTCCTGCTCGTGCTCGCGTAACAGCATTGAAGCCTTGGAGATAAAAGGCATTGTAAAAATCGAGGACGCACAGATTTTAAGATGCCCTGTTAATCATACAAATGAACGCACCGAAGCTTTTGACGCTACAGAAGAACAAAAAAAAGCAATAAACACAGTTTTGGATGACCCTTACGGAGTTTATCTTATACATGGCGTAACAGGCAGTGGTAAAACCGAGGTTTACATGCAGCTTGTTGATTCTGTTATAAAAAAGGGTAAGCAGGCAATTGTTTTGGTGCCTGAAATTTCCCTTACACCGCAGATTACTGACAGGTTTTATAAAAGATTTGGACCTTTGGTTGCGGTTATACATTCGGCACTTTCTTTAGGCGAAAGATATGACGAATACAAAAGGATAGCATCAGGTGATGCGAAGGTTGTTGTAGGTGCGAGAAGTGCCGTTTTTGCCCCTTGTAAAAATTTGGGGATTATAATAGTGGACGAAGAACATGAGTATTCCTATAAGTCCGAAACAACACCCAAGTATCATGCTATAGAAATTGCAAAAATGCGTGCAGAGAGCTATAACTGCCCTGTGGTGCTTGCATCGGCAACACCGTCGGCAGAAAGCTATTACAAAGCAAGAAACGGAGAGTATAAGCTTATTGAGCTGACAAAACGATTTAATAACAACCCCCTTCCCGAGGTTGAAATCGTGGACATGAGAAAAGAACTCAGCGAGGGCAACCGAATGGTTTTAAGCCGCAGTCTTGCGAAAAATATGTATGAAAACTTAAAAAAGAATGAACAAACCATTCTTTTTCTGAACAGACGCGGGTTTTCCACATTTGTGTCGTGTCGTGACTGCGGGTTTGTGTATATGTGCCCCCAGTGCAGCGTATCGCTTACGTACCATGCGTCAAATGATACATTGAACTGTCATATGTGCGGTCACAGGCAGAACAGAGACAGTCTGTGTCCAATCTGCGGCAGTAAAAAAATCCGTGATTTTGGTACAGGCACACAAAAAGCCGAAAAACAGATTAATGAGATTTTTCCTACTGCAAAAATCGTGAGAATGGATGCAGATACAACAGGGGGAAAAAACGGACACGAAAAGGTTTTGAGCGAATTTGAAAAAGAGGATTCGGATATTCTTTTGGGTACACAAATGGTATCTAAAGGACTTGATTTTCCCCGTGTTACGTTAGTTGGTGCATTAGCTGCCGATTCGTCACTTTTTTCGGACGATTTCCGTGCACAGGAAAGAACCTTTGCTCTTATAACCCAGGTATGCGGCAGAGCAGGCAGAGGCAACGAAACCGGCAGAGCAATAATACAGACGTATTCGCCCGACAACAGGGTGCTTAATCTTGCAGCAAAGCAGGATTATAAAACCTTTTTTGAAGAGGAAATTGAATTCAGACGTGTTTTCGGCTATCCGCCCTTTGAACATATTGTCAGCATTATCATAAGCGGTGAGGACGAGGAAAAATGCGACAAAAGTGCACAGGTGTGTCTTAGTGAGCTTAAAATTTCAGCGCCTATGCGCAATAGTGATATTATAATTTTCGGGCCTCATGACGCACCGATAAAAAAACTGCAGGGTCGCTACCGTAAAAGGATATGGTTCAAGACAAAGTCGGCTACAGATTTTAGTGCAGTTTTCAGAAAAATGCTTCAAGCAAAGCGACCCGATGGGGTACAGATAAGTATAGATATTGACCCGTACAGCATGAGTTGAAAGCTCTGCTTTCAACTCATGTGAAGGAAAAAGTAATGTGAGAATTTTGCTTGCGAAATTCTTAAAAAAAGGAGATAAATATGGCTATAAGAGAAATACGAAAAGAAGGCGACCCTTGTCTTACAAAGGTTTGCAGAAAAGTTGAAAAATTTGATGAAAGATTGCATATACTTTTAGACGATATGAAAGAAACACTTACTCTTTCTCAGGGGGTAGGTCTTGCGGCACCTCAGGTGGGCATACTTAAGAGAGTTTTTGTAATCGATACTCCCGACAGAGGTATGGTTGAATTTGTAAACCCTGTTATTGTAACTACCGAGGGTAGCTATATTGATGCGGAGGGTTGTCTCAGTCTTCCGGGCAAAGTTGGCAGCGTTGAAAGACCTATGAAAACCACCGTCAAAGCCTTTGACCGCGACGGTAACGAATTTGAATACACCGGCGAAGAGCTGTATTCAAAATGTATCTGTCACGAAAATGACCACCTTGACGGTATTTTGTATGCGTCAAAGGTAATAGAGTGGCTAGACATGGAAGACGAGGATTAAGCGAAATCTTTCATCATCTTGCGCCGTTAGGCTCGATTGCATACACATAGTATGCGGCACTCGCCTAACAACACAATCTGATAAAATCTCTCACTTAATCAATTGCTCTGATTACTTGGTACGACAGGAGTGAAAAAATAATATGAAAATAATGTTTATGGGCACGCCGGATTTTGCGGCGGTAAGCCTTAAAGAACTTATAGATGCAGGTTACGACGTAAGAGGCGTTGTGTCACAGCCCGATAAACCCAAGGGAAGAGGCATGAATATTGAGCCCACACCCGTAAAAAAGGTGGCAATGGAATATAATGTGCCCACTTTGCAACCCGAAAGCCTCAAAAACGGTGAACTGATGCCATTTTTGGAGGAGGTTGACCCCGATATTATAATAGTTGTGGCATACGGCAAAATCTTGCCCGAGTATGTTTTAAACTTCCCCAAATACGGTTGCGTGAACGGTCATGCGTCAATACTTCCCGAGTATCGCGGTGCGGCACCTATTCAAAGAGTTATTATAGACGGCAAAACCGAAACAGGCGTAACTGCAATGTATATGGAAAAGGGTCTTGATACGGGTAATATTATACTTGTTGATAAAATAAAAATAGAAGATAATGACACTGCGGAAACTCTTCATGATAAGCTTGCCGTAGTTGGTGCAAACGTTCTTATCAAGACTATTGAACGTTTTAAAGCAGGTGATTTTTCCTCAACAAAGCAGGATGACGCAAAAGCAACCTATGCAAAAATGCTTACAAAAGCAGAGGGCGAAATCGACTGGAACAAATCATCATTTGATGTTTACAATCTTATCCGCGGTATGGATTCGTGGCCAATGGCGTATACCTATTATATGGGCAAACGCTTTGTACCCTACGACTGCATAAAAACAGAAGGCAAAGGTGCACCCGGAGAAATAATAGAGGTTACAAAGGAAGGCATTACGGTTGCCGCGGCAGAGGGTGCTATTAAAATTGGCTCCGTTAAGTTTGACGGCAAAAAGAAAATGAGTGTAAAGGACTATCTTGTCGGTAATAAGATAGAAAAAGGTATTATTTTAGGAAAGAGTGAATGATTTATGTATTTTGATATTTATTATCTTGTACTGGTATTACCTGCAGTTATTTTATCCTTGTGGGCACAATCAAAGGTTAATTCAAATTTCAAAAAGTATTCAAAGGTTTATACAATGCGCAACCTGACTGCGACTGATGCTGCAAGACAAATTCTTGATAGCCATGGCTTGCATCAGGTTAAAATCGAAGCAATCAGTGGCAATCTGACAGACCACTATGACCCCAAAGCAAACGTGATAAGACTTTCCGACTCTGTTCGCAATTCCACTTCTGTTGCGGCGGTCGGCGTTGCGGCACACGAGGCAGGTCATGCAGTACAGCATGCTGAGGGCTATGCTCCCATAAAAATCCGCAACTCCTTGGTGCCTGTTGCAAACATCGGCTCAAAGCTTGCTATTCCGCTTATCATTATCGGATTTTTGCTTATGGGTGGCGAAAGTATTTTCGGCGATACTTGCGTATGGGCAGGTATTATACTTTTCTCGGCGGCAGTACTTTTCCAGGTTGTGACATTGCCCGTTGAGTTCGATGCTTCCAACCGTGCTATCAAGGTGCTTAGCGAGGAAGGCTATATCTACGGTGAGGAAACAAAACACGTTAAAAAAGTGCTTGGTGCGGCAGCGCTTACTTACGTTGCAGCAGCTGCTACAAGTATTGCTCAGCTTTTGAGATTGATTCTTATTGCAAGGGATAGAGACTAATGGCAAATAATTTATCGCCGGCGAGAGAAGCGGCACTTAAAACTCTATATGCCGTGGAAAAGGACGGCGCATATCTGAATATTGCGTTAAATGATATTATCGCTGACTTTAAGCTCAGCGTACTTGATGCTGCTCTTTGTACCGAGCTTGTGCTTGGTGTAGAGCGTAACAGGCTTTATATTGATAATATTATTTCAAATCTTTCGACCGTTAAGCTGAAGAAAATATCAGTTTGGATTTTGAATATTCTCAGAATAGGCATATATTCCTTGAAATTTTTGGAAAAAATCCCCCAAAGCGCAACTATTAACGAATGCGTCAAGCTTTCAAAGCGTTACGGGCACCAAAGAAGCTCGGGTTTTGTAAACGCTGTTTTGAGAAAAGCGGCTGTTTCCGGTGATTTTTTGCCGCCTGAAGAAAGCGACGACTATTTGTCGGTGGTATATTCGTATCCGAGCTGGATGGTACAAAAATGGAAAAGTGAAGGCGTTAAAAACATTGAAGCGCTTATGCAGGCGGGTAATGTGACACCGCCTACATACCTCAGAAAAAACACACTTAAGGGTGATTTTGAAATTCCCGAGGGCATAGAAAAAGCCCCATTGGGAAATAATGCGTATATATACAAAAAAGGCGGAGCTTTCCATGGATCGCAACTCCAGAAAGAAGGCTACTTTTCCATACAGGATGCGGCGAGCCAAATGGCAGTTGAGGCACTTGATCCAAAGAGCGGTATGGAGGTACTTGACCTTTGTGCCGCACCCGGAGGCAAAAGCGAATATATTGCGGAACTTATGGGGAACTCGGGCAGGGTTATTGCCTGTGATTTGTACCCCCACAAAACTGAGCTTATTGACAAGAGCGCAGAAAGACTGGGTATTGAAATAATTGAAACATTGGTTAACGATGCTGAAAAGTTTGTGAGTGCATTTGAGGACAGATTTGACAGGGTACTTTTGGACGCTCCTTGCTCGGGACTTGGCATTATACGCCGAAAGCCCGACATAAAGTGGACAAAGGACGCGCGAGATTGTTCATCCTTGGCAAAAACACAGTACAAGATGCTCCGTAACGCCATGCGCTATGTTAAAAAAGGCGGAATACTGGTGTATTCCACCTGCACCATAAGCCGTATGGAAAACGAACAAATGGTACAGATGTTTTTAAGAGAAAACAAGAATTTTGAGGCTTTGCCCACAGATTATATGACCGATAAGGGTTACTGTCAGCTTTTGCCCAATATACATAATACAGATGGATTCTTTATTGCGAGGTTTATACGCCGTGATTAATCTTGGTGATTTTACACTTGAACAATTAACTGAATATTTTGTAAACCTTGGCGAGGCAAAATTCCGGGGTAAACAGGTGTTTTCGCTTATAAGTAAAGGTGCGGAAAGTATTGACGAGCTGACCGTTTTGTCAAAAAATTTGCGCGAAAAGCTCAAGGAAAACGCGTGCGTTTATCTGCCTGAGATTGAACAAAAGCTTACAAGCCGACTTGACGGTACGGTAAAGTACCTTTTAAGGTTATCTGACGGCAATATTATCGAAACCGTTGCAATGAGGTATCATCACGGTATTTCGGTATGTGTATCAAGCCAGGTAGGCTGTGCCATGGGGTGCACCTTCTGTGCATCTACGTTAGGCGGTAGGGTGCGTAATTTAGCTCCGCACGAAATCACAGGGCAGATTATAAGAGTTATGAAGGACTTGGGAGAAAGAGTGTCGAATATTGTAGTGATGGGCATAGGTGAGCCCTTTGACAATTATGACAATCTGATGATTTTTCTCAAAAACATCAATAATCCCGAGGGTGTAAACTTGGGATACCGTCATATAACGGTTTCCACATGCGGTTTAGTACCAAAGATAATAGATTTTGCTTCTGAAGGCTTGCAGGTGAATTTGGCGGTATCACTTCATGCTCCGACGGATGAATACCGCAAGGCTATTATGCCTGTTGCAAAAAGGTATTCCATAGACGAGCTGATAGGTGCGTGCAGGTATTATTTTGAAAAAACAGGCAGGCGTATTACATACGAATATGCACTCATCGAAGGCAAAAACAGCTCAGATGAATGTGCGTATAAGCTGATTGAGCTTTTGAAAGGAGACAACTGTCATATTAACCTTATTCCCGTAAACGATGTTAAGGAAAGAGGCAATGTGAGAGTAAGTAAAAAACGAGTTGAGGAGTTTAAAAAGCTTCTTGAAAAGGGACACATTGCGGCAACAGTACGCCGTGAGTTGGGAAGCGATATATCCGCATCCTGCGGACAGCTTCGTAACAGTGTTATTTCAAATACCGACTAAAAGGGTATTTTTTTATCAGACGAGAGGGGTGGTCAGAGTGATATATGCAGCTTTGACAGACGTTGGTCTTAAAAGAACAAACAACGAGGACTCATATATAATAAACGACAATAAAAAGAAAAAGCTTTTTATTGTTGCAGACGGTATGGGCGGTCACAATGCTGGCGAAATCGCATCAAGCGAGGCTTGCAGAATGGTAGAAGACTATATTTTCTCCAATGACGGCAATATTGATGATGTATTAACGGAGGCTGTTTGCACAGCAAACCGTGAGCTTTTTATCCGTGCGTCGGAAAACAGTGCAATGAGCGGTATGGGTACAACAATCGATGCCTGTGTTGTAGAAAAAAACAAAATTCATATTGCGCACGTTGGTGACAGCAGGGTTTATGTTGTATCTTGTGATTCTATCCGCAAAATCACAAAAGACCATAGCATTGTGGGCATGATGCTGGATTCAGGCTCAATTACCGAAGAAGAGGCACGCAATCACCCTCAGCGTAATTTTATTACAAGAGCTGTAGGAACAGCTATGACTATTGAAGTTGATATTGTCCACGAGACAATACATAACGGAGAATGGGTACTCATGTGCACAGACGGATTGACGAATATGGTACCGAAAGACGAAATCCACCGTATTATTACTTCTGCTTCAGATGTAAACGAAGCGGTAGACGGCTTAATTGAGAAAGCAAAACAAAACGGAGGCGACGACAATATTACTGTTGTACTCCTTTATTGGGCCGCGAGAAAAGGGAGGAATAAGTGATTATGATAGGCACTGTATTAGGTAACAGATACGAGCTTTTGGAAAAAGTCGGCATCGGCGGTATGGCTATTGTGTACAAGGCAATGGACCGTCTTCTCAACCGCTATGTTGCAGTAAAGCTTTTAAGAAGCGAATTTCAGGATAACGAAGAATTTATCAGAAGATTTAATATAGAAAGTCAGGCGGCTGCCAGCCTTTCCCATGCAAACATTGTGTCAATATACGACGTGGGTCAGTCGGGAGCACTCCAGTATATTGTAATGGAGTTTATCGAAGGTGTTACTTTAAAGGATTATATTGCCGAAAAGAAAGGCGGTATATACTGGAAAGAGGCAACAAATATTGCTATGCAGATATGCTCGGCATTGGAGCACGCTCATTCCAAGCATATTATACATAGGGATATCAAACCGCAGAATATTATGATTACCTCTGACGGTGTTATCAAGGTGACAGACTTTGGTATTGCAAGAGCGGCGTCCGGCGGTACAACCACCATGGAAGCAATGGGCAGTGCTCATTATCTTTCCCCCGAGCAGGCACGCGGCGGATACACCGATCAGAAAAGCGATATTTACTCTTTGGGTATTGTGCTTTATGAGCTTTACACAGGTAAGCTCCCCTTTGACGGCGAGACACCTGTTGCAGTTGCAATGCAGCACATGCAGTCCGAGGCTATAAAGCCCAGAGTGATTAATTCTGACATTCCTAAGAGCGTGGAAAACATTATCCTCAAGGCTATGAGCAAGGAGCAAAGATTGCGCTATGATAGTGCAAGTCTTATGCTTGCCGACATCAAAAAGGCTTATACCGACCCTGAGGCAAGCGTTTCAAAGGACGAGGACGATGCAGATAAGTACGGCACAAAGAAGCTTGCGCCTATTGTGAACATCACAATGCCCACAGATAACGAAAAGCCTGTTGTTAGACGCAGTGAAGAAGAGCGCATAAAGAGGCAAAAACAGACAAAAAAGACGAGCGGCAAGGAAGTTTTTGCAATAGTTATGGCGATTATTACTTGCTTTGCTCTTGCGTGTGTTATGGGTATAATGGCGGCAAGCTGCGCAAAGAACAATGCAGATAACACAAATAATCCTGTAGCAGAGCAGCTTACAATGCCCAATGTGCAGGGTCTTACAAAGAGTGAAATGAACGCGGCTCTCGCAAAGCTTCGCGAGGCGGGCTATAATATTGAAATTGTGTACGAATTTGACACACATGACAAGGGCGAGGTTATAGACCAGGAGCCTAAAATGGGTCCTATCGCCGAGGGTACAAAAATTGTTATCACAATAAGTGACGGTAAAGAGCAGATTAACCTTGACGACTATACAAACGACTTTGCAGAGGAAGCTATAGAGCTTATGGAGGCTCAGGGGCTTATCGTCAATACAAGTGAAGAGATGAGTGACGAAATCGAAGAAGGTTACGTTATCCGTCATCTTCCCTCTGCAGGACAAATTGTTGAGACAGGTACAAAGGTACGACTTTTCGTATCGTCAGGACCTAACAAGTTTGCACTTGCAGATTACGAAAACATGAATGCAACTGAGGCAAAGGAAGAGCTTGAAAGAATGGGCATAAAGGTAACAGTTGTCACAGAAGCCAGCGAAAGCGTAAAGGCGGGACTTGTTACAAGACAGATTCCCGAGGCAGGCACTGAAATGAAAAAGGGCGCGGCTATTACTCTTTACGTGAGTGACGGTCCTGCGATGATGATTGTTCCCGACCTTTTGGGACAGACCCGTGAACAAGCCGAAAACACACTTAAAAACAACAATCTTAAGTTGGGCGACGTAAGAGAAATTACATCCGGTGCGGCACCGGGTACTGTTGTAAAACAGAGCGTTGCAAAAGACACAAAGGTTGAAAAGAACACTGTTATTGATATATCCGTAGCAAGTGATACGGGTACATCCGATACAGGTTTGTAATTTTAGAAACAGGGGGAAAAACCTTGCTTTTGAAAGGTACTATAGTTAAAGGTATCGGCGGATTTTATTATGTTGATACCGAAGAAGGCATTATTGAATGCCGTGCAAGAGGCAAGTTCCGTAAAACTGAAATTTTGCCTACAGTCGGCGACAGAGTTGTTGTCGAAACAAAGGACAATAAAACGGGTAGCGTCAAGGAAATCGACGAAAGACAAAATTTCCTTGTACGCCCTGCCGTGAGCAATATTGACACACTTATGATAGTTGCGGCGATTAGTAATCCCGCACCGGACACCTCGCTCATTGACAAGATGCTTGTTATTGCTGCAAAAAAAGGCATCAAGGGTGCCCTTTGCATTAATAAGAGTGACCTTGACGCAGACGGTAATCTTGAAAAAATCAAAGCTTGCTACGAAAACGCAGGCTACAGGGTGTTTGTCACAAGTGCCGAAAAGGGCGAAGGCGTTGACGAATTGAGGAAAGAGCTTAAGGATAAAACAACGGCTTTTGCAGGGCTTTCGGGTGTTGGTAAATCGAGTATTCTGACCATTATTACGGGAAGAGAGCTCGAAACAGGTGATACAAGCCGTATAGAGAGAGGCAGGCACACAACAAGGCACGTTGAGTTGATAAAAATATCAGAGGGGTATGTCTTTGACACACCGGGCTTTTCACAGCTTGAGGTTGACGATATAAAGGCAAGCGAGCTTAGGGAGTTTTTCCCCGAGATTGAAAAATGCGAGGGGTTATGCCGTTTTCGCGGATGCAGTCACGTAACAGAGCCTGACTGCGCAGTAAAGGCGGCACTTGAAAAAGGCGACATAGCAGAGAGCAGATATGACAGCTATGTAAAAATGTACGAAAAGCTAAAGCTTATTAAAGATTGGGAAAGAGGCGGAGCAAATGGCAGATAAACGTGAATTCAAACTGGCACCGAGTATTCTGGCGGCGGATTTTTCTATCCTGGGTCAGCAGATTAAAGAGGCAGAAAAAGGCGGAGCAAAGGTGTTACATATTGATGTTATGGACTCAAGGTTTGTGCCTAATTTTACATTTGGTGCACTGCTTGTAAAGTGCATCAGAAAGTGCAGTGATATGTTTTATGACTGCCATTTAATGGTTGAACGCCCCTATGATTTTATCGATGCTTTTTATAAGGCAGGCGCAGATAATATTACCGTGCACTATGAAGCTTTAGGCGACGAGACAGGCAAGGCACTTGACTACATCCGTTCGCTGGGCATAAAAGCAGGGCTCAGTATAAGCCCCGACACTCCCGTAGACGTTGTAGCACCCTACCTTGATAAAGCTGACATGATACTTATTATGTCGGTTTATCCGGGCTTTGGCGGACAAAAGTTTATCCCCGAAAGCTTGGAGCGCATTGCAAAGGTTAAGAGCATGACCGAGGGCTATGACATCGATATTGAGGTTGACGGCGGTGTTTATGAAGAAAACATCAAAACCGTGGTTGACGCAGGTGCAAACGTGATTGTTGCAGGCAGTGCAGTTTTCGGAAAAGAAAACATTGCCTTGGCTGCAGAAAAGCTTATAAAGGCGGCAACAAATGAGTAAGGCTGTAATAATTTCTGCCGGCAGTATAACCGATTATGAATACACAAAAACCTTTATTGATAAGGACGATTTTGTCATCTGTGCCGACGGTGGACTAATCCATGCTGAAAAAATGGGCATTGTACCAAACCTTACAGTGGGTGATTTTGATTCATTCAAGGGCGAGGTTACAGGCGACGTAAGACGCTTTAAGCCTGAAAAGGACTATACTGACACCGATATTGCCGTAAAGGCGGCAATGGAAAAAGGCTATAACGAAATCATCCTTTTGGGTGCAACAGGCACAAGGCTTGACCATACAATGGCAAATATAGGTCTTTTGGAGTATATTTCACTAAACGGTGGCAAGGGTACGGTGATAAATGAGCACAACAAAATTACCGTCATACGTGAAAGCACTGTTATAAAACGTGAGGAAGGTTGGCATTTGTCACTTATACCCATAGGCGAGGTAAAGGGCGTTACGCTTAAAAACCTTAAGTATCCCTTGCAAGATTACACCTTAAAGTTTTCTGAATCCTTGGCTGTAAGTAACGAGTTTACAGAGAATGACGCTGTTATCGAAATTAAAGAGGGTAGCTTGATTGTTATTAAATCAAGAGATTAAAAAGCGTGCCGGAAGGCACGCTTTTTTCAGTTTATTTTATTTTAAGTATTGCTTTTGTTATTCCCGATAAAAACTTGGGCATTTTAAAAACCAGTATTTTCATATAATCTTTCCTTTCTGTCAGTGTTTACGGCATGATAATACAAAAACAATTATGATAATGCCTTCCAAAGCGGCTATGAACCAAAGCGGGCAGACAAGCGCTGTGAAAATTCCGGTCACAAAGAAAAGACTGCCCAGCCCCGGCTGTTTACGGTTTTTATACATGGGCAAACCTCCCATCACTATATTGTACGCAAAATAGATAGAAGTGTGACAGGGAGAAACGCTCAATTAAATAAAACACATTGACACAAAAAATTTTTGATGATACACTGAGAGTGTCCTGTTTATGGTACAGCCTTTAGGTTATTATTATCTCAGATGAAGAAAAACAATAATCTATTAGGAGGTACATATTATGAAAAAGATTTTTTCTGCTATGACAATTTTAGGAGTAGTGCTTGCTATGGCTACAGCAGGTGGAGCAGATGCAGGTAATTTGCCAATGACGCAGATTGTAGTTCAAGCTCTTATATCGACCCTAATGGTTTTGTGCGGTACGCACTTTGTAAAAGAGGGTGATGCGGCATGAAGTTTTATACATATACAGGCAAGATGATTGAAATTACAAATCCCAACGAAAGTGCTATCTCGAGTGAAGATATTGCCCATGCGTTAAGCATGATTTGCCGTGCGGCAGGGCATTTTAAGCATTTTTATTCTGTTGCACAGCACAGTATGAACTGTATGAGAGAAGCATATGCAAGAGGCTTTTCAAAAAGAGTGTGCCTTGCGGCGCTCCTTCACGATGCAAGTGAGGCTTATCTTTGTGATGTGCCAAGTCCTTTAAAGTGTGAACTCGATGACTACAAAAAAATCGAAAAAAAATTTGAGGACGCTGTGTGGAAAAAATACGGACTGTACCCTTTAACAGATGAAGAAAAATACCTTGTAAAAAAGGTGGATGAGGCAGTGTTGTGGTATGAGTTCAAGATGATACACACTATCCCGATATCGTTTTCCAAAACACCGCATCTGGCAAGTGTGCCCGATGTGGAATACCGTGACATGAGAGCGGTTGAACAGATGATGCTAAGAGAAATTAAGGCATTTGAAAAAATGAACAAAGTGGCGTAGGAGGATAAAAATGGCAAAGACAGGAAACCAGAAGCTTAAGATTTTGTATTTAATGGATTTACTTTTGACAAATACTGATGAAGAGCATCCCATGGCAATGAGAGATATAATAGAGTATCTTGAAAGCTGTGGCATAAGTGCCGAAAGAAAAAGCATATACTCTGATATTGAAGGGTTAAAGCTTTTCGGCGTTGATATTTTGTCAAACGCAAAGGGGTATTATGTTGTATCCCGTGAGTTTGAGCTGCCTGAGGTAAAAATGCTGGTTGACTGTGTGTCGGCATCAAAATTCATTACCGAAAAGAAAAGCGAAAAGCTTATTAAAAAGATTGAATCCTTGGCATCGAGGCACGAGGGGTATAAACTGCAAAGACAGGTTTACATTGCTGACAGAATCAAAATGGCAAATGAAGATATTTACCGAAGCGTTGACACCCTTTCCGATGCCATAAACGAAAAAAAGAAGGTGAGCTTTAAGTACTTTGAATACGATACCGAAAAAAAGAAAAAATACCGTAACGAAGGAAGCGATTACGTTGTTAGCCCCTACAGCCTTACGGTGTCGGACGAAAACTATTATCTGATTTCCCACTATCCAAAATATGAGCAGTTGACGCATTTTCGTGTTGACAGAATGAGTGACATACGTGTAACGGATGAGCCGTGCGAAAACATAGAGAGCATAATGGGCGAAAAATTCAGCATAGGGGAATATTCCAAAAAGATTTTTTCGATGTATTCGGGAGAAGATTCCCGCGTGGAGCTTGTGTGCGAAAACAGCATGATGAATGCGGTTATTGACCGATTTGGTGAAGAAGTCGCCGTGCAGAAAATTGATGACGGTCATTTCAAGGTGTTTGCAAATGTTGACATAAGCCCAACATTTTTTGCATGGGTGTTTACCTTTGGCGGAAAAATCAAAATATCTGCTCCGGAAAACGTAAAAGCTGAATTTAACAATACAATACACAAATTTATGGAATAATAACCTCGCAGAACTCGGTTATTATTCGCTCCGCAGGATTTTATGCGCCGCCAAAATTTTCCTCGCATACTCGGAAACGGCGATGCGCCATTTATTCCATAAAATTCTTTGAATTTATGGAATAAAACCTTCCTCCCATAAATACAATGTAGCAAACATGTATTTACGGGAGGATTTTTAATGGAAAATATATATACGGATATTGCGGCACGGGGTGGCGGAGATATTTACATAGGCGTTGTGGGTCCCGTAAGAACGGGGAAATCAACTTTTATAAAAAAGTTTATGGATAAAAGCGTCCTGCCGAATATAAAAGAAGAATACAAACGCGAGCGGGCAATTGACGAGCTGCCGCAGAGTGCAGGCGGAAGAACTATCATGACAACCGAGCCAAAGTTCGTGCCCAATGAGGCTGTGGAGATAGATTTAGGGGGCAATGCCTCTTTTAATGTGCGGCTTATTGACTGTGTGGGGTATGTTGTTGCATCGGCACTGGGACACACTGAGGATGGCGAGGCACGCATGGTCTCAACGCCTTGGTTTGAGGAGGATATCCCATTTGACCGCGCCGCAGAAATAGGCACCAAAAAGGTGATTAATGAGCACAGCACTATAGGGGTTGTTGTGACAACGGACGGCAGCATAACAGACATTGAACGGTATGAATACGTGGAGGCAGAGGAAAGGGTTGTACGCGAGTTAAAGGAAATAGGCAAGCCTTTTGTGATACTACTCAACACAAGATACCCCCAAAGTGACGAAGCACTAAAGCTTTGTGACACATTGCGTGAAAAATACGAGGCACCTGTAGTGATTGCCTCCTGTGCAGACATGGAGGAAGAAGACATAAAAGAAGTTATCCGTGCAGTGCTGTTTGAGTTCCCGATAACGGAAATTGCAATCGATTTGCCCGAGTGGATTGACGCACTTAATGACACTCATTATCTTAAGGAAAGCATTTTTAAAACGGTAAGAGAGTGCGTAAAGGATGCAGACAGAGTAAAGTGTGCGGAAATAATAGCGTCAATGCTTTGCGAAAACGAATACATTGAAAGCGCGCTTTGCGAAAAAATCAACCTCGGTGACGGAAGAATCTATATAAAAACAAATGTTGATAAGGGGCTTTTCTACAAGGTTTTAGGCGAGATGACGGGGTTTGAAATTACGGACGAGGTAAAAATGGTAAAGCTTCTTACGGAGCTTGCAGAAATGAAAAAAGAATATGAAAGAGTAAAATATGCCATTGAGGCGGCGGAAAATACAGGCTATGGCATAGTTGCACCCGAGGTTACCAATATGAGCCTCGAAGAACCTAAAATAATAAAGCAGGGCGGACGCTACGGTGTCAGATTAAAGGCAAGTGCACCGAGTTTGCATATCATAAAAGCAAACATACAAACCGAGGTAAGCCCGATTGTTGGCAGTGAAAAGCAATCAGAGGAGCTTATCAAATACTTACTTAGTGAATTTGAAAGCGAGCCGGGCAAGATTTGGGAAAGTAATATTTTTGGCAAGAGCCTCTACAGCCTTGTTAACGAAGGCTTGCAGACAAAGTTGTACAAAATGCCCGAAGAGGCACGCTTTAAGCTGCAGGAAACACTGCAGAAGATAATTAACGAAGGCTCGGGCGGACTGATATGTATCATCCTGTGAGATGATACATATGATGGGAAAAGTAATAGTGAATAAGGAATAGGTGTGGAAGAAACACGGCAAAGCCGTGTTTCTTTTTATATTTTGGGTATAGTAGAAGAGAGGTGAAAATTGTGAAGCAATCAGTATGGACAGATGAGGTAAAACTGCCCGGGTTTAAAACAATGGAGGGTGATGTTAAAACCGATGTATTAATTATAGGCGGAGGCATGGCGGGACTTTTGTGCGCATATGAGCTCAAAAACAGAGGTGTTGACTATGTGCTGGTTGAAAAGGATGCTATTGCGCAGGGCATAACAAAAAACACCACGGCGAAAATAACAAGTCAGCACGGGATTATATATTCGCGCATTGCAGATATGTACGGAAAAGAAAACGCAAGAAAATACCTTGATGCAAATGAACAAGCGATAAAAGAATACCAAAGCATTGCGGAAAATATCGACTGTGATTTTGAAATACAGGATGCGTATACGTATTCACTGACAGATCGCCGTCAGATTGAAAACGAGGTAAGACTGCTTAATTCAATAGGGTATGACGCTGAGTTTGCAACTAAAACACAGCTACCCTTTGATATAAAGGGGGCGATAAAATTCTCCCGTCAGGCACAGTTTAATCCTTTAAAATTTGTTTTGGGAATATGCAAAGATTTAAATATATACGAAAATACCTTTGTCAAAAAAATCGAAAACGGTGTTGTGATTACAAACAGGGGGAAAATACAAGCCGAAAAAATAATCGTGTGTACACATTTTCCGCTTTTTAATAAGCACGGAAGCTATTTTCTCAAGCTTTATCAACACAGAAGCTATGTTTGTGCAGTGGACAATCTGCCCATTATAGAAGGAATGTATGTGGACGAGGACATAAAAGGCATGAGTTTCAGAAAATATAAAAACATGATGCTCATTGGCGGAGGCGGACACAGGACGGGAAAGTCAGGCGGAAACTTTACCGAGATTGAAAATTTTATAAGAGAGTACTACCCTTTGGCAAAAATAAAATATAGTTGGGCAACGCAGGATGCTATGAGCCTTGATGGATTACCATATATAGGGCTGTATTCAAAAAACACACCTGATTTATATGTGGCAACGGGTTTCAACAAATGGGGCATGAGCACAGCTATGACCTCCGCAAAAATACTTTCGGACATGGTTTTAGGCAAAAGGAATGAATACAGCGAGCTTTTCAGTCCGCAAAGAAAAATCATACATCCTCAGCTTTTTGTAAACGGAGTGGAAGCCACGGTTAATCTCCTTACCCCTACGGTGAGACGGTGTCCGCATCTGGGATGTGCACTCAAATGGAACAAGAGTGAGCATACGTGGGACTGTCCGTGTCATGGGTCAAGATTTACAGAGGACGGCAAGGTAATTGATAACCCGGCAAAGCGCGATGCGGATGTTTAAAATTAATATTGCAAATAGAAAAATGCTGTGGTATAATCTTATGTGCCACACAAATTCATATTTTGCTGATAAATAGGTGTATCTTTTTTTACTTCGGTAAAAATGTACGCTCTGTTTTCATATACCTTTTTGTCAGGAATGAATGATTGTGTGGCGCAATGAGAGCTGTGCATTTTTCGGTGTGCAGCTATCTGCACACTTTTTTAATTTTAGGAGGAAGTTTATCATGAAGAAAATTGTAAGTATTGTGTTGGCACTTTGCATGCTTGTTTCTGTTTGTGCTATGCCTGCCATGGCAGACGAGGCTGTAGCAATCAGCCAGATGCAGACAAAGGACATCATCACAATTATGGTTGACGGAGTTTACGTTGACTGTGCAAAGTATGGTCAGATGCCTGTTATCGTTGAAGGCAGAACACTTGTACCTCTTCGCTCTGTTTTTGAGGCACTCGGTGCAACTGTTGAATGGGATAACGAGACA
>JAFUJZ010000005.1 GCA_017467965.1 Clostridia bacterium
GACGTGCTCGTTATTGGCGGTGGCGGTGCAGGTAGTAGTGCAGCTATCGAAGCTCACGAAGCAGGTGCAAACGTTATGATTGTTACAAAGCTCCGTATCGGCGATGCCAACACAATGATGGCAGAAGGCGGTATTCAGGCAGCTGACAAGGCTAATGACTCTCCTGTTCAGCACTACATCGATGCATTCGGCGGCGGTCACTTTGCAGCTCGTCCCGAGCTTTTAAAGAGACTTGTTATGGAAGCTCCCGATGCTATCCGTTGGTTAAATGACCTCGGCGTTATGTTCGATAAAACCGAAGACGGCACAATGGTTACAACACACGGTGGCGGTACAAGCCGCAAGAGAATGCACGCTTGTAAGGACTATTCCGGTGCTGAAATCATGCGTACACTCCGTGACGAAGTTATCAACCGCAAGATTCCCGTAATTGAATTTACATCCGCTGTTGAACTTATCAAGGACGATAAGGGTCAGGTTGCAGGTGCTGTTCTCCTCAACATGGAAACAGGCGATTACATGGTAGCAAAGGCTAAGACTGTTATCATCGCAACAGGCGGTGCAGGCAGACTCCACTACCAGGGTTTCCCCACTTCCAACCATTACGGTGCAACAGCCGACGGATTAATCCTTGGTTACCGTGCAGGTGCTCCCCTTCTTTACCAGGATACTATCCAGTATCACCCCACAGGTGTTGCATATCCTGCACAGATTTTCGGTGCACTCGTTACTGAAAAGGTTCGTTCCATCGGTGCTATGCTCGTTAACAAGGATGGCGAAGCTTATGCTCACCCCCTCGAAACTCGTGACGTTTCCGCATCCGCTATTATCCGCGAATGTGCTAACGGCAAAGGCGTTGATACACCTCTTGGCTCCGGCGTATGGCTCGATACTCCCATGATTGAAATCCTTCACGGCGAAGGCACAATCGAAAAGAGAATCCCTGCAATGCTCAGAATGTACCTTAACTACGGTATCGATATGAGAAAAGAACCCATCCTCGTTTACCCCACACTTCACTACCAGAACGGTGGTTTAGAGATTGGCGGCGACGGCTTTACAAAGGCTATCGACAACCTCCTCGTTGCAGGTGAAGCAGTTGGCGGTATCCACGGCAGAAACCGTCTTATGGGTAACTCTCTTCTTGACATTATCGTATTCGGTCGTAATGCAGGTAAGGCAGCTGCAGCTAAAGCTAAGGACGTTGAGCTCGGTACAATGAACCTTGACCACGTTAAGGCATACGCTGAAGAATTGAAGGCAGCAGGTCTTGAATCCGAACAGGTTTCTCCCCTCTTACTCCCCAAGTACGCTCGTCACGAAAGATAATTACAAAACAAACAGGAACACGGTTTCCCGTGTTCCTGTCTTAAAAATTTTGGAGGTGACTACACTATGCGCGAAATTCAGGTACAGACAATTACAGATGTAGTTGAAAAGCTTTGTATCGAAGCTAACCAGTTCCTCCCCAAGGACGTGCAGGATGCTATCAAGACTTGCCGTGCTTGCGAAGACTGGGATATTGCAAAAGGTGTATTAGATAACATTATCACAAACTATGAAATCGCAGAAAAAGAATGTGTTCCGATTTGTCAGGACACAGGTATGGCTTGCGTATTTCTTGAAATCGGTCAGGATGTTCACTTTGTTGGCGGCAACCTTACAGACGCTATCAACGAAGGTATACGTCGCGGCTACGCTAACGGCTACCTTCGTAAGAGCGTTGTTGCAGACCCCGTTCGCCGCGGTAACACAGGCGACAACACTCCCGCAATGATTTATACAGAAATCGTTGACGGCGAAAGTGTTAAGGTTACTGTAGGTCCTAAGGGCTTCGGTAGCGAAAACATGAGTGCAATCCGTATGTTCAAGCCCTCTGCAGGCTTACAGGGCATTAAGGATTTCATCCTTGAAACTGTTGAAATCGCAGGTCCTAACCCCTGTCCTCCCATGACAATCGGTGTTGGTATCGGCGGTACATTCGATAAGGCTGCTCTCCTTGCTAAAAAGGCTCTTATGCGTCCTATCGATGTTCCCAACCCCGACCCCTTCTATGCAGATTTGGAAAAGGAAATGCTTGAAAAGGTTAACAAACTCGGCATTGGTCCTCAGGGCTTTGGTGGTAAGAGTACAGCTATCGGTTTAAATATCGAAACATTGCCCACACATATCGCAGGTATGCCCTGTGCTATCAACATCAACTGCCACGTAACAAGACATAAGTCGGAGGTGATATAATGGAAAAGAGAATTACACTCCCCTTAACAAAAGAACTTGCAAAAACTCTTAAAGCAGGCGACAGCGTGCTTTTAACAGGTACAATCTACACATCCCGTGACGCAGGTCACAAGAGAATGTGTGAATCTATCGCAAAAGGTGAGCCTCTTCCATTTGACCCTACTGATGCAACAATCTACTACGTAGGTCCTACTCCTGCAAAGCCCGGTCAGGTTATCGGTTCTGCAGGCCCTACAACAAGCGGTCGTATGGATGCTTACGCACCCACAATGATGGCTGTAGGCGCACGTGGTATGATAGGTAAAGGCGCTCGTCTTCCCGAAGTTGTTGAAGCTATGAAGGAACATAGCGGCGTATACTTCGGTGCTATCGGCGGTGCAGGTGCACTACTCGCAAAGTGCATTAAGAGTGCAGAACTCATCGCATTTGAAGACTTGGGTGCAGAAGCACTCAGAAAGCTCTACGTAGAAGATATGCCCCTCGTTGTTATCATTGACAGCGAAGGTAATAACCTCTACGAACAGGGCAGAAATGCTTATTTAGCTGCTCATAATGAATAAGTATATATAAAAGAAAGACTTGGGAAATTCCCAAGTCTTTCTTTTATATATACTGTAGGGACCAGCGTCCCCAACGGTCCAAAATAACACATAAGGAGGGAATTCACTTCACGATTGTGTGAAAGTAGCGATTATTCTCCGTTTATTAAAAAAAATAGGGAAAACACTCATGCTCCGTGGTTACTCCGGAACATGACTGCTCTCCCTGAAAGGCAATTAAATTATACCTTATATTGAAACACTTTTCAATAGAAAAATGTGACTTTTTGTTACCAATTTGTGTCTTTATTAGAAATCATTTTCCAATCGTCCTTGTTTGTGCTTCCTTAATGGGTGTCATGGTACTAATTCCATTCCAAGTGAAGATTTTGATATAATCCATAGTGTCAATATAGGGTATTGCGGTGGTCTCGCTGATAAATATTGCCTTTAAAAGACTTCCATCAGCATTATATATACCGACTATGCACTCTTCAGCGGTCTCCACGACGATACCCTCTCCTGTGGGTGCTGTGTATATCTCAGCTTCCCAAAGAGACACTATATTATTTGAGTTGGCGGTTGTGTAAATAGTCACGTATCGTCCCTTTTGGTACAAAACATCAAAGGTTTCCTTATCGCCTTCGCCGCCGTTGTAGCCACTGCCTATGGACTTAAGGTTTTCTTTCTTGTATCCCTCGGGAACAGTAAACTTTCCGTTTACAACAGTAGGTTCATTCGTCACATAAATATTATACGTACTTTCTCTGCCGTCACCAAACCAGTAAGTACCAACGCCTACAATAGTATTTTCTTCACCAAGGTCAATACAGATTGCCTGATTTACACCCTTATTATATGCACTCCAACGGGTAGAGAGGTTACCGTCAATTACGTTATTTGCAACATATGTATTGTTTTCGGTATATGTAGCTGTTGCACCTATTGCCCCTTTATACATCTCGCCTTCAAGAACGGTATATAAAGCCTCTGTAACGCCGTCTTCTGCCGTAACAGTAACAATGTCGCCAAAGCTCATAAAACCGTCTTCGTCAGCATCTGTGAGCTTAATTTCTCCATTATAAAGGTTTCTAACAGTTTCGTTAGCATCTGCAGCACTAACCACACTCGTCATATAAATAACCTTTTCGGTATTGTCAACAATGGCATTTTCAACCGCTACAATGTCTGTTATATTACGGTATACTTCCTGTATTATATATTCGGTCTTGACACCGTTTTGATCTGTTACGATAAATTTCTCATCGGTATTTACCCAAGTGTCATTTTCACCGACAAATTCCATTGTAGCCTGTCCATTGAGTTTAAGCTTACTTACCGCATCGCTTGTTGTCTCGCCTGTCCACATTCCGATTGTTTTGTTATCTTCATCGATGATGTATTCATCACTTGATAATTTCCAACCGTAAATTTCTATCTCCCACAGTGTAGGACCGAATGCACCTACTGCATCTGTTGTTTTAAGATTCACAAACCGTGCATACTCGTTCACATTGTCTGAATGAAGTGTTGTATAATTCGTGTCACCTTTTGTGACCAGTTCATACCCCTGTGATTCAAAATCACGGTTTTTATCAGTATCGCTCCAATAGCCAGCCGAGGATGAATCTGCCATGCGTATCTCATAGGAATAGCTTCTTTCACTTCCCTTGTAGTAACTCACATCAACCCTCGTTACATGATAATCATCTCCAAGGTCAACCTCAAGCCAGTCGTTCCATACATAGTTACTAGAAAATCCCGACCAACGTGTGTTATAGTCACCGTCAACAGCATTCGTTGCAGGATATCCCGATTCGGTCTTGGATGCCTTTACGTTTTTACGGAGTGCAAGGCTTTCGCCTGATATTTCAAATATCTTTTCAGTAACGCCGTCCTCTGCAGTGACAAGTATCTTCATACCTATTTCAAGTGCTGTGTTTTCGTCAGTTACCGTATTGCCGTCTTTATCCAAAAGCACATAACTTTGTCCGTATGTTGCAGATATACTGTCCAGGAACTCGCCCCATGTAACAGTGTCCTCAATTTTTATTTTGCCGTCACTTACGGTTATTTTTTCGTTATCAACGCTTACAGTAACATTGTAGTCAAAATCTTCATCTGCGAGCAAGAGAGCATCCTCGGTTTTTAAAACAAAGCGGAGTACTCTTTCTGCGCTACGGTTCACCTGCCAACGTGAAAGCCAGCCGTCATTAAGTGCGCTGTATACGTTTTCGGGTCTGGGACTGTCTGCAGGTGCCTTTAAATCGTTACCAGCCTCAATTTCCTGTGCATGGGAAACATTAGTTGTTCTGAAGTCTGTCATAACAAAGCCGTCATAGCCCCATTCGTTACGGAGTATCTCTGTCAAAAGCTGATAACTGCCCGAAGTTTGCGTGCCGTTGATGCGGTTGTAGGATGACATTATTGACCAAGGATCGCTCTCTTTTATTGCAATTTCGTAGCCCTTGAGGTATATCTCTCGTGCAGCACGTTCGCTTATTCTGCTATCGTTTCCCCACCTGCCTTTTTCCTGGTTGTTAAAGGCAAAGTGCTTTAACTGCGATGCAAATTTTCTACTCTGTACACCGCGTGTTATAGCCGCACCGATTTTGCCCGTAACATACGGGTCTTCTGCAAAATATTCAAAGTTACGTCCGCACAAGGGGTCACGGTGTATGTTCATGCCCGGTGCCTGCCAGAGGCTCATGCCGAAATATCTGGCTTCGTCTGCCATTGCAGCACCCAGCTGTTCTATGAGCTCTTCATTCCATGTACATGCCTGCATCGTGGCGCAGGGGTAGAATGTACTTGTTGTTTCCCATGTACTCTGACTTCCGTTATACTGTATACCTGCAGGACCGTTTGATGTGCCTATAATCGGCACTCCGTATGCGTCTAAGCCTGCAATGCCTGTTCTGTGACCCTTGCCCGATACCGGCGACGTACAGCCTGTAAGCTTAACTGCTTCTTCATCTGTTAATCTTGCAACAAAGGCTTCAAGCATTTTTGTGTCCTCATCACTTTCGCCGTCGGAAAACGCTTTTGCAAGCTCGTTAAATGTGATGAACGCATCTTCATTCTCGGTTACATCATCAGCGGTATAAACTGCCTTATATCTTGCGTCAACGTCCTCTTCGGGATTAAGCGACACGGGAGCGTTTTCCTTTTGTTCAATTGTTTCGTATGTTCCGTCACTTGCAAGTCTCTCATTGAATTTTGATGTATCGGGCACAAGGTGATGCTCCAATTGCTCTACAAGCTCTGTTTCGTCTAAAATAAAGCTGTCTGTATAGGATGCTCTTACACTGTTACCCACATAAAACTCATACTCGCCCTCTTCCAATACATATGCCGCTTCATAACCTGTCATGCCTGTATCATCATAGCTTGAGAGTGTATCAAAGGGGATTGTGATTACAACCTCTTCACTGTCACCTTTTCCCAACTCCTCTGTTTTATAAAAACCGCAAAGCACACGATTGGGTTGTGTGAGGTTTGTTTCAGGCTTTTTTACATATACCTGTATAACCTCTTTACCCGGATACTCACCATTATTTGTAATGGTTGCGGTGACTTCCACCTGTCTTTCTCTGCCTTCGCCTGTAACAGCTACTATTTCGTCTGTGATTTCAAAATCCGCATAGGTTAAACCGTAACCAAAGGGATAATTGACTTTATCTTTAGCCCCGGGTATAGTTTCAAAATATCTGTAGCCAACAAAAATATCTTCTTTGTAGTTTGTATAGCTACTGTTACCAAAGTTGGTACTTGACGGATAATCCGTATAATTTGCAGCCCATGTATCAACCAATTTACCCGAAGGATAGCTATCACCCATTAAAACATCGACCATAGCGGAGCCTCCTACCATACCCGGGAGTGAAACATACAGCACAGCATCAATAGCCTCGTCCTTTAACCAATCCGACTCTATAACACCCGTTACGTTAAGAATAACAATAACCTTGTCAAAGCCTGCGCTCTTCACATAGTTAATCATGTTCTTTTCTTTCGTATTGAGCTTAAAATCGCCCTCACTGTTACTTCTGTCGCTATCCTCACCTGCAGGGCGTCCGATGGTGATAATAGCAGTGTCGGAAGCTGCAGCAGCACTCTTAACAGCATCTTCGCTAATCTCCATTTCTCCCCAATACTTTAACACAGCACCCTGTTTTGTGCCGTAGCCGTAGGTGCGACCATCCTGCGCCCAGTAGTTGTTGTAGTAGGTTTCGTAGGAATTGAGTAGTTCCTCGTAAAGCTCAATTTCGCCTGCCTCTTCCTTTGCCTTAAGTGCCTCGTAAAGGCTTATGTAGTCAACTCTTTCATTTTTACTGTTAAAGTTGCCGCTGCCGCCACCGCCATAGATAAAGTCAATCTGGTTGATGCCGAAAACAGCAATCCTTTCGCCCTTATCAAGAGGAAGTGCACCGTTATTTTCAAGGAGCACCATGCCCTCCTCGGCAACCACCTTTGCCATGGTAAGCCCGTCCATATTGCCTGTCAAATCACTCGGAGCAGCATTATATGCAAACGCAGGTATGGCGGAAAATGCCATAAATAACGCCAATAGTAAAGATAAAACTTTTCTCATTGTATTTTCTCCTTTTAAAAGAAACAGTATAGTATAAGTATACTATACTGTTTCTTTCATTTCAAGCTTATTGTAACTGACTTACAAAAGGGCGCATCACATTGAACTCATCCCATGCAAACACTTTTACATATGCCATGTTTTCCTTATATTCGGTTTCTGTTTCGTTGTCAAAAATCAAGACCTTAATAAGAATTCCGTCATTGTTATATATACCTGCCAAACATTTTGTATTTCCTGAGGTTTTTATTTTCAGCTTGTCCCCATTTCTTTCAACAGTAGTGGGAACATTATCTGTGTAAATCTTAATTTCTGCAATGGAGCAGAATTCCTCGCCGTTTGTATTATATCTGATATAGCGGTATTCACCGTTTTCGACAGGTGTATAATGTATCACACTATTCTTGGGGGCTTCTGCAACGGTATACACCTTTGTCCAGTTTTCACCGTCCTTTGATGCATAAAACTCACTACCCCTTATCCTGAAGCCAAAATCATACCTCGCCATATATCCTATTGCTGAAATGTTTACCTCTTTTCCTAAATCGAGTATTACATATCCATCCTGCAAGCCGTCAAAAAAGGTTTTCGGATTGCCGTCTGCAGCTTTATCTGCCCCATTATCGTAGTTAGGGGTTACTTCACCCCAGGGAGTTGTTCCCGTAACCAAAACAGGTTTTATTTCGTTTCCGATTTCAATTTTTTCCACACTGCAGCATAGCTTTCGTGCACCTGTAATATCCCAGTTGCCTCCGCTTGTTATAAGAAGATTGCCGTTTTGCATTGGGAAAAGGCATCTTGAATATCCGTTTTCAATATCAGTATCAAGTACTATCCATTCGTCCGTCGCAAGGCTGTTTGTATTAACGCCGATTTTACTTGTACCGTGACCGCCTATTATTACATTACCGTCTGGCATTGTGGTGCAATAGGGTGACCCTCCCGAGAATATGCGTGGCATTTCTGTGCCATGGTCTTTGTAATCCCACTGTTCAATATTATCTGTTATCTTATAAAAATCGGGCAAATATCCATTGCCCATGTTAACGCCCTCGTATGTGAGCATAAATCTTCCGTCGGGAAGACGGGTAACAATAGGCATACCCGGACGGTAGCGGTTGTTTTCTTCTTCAAAGTCACAAACCTTAACATCTTCGCTCCAATTAACCCCATCTGTTGACTTTTTCATAACAAGCCTTTGTCCGCCACCTGTCATACCTCTTTCGTCGGAATAAAAACAGTAAAGGGCATTGTTCTCATAAACCAAAAAGCCCTCCCATATTGCACTTGCTTTTTCCATTTCTGCCTTACCGCCCTCTGCTACTGTAGACAGATAATTCCATGACTTAAGGTTATCTTCGCTGTAATAAATTACAATTGCGGAATAATTAGTACTCTTAGTTGTACCAACGCAAAGGACTGTTCCATTTTTTAAATTTCCCAAATCCTCGGGAAGTTCAAAAAGAGTAGGTTGATATATCATCCCCCACCATTCGCCCATATATGTAGTAGCACCCTCTGTGCCCTCAGGCACTTCATAATAAGTACCGTTTTCCGCTGCTTTGTACTTTCTTTTGGTAAATTCGGTGTCGTAAATATCGCTTATATGATTAAACGTTTCCCCTCCGTCAGTTGACTCAAAAATCGGGAAATGCTCCTGCCCCCATTTGCCGGGATAATAGTAGTACTCACTTGTAAGATAAATATTCCCCTTACATTCTCCATGTTTTAATTCAATACCTCTGCCGTAAAATACGCCGTGGTAATACCAGTTTTCATTTTCTGCAGGGTCAAAAACTAAGGTTTCGGCATTAGCATTCACACAAAAGCTCACCAAAATCACCGCCAAAATAAAAATCGTCTTAAAAAGACTCTGTTTCATAAAACCACTCCTTTAAGACGATTATAACATATTAAAAAATTACTGTAAATCCGATTTCCTTGATGCAAAATATTAAATTATTGCTCATTATGCCTTGAGCGATATTGTGCCGGGGAATAGTTTTCAAACTTCTTAAACACGGCACAAAAATAGCTAGTATCACTAAAGCCCGTTTTTCCTGCAATAACGTCAATGCTTTCCATGGTCGTAGTGAGCAAAAACTTTGCCACGCTTATCCTGTAACGGTTAAGATACACCATTGGTGTTACATTGTAAAATTCCTTGAACTGTCTGCAGAAATGGCTTTTCGACAAACCGCTTGCTTTTGCAATGTCGTCAAGACTTATAAAGTCCATGTAATACTTTTTTATATAATCAATAGCAGGCGCAAATCCTCCGCCTTCCGCGTCTTTACTGCTGTATTTATCCCTCTTTTTGCACATACTCAAACATTCAAGCAAATTAAGCATCTCCGTTGTAAGCGAAAACTCGTAGCATTCATTTTTATTATATGTCTCGTAAATTTTTTCACAAAGACTAACCATTTTTTCAAGGTTATCATTCTCCGCTTTGCACACAAACGAATCTTCAAATCCCAAATATGAGCAAAAGCCCTCAACGTTTATCCCGTTAAATACAACCCATATTATGGTCCAGTCATTGTCACGCGGATAATACTCATGCCCGGAATCCGGTGAGAGGAAAAACACATCGCCTTTTTCAATGCTGTATTCCTTCCCCTCAGCATTAAAAGTGCCGCTACCTCGAGTGCATATACATATCTGATACTGCCCCAAACCGTCGGGACGGAAAACATGCTTCTGCCCTGCATAATGCCCGATAGAATGAAAATATATCGGCAGCTTCTTCATTTTTTCGTCAAGTATTTTAATTCCGCAAAGATTCCAGCCGTCTGTAAGCTTCATATTTACACCTGCTTATCTCACGTATTCTATAAGCGCCCCTATTGCACCCTTATCGCAAAAATCCCCGTCAGCATCGCAAAGCTCAACAAGCAGCTTTTCCATTTCCGTCGGGTTTTGTTTCCCTTGCATAATCTTTTTAAGGGTCTTTAATGCCGTACGGTGAACTAAACTAAGCTCGCCAACAACCATCTTACCAAGATAATTGAATACTCTTACATTTTCAGGGAGTCCCTCTTTAAAATTCTTTTCAATCACCATCTTGTCGTAATAATCACGGCAATCGGGCGGTGTAAGCCCCGTTGTGAAAACGGCTATCTTCTTTTCATTTAATTTGTCCATGTTCTTTGTGAGCATATGTACACCGTTTATTATCTCCGCATACAATCCACCACCGTATACAATGGTGTCGTACTTTAAAATGTCGTCAATTGTTATCTTCTTAGCATCAACTATATTGCAACCTAATTCTTCCGCTATCCATTCTGCATACTTTTTCGTTGCACCATATTTTGTTTTGTAAATTACTATCGCGCTCATAAAAATCTCTCTTTCATATAATTATGCCATCACAATGGTCAATCTCATGCTGTATAATCTGCGCCGTATAACCCGTAAAGTCCGCTCTGTGCTTATTAAATACCATGTCACAGTATTCCACGGTTATCTTTTCATATCTTTTTGTTTTACGCACTCCAACGAGTGACAAACAGCCCTCTTCGGTTTCATAATATTCCTTTGAGTGACCTACTATGTACGGATTTATTAAAACACTTGCACCAAAGGGCGTCATAAATGTAATAATCCGCTTGTTGAACCCTATCATATTTGCCGCCATACCAACGCAGATTGCCTTATTGGCATTGAGCGTATCAAGTAAATCCTGTGCAACGGACAAATCGTCCTTAGTTGCTTCCTCTGCCTTTTTGAAAATAAATATATCTTTAATAATATTACGTACCACAAAACCACCTCATTGTAATTATACAGTCTCAAATATTTTATTGCAATAAAAAAACACGCGTTTGCGTGTTTTTTTCGTTGGTTTTTAAATCGCCTGTAAATTAGATTTTTTCGTAAGCTTTTTTATTTTAACACTTTATTTTTTAAAATTACACCAAAGCTGTTTGTTTCAGGCAATGTTTCGCCGTCCACCTGCAAAGGTACGGGGCGATCAAATGTAACATTTATATCATTGCCCTGTATAACTGTTACATACTGCTTGTATTTAACATGTTTACCTTCAAAAGCTCCCGGAATAATCGGCAAAAGCCTGAGCCTTGATACTCGATGCACAACAACAACGCTGAGAGTGTCCTTTGTCCTGTCCTGCTCGGGTGCAAGCATTATACCTCCACCAAAATACCTGCCGCGCATTGCAGATGCAAACCACACATTTTTGAAGGTATATTCCTTGCCGTCCACCGAGACCGTGGCGTTCATGGGTTTATAGTCATACAAAATGCCTTTGATTGCACTCAAAACATAGTTGCCTTTTTTACCCTTTGCGTGAGCCTTATTGCCTTCAACACACGCATATGCGTCAAGTCCTCCACCAACACCGTTGATAAAGGCAAGCTCTTTTCCTCCTACGTTTATTACAGGCAGTGAGGTAATATACTCATTTATCGGAAAAGGCTTTTCACCTTTTATATAACCAAGGTCTTTCAAAAAATCATTTCCGGAGCCGGTGGCATAGTAGAAAACCGGATTATCGAAAGATAATCCGTTGATATCTGTAGCAAAACGGCTGAGGGTCCCGTCACCGCCCGATACAACTATTATGCTGTCTTTTTCTATCTTTGATACAAAATCAGCATAGCTTTCAATTTTTGTGATATCTTGGTATATAAGCTCATATTCATTCATTACAGAATCCAGCTTTTTTGTCTCTGTTTCACCAGTGCCTTTGCCTGCCTTGGGATTATACAAAATATAAACTTTTTTCATAACCGTCCTCCGCATATGTCTTTGTTATATCATAACATATACTTCGACATTTTTCAACAAAAAAGAGGAACCGTTTTTTACAGTTCCTCACATTTTTAAACTCTTTTCACGCCCTTACGGCTGCACCTGGTTTCCTTACAATTTGCGCATGTAAGATTAGCATTTGTTTCTTCACAAAACCTCTCTGGATGCTTCCATACGGTGTATTCCCATTTTATAAAAATTATAGCTCCGAGACAGAAAAGGCTGATTGCAAATATATTGTCAACAAAAACCATAGGTGTAAACATCATCACATAGTCCCAGTTATGTATTCTGCAGGTTGTACAGCACTTGTTTGCCATAATACGCTGGAACGGACAAAAGAACAACACACAAATCATGTCACAAACTGAGTAGAACATGCTGATAATAATCATGATGCCCTCATCGATTATATGCTTAAAATAAAAATGTGCAATTACTCCGTTAAGTACAAGCCACATCAATGCAATCAATATGACACGTTTTTGGTGTTCGATTTTTACGTGAACATTTTCCTTCGCAGCCTCAAAATTTGCTTTAAACTGCTTTTGACTGCCCATTGACTCAAACTTTGACGGAAAAAGCTTCAAAATCATCTCTATCGCAAACATCGCCCATACTAAAAGTGCCCAAATCTGATATTTTAAAATATCGCCCGATAACACATAAAGCATAATCGATGCAAGAAAAATCATAAGCCTTAAAACAAATTTGCCATGATATAACGTAAACGCTTTTTGGTTTTTTATCACTCTAACATCTTCTTTCATTATACACTAAATTATATGATATCACATTAAAAAGGTTTTTGCAAATAAAATGCAAAAACCTTTTTTAATTATCTGTCGAGTTCTTCTGTTATATCACAAAGGAAATCGCGGATTAATATTTTCTGCGGACAGACAGCTTCACATGCACCGCATTTTACGCAGTCTGAGGGCTTGCTGCCACGCTCTGCAATAGACTTAAACTCTTCAGTTGCTTTATCGCGTCCGTCAGTTTTAATCATATTATATGCCTTAAAATACCCTGGTATTTCAATACCCATAGGACACTCGGGCACACAGTAACGACATGCTGTACAAGGGATTAGAACATCAGCCCTTATCATGTCAGCCGCTTTCATAACCATTTTTGTTTCATCATCTGTAAGAGGCACAAAGTTAGCCATATAGCTAAGGTTGTCGTTAACCTGGTCTTCGTTGCTCATACCTGAAAGTACAGTCACAACGCTCTCCAAGCTTGCCGCAAAACGGATTGCCCAGGAAGCAATACTCATGTTTTCATCAGCTGTTTTGAACATTCTTCTGATTTCTCCACGAACGTTAGCGAGACTACCACCCTTTACCGGCTCCATAACAAGCACAGGCTTATTATACTTTTGACAAACCTCGTAGCACAGTCTCGACTGCACGCCGTTATCTTCCCAGTCAAGATAGTTGAGCTGAAGCTGTACAATTTCCATTTCGGGTTCCTTTGAGAGGATATCATCAAGTACTGCCGCACTGTCATGGAAAGAAAAGCCTATATGCTTTACCCTTCCCTCAGCTTTGAGCTTTTTCATAAACTCAATTGCGCCTTTTTCAACAGCTTCCTTATAACCGTTTTTGTTAACAGCATGGAGTAAATAATAGTCCAAATAGTCAACACCGAGACGCTCAAGCTGGGCTACAAAGAACTCTTCAAACTTACCGTCTCCAACCATCCAAAGAGAAAGCTTATCTGTAATTGAATATGCTTCTCTGGGGTAACGTTTAGCCACTGCCTCCCTAAAAGCCGTCTCACTTGCACCGTTATGGTAGCAAGCCGCAGTATCAAAATATGTAAAGCCTGCTTTTAAAAACTTATCCGCCATTTTTGTAACGTGTGCTATATCAATGCTTGTCTGGTCTTCCCTGTTTAAAAGAGGAAGTCTCATTAAACCAAAACCGAATTTTTTCATAATCTAATCTCCTTAATAAACTGATGTGTTTATTTTATCACATAATTAAGGTGATTTCAACCCTATTATGCACTACAGAAGAATAAAACAAAAAGAGGCGTTTCCGCCTTTTAATTAACGAGATAAAATCGATGCAGAATTGTTCAAGCAAGTCCGAAGGTGTACTAAGTACTCCGAGAGGTAAGCTTGGACGATAGTGCGAAGAAATGCAATAGAAAAACAACCGCTCTGTATGAGCGGTTGTCATTTCAAATTATTAAACTGTTTCCCATAAATACGCAGAGAAAATTCTGCAGATTGCTGTTATATTTATCGGGAGCTGTGCTCATGCACCGCCTCGATAAACATAACAGTGAGATGCTGAATTTAATCAAGTATTTTTATTCTTCTGTGATGGCTACGCGCTTTGCCTTCTGATTCCAGTTAACTTCGCATCCGAAGCTTTCTGCAATAGCTCTTACGGGAATCATTGTTCTGTCATTGATAATCTGAGCAGGAACGTCGATTGTAACAGCCTCACCATTTACATAAAGCTGGTCCGAACCGATTGTAAGCGAAATTGTCACGTCGTCTCTTGTTGCCTTAACTGTCTTTGTTGCATCGTCCCAGATAACTTCTGCGCCCATAGCTTCAAAGATTGCACGGAGAGGAACGAGAGTTCTGTCATTTACGATAACAGGTTCCTGACCGTAGGGTGTGAAGTCGATATTGTTCTGACCATAACCTACTAAGATTTCTGTCTGAGCGTCAAGGTCATAATATTCAGGTGTCCAACCTTCGGGCTTACCGTAAATTGCAACTTCTAAGGGCTTACCACCCCAAAGAGCACTGTTGTTACCGCCCTGAATGTTGTTAACTTCAAGAACGTCTACCTTGATATATCTGAATGCCTTGTCTGTGTCTACCCAGCAGGAACGGAACGCGGGATCGTCATCGTCCTTGCTCGTTGCATCAGCTAAGAATTCCCAGTTACTTTCATCGTTACTGCCGTATACCTTATAGTAGCTTGCGCAGTTAGAACCGTTATAAATATCGTTTGTAAGGTTAACTTCACTTACAACTGTGGGTACTTCCAAATCAACAATAATCTGGTAAGGAAGGTGACCTACTTCTGTAACGCCTGTTCTCTCAAGCTGTACATTATCTGTCAGGTTGGGACAAACCTTGCCGTCAATAGTAGCCTTCTTGCCCAAGGAAACTGTTTCACCGGACTGAACAGCGATAGCACCCCAGTAGGGATGGTATTCCATCTTATAGCACCAGTTACCTGTGGCTATACCGTCATTAACTGCCATGTGGAAGAATATCTGATAATTACTCTTTCTCCAGCCACCGGACTGACCCCAGTTGTAGCCGTGACCACGCTGTACCCATCTGCCACTTTCGCTACCATAGCCCCAAACACCGTTTGCCTGAGAACCAAATGTACCTGCGTTTGCAATGGGTCTGCCAGGTGACCATACGCCGTCAATACTCGTTGCGGATGAATATTTTGCCTGGGATGCAAACCAACCGTTTGCAATGGATGTGTAGATATAGTATCTGCCATTCATCTTGAATACGGAAGGAGCTTCTCTTCTCTGGCCCTTAAGGATAACGTTTGTTACTTCAACCGGCTTTGTCCAGTTTTCGTCAAGCTTGATAACAAGCTTATCCTGGTTCATGTTTGTGGAAGAGAATGTGTACATTGTGTCGCCTTCTGTAAACTTAACCATGTCTCTGGAGTCATAACCGAAGGGACGACCAATATAGAAGGAGGAGAACTGGTTGCTGCCAACCTTATCTCCATAGTTTTCGTACTGTTCGTAAGGATCATCCTGTTTCTTTATAACATTACCAGAAACTATGTAAGCATAGGGTTCAACCTCTTCTGTGCCTTCGCCGGGTTTGAAGGATGCAAAGAATAATTTTGCAACATTATAGCCGTTTGTACCTTCTGCGTGAGCAGACCAGATGATAGCGTCCTTATTATAGTGCATACCTACCTGCTTACCTTCAAAACGAAGGTCAATGAATACAGGGTAAATAGGTGTCCATTCTTCGGGCCAGTTGAAACCGTCTTCACTTTCCTGATAATAGAAAGCTACGCAAGTACATCTGTTGTCCCAGATTGTGGGGTCAAGACCCAAGGATTCGAAGAGTTCACGAGAAACGCCTTCGTTCTTAACCTTGTAGTACTTGCCGTTGATGTTATAACCGGAAGGCTTGGGCTCAGCCAAAGCATCGTCACCGTTTTCATCAGTGGGAACCCAACCACGTCTTCTATTATCGTCATAACCTGTTGTTTCTGTAACATCAATTGCAAATGTTGTAACAATGTTTGTTGTACCCTCTGCAATCTGAACATCACCGTTATATGCCTTAACTGTATACTGAACATTTACATTTATGGGAAGGTTATATTCGTCAACAGCATCACCTATAGTTGTACCTACAAGCTTGCCGTCACGGTAAACCTCGTACTTTGTTGCGTTGGGATACAAGGGCCAAGCAACCTTTACGTTATTAACTGTGTTTTCGCCGTCAATACGGAATTCAGCCGCTGTAGCTGCCCAAGGACGACTATAAACCCAAGCTTCTACCATTTCGCTCTTTGTGCCGTTTTCTGTGATAGCACAAGCCTTAATGTGCATTTCGCCATCACCATAGAAGGGACCTTCATATTTATTGCTTGCTGTTGTGGGGTCTGTTCCGTCTGTTGTGTAATAAATGTATTCATCCCCTGCAGGATGTGAAATTGTCACAGGTTCAAATAAATCTATAAGATATGCTTCGCTGCCACCCTGTGCATTCATTGTGGGAGGTGTGTTAACAAGGTTATATTCCTTTATTTCCTCTTCAGTAACAGAGTTATTCTTGAGGTAGCTTATCTTAAGATTTAAAAGTGCAGCTGCACCCCACTGGTCGTTATACTTGGGGATTTTAGCTTCAATTGCCTTAAATCCGTTTACGCTGTCAACCTCTTCACTGGCTATGCTCTTACCGTTAAGAGTATATGTAACAGTATACGTTCCGCCGGCATTCTTTTTGGCTGTTATAACCATTTCCTGACCGCGGATTTCGTATGCTTTGTCTTTTCCTTCTACAACGTTCTTTTCATTTAAACCAACACTTACTCTTTCGTTTTTGTCAAAGTAGAATGTTGCAAAAATATTGTTGTCGTTATCCTTAAAGTTCCATCTCTGATAAAGATTTTCCTTTTCCTGACAAGCAAAGTTAAAGGAAATTACAATATTTTCACTTCTTAATGTTTTAGCCGAATCAGCAAGATTTGCCTGAACATTGCCGTCGGCAGTTTCACGTGCCTGAGAAGCAAAGAACATAAGTCCGTATGTACCATTGCCTGCTCCATTCCATTTTCCGTCTGCTGTCCAGTTCTGATTCCAGCGGACGCGAGCATTTTTTTCTGTTGCGAGCCAGCCTGTTCCGGCAAGCTCTTTTTCACCTTGAATGGTGAGAGACTTTGTGTCGAATGCCACTGTGAGGGCATCTTCAGCTGAAACTACCATAGGAACCATTGAAAGAACCATAGCAATTACAACTAAAAGTGACATGAGTTTGCGTATTTTCATTAATTTTCCTCCTCTTGTTTTGGAAATTTATTAGTTATATATAATTTTAACATTCTTTTGTGCTAAAAGCAACAAAAAAAGTGCAAGTTAATGCACTTTTTTTGTACAGTTTAATTATTTGCAACAGGATTCATAAGCATGGGGCATTCAACAAATGCATCATCGGCTACCTCGGCGTTTAACCCGAGGGTTACTTTTTCAAGCCTGTCACAGCCTTCGAAGGCTTCTTTACCTATAACTTTTACATTGGGTATGCTGATGCTTGTTAATCTGTTGCAGTTAGAAAACGCCCTTTCGCCAATTTCTTCAACAGTATCGGGAATTTTTATCTTTTCAAGGTTTTCCCAGTTTGAAAAAGACGAGTCGTCAATTTTCTTTAAGCCATCGGGAAGCACAACCTCTTTTATTTTGGGGTGATAGCCAAACCTACTGTACATGTCTATCTCCTCCCTGCCTTCTTTAAAGGTTACCTTTTCAAGCTGTGAGTCGAAAGATTCAAATGCTGTCCCTCTGATATCTACCTTAGCAGGTATTACAAGCTCTTTTATTTTATCACAGCCGCTGAATGCTGAGCTTTCAATAAGAAGCAAACTGTCGGGAAGGTTAATCTCTTCAACACCACAATAGCTGAAGGCATAGCCTTTTATGGTTTCGATACCCTCGTTTAAAACAAACTTTTTGGTTCCGCATCGGCTAAACGCACTTGACGCTATTGTTTTAACGCTGCCGGGGATATGGATTTCGGAAATATTGCAATTTTCAAACGCACCGGGAGCAATAGCTATTGTGCCCTCTTTTATTTTAACGCAAGCCATTCCCTCTTTTGCTGCCACAACACAGTTTGAAACATACATTGCGCCTCCCTCCCAGTAAGTCGGGTTTTCGTATATACCGCTGTTTGTAAATATGTATCCACCAACCACCTCTACAGTATCGGGAAGGTTTATTTCGTTAAGGCTGCTGCAGCCTGAGAATGCTTCGTTGCCTATGCTTATAATATTTTCGGAAGCTACCACGGCATTCTTTAAGCTCACACAGTTTTTAAATAAGCCTGCGGGAATATCGGTAACATTTTTAGGCAATGTAACGCTTTCAAGCTTGCTGCAATCCGAAAATGCGTTGTAACCAATTTTTGAAACATTCTCGGGAATTGTTATTTTATTAAGGCTTTCACAATTATTAAACGCCTCGTAACCAATCTCGTTTACTGTTGACGGAATTATTACCTCTGTAATATTACTGCTACCTTCAAATGCTTTAGGTGATATTTTTGTAATGCCCTCGGGAAGTGACATCTTTGTAAGGTTTTTCATGTTTTTGAAAGCACCTATGCCTATCTCTGTTACCCCATCGGGAACTATTACACTCGAAAATCCGCTTCCCTCAAACGCCCATTCGCCAACATTTGTAACAGTTTCTGGCATTTTAAATTCCCCCGTAAGGCTTTGGGTGTTCCTGAAAGCATAGTTTTCAATGGAGGTAATGTTTGGGGGCAGAATAACCTCACAGAGTGCAATGCAACCGTCAAAAAAGCTATGAGGTATTTTTGTCATGTTTTCATTTAAAATAACTTTTTCAAGGCTTTTGCAGTATTTGAAAACACCCTCTCCCACATCTTCAATATGGCTTATGTCGGCTGTTAATATGTTATTGCATGATTCAAATGCATTGTTGCCGATTTTTTCAACGCCTTTACCGATAGGGTTACCGGAAAGCTTATAGCACTCCTTAAATGCACCGTTGCCGATAACCTTTACACTGTCGGGCAAAACGATGCTTTCAAGCTTGGAGCACTCTGCAAACATACCGTCGGCAATTTTTTGTACACCATCTTCGATTGTAACGTACTGAAGGTTATCACAGTCAGAAAAAGCACCGCCGTCATTTGGGTCGCCATCTTCAATTGTAAGGTTTTTATTTATTCTGACCTCTGTTATGTTTGTATACCTGAACGCTTTTTTGCCTATATACTCCAACCTTTCGGGCAAAGAAGCCTCGGTTAACTTACTGCCACTGAATGCTGCCTCGTCAATTTTCTTTAACCCTTCGTTTAAAGAAACCTTAGTTAACTTACTTGACCTGAAAGCACTTTCTCCGATTTCCACCATGCTTTCGGGAAGGGTAATTTCTTTTAATTTTCCATACTGGAACAAAAAGCCGCCTATTCTTGTTGTCCCTTCGGGGATTATAAAGCTTTCAAGCTCAAGAGCATTTTTCATCCATAAAAGCTCGTTATTAACATACACCATGTCGGTTTTTTCATAGAACGGCGTGTGCAAGAATGAATAGTGGGATACACTTATGCCCGGTCCCTCAAAGTTTATTTCATCAAGTGCATAACAGCTGTCAAACACGCCTGTATTAACTACCACTCCGTCTGTAAGGATTACACTTTGAAGTGCGGTGCAGTTTATAAATGCCCTTTCGCCCAAGGTACAGTTTTTACCCAAAGTGATTTTTTCAAGGTTTCTGAGGTTTTTAAAGGCTTCTGTTTTTATGGTAACATTATCGCCTATAACTACTTCTTCAAGGTTTGTGCAATCAACAAATGCATAACGGGAGATAGAATTTACCCCTTCTTCAATTACAACCTTTTTAATTTTGTCGTAATATTCCTTCCAGGGTTTACCTATAGTTGTTGTGTGTTGAACCCTGCCTCCCCATGTAAAATAAAAGTCGTGCATATCGCCTGTTCCCGAAATAGTAAGGGTACCGCCACTATATTCCCATCTTACGGTAGCTTCGGGGCGGGTGTCCTCATCAACCCAGAAGTACCCCTCACACAAGCCGCCTACTGCAGGCTCGGTAATTTCTTCCGCAGGTTCTTTTTCGGGTTCTTCCTTTTTCACATAAGGAATTATATCTCTTTTTGCAGTGCAGTTTACCAAATCTACGGTTATTACAAATGTGCCCGTGTTTTTCAGCTCGGGGTATGTAATGGTAGCAATTTTCCCGTCGCTACTTATTTCCAGCTTTTCATACTTCATTTTATTTTCTTCGTCTCGGTTGGGTGCATATTGCGAAACGCTGATTTGTTCTCCGTCGTAACGTATGTAACTGATATGATTAACAGTAATGTACGTTACACGACTAACAGAATACTCCACTAATGTTCCGTAATCTGTTTCGGTCTTGTGATTTAAGCCATAGGAACCCATGCGGTCATAGTACTCCATAGCAGTCTTGTACGCCTCGGTTCTCTCTTGAAAGTTCAATCCACCTTCGGTTGTACAATCAGTAACATTGCTCTCTTCGATTGCCAATACCGGCACTGCCGTAAACAGCATCACTAACGCCATCAAAATGCTCAAACATTTTTTCATTTCTGTCACTCCTCTTGTTCAGCACGGTGTATTATCAATAACTTTCTGTGTAATTAATTCTTCCGTCTTCATGATAAACGTATTTTTTCACGGTTTCGCCTTTGTCGTTTTCTTCACGGATTAGTACACCGTCTTCATCATAAATATAGTATCTTCTTCCGCCTGAGGGATATTCGGCATAGTTGAGCCTGCCATTTTCGTCATAAAAATACTTTTCAACCTCTTCAAAAGGAACATCGGTTGTAATCAAATCATACGTATGATAGCTTTTACATTCACTCTTTGATATTCTCTGCCCTTTTTCGTTGTATACATATTCATATAATCTATCACTGTTTTTAAATGCTGTTTTTTGCCATTCTCTTATCACGTTGCCATTATCATCATATAAATATTCATAATGATATGGATAATCTGTTCCGTTATCTGTTTTAGCAACCTGTCCCTTTTCGTCATAGGTGTAATAGGTTCTTCTGTAAGGGTCAATTATGTTAACAACTTTAGCTTCGTTATCCCATTCGACAATATAGTCAAAGGCTTCACTTATAGCTCTTACAGGCACCATTGTGCGGTTATTGGTGATTTCTGCTACACAATCAAGCTCTATTGCTTCACCGTTTTTGTAAAGCACATTTTCACCGATTGTTATTTCAACCTCGTTATTATCTTTCACACCAATTGCAGTTCTTGTGTCGTTATCCCAGCTGACAGTTGCGCCAAGTGCTTCAAATATAGCACGCATAGGAACCATTGTGCGGTCATTTTTGATGTAGGGGTCAGTATCCACTTTAAGCATTTTACCGTCCACGATTATTTGAATAAAGTCCTTTGTAGGAGGCGAAATGCACTCGTTTTCTTTAACTTCTTCTGCCTGTGCTTTTTCCAGAACAGAATTACCCACCGACCACACGCTTCCGTTTTTGTGCATAACAGTGCCGTCAGGGAGGATTTTTTCCACGTTTGTCATTGCAAGTGTAAGGCAGTTCTTTTCTATACCATTTATGGGCAAGCCCACAGAGCCGTAATATGTAACTCCCACTCTTCGTGAAATATACAAATCGCCTTCATTTGTCAGCACAAAAAGCCTTGTCCACATGCCCGGCACTTTTACATATACTGCATCTTTCACATCTTCCAAAAGCATTATGGCGTCTTTCGTATAATCGTCAGAATATGAGTTTTTATTTTCAGACTTCATCCCAAAATTGGGCTTATAGCCCCAACCATAAAGATTGTTGTCATTTTTAATTACACAAATTGCAGTAGAGTCGTAACCCTCAGCAACAATTTTCACATCGTCAAAAATCTTTTTAAACTTTGAAGAGATGCTCTGAGTTTGTGTAGTAGCGCTCCAAGTGCCTATGGGATAGCTTCCGCACACATACACCTCGTTATCATTTGTTTCGGCAATTGCCATATAATTAGAAACAGTTACCTTTTTAACATTATCTATTTCTTCTACCTTTTCAAGAGTATTTCCTAAGCCGAAATCTGAAGCAGCTCTTCCAAATCCAAACAGCTCACCGTTGTTTTTAACAGCAAATACAGCCTTTGATGAACTTACAAATCCAATGGAAAATTCTCTTACGTCCTCCAGTATTACGGTAGGCGTTGAAATAAATTCCACTTCGTCTCCCAAGCCTATATTTCCGTAGTTCGGACCCCAAAGGCTTGACGAAGCGTTACTCCCCCACACCCAAAGCTTACCCTCTGCATCTAAAACAATACAGCCACTTGTAAAATTGGTCTGCAGTGCGTTGTCCAAAATCTTTGCGGGGGTCTTAACAGTTTCGGTGTTACCTGTTCCGCAGTTGCCTTCACCGTTATAACCCCACGCCCATACGGAGTTGTCATTTTTTATGGCGTAAATGGTGGAAGTTCCGGTAAATTCCTTTACATTGTCAGTTATTTTAACAAAGTCTTCTACATTTTCTCCGCCTGAATCAAATCCAAGCTGGCAATGGTTGTTGTCGCCTTTGCCCCATAGCACGCCGTTTTCATCAAGCTTGAATTCACATTTTGCCTGAGCTTGCATACATAAAGCTGCAAACAGCGTTATTATGGTTGCAATCATAACTAAAATTTTTTTCATTTTTCTGCTCCTTTCCCGCTCACTTGGGGACAGACCCCAAGTGATACAACACACAACTAACCACTAGTAATCAAACACTTAAAGCCAATAACTTTCAGTGTTTAGTGATTAGTTTTTGGTTTTTAGTTTTCAGTTTGTTATCTCAACAGTCCTCATTTCGTTATCCCAGTCAACCGCCGAGCCAAATGCCTCGCTAATTGCCCTCACAGGCACCATTGTGCGGTCATTCGTGATTTCGGCGGCACAATCAAGTTCAATCGCTTCACCGTTTTTATAAAGCACATTTTCACCGATTGTGATTTTGATTTCATCTTGCGTTGTGTGGATTTTATCAACACCGTTGTCATTAATAATTTCAACTCGGTTTTTTAAAGCCGTTGCAGTTTTTGTTGTATCATCCCATGTAACTGTTGAACCCAACGCTTCAAAAATTGCTCTCATGGGCACTAGTGCTCTATCGTTTTTAATATAAGGCACGGTATCGGTATTAAGTGCTTCTCCGTTTATGTAAACACCTATCACAAGCGGTTTTATTTCTACACCTTCGGGTACGGCATTTTCTGTTACAAGTACTGCCTCGCCGTTTTTTATCTCGTAAAGGTTTCCGTCCTGACAGTAAGCATAGGTTGTATATGTTGCCACCATATTTGCATTGTAGCCTGACCATTCAGCTGTAAAATGATACACGTTTTTCAAAAGCACATTGCCGCTTCGGTTCACCAAATCTCCGTTATTTAAAAGCATAACACTATAATTAAAGTCATAAACATTTTCGCCTATTTTTACAGGGACATTGCTTTCAATAAAACCGGATTGGTCAAACCTGTCACCCCAGGCATATAAATCATTGTTATCGGTTTTTGCAAGGGTTCCCCATTCATAAAACTTCATTTGGCAAACATTATCAATGCTCATTCGGGTTGCGGTGTACTCTATTTCATGCTTTGCGTTTTCACCAATACCCAATTGGTTACTTATGTAAAATTCCATTGAATATCCGTTACTTTTTATAATGGTCATATAGCCTTCTTTGCCCCATGCCCACATAGAGCCGTCTGTTTTGCGTGCAAAATAGCTGCTTGAGGTATTCCATACCTTATCAACGTTTTCCATAACTAAGATGGGGGTATCTGTGCTGCCCTCCGGTTCACCAATACCCATGTATGCCTTAGCGCCCCACATATAAAGCTTGTTGTCCTTTGTTAAATAACCGTCTGTCACAAGCTCTGCTACGTTATCGAGAATTTTTTCAAACTTTACATTCTCCTCGGGGCTTTTTAAAAGAATTCCGTCATGGGTCAAAAGGTATATTTCTGTTCCGTTACGATAGCAGGATTTAACATTGGTATACAATACCTCTTGAGTTGTCTTGTCATAGAACTCATCGTTTTCGTTGATACCGTAAACACCTGCCGACACATAAGTTGTTGTCAAAATAATTATTGCCAAAACTGAACATATAACTTTTTTCATAATATTTCCCCCTGTTTCGGAATGATTGGCATCGTCCCTTATTTATAATACCTTTTAAATTGGCAAAAAGTTGCATTTATTTGTGTTTTATACCTTCTGCAATTTTTATTATCTCTTCTTTTTCAATATTGCCTGTTACGGAGTATGTTCGTTCATTATCACTCCAGACAACACTTTTTACGCCGTTTTCATCGGAATATAATCCATCATAGTCATTGATTTTTATATTTGTGTTATCAATCACAACATCATTTGCCGCATTGACGTTTATTCTGAAATATAAATCATCTTTTTTATAGTTTAAGAGCACAACATTTGTCATTATGCGGCTGCCCTTTTCCTCAAAGCCTTGGGGGATATATTTTACCTCAATGTCATTACGATTATCTTCACCGGATATTGCCTGGGGTATATTATTACTGTTTTTTTGGGGATAAATATTGCCAACAACAAAAAATGCTATAACTACACATGCCGCAAGGGAGGCTATTTTTATGACGGTTTGTGTATGAACTTTTCTTTGCTTTTCAAAAAGCTTTTGCATTTTTTCCTCATGCTCTTTTGAAAATTTTACGGCTTCTGCTTCTTCAAATTTCTCATTTTCAATAGCGATTTGCAAGGCTTTATCAAGCATTTTTTCAAAGTTTTTCATATTATCCCTTCTTTCTTTGCTTTTTCTTCAATCTGTTCACGTGCTCTTGTAAGGCGTTTTTTAACAGTTTCGGTACTAAGATTCATGATTTTTGCAATCTCATGCCTTGAAAGCTTATGTACACGCCTTAAAATAAAAACGTCGCGATAAATCGGGTCAAGGGTATTTATTATATCAGTGAGCTTTTCTAACGCATCCTGCCCTGCGATTATACTTTCAACACTCTCCTGCGAAGACTGCATATTGTCCTGCAGTTCGCAGTCTGCAATATATTTTGTTTTCATGTTAAGTGCAACATTTCTACATATAACAACCAAAAAATTTCTCGTTCGGGGACAATTTTCTTCGTCTATTTTGTTAAGATTTTTCATCACTCGTAAAAATGTGTCGTGCACCGCATCTTCGCTGAGTGCACCATCTTGGAGTATGTCAAACGCTACTTTATACAAAAGCTTTTTATAAGAATGGTAAAGTCGTTCAATTTTAAGTTCACGTTCGCTGTCAAATGTAAAAAATAGCACTCCTTACCACTCCTTTCACTAATATAGACACAAAAAATATGAAAAAGTTGCAAATATCTTGACTTTATTTTATCACACATAAAAAGAACGCACAAGCATAGCTTGTGCGTTCGATAATTTTATTCGGCCGTTGTACTTGTAACAACAGGTGTAAATGTAAATGTGAGTGTACCATCCTCTGCAATAGAATCGTTAGTAATCATGTTTACTACCGCAGAATTGTTGTTATTAATTCTCACATATTCCTTCCACCACTCACGAATTTCAGCATTAGTAGAAGGTGTGACGGTTACTGTGTAACTGCCGTCACCGTTGTCAACACGGCTTACTTCAAAGAACAAGTCGCCTGAGTATGCGCCTGTGCCCTCAGTACGGGCTGTAATTGTGCCATCAGAAGAGTATGTAAGACGGATACCTGTCTGGTTAACGTAAGCGTTCAATACGTCTACAAGCACATCTGTAAGCTCATATACAGTACCTGTCTTATCCTCGCCTGTTGCGTTGTCGTCTGCTGTGTAACCATTCTTCAATATACCTGCCGCAACCTTATAAATACTTCTTGTAACAGGTGTGCCTTCAAAGGTCTGACCGTCAACTGTAATATAAGGTGTTGCTGTGAATTCACGGTTATAGTTTGTTGTGGCAAGATTTGTGATAGCTGTTGTGAACACATCTGTGCTCTGCCATTTTTCAGCAGGAATATCAACCGCTTCTGCATCGCTACCCTCAGCTGTAATCTTTACACCGTAGGTTGCACCTTCAACTGTTGCTAAGCTGTCCGCACGATTAAGCAGTGTTACAAACCTCAAACCGCTTCCGTCGCCTACCTTACCATCTGTGTCAACACCTGAGCCTATTCTTACCTGAGCACCGGAAACCATGTTAACACCTACACTTGCAGGATAGTATCCGCCCTCTTCGGGAGTAATTGCTTCTGTCACACCGTCAGTTACCTTGTAAACCTTAACTCCGTTTGTAAATGCAACTGCTTCTGTGCTGTCTGTATACATCTTAACTGTGCTGCCGTCTACGATTGTAACACCATCTTCGGGAGCGGACATAAGCGAACCGTCCTTAGTTACCTTTGTTGCGCCCGATACTGTAATATATGTACCGTCTTCAACTGTTAAATATGCCGCCTTACCTTCGTATGCTCCGCCTGCAACTGCCGCTTCGCGTTCTGCAATGTAAGCTGCACCCCAAGCTGCATTGAGTCTGATTGTGATTGTAGTAAGACCCATCTTCTGAGCCGCCTTCATAGCCTCTGTAATATCAAGAGTTATATAACCTACAGTATTTGTACTTCTTGATGTGAAAACGGGGTTTGTCTGACTCTCCAAAAGGGTAAGATTTGCCGCTGTAGCGGTGCCTGTAAGCCAGCTGTCGTCGTTTACAGCATAGCCTGCCATGCGGATAGATGTGTTAGAGTTAGTGAAGGTATTGCTGTGCCAATTACGAACATAGAAGTGTGCAACAGCCGCCTTACCGTCTTCAAGCTCTAACACAGGGAATTGGAAAAGACCAACTCTTGATGTACCAAGGGTTGAAGGTGTATGTGAGCCGTCTGCCATAGCAACACCATCAGCATCGCTAAGGGGTGCACGGTCGTTGCCTCCGACTGCGGCAACAAATACGCTGTTTGTGTCAGTTGCGTTAATACCGTAAACTGTTGTGCCCTGAACATAAGCATCCTCTAAAACAGGATACATGTCTGTAAGCTCGCTTACAACAACTGTAACATCTTCACTTACAACTGTTTCGGGTATCTGATAATAGTGACCCAATCCTTCATCATCAATAACAAAACCGACTGTTTCGCTTACTGTGAAGGAGCCACTCTGTACATCACCGGAGATACTTCTTACCAATGTGCCATCTTCTGTAACGAAGCTTGCTGTTACATAACCTGCATAATATATTTTTATATTTGATGTAGTAAATGAGCCCTTACCATTGTTTGTAAACATACCTACACAGTTGATATATGTATCATTTTTTCTGAATCCGTAGTTTTCTTTTGTGACAAAGTTTCCTGAAGGGTCTGTAATTGTTACGGTATATTTGTCCGTAGATGCATCACCCTTGACCAATATACGATATGTTGTATTTGTGCTGATTGACATAGCAGTTGCATCCGATGTAGTTCTGCCACCTGTACCATTACCGTTTACAGGGATAAGCCCTCCGTTGAAGCCCAGAAGAATCTGTGCATTTCCGAAAAACTGTGATTGGGAAGAATTTTTGAAAACCAACCAGATATCACCGAAGGATGCTACATTAACATCCATTTCAGCATAAAATTCACCTGTTATTGAAAGAGGGAATTTCGTTGTGCTGGTTGCCATCGTCTGAGCATTTGTCTGATTGCTGGCACTTGTAACATCAGGAAGTGTAAAGCTTTCGGGAAGCACCGTAACAGTTGCTTCTGCCTTAATTACAGTACCTTCCACAGTACCGTAAACTATACATTCTTCGCCCTCTACAAGTGTGGAATAGTCCCACTCAACGCCAACTTCCATTGTGCCGCTTGATGTTGTTGCAGTTAATGTTGTGGGAAGAACAGGCAAGTTATCGCCGATAACTGTTGCAGAAACTGCTTCAATGGACTGAATATCACTTACTGTATAAGTGATTGTAACTGTGCCTGTGCTGTTTGCTGTATAGCTTGTAGCGTTCGTATCATCCTTTGTATAAACGCTGTCACCGTACACAACAGTAAGAGGAACTATTGTTTCGTCTGTAAGGTCAATTACATCACCTACAAAGCCGTTTACCGTAGTTGTGCCTATAACTGTTGAGCCTGATTTATATTCAATGGTAGTAACTACTCTGTCACTTTCAGCACTTGTAACCTCATAAAGACCAAAGTTACCTATTGTGTTGTAAACCCCTGCATCAGTCTTAAGCCAACGGAAGTTAATCTGTACATATTCCTTTTCGGCAGTAAACACAAAATAGTTTGTACCTGCCTTGCCTGTGCCGATTACTGTGCCGTCATTTGTAGCGGAAATATCATTCTTCTGTGATACTATATGGTATTGGTTTTCCACATCGGATGTATATGTAAACACATATGTCTTACCGATTTCAACGTCCCATGCACGATACAGTGAGCCTTCACCTGTCGCACCTGTGGATGCTTTTGCGGTAATAGTACCGTCAGCATTTACTGTAAATTTACTTGTTGTTGCTTCACCGCCTGCGGCGTTGTACCAGCCCTTAAGAGAGGCACTAAATTCGCCGTTTGCAATAAGGTTTTCTGTTGTTGTTTTGTATGCCGCATTATCTGCAGTTTCAAAGCATGTGCCGACAGTTAAGCCGCCGCCTGCAAGGTTTGTCATTTCAACCTCTGTATCGGCAGTGTATGTATTGCCTTCAGCATAGTAAATTTCGTTAACACCATTTTCGTATATATATACTTCGGGGAAAGTAGCTCCGCTTCTCTTTGTAACGGATTTTACTTCTTCGCCGCCAGCAAGGTATGTTACCGTGATAACACCATCTTCGCCTGCATCCGCGTAGATAACAATGTTCTTGTAGCTTACTGTAACGCCACTCGAACCGCCTGCCGTCTTAAATCCGCCAAAGCCTGTGAAAGAGCCTGTGTATACGTTCACGCTTACAGGTGTGAAGAGACCGTATTCGTCTACAACACCGTAAGTAACTGTGTAAACACTATCACCCTCAGCTAAAGCTGCAAGGTTATCTGTGTAGTTTTCGCTCTTTGCAAATTCTTCCGCCAAAGTTGCGTCCCATGTTCTGTTTTCCGCAACAATTCTTACTCTTTCGCCGTTTGCAAAGCTCACCGCACTTCTGTCTGTACGGAGTGTGCCGGAGGCAAGTCTTTCACCTACAAAGTTTGTAAGTCTTGCCTGACCTGTTGTATCGGAAACAGAGTCTGTACCGCGGATAGAAGAGTTTGTTTCACCACGACCAACATGGATTGCGCTTGCGTCTGTTGCATAACGGTGCGCAAAGAGTACTGTTGTACCGTCAGCATCGAGTACACCGTGGTCGGGGTAAGCTGAGCCACCTTCGGGGTCAAATTCAATAACAAATTTATCTGTTTCGATAGCGGGAGACTTAATCGAACAAGTAACAGCACCTGTAATGTTAAGTCCTCCGTCAACTGTTACATTGCTACTTGTACTACTCCATCCGTACCAGGTGGAGTTTGTATTTTCTGTATTTGAGTTGAGCGTACCTGTTGAAGCGTCACTCGCTGCGTCGACTTCAACAGCAAAATTCCCCACCATATTACCAATATCAGTTGAGGAATATTCATAGCCCATATCGTAAATTCTTACATAATCAATGCTTCCTGTAAAGCCTTTACCGATATAGCTCTTACCTGCCATAGCACAGTCAAGAAGTGTTGTAGCATTACTTACAGTACTACTTACACCGTTTACAGTAAGTGTAATATTTGTACCGTCAAGAGTAATTTCAATCTCCTTAACCGCATCTGCACAGCTCACACTTGCACCACCAAATGCAACACTGCTATCTGTCACTTCAAGCTCAAGGCTGCCTAATGTTAATGCAGTGCCGGTGCCTGTTACGCCAATTGTAACCTTGCCGTTATTGTAGTACATTGCGGAAGAATCAAGAATTACATAATTACTTCCGTCAAATACTGCACATCCGTCTTCATATGCTACATCCACGCCGTAAAGGTCTGTGTAGGAATATGTATCACGAAGATTTTCTTCAAATTCATATCTTGAACGAAGATTTACAACGTAAGGACGCACATAAGCAGACTGAATAGTCTTTGTATATGTAGAGTCGTTTGCAGTATGGTAACCGGAGAACGCACCACCTGCAATTGTATGACCTGCGTCTTCGAAGAAGTCACCGTATGTAATAGCTTCGCCGCCTGCAGTACCGTTATAAAGACCTAATGTAGAGCCCTTTATAACAGCATTGCCCTTTGCAGTATAGTCAACATACAAGCATGCGTTTTCAATAACTCTTGCATTATCTGTAACCGCTGCTCTGTCAAAGAGCACCGCATAGTCACCAACGTATGCGTTACCGCTAACCGTAGCATTACCTGCAACAATTGCATAACCGTCAATTATTGCATTATCACTTACTGTTGCACTACCCATAACAACTGCGTTAGGTCCTACGTATGCAGTAGATGCAACACTAGCTGTTGTAGCTACTTTACCGCCACCGTTGGAGTGCGTTCTAAACGTACCCGAAGGTGTAGGTCTTGTCATAGGTGTAGCACCGCTAAGTGTTACGCTGTAGGGATACTGTGTTTTATTTTCATAAGGGAAATTTGCTTCTGTAGAATGAGTAGCCCAGCCTGTAATGGTATGACGAGCCATACTGTCAAGGGAGGGAGTAGCCGCAACTGTAAGATACAACTCATCAGTACTTGATGCGGTAATACTCATTGTTTCGCCTGCACTAAAGAGGTCGGAATATGTGCTTGTTCCACTACTTGATACCTTAACAAGTCTTGCTCTCCAGTCAGCACCTTCTACATCAGTTTCGCTGTTTAATGTAACAGAAACTGTGCCCGCAGTAAAATCAAGGGGAATAACATTGTAACCCATTGCCTGAGGTACTCTTTCAGGAGGAACTACATATGTGTTTGCCTCTTCTCCTTTTTCTTCAAGCATTGTGTATCTCTGCTGCCAGAAGAAACTACCGTTCATAACATTATTTATAGCAGTATCATATCGGCTTTTGTTGTTAAAGTCCAAGTCGGCAATATGAGAAGCATACATACCAACAGTATCGGCAACTGTTAAATCACCGTTGTTAGCCTCCAACACTTCCCAAAAAAGCGTATTTGTGCTTCCGGAATCATAGCTGAGAAGCTTCTGAACAAAGGTTGAACCGTATACACCTGTATTATCGGGATCTTCCGTAAGATACTGGAGTATGGGCCAAGCTTCGTAGTAGCCACGGCCGTTCATCTTTGTAAGATGAGATTCTCTCAAGTACAAGTGAGACATCTGTGTTGTAGTAGAGTCCATATATTCATAAATATACTGTTCTGCAAACCAGTTTGCCACAGCTTCGAACCAAGGACCGAGGAAAATATTATTTTCCCACGCGTTGTCGCCCTGGGCATAATGCACTGCGTGACCGAACTCGTGAGCCACAACGGTTGCTGATGTAATCGCTGTTACCGAGCACATAAAATAGGGGTAACCTTCGGCATCAACGCTACCGTATGCGCCCCATTCGCCTGCGCCAAGGTCGTAGTAGTCAACACCCGTACCCATAACAACTACGTTTGTCTTGTACTGGGTTTCTTTGTCTCCACTGTCAAGTACGGATGTACTTGTGGGCTCCATGCCCATTTTGTCAATAAACAGCGCCCAACAATTTTCAAGGGTTTCCCCAAGTGTTGTAAGCTGACTTTCCGTTATTGTGTTTGCACCGTCCGTATCGTAAATGATTACAAAATGGTCAGTTTCGTAAAGCTGGTGATTTGCAAGTACAACTGTCTCTGTTGAACTTTTGACCAAATCACGCGTTAAATACGTGACTGTGTCTGCCGCAAAGCTTACGGCAGGGCAAACCGATAATACCATTGTGATTACCACAAGAAATGATATTAATGATTTAAACCTTGATTTCATACAATCTCCTCCCATTACAGGGGCTTACCCCATATAGTTACGCTAAGTATATACCAAAACGTGTAAAAATTCAAGGTTATTTCACACGCAAAAACGGGCTTGAATGAATCAAGCCCGTCAATATGAGAAAAATTTTTATATCCGCACCTCTATATTATCTTTTATTTTTATACTGTCCTTGTCCACAATACAATTTACGGCAATTATTTTCACACCACTTTCCTTTGCCCTCTTAAGAGCCTGTGCAAATTCCTTATGCCGTTCTTCGTTTGGCGTAAAATACATCCCTGCATCCGCCGCAATCACAAACACAGCATATGCCTCATAGCCCTCCTTTACACAGTCGCAAAGCTCTTTTATATGCTTTACTCCTCTTTCTGTCGGTGCATCGGGAAAAAGCATCACACCGTCTTTTTCCAACGTTACACCCTTTACCTCAATAAAGGCTTTCTTATCCTTGTATTCAAAATAAAAATCAAACCTTGACGATTTATACCTACACTCGGGCTTGATTAATCTAACATCATTAAACAGCTTTGCAATATATTCGCCAAAAACCTTGTTAGGAGCCTGTGAATCAATATTATACAAAACATCGCCTTTATAAACCGATATGAGGTCATATTTTGTTTTTCGTGACGGATTGTCGCTCTCCTCTACAAACACCTTTACGCCCTCTACCAAAAGCTCGCCAAGCCTACCCGTGTTTTTCACATGAACAACTTCTTCAACACCGTCAATGGAGACAATCGCAATAAAACGGTTAAGCCTTTTTACAAACAAGCCTTCTTTAATGTTTTTGTATTTCATATCTTCGTAAACCTTTTAACCTTCTCACCGTTATGGCAAACCTCTTCGTCCCACATTGACAAAGGCCTCACCCATAATCCTCCCTCACCGTAAAGAGCACGGTATACAACCATTTCTTCTAATGTTTCGGAATGCTTTGCAATACCCACAACCTCGTACATATTGCCCTTAAAGTGTTTATAAATACCTTTTTCAATCATTTTTATCACCTTAGTTTAGCATATCATAAAATCCGTGTTTATGCAAATAAAAAAGGAGCATCTTGCTCCTTTTTTACTGATTTACAACCTCTGTTGTTTCATCGCCTGCTGAGTTTGTGCATCCACACAGACAGGTTACCCCCATTGTAAATATACACAAGACTAATAAAATCCGTTTCATAATAAATCCCCTTTCAGGCTAATGTATATTCGCCCTAAAAGATAATATGATAGTTTCATTTAAATTAAGATACGATTACAAGTTTATGACTTTTTGCAAATACATTTGTTTATGTGGTATTATTTAGCCATAAAAGGAGGGTTTATAATGGCAAAAAAATTATCTGTATTATTTATATTGATTATGACTTTTATATCCATAAATGTTGCTGCTCAAGAATTTGATATATTTACATATGAAATCAAAGACGACTCCGTTATAATTACAGGCTGCGACAAATCGGCATCGGGCATGGTTACAATCCCCGATACAATTGACGGTTTGCCTGTTATCCAAATTTCAGATTTTGTATTTTTTAATTGCGAAAACATAACAGACTTTGTAATTCCCTCTTCTGTTACGGACATAGGTGCGTGTGCTTTTTATCACACAGCATTTTATAACAATGAATCAAACTGGGACGAGGGCACACTTTACATAAATGATATTCTCGTCGAAAGCACCGCCAAGGGTAACTTTAAAGTAAAAGATGGCACACGATATATTTCAGATTCTGCCTTTAAATACTGTACTCGCCTTGAAAGCGTAACAATTCCCGACAGCGTAGTTGCAATCGGCGACCATGCGTTTGCCTGCTGTGTACGCCTTAAAAAAGTGGATATGTCAGATAACGTAACCCGTATCGGAAAAAGTGCGTTTATCTCATGTATAACCCTCGGAAACATCAATCTTTCTGAAAATGTTACATATATAGGCGATTATGCCTTCCGTAACTGCGGTGCTCTTACAAAAATCAATTTATCTGACAATATAACATATATCGGCAAGCATGCTTTTTTCGACTGCAAAAATTTAGGCAATGTTACCCTTCCTTCAAACATAAGTGAAATTAATGCTTCCGCATTTGCAGGATGCCAAAACATAACAAGCATCAATATTCCGTCTTCGGTAACAAAAATCGACAACCACGCTTTTTCAAGCTGTGTCAATTTGAGCCTCATCACAATTCCCGACAGTGTTGTTTACATAGGCGATTATGCCTTTTCTGCATGTTCTGACCTCAAATACATCACTCTTCCCGAAAAAATGGAACATATAGGCGAAAGAGCATTTTTATCAAGCGGTATTAAAGAGATAACAATCCCCCACGGCATCACAACCATATACAATAACACCTTTGATAGCTGTGATGACTTGACCAAGGTTACTCTCCCCGATACTTTGACCTCAATAGGCAACTATGCCTTTTTCTATTGCGAAAAGCTTTCCAGTGTCAATTTACCCGAAAGGTTAACATCAATCGGCGAACGTGCTTTTCAAGACTGCGACGGGCTTGTCGAGATTATCATCCCCGATACGGTCACACACGTAGGCGAATGTACATTCTGGAACTGTACAAATCTTAAAAAGGTTACACTCAGCAAAAACATGGACAAAATTAATGACTGGTGCTTTAAAAACTGCGTGAGCCTTGCAGAGATAATTATCCCCGAAGGTATCACTGAGATTGGTGAGCAGTCATTCAAATCCTGTCTTAATTTGCCAGCTGTCACAATTCCCTCTACTGTTACATCAATTGAGAAAAACGCCTTCGACAGCTGTGTACAGCTTACAGACGTAACAATCCTTGCCCCTACTCCTATTTTACATGACCATGCTTTTTCAAGCTGTGTAAGGCTTGAAAACCTTTCCATATCCGATGATGCCGAAGTATCAGACACAGCATTCCACCGATGTGACAAGCTAAAATCCAAGCATCACGAAAGTCACCACTAAATACAAAAAAGTTACCGTTATTCGGTAACTTTTTTTGTATTTAAAGGTTCTAAGCTTCTTTCCAGTATGCCGTTCATATGTGCAATTGCCATACCGTAGTTTACAATAGGCACGCCTGCATCCCGACTTAACGCAATGCGGTATTTCATTTCCTTTTCATTGAGCATACACCCGCCGCAATGCACAACCAGAGCGTATTTTGTTAAATTCTCAGGAAACTCGCCCCCATGAGTAAATTCAAAAGTTAAATCCCTGCCTGTATGTTTTTTTATCCACATGGGCATTTTTATTGTGCCTATATCGCCACACTGACGATGATGTGTGCACCCTTCACTTACAAGCACTACGTCGCCGTCAGTGAGGTTATCTAATTTTTCAACACCTTCAAGGTTTGCCTCAAGGTCGCCCTTATAGCGTGCAAAAAGTATTGAAAAGCTCGTCAGCGGTACACATTGTGGTACATCGTTTTTTACTTTGCCAAAAATCTGCGAATCACATACAACAAGATTAGGACTGTATTTCCGGACTGCTTCTTTTACCTTGTCTTCTTTTACGACAACAGCCACACAGTCTGAGTCCAATATATCACGAACTGTCTGCTGCTGAGGCAGTATCAGCCTGCCTTTTGGTGCGGCAGAATCAATTGGTACAACGAGCAAAACTGTGTCGCCCTCATTTATCAAATCTCCTACAATCTTTTTATCGGGTTTTTCAATTGATGCTGTTTTAATTATTGCACCCTTTAACAGGTCAATATTTATGCCCTCTTTTGCAGAGCAATATATAACGCCCTCTTCGTTGCCTTTTGCCACATCACATTTATTAAATGCAATAGTATAGGGTATCTTTTTTTCTTTTATCTTATCAAGCAGTGCTATGTCACCGTCTGTAAAGCCGTCACGGGCATCAACAACCAAAAGTGCAACATCGCATTTATTAAGCACTCTGTAGCTTGCCTTAACTCTCTCTGATCCAAGCTCGCCCTCATCGTCAATACCGGGTGTATCAATAATCATAACAGGACCAATTGGGAGTAGTTCCATTGCCTTATAAACAGGGTCTGTGGTTGTACCTTTAACATCGCTCACGATTGCAATATTCTGATCTGTAATAGCGTTTATAATACTGGATTTTCCCGCATTACGCCTGCCGAAAATACCTATATGCAATCTTTCACCCTTAGGTGTATTATTCAAACTCATAGTATCACCTCTATTGGTTATTATATATCAACTACTCCACAAAATCAAGAACGGTAATATTTCCCTAAAGTCCTCAATGCGGAAAAGCACCGAGAAAATGCTGCAGAAAAAATAAGAAGGAATTTCTCTTCAGAAATTCCTTCTTAATAATCATATTAAAAAGCTAATGCTTTGCACGGTCTGCAGTATTTAATCAAGCTTTGCCTACAGATCCAAACAACTCCATCTTTTCCTTAACAATAGTCTTGATGCCTTCAAAACCGGGTGCAAGAAGCTTTCTGGGGTCGAAGCCCTTACCCTGAAGGTCCTTACCTTCTTCGATGTACTTTCTTGTAGCTTCCTGGAAGTAAAGCTGGCATTCTGTGTTAACGTTAATCTTAGCAACGCCAAGGCTAATTGCCTTCTTGATCATATCTTCGGGGATACCTGTACCACCGTGAAGAACAAGAGGAAGATCGCCAACGAGTTCCTTAATCTTAGCGAGTGCATCAAAGTCAAGACCCTTCCAGTTTTCAGGGTACTTACCGTGAATGTTACCGATACCTGCTGCAAGGAAGTCAACGCCGAGGTCAGCAATTCTCTTGCATTCTGCGGGGTCAGCAATTTCACCTGCACCTACAACGCCGTCTTCTTCGCCGCCGATAGAACCAACTTCAGCTTCGATAGAAAGACCAAGGTTGTGAGCAACATGAACGAGTTCTGTTGTCTTTTCAACGTTTTCTTCAATGGGGAAATGAGAACCATCAAACATGATGGAAGAGAAGCCTGCCTTTACACACTTGTAGCAACCTTCGTAGGAGCCGTGGTCAAGGTGAAGAGCAACGGGAACTGTGATGCCGAGAGAATCGATCATTGCAGAAACCATAGCTTCAACTGTCTTGAAACCTGTCATGTACTTACCTGCGCCTTCACTAACACCGAGGATAACAGGAGAATTGTTTTCCTGAGCTGTGAGAAGGATAGCCTTTGTCCATTCAAGGTTGTTGATGTTGAACTGACCTACTGCATAGTGGCCTTCAACTGCTTTTTTGAGCATTTCTGTTGCAGAAACTAACATTTGTAATTACCTCCGTTACATTTCATTTGTACTTATTATTTTTATCATATTTTTGCCTTTTAGTCAATATATTATTTCAAGAAAGGACTGCCGCCGATGAAAAAATTTAAAAATTTTCCTGTTATTAACTCAAAAAATGTCATAACTTTTGTATCTATGGGAATTATTCTTGTGTCGATTGTGTTTTCGCAGATACACTTGTTTTATAGCAATTTATCACCTGATTTTATCAGTTTTCTTGTACATACCGGCACAAAAAAACCTTATGATTTTCCCGATATTAACATAACAAGGTCAATGATTTCATTATGTGTTCCTACAATACGTTTTTCTGACAAGGAAAAAACAGTCCCAACCGCAAAGCCCGTAGCCGCATTAAAAGAAACGGTCACTTTGACGCCTGTTCCCGAAAATGATGCAATGAGCATAACATACGAAGACGCTGAGGAAAAGGGATACAAAAGTGTAGAGGGTATATATCTTAATAACCAAACCAGTAAACAAATTGATGTATCCAGTCTTTTAAATAAATCTATCGACCTCTCACTCTCCGATGAGCCCACAGTGCTCATTGTACACACACATACCACCGAAAGCTATACCCCCTCTCAAAAATATAACTACACCCCATCTGAAACCGACCGCACGCAGGATTCAAACTACAACATGGTTGCTGTGGGTAAAGTTATTTATGACCACCTAAAAGATAACGGCATAAACGTTATTCATGACACAACCGTAAACGACTATCCGTCATACTCACAGAGCTACTCAAAAAGCCTCAAGCTTGTTGAATCATATACAAAAAAATATCCGTCAATTAAATTTGTTATTGATGTTCACCGTGACGCTATCGTGACAAAGGACGGCTCAAAAATGCGGCCTGTTACAAATTTTGATTCGACTGCCGCACAGGTGATGCTGGTTGTGGGGACAAACGACAGCGGTCTTACACATCCCGACTGGCAAACAAATCTTTCCTTTGCCGTAAAACTGCAGTATAAGATGAACTCTCTCTACCCGACTCTTGCTCGTCCCATTAATCTCAGGCGCGAAAGGTTTAATCAGCATACTGCACCCTTTGCTTTTATCTTAGAGGTGGGCACAAACGGAAATACCCTTGATGAAGCAAAAAAAGGTGCTCTTCTCTTTTCTGAATCTTTAGTCTCTCTTTTGAAAAATTAGCTTGCATTAAAAGGCTAAATGTGCTATACTTTTATGCAATATTAGTATTTTCGCAAAACTTCAGAATGCTATTAAAATCTACAAAAGAAAGGAGCGTCATTATGAAAAACTGCGAAAAGTATCAAAGAAGCTATTTCATGCCCCCTGTACCCTGTTTTGACTGGGTAACAAAGGAGTACATCTCAAAGCCCCCTATTTGGTGCAGTGTGGACCTACGTGACGGCAATCAGGCACTTATTGAGCCTATGAGCCTTGAGGAAAAGCTTGAGTTTTTCACACTCCTTGTTAAATTAGGCTTTAAGGAAATCGAGGTAGGTTTCCCTGCAGCAAGTGAAACCGAGTACGAATTTTTGCGTGCTCTTATAGACCGCAACCTTATCCCCGGTGATGTAACTGTTCAGGTGCTTACACAGGCACGTGAACATATCATCAAAAAAACCTTTGACGCACTCCGCGGTGCACCCAGTGCTATTGTACATCTTTACAATTCCACAAGTGTAGCACAGCGTGAACAGGTTTTCAAAAAGGAAAAGGACGAAATCTTAAAAATTGCAACAGACGGTGCAAAGCTTCTTAAGAAATTGGCAAGTGAAACCGAAGGTAACTTCCGTTTTGAATACAGCCCCGAAAGTTTTACTGGCACAGAGCCCGAATATGCTCTCGAGGTTTGTAACGCCGTTATCGATATCTGGCAGCCTACAGAAGACAAGAAGGTTATCATCAACCTTCCTGCAACAGTAGAGACAAGCCTTCCCCATGTATACGCCTCTCAGGTTGAATACATGTCTAAGAACTTACATAACCGTGAAAATGTTATCATTTCACTTCATCCCCATAACGACCGTGGCACAGGCGTTGCCGATGCAGAGCTCGGTATTCTTGCAGGTGGCGACCGTATCGAAGGTACACTTTTCGGCAACGGCGAAAGAACAGGTAACTGCGATATTATAACACTTGCTATGAACATGTTCTCTCACGGTGTTGACCCTCTTCTTGATTTTAGTGACATGCCTAACATCTGCGAAGCATATGAACGCTTTACAAATATGAAGGTAAGTGATCGTGCACCCTATTGCGGTTCTCTTGTTTTTGCGGCGTTCTCGGGTTCACATCAGGATGCTATTGCAAAGGGTATGGCATGGAGAGAAGAAAAACAGCTTACTCACTGGTCTGTTCCCTATCTTCCCATTGACCCCAAGGACGTGGGCAGAACATACGACGCAGATGTTATCCGTATCAACTCTCAGTCAGGTAAGGGCGGCGTAAGCTACATTCTCCAGCAGAACTTTGGGCTTAAATTGCCCAAGAAAATGCAGGAGGATATGGGCTACACAGCAAAGCACGTTTCCGATGAAGCCCATAAGGAGCTTTCACCCGATTGGGTACACGATATTTTCCTTGACAAGTACGTTAAAAACCGCAAGGCATTCAACGTTGCTGACACACTCTTCACACAGCAGGGCAATGTTTACACTGCAACGGTTACTATTGTTAAGGACAACGAAGAAGAAATCATCCGCAGTCGCGGTAACGGTGGTCTTGACTCCGTTTCAAATGCACTGTGCAAATTCTTGGGCAAAAAGTTTTCTGTTTTGGAATATGAACAGCACGCCCTCACAGAAGGTAGCCAGGCAAAGGCTATCAGTTATGTAAGTGTTTCTGACGAAAACGGCAAGATTTTCTGGGGTGCAGGCATCCACGAGGATATCATGACGAGCTCTATCGAAGCTCTCGTTTCTGCAATTAATAATTCATATTAACAACTAAAAGCGACGGGATTTCCGTCGCTTTTGTTATTTTGTATTATTCTCTTTCTTTTTACCTTATGCGGTCTGCACTAAAGGCATCAGTCCTGAACGTAAAACTCTTCCCCAGTGTCAAGACAATACGCCGCAGTGTAGCCGCCCATATATCCGCCACAGTTAATAGCCACATGGTAATCGTTTTTAAAAATTTTACCGCGGGTGCCACGGTCAATTTCGATAGTTATATCATTTCCCGTAACAAGAACTTTTCCCGGGAAATATTCTCTCTCATAGTCAATATTTCCCGCAAGTATTTCTTCTGCAGAGTAGTTTTCAAGGCTGTCCCCTGTCATAAAGTTTTCGGGCATATTGTGGCAAAGCACAAAATCAATACCGTCTGATTCTATCTCTTCATACAATGTAAACTCTTCCATGTATTCGAGTAATGCTGTTTTGTCATCATCGGCAAGCTTTGTAAATCCGTTCATTGTGCCCTCTCCACCACTGTTGAGCCACACATTGCATCTGTCCGCAAGCTCTTTTGATAAAGGTGCAGTAATATCTTTCCGCGTTTCCTTTTCAATACCTGAGAGGATTTCATATGCAATCATGTCGTGCTCACCAAGCATGGGATAAACGTTCGGCTTTAACATCATGTCCATTAGTATCTCAATGCCTTTGTCACCGCCGTCAACGGTGTTTCCGAGAACAAACAGCATATCATCATCCTTAAGGTCGATTTTCTTTAAAATAGCTTCGTAGCGGTCGTAGCATCCGTGAAGCGACGCTGTAACATAAATCATTGTAATTCTCCTTGTTCATAATCTACTTTATATAGCGTGAGACCTTGTGCAGGTGCCGTAACGCCTGCCAGCTCGCGGTTTTTGGTTTCAAGTACTTTTTGTATATCGGAAGCACATCTTTTTCCAAGCCCGATTTCAATAAGTGTGCCCACGATTATCCTCACCATATTATACAAAAATCCGTCACCTGTTATATAAATATCAACTTCATTATTGCCTCCCTTGTGCAAAGGGAGGTGGCTTGAAGAGCCGGAGAGATTGTCAGATTCTTCTATCCTCACCTCATACACTGTTCTAACCGTTGACTTTTTAACCTTTTTAAGTGACGAAAAACCCACAAAATCATGCTGTCCGATTAAATACGAAGCAGCTTTTTTCATGGCGTCAATATCAAGCTCTTCTTTCACCTGATAAACATATTTTCTCTCAAACACATCAGAAATATTTGAATTATTTATACGATAAAGATAAGTTTTCCTGCATGGCGTCAGTCTTGCATGAAATCTGTCTTCTGCTTGACAAACCTTGATAACTGCAATATCCTCAGGCAAAAACCTGTTAAGATAATCTTGTATTTCGCACAATGTTTTGTCGGTTTCTATTTTAAAGGATGCAACCTGACCTATTGCATGCACCCCTGCATCCGTTCTGCCTGAGCCGTGTATCTCAACCTTATGAGAGCACATACGGGAAAGTACATCCTCAATCTTGCCTTGTATGGACTTGTCGGTATCCTTAAGTCTCTGCCAGCCTTGATATTTTGTACCGTCATATTGAATTGTCATTTTATAGTTTTTCATAACAATTACCTCTTTCGTATATTTTACCACAATAAGCAATTATTGTCCACACAAAAACACTCCGATAAATCGGAGTGTTTTATTAATGCTATTCTACACTATTCTGTGCCCAACGAGCCGCTTCGGATGCTGCTAATAAATATGCACCAACACCAAAGTTTGCTGTTGTGTCGTAGCTTACAGCCTGTGTTGCATTTGAACCAATAGGCTGAACATAGCCAACCTTACCGTTTTCATGGAGTGCCACGTTTTCAAGGTATCCCCATGCACGGATTGCCGCTCTTTCATAAGCCTCATCTGTCAGAATACCATTATTGATACCCCAGAAAAGTCCGTAGGTAAAGAACGCTGTACCGCTTGTTTCGTAGCCTTCGTCGTTGCCGTTTGTGCCCTTCGGATAATCCTGGAGCATACTCTGCGTCCAGAAACCGTAGCCTGCACTGTCTACTTGCTGACAGTCAATTATAGCCTTTGCCATTTCAACATATGTCTGATAAAACTCATCATAGTGCTCATAGGTGGAAGGCATGTCGGCAAGCACTTTACTAAGACCGGCAAATACCCAACCGTCACCTCGAGCCCAGAAATTCTTTTCTTCTTCGTGTCCCGCATTGGGATTTAACGGATATACATAGCCTGCATCACGGAAGAACAGATACTTATAATCATCAGGGTCAGAGTAGCTTGCGCCGCTGTTTAATGCGGCACTTGTTGTGTAGCCGTCAGCTGATGTAGGTATACCGCCGGGGCCGTCATACATAAGCTCTTTTGCATACTTAAAGTACTTATACAAAGCATCAAGATATTTTTCATCATTAGTCTGTTTATAAAGCTTTGTCATAACAGGCATTACCATATAAAGCGCATCTGCCCACCACCAGAAAGCGTCCTCGTCCTTACTTATCTGATAGTCAATAACCTCATATACTCTGTCAAGTGTTGCTCCCTCTACGCCCATATCGTAAAGGTCAATATAGGTCTGGAAACATATCTGCCAGTCACCAAAGAGCACTGCATTACTACCTTGTGTCTGGTTATACCCCCACGTCCACGTTGAGGGGTCACTTGTGGAGTTGTTGCCCTGCCACTCGTTGTAGTTTGCCCAGTCAATGGAATACTGAAGATAGCTTTCATCCCCTGTTAACTTATACATTTCAATATTACCGGTATGATAAGCCGCCTTGTCCCAGAATGCAGGATGAGTTGAGCCGTACCAGTCAACATAGCTCTGATTTGTTTGCCAATATGTATTAGCACTTTCCATTGCTGCAACAGCACGCTCATATGTAGGCTTCATTTTGTTGAACTTTTCTTCAGGATATGTGCCTAAAATAAGGTTGGTTGTATCAAAGCTCAAAGTATATGTGCCGTCCTCGTTATCTGTAAGCGTTGTGCACAGCTTAATCTGACTATTGTTATTATTAATTCTTATATAATTATTCCAGTTATCCTTGATAATCGTATTTTCGCCAAGAGGAGTAAGTGTTACAGAATACACCTTGCCATTGACGGTGGTTTCACCAACTTCAAAAAAGCTTTCGCCCTTATATGAGCCATTGCCGTCGGTACATTCACGCAGCTCCCATTCAGAAAAGTCGGCATTGTCGGAAAATGTAAGTCGTATACCAACCTGGTTTACATAAGCATTCAACACGTCAAAGAGTAGCTTTGTTATTTCATCATACTCAGTATTGTCTGTACTGCCTTGAACCAAAAGTCCTGATGCAACCTGGTATATGCTTCGCGTAACGCTTTCACCAGTGAAGGTTTTGTCCCCTATTTTCACATAGGGTGTTGCCGTAAAATTACGGTTGTAGTTACTTACCGCAAGATTTGTAATAGCCGATGTGAACACCGTCTCACTCTGCCATTTTTCGGCTACTATTTCAATTGTTTCATCGCTGTTTTCTGCCGAAATAATCACACCCAATTCTGCTTCGTCAAGTCCTGCAAGAGTATCGGATCTGTCAACGATTGTGATAAACCTCAAGCCGTTGCCCTCACCAACATTACCGTTCTCGTCAAGTCCTGCACCGTAGCGAACCTGTGCCCCCTGTACCATTTCAAGACCAAACGTGAGCGCAATGGTGTTTGTAATATCCATATTCTTTGTGACAGTGAAGCTTTCATCGGGGATATAGAAACCGTCATCCGAGCCTATTACCTCAGCACCCGAAAGCTGAAAACGCACATCGTCATCTTCTGTCACATAGGAAAATCCGTTCATTGCCGAGCCGTTTTTTGTAAGGGTTGCATCACCCGAGGTTGTTATCTTATAAAGGTTTTCCGCCTCTTCAAGCTCTATATATGCACCAAGACCTTCATATGTGCCGCTCTCTGCCGCCTCTCTTTCAACACAGTATGCCGCGCCCCAATAAATCTGCATTTTAAGGCTTATATAATCAAGATTTGCATCCTTTGCCGCGTGCATTATTTCGGTTACATCAACTGTAACATAGCCGGTCTCCTTGGCGGCTTTTTCCGAAAATACAGGTGTTGTCCAGTTTTCAAGAAGAGGCTCCGATGCAATATTGAAACTACTTCCCTCGCTTTGGTCTGCCCAAGAAGAGTCTGCAAGAGGCGTTACAGCAATACGAAGGAACGTGTTACCTCCGTCAAAGCCCTGCTGATGCCATTCTTTTACATAAAACTTCAACGTGGCTTTTTCGTTATCTGCAATATCCATAATAGGGAATTTAACAAGACCCACTCTTGTTGACCCGAGTGTTGTAGGCGTAGCACCCTCAAGATACGTAGTATCGCCGTTTGCGTCAAATTGGGGGCCACGGTTTTCATCGGCGGATGAACCTATCATAAGACCGCTTGTGTTTGTCGTATTAATACCGTAAAGGGTATCATACTGCACAAAAGCATCTTCAATAACATCATATCTTGTTTTCTTTTCCACGTATTCCTCTATGGGCAAAAGTTCAAAATTACCAAAGGTTATCTCACCTGTCCAGCTGCACTGGAAATAAAGCGTGTCGCCTGTAGGCACAACAATTTTTTCAAACCTTACCCATTGGCCCTCTGTCATTGCCTCACCAAAGCCGAATACGCTTGTGCTCTTATCTGACTGGAAAAGCTGATTATATGTATAGTTGTTACTATCGGGCTTATCGCCGCCTGCATAAAATGACAGGTAGTATTTTTGTCCTGCAGTAACAGACCATGCAGTGCCTATATTATCGGTTGCTGTTTTACCGCCTGCGGAAAGAGAAAGCATATTGCCTCCGATATCCTCCGAGTAGCTGACGGTATAATCCGTTATAGCAGTACCCAAGCGGTTTGTCCAACAGGTTGTATCACCGGTTACAAAATTACCGTTCAAAATCGCACTGTCACCTGTAACGGTGTATGTTACAGAGTTAAATTCAAATGTATCGCCTATATTTTTTGTTTTATAACGCTCATATTTTGTAAGTTCAATATTGCCGCTCTCTGTAAGTGTGGTTTCAGGAGCATACCATAAATCTCCGTTATATAAAACTGTTTTTTTCGGGAATGTACAGCCCGATGAATCTGTAGTTAAATAAAAACCTTCTACCGTTTCAACAACTGCACCGTCTGCTGTATAAACCGCATTAACGTTTACCTTTACATCAGCAGAATAAACACCGCCGATTGTCAGATTTGCAAAGCCCATATGCGCCCACGCATTATTTCCCTTACCGTTTGAAGATTCTATCGATCCAAACCCGTCAATTACACCTTCGAGAGATGTAAATTCCATTGTTTTTTCGCCTTCAACATAATACTCTGCAGTATGCGTTTGTCCGTCAGGATTGTTGTATGCAACGATTGCACAGTTTTCTCCGCTTTCGGGAAGTCCCATAGGATAGCTTTCAGAAACAGAAGTATAATCCATAGTCAATGGTAGAGACGCAATTGTTATACCGTTAATATCTTTGAAAACAAAATCAAAATGTATTTCGCTCACGGTCTGTCTTCTCATAACCCATTCAATAATGATTTTTTCACAGCCTGAGCCATAACCCGGTGATGTAATCGTTGTAATATTATCAGTACCGTTAACATAGTACTGAATAGTTGTACCCTCGTCATACGTCCTGACGTTTGCAAAACCCTCGGTTATACTGCTTGTCCAGCCTTCAAAGGCATCACTTATCGCCGTGTCGTAAAAATTCCCGTCCGGGGCACTCCACAAAACAGTGCCTCCCAAAGCGTCAATCACGTTTTGAGTGCTTGCAGCAAACACCCCCTGTATCGGCAGAGTTGATATAATCATTATCAGCACTAAAAGCATTGCTGTAATTTTTTTCATAAACATTCCTCCAAGAACAATTTATCACGTATATAATATACATCAACTTAAGACAAATTTCAATACAAATTTGTTCTAAAATGTTCATTTTTTGAGAAAAAGTGCCGATTGGTATATCCAATCGGCACTTTTCAATTCAGTTATTCATTATCATTCAATCACGCACTGTGTGTGCTTTTTGATTTCTGAAAGCATCATATCATTAGGTGTAAAAAGAACTACTGTTTTCTTGCCGTCACGTTCAAAAAGCGCACAATATGTTTCGTCCTCGTCACGTGCATCTGTACAAGCAGTTATCGTATTGTCAACGCCTTCAAGCTTTTGGCTGTTCTCGTCGTTATATGCACCACAAAAAGTCATGTCGGAAAGGAAAAACTCGCAAATTTCAACTCTCTTGCCGCCGCTTTTTAAAATTTCAACAGTAAGCTTTGACGAAACAGTATACGCGTACTCAGCCTTAAATGTGTTTTTCATGTAATAAAGGCTCAGAACTCCCAACACAAACAAAAACGCAACCATAAACGCAATACCAAGCATGCTGAGTACCGCAAAAGCCGCAATCATTACAACAATTACGCCCCAGAACAGGATAACCTGCCATTTATCCCATTTTTTCTTTGCTACAAACTCTTTTCCTCTTTCAGTCATTTTCTTTTCCTCCTCATTTTATCCATTCGGGAGCTGTTTTTTCACCCGTAAGGACATCTGCTATTCTTGCCGAAGCAAAACCGTCACCGTAGGGGTTTGACGCCTTGCTCATCTTTTCGTATTCTTCTTCATTTTCTAAAAGAAGCTTGAACGCATTGTATATGTTTTCTTCCTCTGTGCCTACAAGCTTGAGTGTACCTGCCTTTATTCCCTCGGGACGCTCTGTTGTATCGCGCATAACGAGCACCGGCTTGCCCAAGCTAGGTGCCTCCTCCTGAATACCGCCGCTGTCGGTGATAATCATATGGCTGCGTGCCAAAAAGTTGTGGAAATCAAGTACATCCAAGGGCTCTATAATATGTATTCTGTCGCTATCTCCAAGCTCTTCTGCCGCGGCTTGTCTTACCACAGGATTCATATGTATGGGATAAACTGCCTTAACATCGGGATGCTCGTCAATAATCCTCTTTATTGCTCTGAACATCTGGTGCATAGGCTCACCTAAGTTTTCGCGTCTGTGAGCTGTTATAGTAATAAGACGGCTACCCTCTGCCCACCTAAGCTCAGGGTGTGTATAGTCTTCTCTTACGGTTGTTTTGAGCGCGTCAATTGCGGTATTACCCGTAACGTAAATCGTTTCCTCGCTCTTTCCTTCACGGATAAGGTTTTCCTTTGAAAGAAGCGTCGGTGCAAAGTTAAACTGCGAAATAATACTTACCGCCTGACGGTTAAATTCCTCTGGATAAGGCGAAAAGATATTGTATGTACGAAGTCCCGCCTCAACATGACCTACCGGAATCTGCAAATAGAAGCAAGCCAACGCTGTTACAAAGGTTGTTGATGTATCACCATGCACCAGCACAACATCGGGCTTTTCTTTTTCCAAAACTTCTTTAATGGAGTTCAAAATATTTGTTGTAATATCAAAAAGCGTCTGCCTTTCCTTCATGATAGAAAGGTCATACTCAGGCACTACATCAAAAGCATGAAGAACTGCGTCAAGCATCTGGCGGTGCTGACCTGTCACGCAGACCACTGTTTCAACATTTTTTCTCGATTTAAGCTCTTTTACAAGAGGGCACATCTTGATAGCTTCGGGTCTTGTGCCGAAAACAACGAGCACTTTTTTCACGTTGTCACTCTCCTAACAAAATCAATATTTGCATATAATTAATTATACCAGTTTACACCTTTATTGTCAACTTTACGCTTGATTTTCTTGACAAATATGTAGCTTTTATATATTATTTACGCGAGGTGTTTTTTAAATGCTCAAGAATATTACATCCTACATAAAACAAAATCGGTGTGAATTTATTTCATGCGTTATTTCAATATTTTTATTTGCTGTTTTTACTACGCTTTTTTCGTTTTTCACCCTTCAATCTGATGATTACTACTATGCGTCTTTCTTTAAAAACGGCATATCCGAGTTCATCCGTTTATCTGTTGACCACTTTTTAACCTTTAACGGCAGAGCACTTGTCCACTTTTTTGCACAAGTCGCGCTCTCCCTGCCAAGGTTTTTGACGGCACTTATGTCCTCCGTTATTGTTATGCTGGTAGGCGTTGTTTCCCACCGTATAATACTTCCCTCAGGCAGTAAAAAATCACTTTTTATGTTCATGTGTGCTTTTTACTCGCTTATCCTTCTTTGCGGCCGCGGCGTTTTCAAAGAAGGCTTTATGTGGGTATCGGCATTTTATAACTATGTTTTTCCGTTTCTTTTGCTCTTGCTCGCCGTTAAAACAAAGGACAAAAATTATGGTTTAATATTTTGTTTTTTATCAGGTGCAACAACAGAGCAATGGGGCATTTGTGCTATAGCGGTATTGGCTTTTCTTGCATTCGTGTCCCTCACTTCCAAAAGGGATGTTAAAACCATATTCAAAACATTTATTCCGACTATTTGTACAGCGTTGGGTTATATGCTTATATACACATCTCCCGCAACTATTTTCCGCATCACGTCAACAGGGCACACAAGCCTTTCTACATCAATTGTGGATATTCCAAGGCTCAGTGAGGTTTTTCTTGCACCCCATTGTGCGACGGTGGTTTTTGCCCTTTTTACAATAGCGGCAATAATCACAGCACACATAAAAAAAGGCAGCTTTTCTGTGCTTTATTGCGGTTATTTACCGCTTGTGCTTCTTATATTGCCTTATTTTACAAAAGAGTATCTTGCATCATTCATCGTTTTTATGTGCTTTCTTTTCTTGTGTGCTGTGGTGTTTTTCATAAATAAGCATATTTACACTACAGCATTTATCATAGGCTCGTTGGTATCAACCCTTATCATGTTACCCACCAACACCTTTGAAACCCGAGTAGGTGTCCCCTGCGTACTTTTTATCATAGTGAGCACGCTGAGTGTTTTTGCTATTCATAAAAAAACACTTCCATCTAAATTTCATCTTGCCACAGTTTGCCTTATGGTGTGCTTTGGTCTTTTTTCCTTTGCTCCCACCTTTACAGGTTTTATGCAAAACGGCATTATAGAGCACGAAAACCTCAACGCCATAAAAGTGGCAAAGCAAATTGGCACTCTTGACTATAACATCGACTACAACAAAGACTTTGCAATGAAGCAGATGTATAACGACGGTTGGTTTTACAATCAATTTATATCGCTGTATTCCTTGGAAGACTGCCGTATCAACATAAAGAGCAAAAACTCTGTTTCCCTTGATTTGATTGAAGCTGACGGCTTAAAATATAATGGTGAGGTTTACGTTCCCGTGCGTGATTTTCTTTCTGAAATGGGTGGCACTATTAATTTAGACACCGACATCGTCATGACGCTTAACGACAAAACCCTCACACTTTCGAGCGGTATGCTTGTTTACAAAGACAAGGACGGCATTGAAAAATACCTCATTGCTGATGAAAACAAGCTTCCCGAATTCTACACACTTTACATAAAGCTTGATGTCATAAACGAAGCATTCAATTTAAATATAAAGGCACTGTAAAACTACAGTGCCTTTACTATTTTTATAAGTTGTTCCTTGTCATTCTCGACCTCTCCGTCAATTACCTTTTCAAGGAGTGCTTTTAGTATTTCTCCGATTTTCTTTCCGTCGGTTATGCCCATATTTATCAAATCTTTTCCGTTTACGGCAAGGCTCTTGAGGCTTACGCAGTCATTGTCTTTTACTATTTCGTCTTTAAGCTCTTTTATCTTTTCTATAGCCTCAAGGTTAGGTAGTGCAAGAAGTGAATGTGCCAGCGTATCTGCCCGCATTACCTCAGTGAGCATATCAAAAAACTCATACGAAAACTTTGAAAGAAACCTCTTTACGTACTTTTTTTCGGGCAAAATAGTCCTTTGATGCTCTTCAATCAGCATAACAGCCGTGTTTTTGGTCTCGTTATCGATTTTCAAAAAATCAAAAAGCTCTCTTGCCTTTTCGGCAGACTTTTCGCTATGCCCTTTAAAATGTCCGCCCTTTTCGTCAATGGTAAAGCAATCGGGCTTTGCCACATCGTGAAAAAGCGTTGCCAGCCTTATTTTCAAGTCAAAAGGGGCACTGCACATCGCTTTTACCATATGAGTATACACGTCGTAGATATGGTATTTATTTTGTTGGTCAAAGCCTATACACGGCTTTATACATGGTGCAAAAATGCCTATCACGTCAGCATATTCAATAAGTATTTTTTCCGCATATTTTCCCATTATCAACTTGGAAAACTCGGTATAAATCCTCTCAACCGAAATGTTTTTTAAAAGATATGCGTTTTTGTGAATACTCAGGCCTGTTTTCTCTTCGATTTCAAAGCCCAAGGTTGCAGCGAATCTGAGCGCGCGCATTATCCTCAGCGCATCTTCTTTGAATCTTTTGTCGGCATCACCTACAGTGCGTATGATTTTGTTTTCAATATCACGCTTGCCTTCATATGGGTCAACAAAACAATCTCTGTATGCTATCGCATTCATTGTAAAATCTCTTCTTGCAAGGTCGTCTTCAATATTTTTTGTAAAACATACCTTCTCAGGATGCCTTGAATCAGTGTATTCACCGTCGATACGGTATGTCGTAACCTCAATGTTTTCGCCCTCACTTACAACCGTAACCGTACCGTGCTTTTCGCCCGTGAGTATAGTTTTAAAATCCGAAAACACGCTTTTTATTTCACCAGGTGAGGCATTTGTGGTGATATCAAAATCGTGTGGGCAAATCCCCATTAGTGCATCACGTACACACCCACCTACAAAATATGCTTCAAAGCCGCTTATATTCAATTTTTCTGCCACGCTCTTTGCATATTTAGGTATTAACATTACCTCACCTCCTTATGTCATTCTACACTATCGCATCAAAAAATTCAACCAAAAGTGTTCGCCGTAGACGTACTTATTTGTTAAATATGACAAACTTTTGAACTTTATTTAATTTTTCCGAAAAATTCATTAAAAAACACTTTTCAAATGCTTTTTTTTAGTGTATAATGTAGTCATTGTGAATAATATTACACAAGAAAGGATGCAATTATTATGACAAACAATGCAAAAGTAAAAGCATGGCTTGACGATATGGTTAAGCTCCTTGCACCCGAAAAGATCGTTTGGATTGACGGTAGCGAAGCTCAGCTTGAAGAACTCCGCGCTATCGCAGTTTCCACAGGCGAACTTATCAAGC
>JAFUJZ010000002.1 GCA_017467965.1 Clostridia bacterium
AACAGGGATAAGCCGCAGTGCATATTATAAATATAAGGACCATGTGTTTGACCTGAATCAGATGCAGGGAGTTCTGACGATTATGGCTGTTGTGGTTGATTTGAAAGGCATTTTGTCCGAAATGCTCAGGATTATATCCTCTGTTAACTGCTCTGTTCTTACTATTAATCAGAGCGTGCCTACAGACGGCATTGCAAACGTCCATATAACACTCAAAACAGATTTGATGAAAACAAGTGTTGATAAGCTTATTACTGAGCTTACAAAAGTAGCAGGAGTCAGAAGTGTGAAAATTCTGGCAAAGCAATAACACACTTTAGACCACAAGGAGGACCACCAATGACAAAAATGGCAATAATGGGCTATGGCGTTGTAGGTAGCGGTATTTATGATATCGTTACAAAAAATGCTGAAACCATTACAAAAAAAATTGGCGAAAAGCTTGAAGTTAAGTATATTCTTGATATACGTGATTTTGAGTCGCATCCCGAAAAACATCTTTTTGTAAAGAATGCTGATGTTATCGCCGAGGATAGTGAGGTAACACTGGTTGCAGAGGCAATGGGCGGCATAACCTTTGCATACGAATTCACAAAGAAAATGCTCGAAGCCGGAAAAAGTGTTGTAACAAGCAACAAAGAGCTTGTTAGCAAAAAAGGTACAGAGCTTTTTGAAATTGCAAAGAGGAAAAACGTGGCTTATATGTTTGAAGCTGCTGTGGGAGGCGGTATTCCGATTATCCGTCCTCTTGTAAACTGTCTTGCAGCAAACAATATAAATAGTATTCACGGTATTATAAACGGTACTACAAACTACATCTTAACCAAGATGTTCAAGGAAAACCAATCCTTTGAGGTAGCTCTTAGCGATGCCCAGAAGCTTGGTTACGCAGAGCAGGATCCCACGGCAGACGTTGAAGGCTTTGATACAATGAGAAAAATATCTATCCTTACAGCTCTTGCGTCAGGCTGGGAAACCGATGATGAAAAAATTCCCAGAGAGGGTATTACAAAAATTACGGCAGAGGATGTCAAGTGTGCTGAAAAGCTCAACTCAAGCGTTAAGCTTATTGGTTACAGCAAGCTTGAAGGCGGCAAGGTTACTGCCAGAGTATGCCCCATGATAATCCCCAAGGAAAACCCGCTTTATTCAGTAGAGGATGTCTTCAATGCCATATTGGTAAATGGTGATATGGTGGACGATGTTATGATGTACGGCAGAGGCGCCGGTAAAGAAGCAACTGCAAGTGCTGTTGTAGGCGACCTTATGGACGTTGTACGTCATAAGGGGCAGTTTGACAAAAACTTCTCTTGGACAATTGAAAAAGAAGGCGCATTTAATAATCCCTCGGATGAGGTAAATAAATTCCTCGTAAGAAGCAGCAATACTAATGACGAAATCACAAAGGTATTCGGTAAGGTTTGCTTTGTAGAAGGCGTAGACGGTGCATTTGTTACAAACCAAATGACTGAAAAAGAATTTGAAGAAAAAAGTGCAAAATGCACTATCTTATCTAAAATAAGAATTTTTGAGTAAAGGAATGAAAAAATTATGGCTCTTATTGTACAGAAGTTCGGCGGCTCATCTGTTGCCAATGCCGAAAGAGTTTTTAATGTAGCATCCAGAGTTATCGAAACATACGACAACGGCAATGATGTTGTAGTTGTTGTTAGTGCACAGGGTGATACTACAGACGATTTGATTGAAAAAGCAAAAGAAATCAACGACCGTGCATCAAGACGAGAAATGGATACACTTCTTAGTGCAGGTGAACAGATTTCCATGAGCTTGCTTGCAATGGCTATCCAGAAACTTGGCAGACCCGCAATCAGCCTTACAGGCTGGCAGGCAGGCATGATTACTGACAGCAACTATTCAAAGGCTCGTGTAAGACGTGTAACAGGCGAAAGAATCCGCCGTGAACTTGATAACCGCAATATTGTTATCGTTGCAGGTTTCCAGGGCATTAATAAATATGATGATATTACAACACTTGGTCGTGGCGGTAGTGATACAAGTGCGGTTGCAATTGCCGCAGCACTCGGTGCTGACCTTTGTCAGATTTATACTGACGTAACAGGTGTGTTCACATGTGACCCCAGAATCGTAAAAGACGCTAAGAAGCTTGAAACAATCAGCTATGATGAAATGCTTGAGCTTGCAAGTTTGGGTGCAAACGTTCTTCACAACCGCTCTGTTGAGCTTGCGAAGAAATTTAACGTAAATCTTGAAGTATTGTCGAGCCTTGTTAAGGAACCCGGCACAATTGTTAAGGAGGAAACTAATATGGAAAAAATGTTGGTACGTGGTGTAGCACGTGATAATGATGTAGCAAGAATTTCACTTTGTAATGTAGAGGACGCTCCCGGAAAAGCTTTCCAGGTGTTCAGCCTTCTTGCAAAGAATAAGATAAGTGTTGATATTATTCTCCAGTCTATCGGTCGCGATAATAAGAAGGATATCAGCTTTACTGTTGACCTTGACGCTCTTGACGGTGCACTTAAGGTGCTCGAAGAAAACAACGGTCTTATCGGTGCTGAAAGCATTGTTCACTACGACAACGTATCCAAGGTTTCTATCGTAGGTGCAGGTATGGTTTCCAACCCCGGTGTTGCTGCTACTATGTTCGAAGCTCTTTACAATGCAGGCATCAACATCCAGATGATTAGTACATCCGAAATCAAAATCAGTGTTCTTATTGAACAGGAATATGCAGAAAAGGCTGTAAAGGCTATTCATGATAAGTTCCACCTTGGTGAATAATAGTCAATTGGGAGGAAAATTATGAATTACTCCGTTATGACTGAAAGAGAAGTTGAGATTGAACTCTCTACAAGTGTCAGTGAAGGACTTAAGTCCTTCACTGCGCACGACCGTCTTATTGATAACGGGCGCAATGTGCCCGAAAAAAGCTATGCAAAAAGCAGCACGGCGGTCGTTTTGTCACAGATAACAAATTTATATACCATAGCATTTTTTGTTATGGGCATTATCACTGCCTTGTGTGACTTTACTGGAAGCATTTGGGCATGGGTAATATTTTTTGCCGTTGCCGTTATAAATATGGTAAGCGGCTTTTTGCGTGATAATCGGGATAGAAAAATTGCAGT
>JAFUJZ010000006.1 GCA_017467965.1 Clostridia bacterium
AAACTATTACTACTCCCCCTTTGGCGAGCTTTGGCAGGGCGAACGAGAAAGCGATACAAACCCCTTCCGCTACGCAGGTGAATATCTTGACAAAGAAACAGGCAACATCTATCTCCGTGCACGTTACTATGACCCCTCTATTGGTCGCTTTATCTCCGTTGACCCCATAAAGGACGGCACAAACTGGTATGTGTATTGTAGTAATAACCCGATTGCATTTGTGGACCCGAGCGGGTTGGTTGTTACTCAATGGGATCATGAGCATTGCTCTTATGACGAAATAAAACAATTAGAGGAAAACACTAAGCTTTGGGAAAATGGTTCTGCAGAAACCCGAAAGAAAGCAGCTGAATCAAGTAAATCAATACGAAAGAAATATTTGTCTATAGGTGATACTCTTTTAGATAATGGATGTGTTGAAACAATATATACGGATACTTTACCTGTCAAAGTATGTGATGGTGCTGTACTTATTGCGACAGAAATACAATATAAAAAGACTTATACAGAGTCTGTGAATTACTTACAATTGTTGTATGTCGATGTTCATGTCAATTTATCTGATGGCTACAAGGTTAAGAGAATGTATGTTAACAATGGTCAAACTGGAATACGAGGAGGAACTACGACGAAAAGTGCAGATATAAGAGCAACGAGCTACTATTTTGCACCCAATAATTGGGGAAGTGTAGTTGATGACAACGGAGCTGGTTTTACGATAGTAGGAACTTACATAAAATTAACTTTACAACGCGGCAAATCTACTACAGAAGTAGATATATATAATCAAGTATATAACAAACAAGTACAACTCAATGATGAACATTATTGGCAAGAAGGCATTGATCCATTTGATATTTTAATTGAGGGATTACAACGAGGAGAGCGGTAAAATATGCGTAATAATATTATAAAAGTAATAATATCTATAACAATGGTTTTTATAATATTGCTATCATTAATGTTGGTAAAATGCAACAACACATCACATATGAGTGCCGAACAAGCTAGAGCAAATGTTTTTTCTCAGGCTCAAATAGACATGGGTGAAGATTGCATGATAGTTTTTGAAAAATACAATAGCCAAAATGATATGTATTGGATTGGTTGCATAAATGCAGAAAACACACATGCAATAATGTATACGGCTAGTTATAATGAAAACTCTAATATGTGGATAGTTAATATTTTTTCTACACGGGAGGGCTCTAATGCTCAAAGTTTATTTTCAGCAAGTCATTCAATGGGATGACAGGTGGGTGAACAGTTTGGGGACGGGAACAGTTTGGGGACGTGTCACTTTTTGTGCAATTCTTATTTGACAATAGTTATTTTCCCATGATACAATCACGTCCCCAATTTGTTCCCTATCAGACCTCAATCGCATCAGCACAGACTACCCCATAGTGCAAAACTATTACTACTCCCCCTTTGGCGAGCTTTGGCAGGGCGAACGAGAAAGCGATACAAGCCCCTTCCGCTACGCAGGTGAATATCTTGACAAAGAAACAGGCAACATCTATCTCCGTGCACGTTACTATGACCCAAGTATTGGTCGCTTTATCTCCGAAGACCCCATAAAGGACGGCACAAACTGGTATGTTTATTGTAGTAATAACCCCATTGCATTTGTGGATCCGACGGGGTTGCGTGATGAAAGTTTGGAAGTCTTAGTAGAAACTTGCGGTGGTACAGTCACCTACAATGAAACCTATACATATATAAAAATTACCGTAGGAGATAAAGTTATCACGTATGAAACACGTCTTGATGAGTACTATTTAAAAAACGGAGAGGTTTATGTAGATGGTGCTGATTTTGCCGCTAAGTTAGGAGCTACTTATACAGAATTAAACACTGATGCATACGAAGGATTTGAACTCTATTATGAATGTGATGATTATTATTCAGAAGGAACAAGCATAGTTATTAAAGAAAATGTCAGTGGGCAACAATATGCAACTAAGCGCAATGACCAACAGAATCACGAAGCAGATATGATAATTTTAGGCATTGATATGGCATTAACCTTATTGTCAAGGGGCGGTAGTAAAGTTGTGCAAGGAGCAATTGTAGGAAATGACATAATTTCAGGAATAAGTGTCTTAGTTGACTGTGATTTTTCTGATCAATTAAGAATTGGAGAAAGGGTTACAACAACATATGTTACTAATTGTTCATCATCTACCTATCAAGCTTATTCGTTCGAAAAAACGACTATTCGCGATGAAAATGGTAAAATAAGGACAAATAGAAAACAACTATATCAATAATTCAAGAGGTGTATTCATGAACACATATTTGCAATATCTAATATTTTTCGCAGCAATCTTGATTGGTATAATCCTTGGATGTTTTGTTGTGAAGTTTGTTAAAACAAACGAAAGACTTGCACTGATTCTTATTATTATGTTTTTAGTATATTGTTTAATAAGTTCTCTCCTTTTTAATTATGTGGATAATTATCGGTTCTGGCAGCGCTCAATACTAATATGTGAAATTTCTATGCTTACTATTATCGGAGTTCTACCAAATAAAAAATAGGGCCGTTAGGGGACGTACAATTTTTGGCATCTTTTCTTCAATTAACACAGTTTATTGAAGATTCGTGTATATCCCTATATGTCTCTAATCCCTTTCTCTTCCCCATGTTTTTCTTCACTAAAAAGGACATCCTTTCGGATGTCCTTTTTGGTTTTAATTCTTAGTCTTCGTATCTGGGACGAGCATGATAATGAGTATGCAATAACTCGTGGCTCTTATGTCCGCAGGGTTCACCAAGGAACTCATCATAAAGCATTTTGATATAGGGGTTTTCGTGACTCTTACGAAGAGGAAGGCTCGCATCTTCGTCGTAGATAGCCTTTGCACGGATAGAAGCAATGTCCTTATCCATTCTGTCACGGCTTGATACAATGGGCTGACCGCCGCCTGTAATACAACCGTTGGGACATGCCATGATTTCGATAAAGTCAACCTCAACCTCGCCTGCCTTGATAGAATCAAGAAGCTTTCTTGCATTGCCCAAACCGTGAGCAATAGCTGCTCTTACAGTGATATCGCCTGCAGGAACATTAGCAAACTTAATGCCGTCAAAGCCACGAACAGCTTCAAATTCAACCTTTTCAATGCTCTTTCCGGAGAGTACTTCGGCAACTGTTCTGAGTGCCGCTTCCATAACACCGCCTGTTACACCAAAGATAACAGCCGCACCTGTAGCCGCATCACCAAAGGGAGTGTCAAACACTTCGTCGGGTAATTTAGCATACTGAATACCTGCTGTACGAATCATCTTCGCAAGCTCTCTAGTTGTGATAACTGCATCAACGTCGGGATAGCCTGTAGCGGAGAGCTCTTCACGAGAGCTTTCAAACTTTTTAGCTGTACAGGGCATTACGGATACAACATAGATATCTTCGGGTCTGATACCTGCCTTTTCGGCGTAATAGCTCTTAATGATAGCACCAAACATTTCGTGAGGAGACTTACAAGAGCTGAGATTATCAAGGAAGTCGGGATAGTTATGTTCACAGAACTTAACCCAGCCGGGAGAACAAGATGTAATCATGGGAAGTGTGCCGCCGTTCTTAATTCTGTTAAGAAGCTCAGTACCCTCTTCCATGATTGTAAGGTCAGCACCGTAGTTTGTGTCGAAAACCTTGTCGAAGCCAAGGCGACGGAGTGCTGCAACCATTTTGCCTGTTGTAGCAACGCCTTCGATGCCGAATTCTTCCCCTAACGCTGCACGAACAGCTGGAGCTGTCTGTACAACAACGTGCTTGTCAGATGCAAGTGCATCCCAAACAGCCTTTGTAGAATCCTTTTCTGTAAGTGCACCAACGGGACAGGCAGCGATACACTGACCGCAGTTTACGCAGTCAACTTCACTGATGCTCTTGTCAAATGCACATGCAATCTGAGTTGTGAAACCTCTGCCAACAGCACTAATTGCACCAACTGTCTGCACATCGCGGCAAACGTTTACGCATCTGCGGCAAAGAATACATTTGTTGTTATCACGAACAATAGAGGGAGAAAGCTCGTCAAGCTCATACTGACATCTTTCACCTTCGTAGGGAATATCTGTAACGCCCAAATCGTCACAAAGTGCCTGAAGTTCACAGTTGCGGTTTCTTACGCATGTGAGACACTTTCTGTCGTGGTTGCTAAGAAGAAGCTCCAAAACAGCTTTTCTTGCATCTCTTACCTTGGGTGTGTTTGTATATACTTCAATACCTTCAGCTACAGGGTATACGCAGGCAGCCTGCAACGCTCTGCCGCCCTTTAATTCAACAAGACACATTCTGCAGGAGCCTGTCTTGCTCAAATCCTTAAGATAGCAAAGTGTGGGGATTTCAATCCCTGCCTGTCTTGCAGCTTCAAGGACTGTTGTACCGGCAGGCACGCTTACGTCCTGACCGTTAATTTTTAAATTAATCATATCCATTTATCATACAGCTCCTTTCCTATTAACCTTTAACAATTGCATCGAATCTACAAGTTTCCATGCAGACACCGCACTTAACGCACTTGTTTGTATCGATAACAAAGGGCTTTTTAATTTCGCCACTGATTGCACCAACAGGACACTTACGTGAACATGCGGAACAACCCTTACATTTTTCAGCTACGATAGAGTAGCTTGTGAGTGCCTTACATACGCCTGCAGGACACTTCTTATCAACAACGTGAGCAATATATTCGTCACGGAAATACTTGAGTGTAGAAAGCACAGGGTTTGGTGCCGTCTGACCAAGACCGCAAAGAGATGCGCTCTTAATCTGATAGCAAAGTGCTTCGAGCTTGTCGATATCTTCCAATGTGCCCTGACCCTTTGTTATCTTAGTTAAGATTTCAAGAAGTCTCTTCGTACCTACACGGCAGGGTGTACACTTACCGCAGGATTCGTCAACAGTAAATTCAAGGAAGAACTTTGCAATGTCAACCATACAGTTGTCTTCGTCCATAACGATAAGACCGCCCGAGCCCATCATAGAGCCGATAGCCATTAATGAATCGTAATCAATAGGTGTATCGATAAGTTCAGCAGGGATACATCCGCCGGAGGGACCGCCTGTCTGAGCTGCCTTAAACTTCTTACCATTGGGAATACCGCCGCCGATTTCTTCGATGATTTCGCGGAGAGTTGTACCCATGGGAACTTCAACAAGACCTGTATTATTAATCTTACCGCCGAGAGCGAATACCTTAGTACCCTTGCTCTTTTCAGTACCCATGCTCTGGAACCATTCTGCACCGTTAAGTATAATCTTGGGAACGTTTGCGTATGTTTCAACGTTATTGAGTACTGTAGGTCTGCCAAAGAGGCCCTTTACTGCAGGGAACGGAGGACGAGGACGAGGTTCACCACGGTGACCGTCGATACTTGTCATCAATGCGGTTTCTTCACCGCACACGAAAGCACCTGCGCCAAGACGTACTTCAACATTGAAGTTAAATCCTGTACCAAAAATATCCTTACCAAGTAAGCCATATTCATTAGCCTGGTCAATTGCAATCTGCAATCTCTTAACAGCGATAGGATATTCAGCACGGATATAGATATAACCCTGGTCAGCGCCGATAGCATAGCCTGCGATAGCCATAGCTTCGAGCACTGTATGGGGGTCACTTTCAAGAATACTTCTGTCCATGAAAGCACCCGGGTCACCTTCGTCGGCATTACAGCATACGTATTTCTGACCTTCGATGTTACGAGGAACCAAGCTCCACTTCACACCTGTGGGGAAACCGCCGCCGCCACGGCCACGAAGACCGGACGCCTTAATCTCATTGATAACGTCATCGGGAGTCATTGTTGTGAGCGCCTTACCAAGTGCCTGGTAAGCATCCATACCGATAGCTTCTTCAATATGCTCGGGGCTGATAACACCGCCGTTATGAAGCGCAATTCTGTGCTGCTTTTTATAGAAGTTTGTTTCATTAAGGCTCTTTAATGTATCACCGTCAAGTGTTTCGGGATAAACAAGCTCCTTTACAACCTCACCCTTTACAAGGTGACTTGAAACAATCTTTTCAACGTCTTCAACCTGCACACGGCTATAGAAAGTACCCTCGGGATACACAATAACAATGGGACCGAGCGCACAAAGACCAAAGCAGCCTGTCTTAACCATCTGCACCTGATCTTTTACGCCATACTTTTCAAGCTGTGCGTCAAATTCCTTAAGGAGTGTTTCACTACCTGAGGATGTACAACCTGTACCGCCGCAGACAAGCACATCATACTTAACGCCTGCGTCGCCTTCTTCATTAAGACGCATAGCAAGAGTAGGTCTTATTTTATCACGTAATGCTTTAAGTTCATCTAATGTTCTCATGCCTTACACCTCCATATACTTGTCAAGAATTCCCTGAACATCGTCAACAGTAAGTCTGCCGTAAACGTCATCGTTTACTGTAACAACCGGTGCAAGACCGCACGCGCCTACACATCTTGTAGCGCCGAGAGAGAACTTACCGTCGGGAGTGCATTCACCAACATCAATGCCCAAAATTTCTTTAAATTTTTCAAGGATATCACCGCTACCCTTTACATAGCACGCTGTACCAAGACAGACGCCGATTTCGTACTTGCCCTTGGGATTAAGAGAGAACTGTGCGTAGAAAGTAACTACGCCGTAAACCTCTGCCAAGGATACGCCCAAGCCTTCAGCAATAATAGACTGAACCTCAATGGGCAAATAGCCATAAACAGCCTGAGCTTCGTGGAGTACGGGAATAAGTGCGCCCTGCATATCCTTATGCGCCGCAATTATCTCCCTGAGCTTTGCCTCCTGCTCGGGTGTTCCGTTAAACGGAATGGTTGATTTTTTACTCATCTTCTTACCTCCTGTTAATTCTCTTTTTCACGAGACATAATCACATAGGCTAATTATACAAAAAAATACACAAAAAATCAAGGTTTTTTGTGTATTTTGAATTATTTATTATTTAGTAACTTTTACAGTACATTCCGCACTTTCCAATCCGTCCGACGTAACGCGGCAATCAATCGTGCCACACTCAAGATATTTACTCTGTACTATAAACACACATCTTCCGCCTTCAAGCTTTATCTTCTCCTCGCCTATAAACCTGCCCTTGTCTGAAACAAACGTCATCACCACATTATCCGCCCACGGCACTCTCGTTCCGTTTTTGTCAAGTGCCTCGATTGTTACTTGCGTCATGTCGCATCCGTCACAGACGAGTGTGTCATAGTCAGGCGTTAATCTGAGCGATACTGCTTTTTCGGGAGTGCGCTGTGTATAACGCGCCGCTTCAATTCCGCCAATATAACCGACCGCAGTTACCTCGCCTTTTTCAAATTCAACATTTTCAAACACAAAGAAAGGATGCGGCAGATTTGTGTATTGCCTTACAGGTTCAATTTCAGCTTTCTTTCCGTTTATGTAAAGTTCAACTGCCTCACAGTTACTCATAACAGTTATGGAGAAGTTCTCACCCTCTTTGGTTTCTGCCTTTTCACTACTTCCCTGTGCAACGTCTCCCGATACGCCCTTTACAATAAGAGGTTTACAGTCATCGTCCCAATAATTTGCAATATAAATATTTGCACCATGCTTTTTGGGGTCTTTTTGCGATATGTATAGATTAGCCGCCATTTTGGGAAGACGGAAAATATCATAAAGTCCGCTGTAGAAAACATTGTTTGACTTTGTATAGTTAACCTCGTTGTCATAGTCAAACATACTCCATGCAAAGCCGCCTGCGCAATTGTCATTGCCAAAATAGTAGTTTACCTTATCGGCAAAGTCCTTTGTGTATGCAAGTGCCTGCTCGTCGGTTGCCCAAGGGAAGCCGTAACCGTTCATCCAGCAGTCCCATGAATGCTCTGTCACTAAAAACGGCTTGTGTATGGGATTTTCCGGGTAGATATAATGCGCTGTGTAAATATCCTCCAAAAAATTACTGCCCTCGTAGCTATCTTGTCTTCTTGTGCCATGAGTGGGTCTTGTGGGGTCTAATTCTCTCGAGAGGCGGTTAGTCTCTTCATAAAGCTCGTCACAGTCATTTGACTCGTTTACTCTCACACCCCAAGAGAATATTGACGGATGATTTTTGTCGCGCATTATCATCTCGCGGATGTTTTCTTTATAAATCCCACGCCAATCTTCGTCACCTATGTGCTGCCAACCGGGTGCTTCTTCAAATACGATAAGTCCTATTTCGTCGCACCTATCCAAAAAAGCAGGTGCTTGCGGATAATGTGAGCATCTTACAGCATTGAAGCCCGTTTGTTTTATCATGTCGGCGTCACGCCTTTGGAGCTTATCGGGTACGGCTCTGCCTATCCATGGCCACTGCTCATGGCGGTTGATGCCCATTATTTTTATTATCTCGCCGTTAAGCATCATACCCGATTCTTTAAATTCAAAATACCTTATACCTATTCTTGTTTCAAAATCATCGGTTGCAGTTTCAACCTTTAAGGTATACAAATACGGCTCGTCAATGTCCCAAAGGTGGGGATTTATAACTTCAAGCTCTGCCCCACCCTTTGCAACAAGAACTCCGTTATTATCAAAAACACTCACTTCAAAGTCACTTTCTTCCGAAAGTGTAACGGAGGTTTTAACAATCGCTTTCTCATCTGACACTTCGGGAGTGGTCACAAATACGTCCTTGATATATGCCTTGTCCGTAATAATAAGGCTCACATTACGTACAATACCGCCAAAAACGCAGTAGTCAACCTGATACCCCTCGGGCGGTATATCGGTATGCTTTGTAGAATCCACTCTCACACCGATAACGTTATCTTCTCCAAAATTAACGCTGTCTGTTATATCAAATTCAAAAGGCGTGTACGCACCCTTGTGCTCGCCTATGTATTCACCGTTAACGTAGAGGGCTGCAACAGTCGCCACAGCTTCAAAGCGTATTCTTATCTTTTTACCAGTGTATTCTTCGCCTAATGTAAAATGCCTTCTGTAAAAGCTTACAAAGCGATAATCTTCGATATCTAAAAGAAAGCTCCTGTCCTCTTCTCCCTTGTGATGCTTAAGGATTGTATTTGCATGAGGCACACTTACCTTTTCAAAACCACTGTCATCAAAATCCTTAAAATATACGTTTTCAATGTCTTCGTTTTTATAAAGCCATTCTTGATTAAAATTTATAATTTCTCTTTTCATAACTTCACATCCTTACCTCTATAGTACCATTCCACTCATTTCATGTCAATTGAAAAAGGACGGTAAAACCGTCCTTTTTTGTTAACCCATTAATTTTTCGTCGATTGCCTTGGCTGCAGTCTTACCGGCTCCCATTGCAAGTATAACCGTTGCCGCACCTGTTACTGCGTCACCGCCTGCGTAAACCGCATCGCGACTTGTAAGTCCTGCCTCGTTTACGATAATACCGCCGTGAGAGTTTACCTCCAAACCTTCTGTTGTGCTCTTGATTAAAGGATTGGGACTTGTGCCAATGCTCATTATAACAGCGTCACACTCAATATTGCACATCGCACCCTCTTTAGGTATGGGTCTTCTTCTGCCCTTTTCATCGGGTTCACCAAGTTCCATTTCTTGGCACTGCATACCCTTTACCCAGCCTTGTTCATCACCCAGTATCTCAACAGGGTTTGTAAGCATTTTAAAGTTGATACCCTCTTCAATTGCGTGTTCAACCTCTTCGCGTCTTGCAGGGAGTTCTGCCTCTGTTCTTCTGTAAACGATTGTAACATCACTGCCCAGTCTCTTTGCGCATCTTGCAGCGTCCATTGCAACATTGCCACCACCTACAACGCAAACCTTCTTTGCACGGTATACAGGCGTAGAGCTGTCTTCTTTATATGCTTTCATAAGATTAATACGAGTGAGGAACTCGTTTGCGGAGAATACACCATTAAGGTTTTCGCCCGGTATGTTCATAAATCTAGGAAGTCCCGCACCTGAACCTATAAATACAGCCTCAAAGCCGTATTCCGCCATAAGCTCGTCAATAGAGAGTACTTTACCGATAACCATATTGGTCTCTATTTTAACGCCAAGTGCCTTTAAAGTATCGATTTCCTTTTGTACAATGCTCTTGGGCAGTCTGAATTCGGGGATACCGTACACAAGTACTCCCCCTGCAACGTGCAATGCTTCAAAAACCGTTACCTCGTACCCTTTTTTTGCCAAGTCACCTGCACAAGTAAGCCCCGAGGGACCACTACCTATGATTGCGACCTTGTGGCCGTTACTTTCTATTTTGTTTACAGTTACATTTTCCTGTGCGTTGTGCCAATCGGCAACAAAGCGTTCAAGGCGTCCGATTGCAACAGATTCGCCCTTTATACCACGCACGCATTTACTCTCGCACTGGCTTTCCTGAGGGCATACTCTTCCGCACACAGCAGGAAGCGAGCTTGACTTGGATATAATTTCATAAGCTGCCGCAAAATCTCCCTTTGCTACCTCTGCAATGAATTCGGGGATATGTATTTTAACAGGGCAACCTTCTACACATGGCTTGTTTTTGCAGTTAAGGCATCTTTGTGCCTCGTCGATTGCCATTTCCTCAGTATAGCCCAGTGCAACTTCTTTAAAGTTTTTATTTCTTACCTCTGCACGCTGCGAGGGCATGGGGTTCTTTGTTAGTCTCATGTTAGGCATCTTACTCTACCTCCTTTTTGTAAAGGTTACAGGTCTTTTCCCTTTCACCTTTTTCAAAAGTCTTGTATGTACCGCTACGCTTGATTGCCTCATCAAAGTCAACCTCATGTCCGTCAAATTCAGGTCCGTCAACACAGGCAAACTTAACCTTACCGCCAACTGTAAGACGACATCCACCGCACATGCCCGTACCGTCAACCATAACAGGGTTCATGCTTACAATGGTTTTAACACCGTATTCCTTTGTAAGAGCACACACAAATTTCATCATCATAAGAGGTCCTATACAAATAACCTCGTCATATTCGTTGCCGTCTTCAATGAGCCTCTTGAGTGCGTCTGTAACTAAGCCCTTTTCACCCCAAGAGCCGTCATCACTCATTTTAACGCATTTAGTACTTGCCTTTTCAAAATCTTCTTCAAGTATTACAAGGTCACGATTTCTGAAACCGATAACACTATGTACCTCACAGCCGTTTTCACTAAGACCTTTTGCCACAGGGTATGCAATGGCACAGCCAACACCGCCGCCCACAACGCATACTCTCTTTTTGTTGTAAATATCTGTAGCTCTTCCCAAGGGGCCAACAAAGTCCTCGATATATTCTCCCTCATTTTTGTGGTTGAGCTTTTCGGTAGATGCACCAACCACCTGGAAAATGATAGTAACAGTGCCGTTTTCTCTATCGTAATCTGCTACTGTAAGCGGTACTCTTTCGCCCTCAGAGTCAACTCTTAAAATAATAAACTGACCGGGCTGAGCTTTTTTAGCCACAAAAGGAGCTTCAATATCCATTCTTGTAACAGTAGGATTCAAAACCTCTTTTTTAACTATTTTATACATAAAAATGCGCCTCCAAAAGCATAAAAATACTTTATTTATAATTAAAGATTATAGCACCTTGGTGTAATCTTGTCAACGAAAAAGGGAGCGTTTCCGCTCCCACTTTTTGTTATTTAAATGCCTCAGGCACCTTGATGTTTCTCCACGAACCTACATTAAGCTCGCCGTCTTCATTTATATCGCTGTCCCCCACTGCAACAACAGTGCCGTCTTTCTTTAAACCTACCGAATGATAATGTTTCGATATTCCGATAATATCTGTCCATTCACTTTCACCACGATGACCGCCTTTAACATCGCCGTCACTCTTGAGTTCAATATCACCTGATATTGCTACCACACCGTCTCCGGAGTTACTGCCTTCAACATCGCCGTCAAGCTTTAACCCATAAGGGTTACCGGCGTAATCTACAGTTATTGCAACAATATCCTCCCAGTTTTCCACATCATCAAGCTGTCCGCTTTCATTGTTGCCAACTGCTACAACAGTTCCGTCATCCTTTAACCCTAAGGTAACATCTTCACCTGCCGCTATGGCTACAATATCCTCCCAGTCACTTACGTTGCACTGACCGTTATCGTTATCACCTACCGCAACCACAGCACCGTCGCTCTTTAATCCGACAGTGTGGAAACTACCTGCCGCTATTGCTTCAATATCGTACCACGATTCTACACCCTTGTAATATGATATTGAATAGCCTTCCGCAACTACCGTGCCGTCGCTCTTTAACCCAACAGTATGAGTAAATCCTGCTGCAACGGCTTCAATATCTGTCCAATCCTTTACGCTTTGTGAGTATCCGGAATAACGGGAATAACCCGAGCTATAAGCATCCTCATTGCCTACTGCAACTACAGTTCCATCCTCTTTTACAGCCACAGTATGCCGACCGCCTGCAGCTATCGTCTTTACGTTAAAGGCATCTATAATTTCTTTCATTTTTTCTTCAGAATCTTTATATCCCTCTAAATCTGCATATATCTCGTAAGCTTCGCCAAGTGAGCCGTCATCAAGAAGCTTTTCGGCTTTGTTGTAATTATTCATTAACTCAATCTCAGGCACAATACAACGATGAAATACTGCAATAACTACAATAGCAATAATAGGCACAAGTATAATTGCCCATATTTTTCTTATGCTTTGCCAGTCTATTTTGTTCTTTTCCTTTTCTCTTTCTGCCTTGACTATCTCGTCTTCTTTGACAAGGCATTCCATAGCTTTACTTGCCGAATCCTTATAGTCAATGATAGTTTCAAACACCGCTTTTGCTTGTAGTGCATCGTCCGCTGTTTTTGCATTTGTGAGCATATTGCATGCAGATATATAAACGCCCTCTTTGCGTCTTTCCTCAATAAGCCTTGTGCATTCCTCATTAAGCTCGCCCGCATCCTTGTAGTTACTTATGGGACGGAGGTTATTTATAGCTTCTTCAAAGCGACCAATGTTCATATTTTTTACAGCAAGGTTATAGAGGTTTTCGCATCGAACTTTTTCACTCGTTTCCTTGGCATGAAGGCTATACTCAGACAATTCGCGTTTAAGCTCTTCATTACCAAATCGGATAGTTTTTTGATAGTTTTTGTTTTCATCAAAGGGGCGGCTATAGGTCATAAGCTCTTCTTTGGCACTTAATTTTAACTCTGCCAGTAATTTACCAAGGTACGCCTCGGCAATTTCTGCATCGATATTAAGTGCTTGTTCAAAAAATCCGTCAGCCTTGGTCCACTCCTTGTCTTCAAGTGCCATAAAGCCTCGTTTTATAAGTGCAGAACCGTTTGCCGTGGTATTATTAATTTCACCGCTCGTAAAATCAGCCATTTTTGCCCCTCCTGTTCCGTTTTGCAATATTATTAATTAATTTTACCATTTGCATCTTATTTTGTCAACAAAAAAAGGAGCCTTAAAGCTCCTTTTCATCATTCTCCATACACAACCAGTATTGTAATACCGTCTTCTGTCATATAAACGTTCTGTCCGCCGCCTGCCATGACCATATCATCGGAAGGTGCAAAGTAAAAAGCTATTTTCCATATTCTTTCTATGGGGTCAAAATACGCATCTGCAATGTCGTATTCTACAGTGCATTCGTTCTTTGCCCTGTCGATTGCTTCTTCTACGCTTTCAATGGGGAAACTTTGGGTGTTGTTGTATTCACACGGCTCCATATCGCCATACACTGTTATATCCTGCATGTACGAAAACACCTTTGCGGTAAGATTGTTCTCAACAGCTTGTGAGCCTGTGCTACCTGATGCTACCGAACCGCCACCACCTGCGTGTTTATTTATTTTTACGGTTTCGGTTGCCTCTTCGGGTACGGGGAAAGAGTCGTCTTCGTCCTCTTCAAATTCGGCGTCCTCTTCTACTTCAGACAGGGAATTTGTTTCGTCAAAGGCTTCGACGACTGTGGGTTTTTTAAGGGTAAAGCTTGCAGCATCTTCTATTTCAGCCACAGCCACCAAATCCTCCTCAACACTCATAGCCACAACAGGCTCGTTTGTAATTTCGGGAGTGGTTGTATTACCTTGCTCTTGTACATTAGTGCCTGCATCTGTTACAGGTGTTGTTTCGGCACGCTTTCCACTCACAACCTCTTCTTTAGCCACGTCTGCTGTTATTGCCGCTTCTCCGGCGGTGTTATCGGAAAAAGTAGCGGTTGCGTCAGCATTTTTTTCTGTAGGTGTAACAATCGTCTGTTGGATTTCATCGGGCATAGGCATGTTTTGTGTTTTTTCCATAAAGATGTCAGCATTTAAGAACACCGCACCCAAAACCAATACAGCCGCTGCGCATGTACCTACAAAAGAATATTTCAAAAGCGGGCTTTTTGTTTTCTCCGGCTGTGCCGCCTTGAGAAAGGCTTTATCAAGTATCGCCCTGTCACCTTTAATATTATCATTTGCTTCTTTGTATAGTTCTCTAAACATAATTGTATTCTCCTTTGAGCTTCTCAGAAAGCATCTCTCTGCCGCGTTTAAGCTGAGATTTAACGGTTGATTCGTTTAGTCCCAGATATTCTGCAATTTTTGCAATCGGCAAATCTTCATAATAGAACAAGTGAATAACCGTGCGGTACTTTTGCGGAAGTTCTCTCACTGCATAATACACATCGCTCTTTTCCTGAGAATCAAAAACAATATTTTCGTCAAGCTGCTCTGTCTTTTTAAACCAGCTCGATGTAAAATAACTGTTCGATGCGTTTATTGCGACCCTGATGAGCCACGCTTTCACATGCTCCTCGGTCTCAAACTCCTTATCAGTTTTTATGTATTTGTAAAAAACATCCTGCACAATATCGTCAGCGGCGTCCTTATTCTTGGCACGGCACAGCACCAAACGGTACACGCTGTCAAAATATTTTTCGCAGACTGCTTTTTTGTCTGTCAATACCAACACGTTTTTCACCTCCTCCACCTATAATACTTTCCAAATACTCAAAAAGTTGCATTAATTTTAAAAAATTTTAAAATTTTTCATTCTGTGGGCAAATTGATTATCTCAGTATCGGGCAAAAAGCCTAAAGTAGGACGCTCTGTGGGTTCAACGTCAATAATTTGCGGTTCGGTGTTTTTGTCGGGACCGAATTTATAAATCAAAGCAAACACAACAATAATTGCAATTGCCACAATAGTACCGCCCATAAACGGGAGTTTTCTTTCCTTCATTATTTTTTCACATCCTTTATTTTTAATTATACCAAATTTTCTGTGTTTTTTCAACAGGTGTAATTATATTGTAATTTAAAGAAATTTATGATAAAATAAACTCACTAAAGCCACAAACGAAAGGACATATTATGACGTACTTTGACAAAAACGCATTAAAGCTATCGCACGAATATTTAAAATCCCACGTAAATTGTGGCGATACTATGGTTGATGCCACAATGGGCCGCGGACGGGACACCCTGCTCCTTGCAACCCTTGTAGGTGATACTGGCAAGGTATACTCCTTTGACATCCAACAGGAGGCACTCGATTCCACAAGAGGGTTGTTAAAAGAAAACAACATATCAAACGTACAGCTTATCCTCGACAGTCATCACAAAATGTGTGACTATGTCAAAGCTGCCAAAGGGGTTGTTTTTAACCTCGGCTTTTTGCCCGGAGGCGACCACAGTATTTTTTCCCATTCAGACACAAGCATAACGGCTATTGAAGCGTCGCTTGATATAATTCCAGATGACGGGTTTGTCTGTATATGCTCATACTACGGCGGTGATACCGGCTTTGAAGAAAAAGACAATCTTTTAAATTATCTTGCCTCTCTTGACCAGGGGCGCTTTACGGTTATGCTCCAATCGTTTCACAACCGCAAGGGCTGCCCACCGCTGTTTATTGTTATCGAAAAAAATCACTGAAATACAAGTTTTGACTTTATTTGACATAATATACATTTTATGCTAAAATACTACTATCTTTATTTACGGAGGTATCACTATGAACTGTCCAAAATGCGGTGGCGAAATTCCCGAAGGCACAAAAAAATGCCCTCTTTGCTCTGCCAAGGTTAAACTAAAAGCAAAGAAAGAAAAAACCAAACCCGCTCTCCCCAAGCTTTGGATATCTGTATTATCCTTAGTTTTGGCATTTGTTATGCTTGCAACATCATCTACGTTTGCACTTTTTACCGAAGGTCATACACAGGAAAAGGCAGATGACAGTGTTGTTGACGGCAAAATCAAAACAGAAACATCCTCTAAAACAGAGTATGAGCTTGACAAGATTGAAAAGCCCGATGCAGACACGAGTGAGGTTGACTCTCTCCCTTCTGACAAGACATGGGCTCGTGATGCAGCTGATGAAATTCTCACAGTTGAAAGAGCAATCGATACAGCTATAGCTGAGGTTGAAGCCGAACACTCTGAAGTAACAATCGACACTGTGTCCGATTATATCAGTGCAGCAGGCGGTGCTGCTCGTGAGCTTTATTATGACGACGTTATCGATGATTACGAAACAAATGCTGAATGTGTTGTTATTGAACTCAGCTCGGGCGGCAACTATGTTTATGCCCCTGCTATCAGTGACTATGACGCAGGTGCTCCCGAACTCAGCGTTGCTTCTTATCAGCCTTTTATAGGCTCAGGTCATTACGATACACTTTCCTCGTATGCTTCTTATCCCGATGATGCGGCAAAACTGATTGCTTCTACGTTCCCGCTTTACAAATTTGATTCTGCGAGCGGTGACTATAACGACGGCGAGGTTAACACAACAGCTCTTATGCAAATGAGCGAGCACAACGTATTACTTTGGCACGGTCATGGCTGTTACAGCTATAATTACGGCTCGCTTATGTCACTTAACATTCCTCGTAGCGAAGCAAACGATGCAGCGTTCAGCACACTTATCAAAAACGGCGAGCTTCTTATGACTTCTTCTCGCTATCTTGTAAGTGCAAAGTTCTTCGACAACCGTATTCCCGATAATGCTTTTGATAATGCAGTTGTATATCTGGGTACTTGCTCCGCAGGTAAAAACAATCGCCTTGCAAACGCATTTTTGAACAAGGGCGCCGAAGCAGTTTACGCTCCCGACGATACTGTTTATACAAAGTACAACGTACAAATGCTTTATGCAATTAGCGAAGGCTTGTGCAAACAGCATGATGACGGTACATATTACAACGTCGAAGAGGCCCTTGAATACGCAAAGAAACAGCACGGTGATACTGACGGCGGCAAGTGCAATACCGAAATTGCTCTTTTTACCAACAACCCCACTTTCACACTTGACTGGTATACAGACTATGTTGTATCAGAGCGTGACGTTGTTTTAGTGCTCGACGTATCCGGCAGTATGGCGGGTACAGCACTTAATGAAACAAAGAACGCCGCTGTTGAATTTGTCAACACAGTTCTTGATGAAAATGCACGTATAGGTATTGTTTCCTATGCTTCTAACGCAAATATCGTATCTGATTTCTCCACAAAGAAACAGCACCTCATCACATCTATTGAGCGTCTCGGTTCAGGTGGTTCAACTGATATTGATGTTGCTCTCCAGACAGCCGAACGAATGCTTGAAACAAGCAAAGCAAAACGTAAAATCATAGTACTTATGAGTGATGGTGTTCCCAATGAAAGCAGAGTTGGTGATGAGCTTGTTGAATACGCCGACACAATTAAGGACAAGGATATTTACATCTATACATTAGGCTTTTTCCATCAGCTTTATTCCTACGAAAAAGCTCAAGCACAGGACCTTATGGGTCGCATTGCATCAGACGGTCACCATTACGAAGTTGAAAACGCCGATGACCTCGTATTCTTCTTCGGCGATATGGCAGACACTATCAGCGGACAAAAGTATATCTACATCGAAATCGCGTGTCCCGTTAATGTAACAGTAACAAAGAACGGCGAAACTCTTTCTTCCGACGCAGATTCGCTTTCAACACGCACCTCCTTCGGTACGCTTTCTTTTGAAGAAAACGTTGACGAAAACGGTGACCCTGTATATACATCGGACGAGGATGACGAAGATGCAGAACCCGTTGACAACCGCAAAAAAATCCTCCGCCTTAAGGACGGTATGGAATACGATATCGAAATCGAAGGTACAGCCGACGGTGAAATGAACTACACTGTTCAGTACATGGACGAGGAAGGTAACTACTCCGACAAGCGTGAGTTCCGCAATATCGAAGTAACAGAAGATATGCAGGCAACAAGCGTTGCAAGCTCTAAGCGCGGCACAACAATTTTGAATGTTGACTCCGACGGTGACGGCAGATTTGACATCATCTATGAAGCTGCCGCAAACGAAAAAGCAAAAGAAGTTGAAAACATTCTTATGATAGTTCTTCTCTGGATTTGTGGTATTGCCCTTGCATGGATGTTCGGTTCTGTTATAGCAATCGTTGTACAGACTCTTCGTCGTCAAAAAGCAAAATGTAATTTAGCAATGGCATAATTTAATATTTTAAAAACAGCGTTGCATGTCAGCGCTGTTTTTGTTATGATTATTTGTATAAGGACGGTGATTTGATGCAAGTTAAAGTTTTACAGCTTAATCATTTAAAACCTTTTTCCGAATACGAAAGATATCTCCCCCTTGTCTCGGACAGACGAAGAGAAAAAATACAATCACTAAAAAATGATAAAGATAAGATAGTTTCCCTATTTTCAGAGCTTTTTATACTTTCTATAGTAGGGGTATCTCCAAAAGATATCCTTTATAACGAATACGGCAAGCCCTATGTTGACCGCACGGGGTATCATTTTTCGATTTCACATTCACATTCACTTATAGTATTTGTGTCAGATTCCTTACCTGTAGGCATTGACATAGAACCTATCACGGACAAAAAGTGGCCTGCAGTCCGATTTTTTACCCCAAACGAAAAGGCTCTGGTAAAATCTCCCGAAGATTTTTACACAATATGGACAAAAAAAGAAGCATATATCAAAATGCTCGGCACAGGCTTGTCAACTCCCCTGTCATCCTTTGACGTGACAGAAAGCATCCCCGAGACTCGATTTTTAAGCACACATACCCACAATCATATCATATCCGTGTGCACAAAAAACAACCAAAACACCACGCTCAATCTACATTTTTTATCAGAAAAAGATTTTTTAAGCCTTTTGTAATTTCTTGACTGATTCGCCGATATATGGTAAAATATTATTAATTATAAGTTTTTTAGGAGGTGTTTTATTGAGCGGTATTCTTATACTTTCGGCGGCTGTCGGCGGTGCACTTATGTTAGGTGCAGCAGGCTCACTTATGGGTGCATACACCCTTTACAAAAAAGTTATTCCTCGCCAGACTGAATGCAGAGTTGATGCAAACGAAATGGCGGACATGTCCCAGTGGGAAATATACAAAAAGATTATCCACTCAAATAAGGATTATCTTTCAGCCAGGGAAAAAGAGGTTATTACTATTAAATCAAGGGATAATCTCTCTTTATATGGTGAGTATTTCCCTGCAGATACTCTCTCAGATACAACAGTAATATGCTTTCACGGATATACGTCCACAGGCTGGGATTCCTGTGCTTCGATTGCCGCTTTCTTCATAAAAGAAGGCTACAACTGCCTTATTGTTGACAATCGCGCTCACGGCAAAAGTGAGGGAGATTACGTAGGCTTTGGTATTTTGGACAGGTATGATGCTCTTTCCTGGATTGAGCATATAAATAAAGCGTATAATCCCAAAAACGTTATTCTCTATGGTGTTTCAATGGGTGGCGCAACAGTTGTTATGACATCGGGTCTTCCCAATTTGCCTCAAAACGTAAAGGCAATCGTATCAGACTGTGCTTTCACCTCCCCATTTGATGTGTTTTCCCATATTCTCAAAAGGGACTATCATTTGCCCAAATTCCCTGTGATGAATTTTAACAACATGCTCACGAGGAAAAACGCAGGCTACGGCTTTAGCGATTATTCAACATTGGACGCAGTAAAGGTAACAAAGGTGCCGATTATTTTTATTCACGGCGAAAAGGACGACTTTGTGCCCACATATATGAGCAGGCAAAATTTTGAGGCTTGTCAATCCCCCAAGGAATTGGTTATTATCGAAAATGCTTCTCATGCGGCGGCATATTACGAAAATGTGTCATTGTATGAAGCTAAAGTCAAAAACTTTTTATCAAAATTTATATAAATGAAAGGGGATAAAAATGAAAGAGTTCAACATCAACGGCGCAGTGTTAAAATGCTATCCTTTAACAGCTGCACAGCGCATTCACAACTACACAATCAAATACTGCCCTCCCCAGGTGCTTTGTATCGGTACAGGCTTGTACTTTCAGTTCGACATCAACTTTGAAGTGTTGAAAGAAGCAATCCGTGAAGCCTGTATGCGTATGGAATCCATGCGTATACGCTTTACACAGGACGAAGACGGTACGGTTTATCAGTATATAGCACCATTTGAAGACCGTGATTTCCCCCTTGTAGATTTTTCTGATTGGAGAGAGGAAGATGCTCACCGCGAAATGGAAATGTGGACACATGAGCCTTTCGAGAGATTCAACTCTCCCATGAACCAGATAGTAATGGTTAAACTCCCCAACGGTTACAACGGCGTATATTTAAAGGTTGACCATATGATTATGGACTCCTCTTCACTTATCGCATTTGACCGCGATGTATTGGAAATCTACTCTGCCAAAATGTTTGACACAGATATGCCCAAGGATATGGCAAGCTACATAAAGCAGCTCGAAAAAGACCTTGCATATGAAGATAACTCACCCATGCTCCAAAAGGATGAGGAATTCTGGCTTGGCGAAATCAACCGTGATGAACCTATATACACAGATTTCTCAGGCATTCACCGTTTGGAGGATCAGCGCAAAGCATCAGGCAATCCCAACCAGCGTAGCGCAATGGTTGTATCGCGTAATCCCGAGGCAGGCATTTCCACCTTCCACCTTGAGAAAGAGCCCTCCGAGCGTCTTATGAATTTCTGTGTTGAAAACAACATCACTCCCGTATGTCTTTTCATGATGGGGCTTCGTACAGTATTATCCAAGTTCAATAACAACGAGAAAGACATTTCCGTTAAGAGCTGTATCGCACGCCGCGGTACACTTCTTGAAAAACGCTCAGGCGGTACAAGAATTCATTTCTTCCCTCTTCGTACAATCATTGAGCCCGAGACAACATTTATAGACGCAATCCGTATTATTCAGAACGAACAAAACCGTCTTTTCCGCCACGCAAACTATGACCCCATTGCTCACACAATGAACCGCGGCAGACTTTTAAAGCTCACACCCGGTGCAAGCTATGAATGTATGAGCCTCACATACCAGCCTCTTACACTCAAACAGCAAAAGGGCGAAATTGATGTTCCCGATATCAACTATAAGAGCATGTGGTACTCCAACGGTGTTGCAGGTCAGCCCTTGTACCTGACCGTTATGCACCGAGTTGAGGACAATGGTCTCAACTTCAACTTTGAATACCGCTATGATGCAGTAACAGAGCACGAAATGGAATATTTCTACTATTATCTCTGTCAGGTATTATTCCGCGGTATTGAAAACAAAGACCGTACCGTAGGCGAAATTCTTGATATAATTTAAAAAATATTTAGGAGGATTTATCATGTTAGACCAGCTCAAAGAACTTATCGTAAACTATGTTGACGTAGACGCAGACACAATTACTGAGGATTCCCGTTTTATTGAAGATTTAGGCTTTAATTCATATGACTTCATGAGCATGCTCGGCGAAGTTGAAGCAACATTTGACGTTCAGGTTGCCGAAGAAGAAATCTTAAAGCTTTCTACTGTAGGCGATGCTATACGTTATTTTGAATCCTTAAAATAAAGGAGTACTTTTATGGACAAATCATTAATCAAAACACTCTCTGACCTTGTGCGTCTTTCTGCAGAAGAATTCGGCGATAAAGCCTACATAAAGGAAAAATCCGGCAAAGACATCGTAGAGTACAGCCATGCAAAGCTCTATTCCGATGCAAGAAAAATTGCATCCTATATCAAATCTGTTTTCGGTAATGAAAAGGTTCATGCAGCAATTATCGGTCCGTCAAGTTCTATGTACCTTGCGGCATACTTTGGCACAATCGTAGGCGGCAATGTTACGGTTCCCCTCGATGCGCAGCTTCAGGCAGAGGACATAGCAGACCTTGTTAACCGTGCCGATGTAAACCTTTTCTTCTACGATACACGTTATGCGGCTATGGTGCCTTATTTAAAGAATGCGTGCCCTCAAGTCAAGGCCTTTGTTGCTCTCCACGATGTTAGTGATGCAGAGGCAACACTTTCCTCAATTATCAGCGAATATCCCGAAGCAGAGCCTATTGAGATTGACCCTTCTTCCCTTGCCTCCATTGTATACACATCCGGTACAACCGGCAAGGCAAAGGGTGTTATGCTCTCCCATGGTAATCTTATCGACAACGTTAACTGTGCCGACGGCGAAAGCGACCCAGAGCAGGTATTGTTGTCTGTTCTACCTATTCACCATGTATATTGCTGGACATGTGACTTCCTTTTGTCACTTCGCTATGGTACAACAATCTGCATCAATGATTCAATGATGCGTATTGCAATGAATCTCAAGCTTTTCCAGCCCACAATGATGCTTGTTGTTCCTATGATTGCTCAAACACTTTATAAGCAGATTATGAATGCTGCTACAGCAAAGAACCTGCCCCCACAAGTAGTCGCACAGTCAGTATTCGGCGGCAGATTACGCTGTCTTTATTCCGGCGGTGCATATCTTGCTCCCGAGGTACAGAAAGGTTATCTTGATTTAGGTATTCCTATCTGTCAGGGTTACGGTATGACAGAATGCTCGCCCCGTATTTCCACAGCTAATTTTACCAACGTAAGTACAAAAGGCGACGTTGGTGAGGTTGTTAAGGGCTGTACAGTAGAAATCCGTGACGGCGAAATAGTTGTTAAGAGTCCCTCTGTAATGCAGGGTTACTACAAGTACCCCGAAGCAACAGCCGAAGCATTAGATGCTGACGGCTGGCTCCATACAGGCGATTTGGGCTATGTTGAAGACAACCGCATTTTCATCACAGGCAGAAAGAAGAATCTTATCATTCTTTCCAACGGTGAAAATGTATCTCCCGAAGAATTGGAAAACAAGTTTGCAACAGTTGACCTTGTTTCCGAAATTCTCATCTATGCCGAGGAAGGCTTTGTCACAGCGGAAATTCTTCCCAATCTTGACATATGCCCCGCGCTCGACGAAGCAGTGGCAAAGCTTAAGGAAATCATCAAAGAAATCAACCTCACACTTCCCTCTTCCAAAACAATCCGCAGATTAAGAGTAAGAGAAGTCGAGTTCGACAAAACCACATCCAAGAAAATTAAACGTCAGCAATCTATGCAGGGCGAAATTAAATAATTTTTATAAGAAAAAATGACACCTTATGGTGTCATTTTTTGTTTCAGCTCTTCACGTTCATTTGTATCTACTAATACATCGCACGGATAATGATTCTGCGCATCCAATATATGACCAAACTTTTCAATTTCGTCATCACTTAACAAAACGAGCTTTGGTATGTTATTTGCGTCTTTATATGCCACAGAATATGTTGCATCGCAATGATACCATTCTCCGTCTATGTACACCACATTCCACACATGTCTCTCATTGTCATAGAGGTCGTCAGTGTCTCCGTGATATTGCTTTGTCATTATGCCCATATGCCTTAAAATCGAATCTGTGATATCTGTCATTCCCATGCACATTGCGCTGTCGAATAAGGCACCGTATGCGTTGTTTCTGTGTTCTGAAGCTTCGGCATAATCAGGTGTGCAGTTATTTGCAACATAATATAGCGTCCTGAAAACTTTTTCTTTATCATCACCAACATTGCATTTTTCAAGAATAAGTTGCATTTTGTCATTGAATTCAATAGCTTCTTCTTCCTGAATATGTACATCATCGTATGTAGTTAAATACACGCCACCTGACATTACCAATTTCTCCATAGTTTCGCTATCTAACAGATTGTCAAACAGATTTACAATTACATTTTTCTCTTCCAGCAATTCAAATTCTTCCGGCGATATTTGGGCTATGTTATTACTGCTCAGGTCAGATATTACTCCATCAACCAAAAGTCCTCTAGGAATTTTGGTCAGATAATTTTTTGACAAGTTTATTCCTTCCGCATCTTTTGCGTACTCAAATACGTCCGCTTCAGTAATAAAGTTTTCTTCAAGATACACATACTGCAGGTTGTTTTCCAGGCATGCTTTAAGCGGAGATATATCGGTGATATAGTTGTCCTTTAAATCAATCCGCCTTAATTCCAAAAGACCGGACAATGGACTTATATCATGCACTCTACCTTCGGTTATCTCAATTTCTTCAAGATTGATACAGCTGGCAAGCGGGCTCAAATCACTTATCTGCGAGTTTTCCACCAAAATTGACTTCAGCTCTGTGAGACTTTCGGCAAACGTCAAATCTTTCACACAACAGTTGTAAAGCTCAATATAGCCAATATTTTTGCACAAATTCAAAAAGCTTAAATCCACTTCCATATTATTTGAGTTTTTTATTATCAAATTTGTAAAATTTGGCGCATCTTTTAACGCATTTCCGTTTTCAATCACAGCATCACGAATAAATATTGCCTCAATATATTCTGTATTGACGCATCCCAAATCCACAGGATAATTACTCGTCAGAACCTGCAGCTTTTTTACCTCAATATTCTTCATAAAGCTATAGTCCTCAATATGTGCCCTGTCAAATATGAGATAATCTATCCTGTCATATTGTTTTGCCTCAGTTGCATTATATTCACTGTATATAGTAAACTTGTCAATATGCTTTTCGCCTTCTTCTGCTGGCAGCTGAGTTGGTTCTTCAGTTACTTCCTCGGTTTCCTCCTCGGTCACATATTCGATTTGCTCTTGTGTTTCCGGTTGTTGCATCACATGGTGTTTTGATTCTTCTTTTTTCTGACATCCTGCAAATAATACAACACTTAGTACCAGTAAAGCTAATATTCTCTTTTTCATAATGTCATCCCTTTATACAAACAGGAGCAGAGTATTCTGCTCCTGTACTTATATTAATTACTTATTTTGGGCATTTCTTGCTACACGTTCCCAATAATTCAAACGTTCATAATCGGCTACAGTCTGTGCCGCATCAGCTGCTCTTTCTGCACTTGCTGCAGTTTCACGAGCAAGCTGCAGTGCAGCTTCGGAATTTTCCGCCGCAATTCTTGCGTTTTCTGCCTGCTGTTGTGCATATGCAGTTTGCATTTGAGCCTCTCTAAGCATTTTCTGCTGTGCCGCATCGTTAAAATACAAATTTACTGCTTCCTGAACGGTATATGCTCTGCCACTGGATATGTATCTTCCCAACACCAAAATACCTTCATAGGATTTCAGTTCCTCGGGTATTCTTATATCAACATTAAGATTAAGCGGTTTTCTGAGAATATTTTCAAGAGCTATAATCTCACGTTTTGTGTCCTCTATCTGACGTCTCTTTTGTTCTATCTCGGCATAATGGCTGTCAAGATTGCTCATAAACTCTTCGGCGCGTTTTTTCTCTTCTTCTCTGTTTCTTTGTGCAGATTTTTTATATGATTTATAATGTATTAATTCATCCAACAGTTCGATTGATACAGGTCCTAACAGTGTTATAAATACACCTATTAAAGCTGATGCAATTAATAAAATCGGATAAGATTTCAAAATAGAAATATCTGCACTGTTATATAAATATCCCGATACAAACATAGATGCCACAGCAAGAACACCAATGATTCCACCCGCCACACTGGTGTTAAAATCTTTTATATTAAAATATATGTGCATTTTATACTTGGGTATTGGTTTTTTTACTATATCGTTATTCTTTGCAATTTTTCTTTCAATTTCTCCGATTTCGCGTTCTATCCTTGGAACAAGTTCTTTTCTGCTCTTAAGGGTTTGCTCCTGTTTTCTTCTCTCTGCACATATCTTATGTAGCTCAGTAAACTTTGCGTTATCATTAGGATAAGTATTAATCATATCACTCATATCGTATTTTAATTTCTCCTTCTGTAATTTTTAATACCTTTAAGGAATCCTTTTTGTAAAGTGCTGCATAAATCCATTCATGGTTTTATCTTCCTTAGAAATAAGTATTTATGTCCGAAATAGTTTCTTAGCATGTATTATTATTTACTTTTCATAAAGTCATTTTTGAGGAGCAAGGAATACATGTATTGTTGGGTCATCCATGTTTTTCGCTTGAATCAGTTGCCTTACTTCTGAATTCAGCTGTATAATATCTGCTCCAGTAATGAAAAGATCATAAGCCGTACCTATCCCTGACCATGTAGTCACCGCTGTGTCAATTGTACTTTTTAGTGTACTTTCAGCCATTTCCGTCGAAACTTCCATAAACACTCGTTGCCAAGCTTTCTGCATAGTATCATCGCTAAGACTTTTTCTTAGATTTTCCATAATTATATCCACCTCAAAGGCAGTCACATTTTCAATCATTGATTCTAACATTTTATCAGATACGCAATCCAAGACGGTATCGAGTTGTTTTCCGGTTATTGATGTTACAATGCCACCTTCAGCAAGTGCCATAAGATAACATTTTAAGGACATGTCTGCTACAGTTGCTTTCATAGCCTCGTTTGCTATACCGT